>VGZR01000012.1 GCA_016872515.1 SAR202 cluster bacterium
TTCCGGGTCACCGGTGCCTGGGGCTCCGAAATGGGTGATGTCCTCTACTCCCTCGTCTGCCTCGCCAACGCCACAGGGACTGACCTCGGGGCGGCGCTGCGCGATGCCATGGCGAAGTACGAGGCGCGGCTGGCGACGAAGGGCGACGCAGGCTCCGGGCGGTAGCCGGCTACAGCAGGGCGATGACGGCGATGCCGCCCACCACCATGCCGATGGCGACAAGCTTGACGGCCAGGGCACGCGTCTGCAGAGGCTCGTTCATGAGCTTGAGCTTCGGCGTGCTGAGCAGCGTGCTCACCAGGAACACCCACGCCGGCACCGTGGAGACAAGCGTGGCGACCAGGGCGGCGGGACCAGTGTCGAAGGCGCGAAGCATCAGGATGTGTCCCAGCGGCAGGATCCCCGCCTCGGCGCCCAGGGCCAACGCGACCACGACAGGTTTGCGGGCTGAGGCAAGCATCTGCCGTGTCGTCTCCTTGCGCCAGTTGAGCGCCACGAAGACGAGATAGCCCATGCGCATCGCCCAGAAGCCGGTCATCGGCTCGACCCGCTCCAGCGCGTAGCCGGTCAACACGTGGGCGAGTCCGGCGAAGCCCGCGGCGACCAGGAGCGCGAAGAAGGTCACGCCAAGGCTGAAGCCCAAGACGCCGGGGCCGCGCTCCGCCGAGATGACCACAGCCCCCAGCACCGCCGCAAGGATGGCCAACCACTCCCATGCACTGCGATGATCACCCAGGACGAACACCGCGATGAGCGCCACGAACACGGGCGCCGTGTTGAAGACGGGGATAGCGCGCGAGGCCTCCGCCTTCCGCAGCACGCGGTAGAGGATGCTCAGAGCGATACCGAACGAAGCGCCACCTCCGAAGATGGCGGCCATGTGGCTAGCAGGCGTGCCCGGCTGGAAAAGGGGCGATGAACGCGAACGGGATCCCGAAGAGCACCAGGTTCACGCCCAACCAGCCCATCATGACCGGCGCACTGAGCTGATAGCGGGTAGCCATCTGCTTCTCGGCGACGTTGCCCAGGCCGGTCAGAACGGCTGCGAACAGCGAAAGGGTGACTCAGTTCACTAAGGATTCCTGCCTATGGCACGCCATCCATCGGCGTGCTCACGGTTAGAATCGGCTAACTGGAGGGGCATCGCGGTTCGATGCGAAAGGCTGCGCCCTACAGCAGGGTTATCAGCGCCACACCACCCACGACCATGGCAATGGCCACGACTTTGAGGGCCAAGGCGCGTTTCTGCACAGGTTCGTCCATGACCTTGAACCACGAGGAGCTGAGCAGGGTGCTGATCAGGAGCACCCAGATCGGCACGGACGAGAACAGCGTGGACACCAGCGCGACGGGGCCGGTGGCGAAGGCGCGCATCATGAAGACATGGGCCAGAGGCATCAGGCCGGCCTCGAACACCAGGACCAACAGCAGCACGACAGGCTTCCGCGCAGATTCGAGGATCTGTCCCGCCGTGTCCTTCCGCCAATTCACCAGCACCAGCGCAAAGCAGCCGAGCCGCATCGCCCAGAAGGCGGTCATCGGTTCCATCTCGTCCATCGCATAGCTCGTGAGCACATGGGCCCCGCCGACGATTGCAGCTGCGAGGAGCAGTACGAAGAAGTTGCTGTTCAGGCTGAAGCCCAATACCCCCGAACCCCGCTCCGCCGATATGACTACCGCACCAAGAACGGTTACAAGCACCGCCACCCACTGCCATGCGCTGAGGGGGTTGCCAAGGACAAAGACCGACAGGATCGCCACGAACACCGGCGCGGCGTTGTAAACGGGAAAGGCGCGAGATGCCTCAGCCTTTTTCAGCACGCGGTACAGGATGCTCAGCGAGACGCCGTACAGGGCGCCCGCAACGAAGATAGCGGCGATGTGGCTGACCGACGTGCCCGGCGCGAACGGGTAGATGAAAGCGAAGATTACGCCATAGCCGAGCAGGGTCAGGCCCAGCCACCCCATCAGCGCCGATGCGCTGGGCAGGTAGCGCGACGCTAGTTGCTTTTCAACGACGTTGCCGGCGCCACCCATGGCCGCGGCAATCAACGCAAGGGCGATCCAGTTCACTCGGGACTCCTCAATCCCCCTCCGGGTGCAATCAGCTGTAAACGGAACCCCCTACCCCGCCCTCCAGCGGAAGAAGCGAAGTAGGGGGCCTTTCGAAGATCTCGTTAGAGGTTGAAGGTCAGCGGATGCGCTGAACGACCTTGCGAGCGGCGGTCACGAACTGGTCTATCTCCTTCTCGGTGGTGTTGATGTTGAGCGCGCCGATGCCTTTGGCGAACATCAGGATGCCCTCGTTCATCATACCCACATAGAAGGCGTTCAGCTTCGCCTTGTCGCCCTTCAGGTACGAGCGGTAGTCGGTGATTTCGTGCTCGTTGAAGTGGATGCCGAACAGCGACCCGACGCCCGTCACCTGCGCCGGCACGTCCAACTCGTCGAAGGTCGCGCGCAGCTTCGCGCGCAGCGAGTCGCCCAGCGCGTTCAGCCGCTTATAGACGGGCGGCGTGAGCTGGGTCATCGTTGCCTCGCCCGCCGCCATCGTCATGGGGTTGGCGTTGAAGGTGCCCGGATGCGAGATGGTCGCGCCCTTCTGGTTGTCGTACAGGGCCATGAGGTCGTCGCGCCCGCCCCACGCGCCTACCGGCAGCCCGCCGCCGATGATCTTGCCGAAGCAGGTCACGTCGGGGATGACCCCGAACATCTCCTGCGCGCCGCCCGGCGCCAGCCGCAAGGTCTGCACCTCGTCGAAGATGAGCACCATGCCCAGTTCTTTGGTGAGGTCGCGCATCCCTTGGAGGAACTCCGGCTTGCCCGGCACGTAGCCGATATTGGACAGAACCGCCTCCATGATGACGCAGCCGACCTCGTGCTGATGACGGCGGAGGATGTCCTCGCACGCCTCCAGGTTGTTGTACGGCATGATGACGACGTCGTTGGTCACGCCGGGAGGCTGTCCCGGCCATTCAGGGACGGGGTTGTAGCCGTTGGGGTCGAGCTTGCTGAGGGGAGGGCTGACACTGATGGAGACCTCTTCGGAGTTGCCGTGGTAGCCGCCCTCAAACTTGGCGTACTTGGGTTTGCCTGTGAACGCCCGGGCCATCCGGATGGCGTTCATCGTCCCCTCGGTGCCCGAGTT
Organism: SAR202 cluster bacterium; assembly: GCA_016872515.1. Lineage (GTDB taxonomy): Bacteria > Chloroflexota > Dehalococcoidia > Lucifugimonadales > VGZR01 > VGZR01. Next base: position 3,149 of record VGZR01000012.1, read on the forward strand.
GGTGAACCGGATCTTTTCTACCGACGGCACCCGCTCGACGAGCAGCTTCGCCAGGCGCACCTGCACATCCGTCGGGGCGCTGTAGCTCAGCCCCTTGGGCGCCTGGTCGGTCACCGCCTTCACGACTTTGGGATTGGCGTGACCGACGATGTAGGTCGTCGCGTTGATCATGAAGTCGAGATAGCGGTTACCGTCCACGTCATAGACGTAGTGGCCCTCGGCGTGGTCAACGAAGAAGGGGTACGGGTCGAAATAGGCGGTGCCGCGCGAGCTGCCGCCGGGCAGGTACTTGGCCGCCTCGGCCTGCATCGTCTTGGACTTGGCGTGCTTCTTGGTATAGGCCTCGCGCTCTCTGTTCAAGGCGTTGTTATTCGCCATCTGCTCTCTCCTTCAGCGGGCGCCTTGCCCTTTGCGGGCTTCGCCCAGAACCCGCTCATTATATCCGCTCACACATCTGCAAACAGTCCATGCCTCACTGGGCGGTGATACCGCCGTCCATGACCAGTTCGGCGCCGGTGATGTAGCTTGACTCATCAGAGGCAAGGAACAAGGCCCCCGGGGCGATGTCCTCGGGCATGGCGATGCGGCCCAGGGGCGTCCTCTCGATCAGCTTCTTGCGCTCCACGGGGTCGTGGACGAGAACCGCGGCCTGGGGCGTGTCTATGAAGCCGGGGTGGAGGGAGTTGACGCGGATGTTCTCCTTGGCGTACTGGATGGCGGCGGCCTTGGTGAAGATGCGGACGGCACCCTTCGAGGCGGGATAGGCCGCCTCCATGGCTGATCCCACAAGCCCGTAGATGGACGATACGTTGATGATCGAGCCGCCGCCCGCCTTCCGCATCTCCGGGATGGCGTGCTTGGTGCCGAGAAACGTGCCGGTGGCGTTGACCGCCATGACCCTGTCCCAATCCTGCGTGGGGTACTCGTGAAGGCGCACGAGCGCGCCGCCGATGCCGGCGTTGTTCACCAGCACGTTCAGCTTGCCGTACAGCTTGACCGTGGCGGCGATGACCTTCCGCCATTCGTCCTCGCTGGCCACGTTGAGGTGCATGTAGGTCGCGGTGCGGCCTGTGTCCTCAATCACGCGCGTCACCTTGCGGCCCAGCTCGTCCTGGATGTCGGCCAGGACCACCTTGGCGCCCTCGTTGGCAAACAGCCGCGCCTCGGCGGCACCCATGCCGCTGGCCGCGCCAGTGATCAGAGCAACCTTTCCGTCCAATCTACCCATCGTTCTCCTCATCTCATTCCCCACTTCGCGCCGATGCCAGCATCCCGCGACGGCAGGCAGTGTACCTACGGTCAACCCTCGTGTCAAAAGCCTATCCCGAGCGGAGTCGAAGGAAAAGCTTGGGCTAAAATGGGGCCGCCAGCCAGGCAAGGCATATGAATCTGTGACCCGCCAACCCCACGTAGAGTCTTTAGGTGGAGAGGAAAGAGACAAGCTCCACTCAGGGCAAGCTGCGGGCCTCGCCGGGCAGAGCGACGAAGAGTTGATCGCCTTGGTGGTGGAGCAGAAACGGGAGGCGCTAGAGGCGCTCTACAGGCGGTACGGGAACGCGGTGTACTCTCTGGCCTTGCACATCCTGAGGGACCCGGGGGCTGCGGAGGAGATGGCCCAGGACTCCTTTTTCAACGTGTGGCGCGGCGCGGCCACAGCAGGCGGAAGGTGGTGCCGCGGCATGGCTCCGCAGGGTGCTGGCGGCGATGACGAGGCCGTCGCTGGGGATGGCCGGAACCTACGCGGGCGCTGCCGCGGTCGTGCTGGCCGTCGTCGGCGTGGTCTTGCTCAACGGGCGGGTCAACGATGTCGCCAGCGACAACCAGGCCTTGGCCCAGAAGGTTGACGCCGCCCAAGAGGAACAGGTCGTCATGTCAGATATGAAGGAGCAACTGGAGGAGGTCGCGGCGAGCCAGGACGCCATGGATACCAAAGTCGAGGAGACCGCCAGGCTCGGCACGCGGCTGGACGCGCTCATCGCCGAGCAGTCGGCGTTGGCCACGGAGGTGCAGACGGTGGCGGCTAGGGGCTCGGATCTCATGGGCATGGTGAAGGACACGCGCTACCTAGCCTATATGGCCGCCGAACCGGGCACGAGCGTGAACGCACTCTGGTGGGAGCAGCGTACAGTCCAGGCCCGCGGCATGATGATGGTCTCCTCTGACCGCACCTGGGTCATCTTGGCTGTGCTCGACCTGCCGCCGCTGCCCCAGGGCAGGGTGTACCAGGTGTGGCTCATCAAAGGCAACACCGCCTTCGACGCCGGTACGTTCGTCTTGAACCCGTTCACCAGCCAGGGACAGGTGCGCATCCAGTTCCCCGTACCGCCCGACGAACTCGAAGCCATCGGGATCACCATCGAGCCGATCGGGGGCAGCCCCGGCCCGACGAGCGACTCGGTACTGGTCGGCGAGTTCTAAGACTTTTCTTAGAAATAGGCCTGTGAACGTCTATGCCCCTCCAGTGGTCGTGTGCTACAGTCGGCTCGTAGCTACGACTTCAAAGGAAGATAGGCAGTCTCCATGCTCAGGCCCAAGCTAGCCCTCCTACTCGCCCTGTTCGCCATCGCGGCCCTGCCCGTGGCGCTCGCCCATGCCCAGAAAGCCGAGCCTCCGCCCAGGAACATGGCCGTCATCTGGGACAACCTCTCCCTCAGCGACTCTATCACCTACACACTCACAGGGATGCCCAAGCTGGGGCCGGACAAAGCCCTGGAGGGTTGGCTCATCTCCGACGACAACTCTGTACGGCTGAGCACAGGCATCATGACGGTAGCCGAGGACGGGAGTGTCAACCACTCGACCACCACACCAAGCGGTGAGAACCTCATACGCAGGTACGACAAGGTGGTCATCACCGTCGAGCCGGTGCCGGACCCCTCGCCGGCCAAGCCCTCCGACGAGGTGCTCTGGAGCCACCGCATCCCCAGCAGGGCGATGGAGCACATCCGCCACCTGCTGACGAACTGGCCGGAGCCGGCGACCAAGGGAGTCATCACCAACCTCAAGGAGCAGCTTGAGGCCGCCCTTCTCCATGCCCAGCTGGCCCAGGCTGCCACGACCATCGCGGAGTTCCAGACCCACGCGCACCACGTCATCAACATCATCGAGGGGCCGACGGGCTCGAATTTCGATGCGGACTTCGGGAACCCCGGCGACGGCATCGGCGTGCTGACCCACGCTGCAGACCGCAAGCACGCGGGCTTCGCGGCGGATATGGCGCCCGACGACGCTGACATCACCAATCACGCCGCGCTTGTGGAGACCAACGGCAAGAACGTAGAGGACTGGGCCAAACAGGCCAGGGACCAGTCACTCGTGGCCCTCGGCGTCAGCGGCCTCACACAGGCCCAAATCCAGATGATTCCCGTCATAGGACTGCTGAACAGTGCGGTGAACGGTACGGATGCCGGCGGCAGCGGGACAATCGACTCCATCTCCGGCGAGGGCGGCGCCAAGCAGGCGTATGTCGAGGCACAACTCATGGCCACCTACGCCCTCAGCCCGGGCGGCCTGCCCAAGCCGATCCAGCTCGGTCCGGGTCTGCCCAGCGCAGGCGACAGTGCGGTGCCGATGGTTGCGTGGTTGGCCTTGGCCTTCGGCGTGGCCCTAGCCGCTGGCGGGGCAGCGCTGTTCTGGAGACACCACAGGGCGTAGCACCCCCGGCTCTTTCCGACCGTATCTCGACGTGGGGAGCACGGCCGTACGCCCCTACGCGCATCCTCATCCTTGAACTCACTCTCCTGCTCAGTGCTACGCTGGTCTCATAGCCTTTCGGAGGGCGCAATGGCACGTCCCGTCCAACCTCCGGAACCAACGAGTACCCCCAACGCGGGCCAGCCTGCAGGAAGCGACCCCCCTACGGCGGGCCAAGAACTCTGCGACATCTGCGGCGCAGTGATGCTAGAAGACCACTGCAAGATGCGCTGCCCCGCCTGCGGCTACACCAGGGACTGCTCCGATCCGTAGGCGCTAGAATAGACCCATGGTGGCCTTGCACCAAAACCGTCTATTTCTCAGTCGAAGCATGCAATCACCCCCACCTCATATCCTCCTCCCTCAAGGTGGAGGAGGGTTTGAAGGCGATCCTTTCCGATGAAGGCATACCTTCTTGTGCAAGGCTACCCATGGTGAGGACAACTCTTGCGGCAGTGTACGTGCTGACGGCCCTGTGGCTGGCTGCGTGCGGGCGCTCGACCCCGCCCTCCCCCACACCCACGCCGACGCCCGTCACACCGCAGGGGGTGCTGGCCCAGTCGGGCCAGGTCATGGCCTCGCTCGCCAGCTTCCACTTCCGCATGGTCCACGAGGTCGGCTCGACCGAGATGCTGCCGGGGCTGAAGGTGGACGACGTGTTCGGCGACGTGCAGACGCCCGACCGCCTCCTCGCCGAGTTTCGGGGGCTGTTCGGCGCCTTCACCATCAAAGCGCAGATCATTGCCATCGGCGAAGAGAACTACATGACCAACCCCCTCTCCGGCGTATGGGAGAAGGTGGATACGCAGGTGACGCCCATCGGCTTCTTCAACCCGAGGGAGGGCATCGCATCGATGATGGGCCAGATAACCGAGGCGCAGTTCCTCGACCCGCTCCCGACCAACTCGGACGTCTTCCGCATCGGCGGCGTGCTAGAGGCGCGGGCTTTGCGGCCGCTCCTCGGCAACACGCTGACCACCGAGCTGGTGAGCGTCGAACTCCACATCGAGCAGACATCGCTGCGTCTGCTGCGCGCGGTCTTCGAAGGCGCCGTGACACCCACCGACCAGCCGGACACGCTGCGGCTGGTGACGATGTCCGGCTTCAACGAACCCGTGACCATTGAGCCGCCGCAGTGATAGTAGCCTGGAACTAACAGGCGAAGGCGACGTGGAGGCAGTCTCACCACTGGACACCAAGCGTGCCACTCGCTGGGGCCTCTCCCCCTACATCGCCCTCATCCCCATCTGCGCGGGCGTGTTCGTCGCCGCCGACGACCAGACCGTGGTGGTCACCGTCCTGCCCCAGATCATGTTGGACATGCGGGTGCCCATCACTGAGCTGGACACCGCGTCATGGACCATCACGGCCTACTTGCTGGGCTACGTCGTGGCCATGCCGCTCATCGGAAGGCTCTCCGACGTGTGGGGCCACCGGCGGATGTTCGTCGCCTCGATGCTGCTGTTCATGGCCGGGTCGGTGGCTGCGGCGATGGCGCCGAACCTGCCCGCGCTCATCGGCATCCGGGTCGTCCAGGCGTTAGGGGCCGGAGCGCTGGTTCCCATCTCCATCGCCATCGCGGGCGACCTGTTCCCGCCGGGCAAGCGCGGTCTGGCGCTGGGTCTCATCGGCGGCGCCGCTGAGGCGGGCGGCGTCATCGGCCCGCTGTGGGGCGGCCTAGTCCTGCGCTATCTGGACTGGCGGTGGGTCTTCTGGATGAACGTGCCGCTGGGCGCGGCGGTGCTGGTCGTGCTGGTGCTCATGCTGGCGAGAAGCCCCACGTTCAAGGCAAAGGTGGACTACCTCGGCGGCGCGCTGGTGGCCATCGCCCTGGCGGCCCTCACGCTCGGCCTAGCACGGGTGGACGAGCCGGACGCGCTTATGGGCATCTACCTAGCTGCATCGGTGGCAGCGCTGGCTGCGCTCGTGCTGAGGCACCGCCTGGCCCAGGAGTCGCTGTTCCCTCGCGGGATGTTCACCGCATGGGCGGTCAAGGCCGCCAACGCGACACATCTGCTCGTGGGCGGCGCGCTCATCATCGGCATGGTGACCATCCCGTTCATGGCGGACACAGTGATCGGGCTGCCGCCGCTGGAGGGCGGGCTGCGCCTGATGCGGATGACGGCCGCGATACCCTTCGGCGCGGTGCTGGGCGGATTAGCCTGCCAGCGTATGGACTACCGCATCCCCACGGTGGCCGGGCTGCTGCTGGCGGCGCTGGGGTTCGCGCTGATGAGCACCTGGGATCTGGCTATCGGCGAACCGATGCTAACGGTGCACCTGGCTCTGGCGGGGTTCGGGTTCGGGCTGCTTATCGCTCCGATCGCGCTGGCGGCGACGGAGCCGGTGGGCGAGGCGTCGCGCGGCACAGCGGCGGGCGTGGTGACGGCGATGCGGATGGTAGGGATGACCTTCGGGCTCGCTGCGCTGACGGCCTGGGGGTCGGGCCGGTTCGCCACGCTGGCGGGAGGTGTGCCCCTGCCGCTGCCCCTAGTCGGCGAGACGGAGGCACAGTCGGCGGAGCGCCTCGCGGCCTACCAGTCCCAGGTGACGGACATCGGCATGTCGCTGTTCATCGAGTTCTTCATCGTCGCGATGGCGGTCTGCCTCATCGCGCTGCTGCCCGCCATTTTCATGGCCTGGGACCACAGGCGGCACGGTCAGAGCAGGAGCGCCAAATGCAGGGGTTAGTTTCACCCTCACCCTCTTCCCGATGTTGTAGGGACGGGCCTCTCCCCCCAAGAAAGAGGGCGGGCCCCACCCCGGGGGCCCCTGCGCCTTCCTATACCTTCGAATACGTCGGCGTGGCGGTCTTGGTGCCGTCGGGGAGCTGGCTGACAGTGAAGTCGCCGAAGAGGAGTGGCGCCTCTTTCTGCAGGATATCGAGGACGATGAGGGCGAGGCGGCGTATCTCCCAGTCGGCGAAGGGCGCACCGCGCATTTCGATGAAGTGGCGCCAAGCTCGGACGTTGGCCGTGATGAATATCTTCGTTTCGGTGGCGTTGGGCAGCACCGCCCTGGCCGCCTGGCGTATCGCCTTGCGCCGGTCGGTGTTGGACGTGAACTTATCGGGGGGCAACGCCTTGTCGAGGGCCTCCACCAGCTCGGCGTAGCTGGCTGACGCAGTCTCCAGGGCCTCGGCCAGGATGCGCCTAGCTTCGCCGGTATCACCGATGCTGTCCACCAAGGCTGGCGGCAGCACGAAGGCGCTCGCGGCCTCGTCCACGTATCGCTGCGAGCGCTGGCTGTAGGCGAAGCCCGCCCGGTGGCGCACCAGCTCGTGGGTCAGGCTGCGGGAGACGCCGGTGACGACGAAGCCGTAGTTGACGTGCTCGAAGACGCTGCCGTCCTTGGACTTGAGCAGATTGTTGACGAAGTCGGCGATGTCCTTACGGCCCCGCCCGAAGCTCATGTAGCACATGCGGGCCGAGACCTCGACGACAGCGGCGGACTCGTCCTTGCCTGCGCGGATGCTGTCCGGCACGGCCGGCAGCCCTTCGTCGGCCAGGAACGTGGCGACTTGCTCCCAGTCCACGGCGGGCCGAGTGACCAGATAGATCTTCGGCTCAGCGATGAGTTTCAACGGCGCAACATCCCCGGGATTTCACTCCCACCCTTCGACAAGCTCAGGGCAGGCTCTCAGTCCTCCCCACTCAAGGGGGAGAAGAGTTTGAAGGCACTCGACTTCCGCAGAAGGCAAGGCTTTGTGTACAGAGCCAGATACCCCACCCCGGCTACGCGAGGGAATGGAAGGCGGTTATCCCTTCCCCCTTGAGGGGGGAAGGCGCGAGATGGAGGTGAGGAGCGTGAGGGTATCACATCATCAGCAGGTAAGGATGTTCCAGGAGGCGCTTGACCTCGCCGAGGAAGACCGCGCCCTCGGCGCCATCCACGACGCGGTGGTCGGCGGACAGGCTGGCCGTCATCGTCTCGGCGACGGCGAGCTGCTCGTTGCGGGCGACGGGCCGCTTGGCGACGGTGCCCACGGCAACGACGGCGGCCTGCGGCGGCAGAATGATGGCCGTGAAGCTGACGACGTCGAACATGCCGAGGTTGCTGATGCTGAACGTGCCGCCGGTGTACTCCGCGGCGTGGAGCGTGCCGCCCTTGGCTCGCTCGGCCAGGTCGCGGCTGGCGGCGGCGATGTCTTTCAGCGACCTGTGGCCGCAGTCCATGATGGCGGGCACGATGAGGCCCTGCTCTTCAGCGATTGCGATGCCGACGTTGATCTGCTCGTGCATCTGGATGCCGTCGTCCGTGTAGGAGGCGTTGAACTTGGGGTACTTCTTCAGGGCGCCAACGCAGGCCTTGATGACCAGGTCGTTTACGGTGACGTGGACGCCCTTGAACACGTCGCTTTGGTTGAGGTGGGCGCGCAGGCGCATGGCCTGGGTCATGTCCACCTCGGTGGACACGTAGAAGTGGGGTATCTCGCGTTTGCTGTGGACGGTCACCCGCGCGATCTGCTGGCGCATCTTGGAGAGGGGCACCTTCTTGCCGGGGCTGACGCCCTGGGGCACGGGCATCGCGGGCGCAGCAGGGGCGGCCGTAACCGGCTTGGCCGGGGATGGCGCTGCCGAGGGCGCTGGGGCTTGCCCTTTGGTGCGCAAGGCCAGCACATCCTCCTTTGAAATGCGTCCGCCGGGGCCGGTCCCCCTCACCAGGGAGAGGTCAACGCCGAGCTCTTCCGCCAGCTTGCGGGCGACGGGCGAGGCCTTGACCTCCTCGGCGGAGACGGGCATGTGTTCCGCTTCGACGGTCTCCTCTGACGGCGTCGGATGGGCCTGCCGCTGCGTCACGAGGGCTTGCGGCTTGGCCGGAGCGGGCGCGGCCGCCTTCGGCATGTCGGCGAGCTTCTCGCCCTCGGCGGCCACGATGGCGATGGCGCGGCCAACGGGCACGACCGTCCCCTCGGCCACGAGAATCTTTGCGAGCACTCCCGAGGCGTAGGACTGGAACTCCACCACCGCCTTGTCCGTCTCGATCTCTGCGATGGCCTCGCCGCGCTTGACCGGCGAGCCCTCGGTCTTCAGCCAGCGCACTACGGTGCCTTGCTGCATGTCATAGCCCATCTGGGGCATCGTCAGTTCAGTAGCCAGGGCACACCCCCTCAGGTAGTACTAGAGACCGTACAGCCTTTCGATGGTTTCCACAACCCGATCGGGCGTTGGAATGGCCGCAGCTTCGAGGCTGCGGTTGTAGGGCATGGGCACTTCCAGCCCGCCGACGCGGCCTACGGGGCCGTCCAGGTGGTCGAAGGCCTGCTCCTGGACAGCGCTGGCCACCTCGGCGGCGAACCCGCCCGTCCGCCAGTTCTCCTCGACGACCACCGCCCTGCTCGTTTTCTTGACCGACTCCACCACCGTGGCGACGTCCAGCGGCCGCAGCGACCGAAGGTCAACCACCTCGACCTGGACGCCCTTGGCCGCCAGGGCCTCGGCGGCTTTCATGGCGACGCTCACCATGCGCAGGTAGGCAACGATGGTGACGTCCTTCCCCTGGCGGCGAACCTCGGCCTTGCCGAAGGGGACCTCGTACCGCTCTTTCGGCACCTCGCCTTTGACGCCGTAGAGCAGCGCGTGCTCGGCGAAGATGGTGGGATTGCGGTCGGCGATGGCGGTGCGCAGCAGCCCCAGGGCGTCGTAGGGCGTGGACGGCACGGCTACCTTCAGGCCGGGCACGGAGGCGTACCAGCCCTCGAAGTTCTGCGAGTGGGTGGCCCCGAGTTGCCCGCCGCCGCCTGTAACGGTGCGGATGACCATGGGCACCTCGAACTGGCCGTTGGACATGTACCGCATCTTCGCGGCGTGGTTCACGATCTGGTCCATGGCCAGGAGGGTGAAGTTGATGGTCATCACTTCGACCACGGGCTTCATGCCGCCCATGGCCGCGCCGACGCCCGCGCCGACGATGACCGCCTCGGCGATGGGGACATCCCGCACGCGGTCGGGGCCGTACTTCTCCAGAAAGCCCTTCGTGACGGCGTAGGCGCCGCCGTAGCTGCCGATGTCCTCGCCCATGAGGAACACGCGCTCGTCGGCGTCCAAGGCCTCGCGCAGTCCCAGCGACACGGCCTCCCTGATGCTCATCTCCGGCATGGGACGGCTCCTTCGCCAGAGTATCGGGGTGAGGTTCCTCCTCCCCCTCGAGGGGGGAGAGCCGAGGACTCGCGACTCCTGCCGGAGATCGAGGTGGGGGTGAGGCCTTTCACCACCACCGCGGTCACCCCAAACCTGAACCTTCCCCACTCAAGGGGGAAGGGTAACGGCGGCCCGGCCCTGGCAGCAGGATGCAGGATGTGCCAGCACTCCATACCGCACCGTTCAACCATAGACATGGTCATGGATGGACTCCGGCGTCGGCTCCGGACTCTCCTCGGCGAACTTCGCCGCCTCCGCTACCGCCGCCTCGACCTCTTTCTCGATGCGCGCCACGTCGGCGGGGCCGAGCAGCCCGTCGGTGAACATGCGCACCCTGAACGTCTCGATGGGGTCCCTCTTTTTCCAAAGCTCCACCTCGGCGCTGTCGCGGTAGGCGGAGGGGTCGGCCATGGAATGGCCTCGGAACCGGTATGCCATCGCCTCGATGAAGACGGGACCGGCGTCCGAGCGGACACGGTCTATGGCGTGGAGAACGGTCTCGCGCACCGCCAACAGGTCCATGCCATCCACCTGGACGGCGGGTATCTGGTACGGCTCGGCGGCCAGGTACAGGTCGCGGCCCGTGGCATGTGTCTTGTCCACATGGCTGCCCATGCCGTAGAGGTTGTTTTCGAGGAAGAAGATAACGGGCAACTTCCAGATCGAGGCGAGATTGAGCGATTCGTGAAACTCGCCCTCGTTGGCAGCGCCGTCGCCGAAGAAGCAAAGGACGACACGCCGCTCACGCCGCATCTTGATGCCTAGGGCGAGGCCGACGGCGATGGGCATCTGGCCACCGACGATGGCGTAGCCGCCCATGAACCCCCGCTTCAGGTCGAACAGGTGCATGGAGCCGCCGCGTCCGCCGCTGCAACCGGTGGCCTTTCCCAACAGCTCGGCCATCGCCGCCTTCGGGTCGAGGCCCCGCGCCAGGGCGTGGCCGTGGTCGCGGTAGTGGCTCACAACGTAGTCGTCGGGGCCGAGGATGGGGATGGAGCCCACGGCTATGGCCTCCTCGCCGATGTACAGGTGGAGGAATCCGTGTATCCTGCCTTGCATGTACAGGCGGCCGCTCTCCTCCTCGAACCGGCGGATGAGAACCATCTGGCGGTACAGGTCCTGGACCAGGGTCTTTTCCAGTTTTGGCGCGACTTTCATGGGCCGTCCAGCCTAGATGTGTATCGCCTGTCCCTCGGCGGCCAGGGCCGCCTCCTTGAGCATCTCGGAGACGGTCGGGTGCGGGTGCACCAGCCAGCCCAGCTCGGTGGTCGTGCCCTCCAACAGCCGGGCCAGCGAGACTTCGCCCAGCAGCTCCGTGACCTCCGCGCCGATCATGTGGGCGCCGAGCACCTCGCCGACCTCAGCGTCCACCACGAGCTTGATGAAGCCCTCCGTCTCCCCCATCGCCAAGGCCTTGCCGCTGGCCATGGCGGGGAACTTGCCGACCTTGATGGAACGCCCCGCGTCCCGCGCCTGCTTCTCGGTCATGCCGAAGCTGGCGACCTGGGGCTTGCAGTAGGTGGCCTTGGGCATGAGGGCGTAGTCCAGCGCGGGCGGGTTCAGGCCCGCCATAGTCTCGACGGCGGTCACGCCCTGGGCCGAGGCGACGTGGGCCAGGAGTAGCTTGCCGGTCGCATCGCCGATGGCATAGACGCCCGGCACGTTGGTCTGCATGTGCTCGTCTATCTTCACGAAGCTACGCTCGGTGGCGACGCCCACGCTCTCGAGCCCGATGTCGTCCACGTTCCCCTGGACGCCCACCGCGACCAGCACGCGGTCGCACTCGACGACGGTCTCGCTCGATGCCGCCGCGACGGTGACCTTGGCAATGGAACCGGAGACCTGGACGCCCTTGACCTGGGCGCCGGTCATCGCCTTGATGCCCTGCTTGGAGAAGGAGCGCTCGAGCTGCTGACTCACCTCCTCGTCCTCGTTGGGGACGAGACGCGGGAGCAACTCGACGATGGTGACTTCTGCGCCGTACGCGCGGTAGAGGTAGGCGAACTCGGCGCCGGTCGCGCCGCCGCCCACGATGACCGCGCGTTTGGGCACCTCGCGCGACTCGATGGCGTGACGGCTGTTCATCACGACCTTGCCGTCTATGGGCAGCGCGGGCAGGTCACGCTGTCGCGCGCCGGTGGCGATGATGACCTTGCCGGTGCTGAGGCTGCGGTTGGTGCCGATAGATCGCGCATCTCCGACCTTGTCCACGCGGATGGTGTTGCGGTCGGCGAAGACGCCGGTGCCGCTCACGACCTCGACCTTGTTCTTCTTGAGCAAGAACGAGACACCGCCCGTCAGCTTGGTGACGACCTGGCGGCTGCGGTCCATGGCCTTGCCGAAGTCGGCATAGAACCCGTTGGTCTCGATGCCGAAGTCGGCGGCATGGTGGAAGAGGTTGACGACCTCGGCGTTACGCAGCAGGGCCTTGCTGGGGATGCACCCCCAGTTGAGGCAGACGCCGCCGACGGCGTCGCGCTCGACGATGGCGGTCTTCATGCCGAGCTGGCCCGCCCTGATGGCAGCCACGTAGCCGCCTGGGCCGCTCCCCAGCACTACCAGGTCGTAATCAGCCAAACCGTTGCCTCCAACACACCGTCTCTGTCATCCACACCCCTGTCATTCTAAAGGGAGGGTCGACGGTATCGGCCCGGCCCGAAGAATCTCTCTCGGAAGAGATCCCCTGCTTCGCTCAGGATGACAAGGGGAGCGCCGCCACAAACTAGCTTGCGTTGCTGCGGCATATTCTAACACCGTAGCCCGCCAAGCTAGACACCTCGTGCTGTGAGGTAACGCCACCAACTCTCGCACTTTTGTTCTGGGGAGTAATCGTTGGACGCCCGCATTGGCGGGTGCTACCATGAAGGCGCAGCCAATCCCTCTGGGAACGGTGAGCATCGCGTAGCGGGCCTGTGGCCCGTCGCCTGTTTGGAAGCGCGAAGGCCCCTCCGTCCTAGATGGGGAGGCCTTCTGTTTTGGAGGCGTTCACAGGTGACTAGCGGCATCACCCAGGTCCCGGGCATCCGTGTCGGCCACTACACCGACCGCGAGCACATCACTGGCTGCACGGTCGTCCTGTGCGAGGCTGGCGCGATGGGCGGAGTGGACGTACGCGGCGGCGCGCCCGGCACGCGGGAGACCGACCTGCTCCGGCCAGGGGCGCACGTGCCACAGGTGCACGGCATCGTCCTGAGCGGCGGCAGTGCCTTCGGGTTGGAGTCGGCCAGCGGCGTGATGCAGTACCTGGAGGAGCGCGGCATCGGCTACGAGACGCCGTGGGCCAAGGTTCCCATCGTTCCCGCGGCCATCCTGTTCGACCTTGCCATCGGCTCGGCGGTCGTGCGGCCCGGCCGCGTGGCGGGCTATGCGGCTTGCTGGGCGGCGACGGACGGCTCGTGCGCAGAGGGCAGCGTCGGCGTCGGCACGGGCGCGACTGTCGCCAAGCTCAGCGGGCGCGAGCATGTCGTCAAGGGCGGCATCGGCACCCACGCCGTGGACCTGGGCGGCGGCCTCGTCGTCGGGGCCATCGTGGCCGTCAACGCCCTGGGCGCGGTGTACGACCCCGACTCAGGCAGGCTCGTGGCAGGCCCACGGGGAATGCCCAAAGGCAGAGAGGACGACCCGTTCGGCCTGCTGGCTGGTGCCCCCCTACCGGCTCAGGTGGCGGGCACGAGCACCACCATCGGCGTCGTGGCCACCAACGCGCGGCTGGACAAGCCGATGGCCAACAAGGTGGCGATGGCGGCACACGACGGCCTGGCGCTGGCCGTGCGGCCCGCCCACACGCCGCACGACGGCGACACGTTCTTCGCCCTGGCCACAGGCCAGTACACGGGCAAGCTGTTCCCCGACCGGCTCATGGCCGCGACCGTGCTCTGCGTGTCGCGGGCCATCGTCCGCGCGGTCGAGAAGGCGGAGGGCCTCGGCGGCGTACCCAGCGTGAGGGAGTTGAGAAACCATGGCGAAGTTCGATAAGACCAGCAGGATCGGCTTCATCGGCGCGGGCGGCGTCGGCGGGGCGCTGTCGGTGGCCCTCTCGAAGAAGGGCTACCCCATCGCCGCCGCCGCCAGCCGCACCTTCGCCTCGACGGAGAAACTGGCGGCGCGCGTCAAGGGCTGCAAGGCGTGCAAGACGACCCAGGAGGTCGCCGACCGGGCCGACGTGGTCATCATCACCACATTCGACGGCGCCATCGGGCCGGTCGCGTCCGGCATCCGCTGGCGGCCCGGCCAGGGCGTCGTCCACTGCTCCGGCGTGACCGGCCTGGGCGTGTTCGCCGATGCGGTGAAGCAGGGCGCGGTGCCAGGGGCGCTCCATCCGCTCCAGGCTTTCGCCTCGGTGGACGAGGCGGTGAACGCGCTGCCCGGCTCCACCTTCGGCATCGAGGCCGACGGCGACATGCGCGAGTACCTCAAGGCGATGACGCTCGACCTGGGCGGCAGGCCCATCTTCCTCAAGGCCGAGGACAGGCCACTCTACCATGCCTCAGTGGTGACGCTGGGCGGGCTGTTCCTGGCGATGAGCGGCGTCGCGGCGGACATCTGGAAGAACTTTGGCGTCGAGCGCAACGACGCCCTCAAGGCCATCCTGCCCATCGTGCGCGGCTGCGTGGACACCCTCGAGGCCAACGGCCTCCCCGGCGGACTGGCCGGGCCGTACGCCCGCGGCGACGTCGGCACCGTCAAGAAGCATCTCGACTCCCTGAAGGCCCGCGCGCCCCAGGCGCTGCCGATGTACGCGCACATCGCTCTGGCGGGGATGGGTCTCGCCCGCGAGAAGGGGCGCGCCAATCCCAAGGACCTCGACGAGATCGAGCGGCTGCTCAAGAAGTGCATCAAGGAGAATCCAGCAGCGTGACGGCTCAGATTGCGGACACCACCCCCACCTCAATCCTCCCCCCTCAAGGGGGAGGAAGTTAACAGCGAGACCTCGCTCCCGGAATGGAAAGCGCCGCCTCCATCAAGGAGAGTGGGCTCCCCTTTACCTTCCTTCCCCCTCGAGGGGGAAAGGTGCAGGATGGGGGTGAACCGTCAGCTACCGACGGACGATTGTAAGCATCAAAGAGGGCGCAGGACTTCACTCGCAGTGAGTCAGGAGGAGGTACCAGGATGCGCACAGCGATACACCAGTTCAAGGAGATGAAGGCCCGGGGCGAGCGGTTCCCCGTCCTGACGGCCTACGACTACACCTCGGCCAAGCTCGTGGAGCAGGTGGGCGTCCCGCTGATCCTCGTGGGCGACAGCCTTGGCCAAGTCGTCCTAGGCTACGAGTCCACCATCCCCGTCACGACGGAAGACATGCTCCACCACTGCCGGGCCGTGGTGCGCGGGACGAAGAAGGCCCACATCGCGGTGGACATGCCATTCATGAGCTACCACGCCGAGTGGCCGGAGGCCGTGCGCAACGCGGGGCGGCTCATCAAGGAGGGCGGCGCCAACTCGGTGAAGCTGGAGGGTGGCCGCGACCTGGAGCGCGCCGTGCGCCGCATGGTGCTTGCGGGCATCCCCGTCATGGGACACATCGGCCTCACCCCCCAGTCGCTGAACCAGCTCGGCGGCTACCGCGTCCAGGGCCGGACGCCCGAGGCGGCAGCCAGCCTGCTGCAGGACGCGCTGGCACTGGAGGCGGCGGGCGCGTACGCCATCGTGCTTGAGTTGGTGCCCGCGCCGCTGGCCAAAGCCATCACCGAGCGGCTGTCCATCCCCACCATCGGCATCGGTGCAGGGCCGCACTGCGACGGCCAAGTGCAGGTCTTCCACGACATCCTCGGCCTGTTCGAGGACTTCGTCCCCAAGCACATGCGCCGGTACGCAACCCTGGCCGACGGCGTCCGCGAGGCGGTCGGCAGGTACGCCGCCGACGTGAAGGAAGGACGCTTCCCGACCGCAGCCGAGAGCTACGACATGGAAGAGGCCCTGGCCGAGATAGCGCGAAGGTCGTAGGCCCTGATGCGCGTCGTCGAGACCGTAGCCGACTTCCGCCGCGCCTGTGGCGCGGCGCGCCGTCCCCTGGGCCTGGTGCCCACCATGGGCGGGCTCCACGCAGGCCACCTGGCATTAGTGAAGCGCTCGAAGGCCGAGTGCGCCACCACCGCCGCGACCATCTTCGTCAACCCAGCCCAGTTCGGCCCGAAAGAGGACTTCAACACCTACCCGCGCAATCTATGGACCGACCTCGACATGTTCGAGTCTGAGGGCGTTGACCTGGTGTTCACGCCACCAGTGGAGGAGGTCTATCCCACCGCCTTCGATACGTGGGTCAACGTGGGCAAAGTGTCATCGAGGCTAGAGGGCGAAGCCCGCCCCGGCCACTTCCGGGGCGTGGCGACCGTGGTCACCAAGCTGCTGGCCATCGCGCGGCCAGACAGGGCCTACTTCGGGCAGAAGGACGCCCAGCAGTGCCTCGTCATCAAGCAGCTCAATGACGACCTCGCCCTGGGGGCCGTGGTCGTCATCGTGCCGACGGTGCGCGAGCCGGACGGCCTGGCCCTCAGCAGCCGCAACGTGAACCTCCGGCCCGACGAGCGCCGTGCTGCCCCAGTCCTCTACCGCGCACTGTGCCTGGCGCAGAAGATGCAGCGGGAGGGCACCAACGACGCCGAGGCCATCTGCAGGGCCATGCGCGAGGAGGTCGGCAAGGAGCGGCTGGCACAGGTTGACTACGTCAGCATCTCCGACGCGGCCACGCTGGAGGATCTGGAGCGGGTTGACCGTCCTGCATTGGCCTTGCTGGCCGTCCGCATCGGCAAGACGCGGCTGATAGACAACATCGCGCTATGAGCGTGGTATAGTAGCCTGCTGTGAACATCCTTCTAACCAACGACGACGGCATCCAGGCGGCGGGCATCTGGCGGCTGGCCGAGGCCTTGCGCCCCCTCGGACGCGTCACCGTCGTCGCGCCTGAGCGCAACCAGAGTGGCATCGGCACGGCCAAATCGCTGCACGCGCCGGTGCCCACCCGCGAGTACCAGTCGCCCCTCGAGGGCGTCCGGGCCGTGTCCGTGGGCGGCACGCCCGCCGACTGCGTCATCCTCGCCACCGAGTCGCTGTTCTCCGAGCCGTTCGACCTCGTGGTGTCGGGCATCAACGAGGGTGCGAACCTGGGCCTAGACATCATGTCCTCCGGCACCGTCGGTGGCGCGCTCCAGGGTTACTACCGCAACATCCCTTCGATGGCGGTTTCGGTCACCTCGTTGAGCAACGTCCAGTTCGACGGCGCAGCGAACGCAGCCAAGGCCCTGGCGCAGGCCCTCCTGGCCAAGGGCAAGGCTGTTCCCGCTCCCCTGCTCCTGAACGTCAACCTGCCCAACGTCTCGCGCAGCCTCTTGCAAGGCATCGAACTGACCCGCCTCGGCCCGCGCGCCGACATGCGGAACGTGGAGACGGAGGGCGAGAGCGGACACTACCGCATCATGCACAACAAGCCCGTCGGCGATCAGGCCGAGGAGGGCACCGACATCTGGGCCATCCGCAACAACAACGTCTCCATCACCCCGCTGAACGGCCTGCTGACCACCGCCGAGGGCACGACGCTGTCGCAGGCGCTGGCGCATGAGGTGGCGCGGGCATTGGGCATGGGAAAGTAGCATACGAGGGCAAGTCGAATGCCGAGAGCGGCGAAGAAGAAGTCCGTCGCCATCGTCGGCGTTGCCGAGTCCGACCAGATCGGCAAGGTCGAGAACAAGTCTTCGCTCCAGCACCACGCCGAGGCGGCCTACAACGCCCTGGAGGACGCCGGCCTTTCCATCAAGGACGTGGACGGCTTCCTCACCGCGGGGTACTCGTCCATGGTGGTGGCCGAGTACCTTGGCATCACGCCGGGCTACACCGACTCCACCGCCGTCGGCGGCTCGTCCTTCATCATCCACATCGCCCACGCGATGGCCGCCATCCAGGCGGGCTACTGCGAGGTCGCGCTGGTGACCCACGGCGAGGCGGGCCGCAGCCGCCGCGACCGGCCCTCGGCCGACCCCGCCGAGCCGGGCCAGCAGTTCGAGGTGCCCTACGGCTTCCTCGGCGCGCCCATCGGCTACTCCCTCGCCGCCCGCCGCTATATGCACGAGTACGGCGAGGACCGCGTGCGGCAGGGCATGGCCGAGGTGGCCGTCGCCACCCGCAAGTGGGCGCTCAAGAACCCCAAGGCGTATATGAAGGACCCCATGACCTTCGACGACTACCACAACTCCCGCTGGGTGTCGTGGCCGTTCCACCTGCTGGACTGCTGCCTGGTCACCGACGCGGGCGGCGCCTACGTCGTCACGTCCGCCGAGCGGGCGCGCGACCTGAAGAAGAAGCCGGTGTGGGTACAGGGCGCCGCCGAGGCCCACGACCACGCCATCCTCAGCCAGATGCCCGACCTGACCTTCCCCATCTCGCGCGAGACCGGCAAGAAGGCCCTGGCGCGGGCGGGCATGACGCACAAGGACATAGACCTGGCGATGATTTACGACTCCTTCACCTACACGGTGCTGGCGTCGCTGGAGGCGCTGGGGTTCTGCGGGCGCGGCGAAGCGCCCGACTTCGTCGCCAACCAGCGCACGGCCCCTGGCGGCAGCTTCGCCCTGAACACCTCCGGCGGCGGGCTGTCCTACACCCACTCGGGCATGTACGGCATGTTCCTGGTGCTGGAGGCCGTCCGCCAACTCCGTGGCGAGTGCGGTGAGCGCCAGCTCGGCAGTCCCAAAGTCGCGCTCATCAACGGCACGGGCGGCTACCTGTCCTCCACCGGCACCGTCGTCGTGGCCGTGGACTAGAGGTGAGAACATGACGCAGCAGTACAACAAGCCCCTTCCTCACCCGCAGGGCGAGTCGGACGTCTATTGGCAGAAGGCCAAGCAGCACGAGCTGTGGCTGCGCAGGTGCGATGAGTGCGGCAAGGCCTACTTCTACCCGCGTGACATCTCGCCCTGCTGCTTCTCGAAACGCACATCCTGGATGAAGGCGTCGGGCCGCGCCAGGCTCCACACCTTCGCCATCGCCCACCGCGCGCCGACGCCCGAGTTCGCCGCCGACGTGCCCTACGTCCCCGCCATCGTTGACCTGGAAGAGGGGCCGCGCATGGCCACGAACATCGTGGGCATCGGCGAGCCGACACCGGAGAAGCTGCGCATCGGCATGCCACTCGTCGTTACCTTCGAGGACGTTTCCGACACCATCGCCCTGCCCAAGTTCCGCCCGGCGTAGCTTCTTACTGTTTAGGCTGGTCAAAAGGGCCAGTCCGGCTGGGTGACCATCCCCGCCACCATGCCCGACAACGGGCATGTAACCCATCACCCCTTCCGGGAGATGATAGACCACCTGGTGGACTACATCCTCAACGACCGTGAGTCGCACGTGTCGGCGGAAGATGCGGTGAAGACCCACGAGATCGTGTTCGCCCTCGACCAGTCGGCGGCCCAGGGCGGCAAGCCTGTGAAGCTGCCACTGCTGAGCTAGCGGCTCACCAACTCCGAGATGGCCTGGACGATGCGGTCGGGCCTGACGCGGGAGTGCTCCGGCAACCCGGCGTTCTGGTGGTCAACCCAGATGCCGTGGAGACCCACGGCCTGCGATGCCGCCACATCCATGTCCAGGCTGTCGCCCGCCATCCACGCCTGCGGAGGCGAGGCCCCCAGCCTGTTCAGCGCATGGAGATAGGCTTCCTGCTCAGGCTTCCCAGCCCCGAACTCGCCCTCGATCTGGATGTAGTCGAAGAAGTCGGCCAGGCCCGCTCGTTCAATCTTGGAGCGTTGCATCTCCATACTTCCATTCGTGAGCATCCCCAACCGGACACCCGACTCCCGCAGCTTGGTCAGCGCTTCCAAGGCGCCTGGAAACGGTTTGAGAGAAGCCTGCCGCCTACCGCGCCAGGTGTAGGCCATGTCCTCGGCCAGGTGCAGTGGCGAGTCCAGGCCGAGGCTTTCCAGAGCCGCATGGATGTTGTTCACCAGCGTGGCCATGGGGTTGAGCCTGCCTCTGCGGTGGCGGACCGGGTCGCTCCAGAACCAGTCCCGGTGCTCCCGGATGGCCTGGTGCAGACGCTCGGGGGTTACCCCGTCGGTGCGGAGCTGGAACTCGTGGCAGATGGCGCGCCAGTCGTCCTCGGCGCCCTCGGAGGTCGCCAGGACGGTGTCGTCCAGGTCGAACAGGATGGCTTTGGGGAGAGGCATGTCCATCGGGGAGGTCAACTGGCTGTGGCCTTCGCCTTGTCCCTGGCGACGGTGCAGTCCATGCACGGGCAGAGGCGCCGGAGCAGGTCGAAGGGAAAGATGCCGGTGAAGTGTCCGTCGCTCCAGAGGAACTGGACGGCGTACTTCCCAACCATGAGGTAGTCTTCGGCGCGGATGTCCGCTGGCACGCTGGCAGGGTCGAGCAGCCTGCGGCGGCTCCACTCCTCAACGCACTCGGCGCAGCCGCAGTTCACCCGCAGGTACTTGGCGTGGTACTCGCTACGGTGGCCGTCGTCCCACTCTACGTGGACGTTGCCATCCCGCATCTCGACGCTCTTCGCCTTCGGACTCCCGCTCGTCGCCATCGTTCTCATTCAAGTATAGGCCATGATGGAGGGTGAGACCAGGAGCACTGGTTCAGCTTGTGGCGGTGCACGCTGTGCTATATCATGGGCTGCATGGGCAAGCCGTCCAAGAGCAAGGACTTCCTCTCGATCGCCGACCTCCAACCCCAGGAGGTCGAGGCCGTCGTCCGCCACGCGCTCCGGCTCAAGAAGAGGCAGGAGGCGCCAAGGCCGCTGGAAGGGAAGTTCATCGCACTATTGTTCGAGAAGCCGTCGCTGCGCACCAGGTCCAGCTTCGAGGTGGGCATCCGGCAGCTTGGCGGCCAGGCGGTGTACTTCGGAAAAGAGGAGGTCGGCCTGGGCGTTCGCGAGCCTGTGGCCGACGTAGCCCGCGTCCTCGACCGCATGTTCGACGGCATCGTGGCCCGTGTCTTCTCCCACGAGAACCTGAAGGTATTAGCCTCCCATACTCAAAAGCCGGTGGTCAACGCCCTTTCGGACGTCGAGCACCCGTGCCAGGCCTTGGCCGACCTGCTCACCCTCCTCGAACGGTTCAACGGATTCGCAGGCCGTAAGCTCGCCTATATCGGCGACGGGAACAACGTCGCCGCGAGCCTCGCAATAGCCTGCGCCTCCGTGGGCACGGAGTTCGCCATCGCCTCGCCGAAGCGCTACCAGGTGCCTTCCGAGCAGTGGGGCGAGGCCTTGCGCAGAGCCGCCACCGCGGACACTCGGGTGTCGTGGCATGAGTCGCCCCAAGAAGCCGTCCAGGGGGCCGACGCTGTGTACACGGACGTCTGGGTCTCCATGGGCCAGGAGGCCGAGAACGCCGTGCGCATGAAGGCCTTCGCGGGGTACCAGGTGAACCCGGGCCTCATGAAGCGCGCCAAGCCGGGCGCCATCTTCCTCCACGACATGCCCGCCCACGAGGGCGAAGAGATCTCGAAGGGGATGCTCGACCATCCCAGTTCAGTGGTCTTCGACCAGGCCGAGAACCGCCTCCACGCCCAGAAAGCGTTGCTGGCCCGGCTCTTCGCTCAGTAGTCGCTGGCGGCCTGACCGGCCTGATCCAATCACCCACTGCTTAGGGAGCGCACCGTTGCCGAAGCCTGTCGTAGCCATCGTCGGACGGCCGAACGTCGGCAAGTCCACCCTGTTCAACCGGCTCGTGGGTCGGATGGAGGCCATCGTCTCTGACCTACCTGGCACGACCCGCGACCGCGTGATGGCCGACGCGATTTGGGAGGGCCGCGAGTTCCTGCTAGTGGACACCGGCGGCATCGAGATGCGCTCCGGCATGCCGATGTGGGAGCAGGTACGTCAGCAAGCCCAGGTGGCCATCCACGAGGCCGACGTCATCGTCATGGTGGCCGACGCCAACGAGGGCGCGACGGCCGGCGACCTCGACGTGGCCGACATCCTCCGCAAAGCGGGCAGGCCCCTGCTCCTGGCCGCCAACAAGGCCGACAACTCCAAGCGCGAGACCCTCTCTCTCGAACTGTTCGAATTGGGCATGGGCGACCCCATTCCCATCAGTGCCTACCACAACATTGGGATTGACGACCTCATGACCCGCGTGGTGGCCTTGCTGCCCCCCGAGAAGGAGACTGAGGAGGTGCAGGCCGACGTGCGGCTCGCCATCGTGGGCCGCACCAACGTGGGCAAGTCGCAGCTGCTGAACACCATCACCGGCCAGGAGCGCGCCATCGTGAGCGAGGTCGCAGGCACGACGCGAGACACCGTGGACACCCTCGTCTCCCACGGCGACAAGCGGCTGCTGGTGATAGACACGGCCGGCATCCGGCGCAGCGGGGACATCCTGCCTGGTATCGAGAAGTACAGCGTCCTGCGGTCGGTCCGGGCCATTGACCGCGCCGAGGTGGCCGTCCTGCTCATGGACGTGGTCGAGCCAGCCACCGCACAGGACACCCACATCGCCAGCCGCATCCTTGAGGCCTACCGCGGCATCGTCCTGGCCGTCAACAAGTGGGACCTGGCCGAAGAGCGGAACATCTCCAAGGAGGCGGTGGAGCGCCAGGTCCGCTCCCGTTTCAAGTTCCTGACCTACGCCCCTGTGTGCTTCGTCTCGGCCTCGAAGGGAACGGGTGTCAAGGAGCTGCTGGACACCGTCTGCGAAGTGCGCAGTGAGTGGACCAAGACCGTTCCCCGGTACACTCTGCGCCGGAAGGTGCTGGAGGCCGTCGCCGAGAGCCCCCCGGCGACGTCGGGCGGGAAAGTGTTGAAGATCTTCGGCGTTGACCAGGACCAGGCCGGGCCGCCCACATTCACCTTCTATGTGAATAGGCCTGAGATGGTACACTTCACCTACCAGCGCTATCTGGAAAACGCCATCAGAAAGGCCTACGGCTTCAAAGGGTCTCCCTTGCGATTCCGTTTCAAGGGCATAGGCGAGCAGTGACGGCGTACTTCATCTTCATCCCTATCGGCTACCTCATCGGGGCGATTCCTTTCGGCCTGGTTGCGACATGGCTGGCCAAACGTGTGGACGTCCGCAACTACGGCAGCGGCAAGACGGGTATGACCAACGTCATGCGCACCGCGGGTGTGAAGGTAGGCGTGGCCGTCATACTCCTCGACATGGGCAAGGCCGTGCTAGCCATCGCGCTGCCCATCGCCTTCGCGGACACACCAGGCGCCGACGCGGGCGCGGGCCTCGCGGCGCTGGTGGGTCACATCTGGCCGGTGTATGTCGGCTTCCGCGGAGGACGCGGCATCGGCCCCGGCTGGGGCGGCCTCTTCATGTTCCATCCTCTCGCGGGAGTCATCGCGACGGCCATCGGCATCCCGATAGTCCTTATGTCGCGCTACGTTTCCTTGGGGTCACTGGCGGGCGCCGTATCGGGCGCCATCGTCATCATCGTCTTCGCAACGGTGGACATCGTACCGCTGGAATACATGTGGTACGGCGTAGTCGGCGCGGCACTCATCGTGTACAAGCACCGTGACAACATCGTCCGGCTGCTCCGCGGCCAGGAGCGAAAGCTAGGGGCAGCCGCACAGCCTGTCCCCGGCCAAGCCGAAGGCTCCAAGCAGGCTAGCTGATATGGCCGACGTCGTCGTCATCGGCACCGGCAGCTGGGGCACCACCCTCGCCCTTCTCCTGGCGCGCAAGGGTACCTCTGTCGTCCTCCTCGCCAGGACCGAGGCCGAGGCCGGGCAGCTCCGTCAGGATGCCGAGAACAAGCGCTTCGTCCCGGGTCACCAGTTCCCCGCAAGATTGAACGTAGATGCCTTGGGGAAGAACCCCCTCTTGGAGGCAAGAATCGTCCTCATCGCTGTTCCGTCGCCACGCCTCCGGGAGAACGCCAAGAGCATCGCCCCACACCTGAAGCGCAGCGCCATCGTTGTGAGTGCTACGAAGGGCTTGGAGACGGAGACGGGCAAGCGGATGAGCCAGGTGCTGGCCGACGAACTCCCCCTCGCCCTACGGAGCGGGATCTGCGCGCTATCCGGCCCTAACCTGGCGATGGAGATCGCCGCGGACATGCCGTCCTCGACCGTCGTGGCCTCGCAGAGCGAGGAGGCCGCCAAAGCCATCCAGGGGCTGTTGAACACGCCCCGTTTCAGGGTGTACACCAGTGAGGATATAGTCGGGGTCGAGTTCGGCGGCGCCCTGAAGAACATCATCGCCATCGGCGCGGGCGTCTGCGACGGCCTCTCCCTCGGCAACAACGCCAAGGCCGCCTTCCTGACGCGCGGCCTCGCCGAAATCACCAGGCTTTCGGTGGCGGCAGGCGCCGACCCACTCACGCTGTCCGGGCTCTCCGGCATGGGTGACCTCATCGCCACGTCGTACAGCGGCCTGAGCCGGAACCACTATGTGGGCGAACAGCTGGCTGCTGGCAAGTCCCCCCGTCAGATACGCGGCTCGATGAAGAACGTGGCAGAGGGCGTGGAGACCTCCGCGGCGGCGGTGAAACTCGCCGCCAGCATGGGCGTCGAGATGCCCATCGCACAGGTGACCTATGAGGTGCTGCACAAGGGGCTGCCTCTGGAGCAGGCGATAGCAGGGCTTCTGGGCCGCGCCCCGGCACCGGAGCAGACCTGAGCAGGCGCTTAGCGGGCCGCCCTCGCGACGAGGACCACCCAGTCGCCGTCCGCTCTCGTGCGCTCTACCTGGACCCCCACCTCCAGAAGCCGGAGGGAGACTTCCTCCGATCGCTCCTTCAGGATGCCTGAGGCAAGGATGGCCGCGCCCGGCTGGGCCGCCGCTGCCAGATCTCCCGCCAAATCGCCGATTACCTTCGCTGAGATATTGGCGCACACCAGGCCACAGGATGCGCGTGGCACTGCGGGGTGCGGCAGGCTGCCCTGATATACCTCCACAATGCCCTCCACCCCGTTCAGCCGGACGTTTTCGGCGGCGACACCCACGGCGGTCGGCTCAATCTCGATACCCGTGACCCTCATCGCGCCCAGCTTGGCCGCAGCTATGGAAAGTATCCCGGAACCACACCCCATATCAAGCACAGCCATGCCAGGCTGCACCAGGGACTCTAGCTCTTCGAGGCACATGCGGGTGGTGGGGTGATGTCCCGTGCCAAAGGCCATGCCGGGGTCCAGACGGACCATGACCTGGAAGCCGCTCGGCTGATACTCGCGCCAGGTCGGGACGATGACGACCCTTTGCCCTACCCGCAGGACGTGGAAGTGCCGCTTCCAGGCCTCCTGCCAGTCCTGCTCGTCGAGGACACGCTCTCGAAGCTCCGAAATCGGGGCCACGTGACCCACCAGCAGGACGCCTACCTGGATCTGCGCCCGGCGGCCATCGAGGCGTTCATCGTGGGGGATGTAGGTGCTAAGCGTGACCAGCGCATCTTCGGGCGGCTTTTCGCCCTCGTCGGGGTTGAAACCGCCGGCCGTTTCGACGGCCACGCCGCCCTGGCCGTAGCGGTGGAATATCTGAGAGAGCGGCTCGACGAACTCCGGAGGGGCCTGGATACTGAACTCGACCCACTTCAACCTGAAAGCGAGTCCTTGATCTTGCCGAACCAGCCCTTGTCCCCGTTCTGGCCAGGCTGCTCCAGAGTCGCCGCCAGCTCCTCCACAAGCCTCTTTTGCTTCTCGGTCAGCGTCTTCGGCGTGACGACGACAATCTTCACGAGCTGGTCACCCCGCCTCCGGCGTTCCCGCAGGTATGGCACACCCTTGCCCTTGAGCCGGAAGGTGCTTCCTGTCTGCGTGGCCGCCGGTATCTCCAGCTCAGCCTCCTCACCATCGAGCGTGGGCACCTTGAGCGTGGTGCCCAAGGCTGCCTGCGCGATGTTGATCTGCTGCGCGCACACTAGGTCGTTGCCCTCACGGGTAAAGAAGGGGTGGGGTTTGACGCGAACGACCACATACAGGTCGCCCGGCCCACCGCCGAAGTTCCCCGGCTCGCCTTCGCCCGAGAGACGCAGCCTGGAGTCGCCTTCGATGCCAGCCGGGATGGTGACGGCCATGCGGCGCGACTTCCGCTCCCTGCCCGCACCTCGGCACTTGGAGCACGGCGAAGTGATGACCTTTCCCTCGCCGCCGCACGTGCCGCAGGTCGAGACCTGGACGAACTGGCCGAACATGCTGTGCTGCGACCGGCGAACCTGGCCGGCGCCGCCGCAGTTGCTGCACCGGACAGGGGTGCTCCCTGGTTCGCTTCGGGCCCCCTTGCACTGCTCACAAAGCTCGGTTCTGGCGATTTGGAGCTCCTTCTCGACGCCGAAGACCGCCTCCTCGAAATCGAGCGTCACCGTGTCCTGGAGGTCGGAGCCCCGCACCGCAGCGGTCGCGGACCGCCCGCCGAGCCCCGCGCCAAAGAAGGCATCGAAGATGTCTCCGAAGCCGCCGAAGGTGTCGAAGCCCTCGAACCCTCTGGCGCCGTTCTGGCCCATGCCCGCGTGCCCGTACCGGTCGTACTCAGCACGCTTGCCAGCGTCGCTCAGGACCTGGTAGGCCTCGTTGACCTCTTTGAACTTCTCGGCTGCACCTTCGGTTTTGTTGCGGTCCGGGTGAAACTCGAGGGCGAGCTTCCGGAACGCCTTCCGAATCTCCTCCTCGGTGGCGTCCCTGGATATACCCAGGACCTCGTAATAGTCGCGCTTCTTGGTCGTCAATGCCTAGCTATCCACGAATCATTATAGGTTCGCCGCGGATACAGCCACAAGCTAGCAGTGTGTGCGCCGGCGGGGAACACTGGAACTCCGAAACTTCACGGAGCAGCGACACGGGGTTTGAGGGTGCCGCAGGAGCTAGCGGCCGTGGATGTCCTCGGCGAGTTCACTCATGACAACGGTCATGGCCTTGACGCTGGCGATGGTCCGCGAGTACTCCATCCGCGTGGGCCCCACTGCACCTATTGCTCCCACCGTCTCGCCTGGCACACCGTACTGGGCGATAACCACGCTCAGCGGCCAGAGCAGGTCGCCTTTGTTCTCCTGCCCTATAACCACCCTCACGAAGACGCCTTCCGGCGCTTCGTCCAGGACCGCCTGCGCGAGGGAACCGTCCTCAACCGCCTCCACCACGGGACGCACACGCTCGTTCCCGGAGAACTCAGGCTGAGTCAGAAGGTTTCGGAGGCCGTCCAGGTAGTGACCACGGTAGATACTCCGGTCCTCTTCTTTCAAGATGACCAGCGTCGTATTCAGGACCGCCTCCTCCAACGCAGTGAGGTCGGCCGGCGCGGTCTGAATCTGCCGCCTGGTCTGTCCCACCACCATCTCCTTGACCCGGTTGGCGGAGTGCTCTAGCTCCGCGCGGTCGGCAGGGGTGACAAGGCGTATGAGCTGGCGGCGAAGCTGCGCATGTTCCAGGACGACGATGAGCAACGCCAATACGTCCTGAAGCGGGACGACCTCAAGGTGCCGCACGCGTGACTCCGGGGCCTTGGGGAAGGTCGCGATGGCGAGGTTGCCCACCATCTGCGCCAGGACCGCCGCTGCGGCGCTCGTCCACTCCTCGAGGTCCTGCTGGGCCTTCAGGAGCTGTTGGCGCAAGCTCTCCCTGAACGGCGCCTCGGCTGACGTGGACTCTGCCGCAATCAACCGGGACACGTACTGCCGGTAGCCCATGTCGGTGGGGACACTTCCCGCCGAGGTGTGCGGCCTGGTGATGTAGCCTTGCTTCTCCAGCTCCGCTACCTCGTTGCGCACCGTGGCAGGGCTCACGCGAGGGTCGGCATGGCGCGCGATAACGTCGGAAGGCATGGGCGATGCGGAGCGGACATGCCCTTCAACGATGAGGCGAAGTATCACTTCCTGTCTTGACGTCAGCATCCAACCACCTAGGGCTCATGGGCATCGCTCCCCACCTACCGGCCCCGTATGGGGAATGTAGCACTCGGGGGAAACGAGTGTCAAGAAAGGGCCCCGGTGGCTTTCTCTACCGCCGGAACCGCCGGTAGAGGCCGAGGGCCGCCAGCGGACCAACCATCAGGAGGAAATTGGTCATCCCTGTTGTGATGGGTGCATCCACGTCAGGAGCACCGCAAGCCCCGCCTGAGGCCGCCGGCGTGGCCTGTGGCGTCGTCTGCTCAAGCGCCGAGGTGGGCTGCGGCGCTGCTGCACTTGTCGGAAACACCGGCACAGGCGTGAGTGTCGGCGATACTGGCACAGGCGTGAGTGTCGGCGATACTGGCACAGGCGTGAGTGTCGGCGATACTGGCACGGGCGTGAGTGTCGGAGACACCGGCACGGGCGTAGCCGTAGGGGTAATGGTCGGGGTCGCTGTAGGCGGCAGTGGGGTGGGGGTGAACGTGGGCTGCGGCGTGGGCGTGGGGGTCGGGACATCGAAGAAGACCAGAGTGAGGTCGCGCTTGACCGCCCCACTCGCGTAGCTATCCACCGTCCTGGAAACGACTCCGTTGAGCATGAACTCAATCGTCTTGCCTTCCAGGCCGGAGTCCTGCGGGTCTATGATGAGGTTGCGAAAGGTCTCTCCTTCTATCCGCGCCGGCAGAGACTCGTACGATCCGACCCTCGCCACCAGGACGGCACCCTCTGGGGTGACGCCGCCTGCCACAACGATGAATCCAGAATAGACGGCGGGGAAAACCACTTTGGGAGTGGCCGTTGGCACGGGGGTAAGCGTGGGCGTCGCTGTCGGTGTCGGCGTCGGGTCTGGTAGCTTCGGGAATGTAAGGTTGAAGCTGGTGTTCACCACCCCTGGCTGGTACGTCGCCGTTTGGTTAGCAAGCACGCCCTCTAGGTCAAAGGTGACAGCCTGGCCGATGAGGGCCTGGTCGTCGGGAGCCACTACAAGGAGTTCGTACCTGCCGTCTTTGACCTCCACAGGCGCGCTCTCGTAGCGGGTATCTATCCTCGCCACTAGAGTAAAGCCGTTTGGAACAGCCTTCCCTCCACCAGTCGCGCTGCCACTGAATACCGTCGGCAGGTTGGGTGGCTGTTCTTGCGCAGATGCGGGAGCTGCTGAAAGCAGCAAGGTCCCAACAAGCGCCGCTAACCCAAGGCCTACCCGGAGCCATTGTCGAACAGTCATCACATCTCCACCAGAAACAAAGACCTCCCTCCCCTTCTAAGGGAGGGAGGTCTTTGCGTTAGTTCTGCGTTACGTCCGCTCTACGGTCTTTGCGTTACGGCACCAGTGTACCGTTCGCGGTGGCGTACACCCAGTAGGACTTGCCTACCTGAACGTTCGCGGTCACAGCAACCCACTTCCCGTTCAGGGTGTCGAAGGTGTAAATCCTCGACGTGGTCAGACCACTGAAGTAAGTGCCAACGGCGATATTATCGCCAGCCATCTTGTCGCCAGTCGTGTCAATCACAGGCACGAGGTTCCAACCCTTCATGATGTTAACCGCGGGCGGCTGGACAGGCGTCTCACCCGTGGCAGCGCCACCAGCCATTCGCGGGATGAGTGTGCTGATCGCCTGGAACGTGTCCGTGCTCACCCAGTAGCCGAGCTTCGGATCGATGGCCGTCAACGTGCCGGTGAAGGCCGTAAACGTGCCATCGTCCTTGCGGGTGCGGGTAGCGACCTTCCAGCGGGCCGCGCTGCTCGAATCGTAGGCCATCACCACCGTGACCGGGGTATTGCCGATGACCGCGTCAATGGCAGCGTTGGCAGGAGTACCCGGGAAGCTGATCATGTTCCAGCCCGGGTTCAAGGGCAGGCTGAACGCCGCCCGATCATTGATCTTGAAGGTATGTGTGAAGGTCTTGGTATTGCCGGCCACGTCCTTGGCATCCACGACCACGGTGTGGCTCCCGACCGTCAGTCCGCCAGCCGCTTTGTACAGGAACTGGATGTTGTCCACCGAGGAAACCATGGAGGTAATGTCGCTCCCATCCAAGGTAACCTTGGTGAGTGTCACAGTGCCATTATTGTCAAGGTCTGTGCCAGCCGCGATGGCGTCGTAGTCTGCCTGGGCTGCTGGTACAACGTTTGCCCCAGCGGAGTTCAAGCCGTACTCAAGACCTTCGTTCGCGAAGTTGATGGAGACGACAGCGTTCCGGTCGTCCACGCCAGCAGCTGCCGGCAGGAACGTCGGCGCCGGCAAGCCCTTGTCAACCTCGAAGAGAATCAGGCCACCAAGACTCAGGGCCGAGACCGTGCTCCCGCCCGCGGTGCTAATATTCGCGGCCGAGTTCAGGTCAGAAGCCTGAGCAAACACGCTGTAGAGACCAGAGTCGGCGGGCGAAGCCTCGGCACTGAAAGTCTTCGGGCCACCGGTGAAAACCAGCGCGGTGCTTGTCACGCCAGCGGTGTGTAGCGTACCTACCCGAACCGTAGTGATTGTCAGGTTGGTTGCGTTTTCGTTTGAGGTGATCTGGATGCTCACCTTGGTGTTGGTCACCGGACGGGTCGCAGTGCCGACCGCTACAGTCAGGGCCGGGGCGATGCCGTCGGTGGACGGGTCAACGCTGACTGGAATGGTCATTTCGTTGCCCGCAACATCCTTGATGCTCCCCACCACCTCAACCTTGGGCCGGTCACTTGGGGCCAGGGCACCGACCGTAAGGAAGACCGACTTCGGGGCGCCTGCGAAGGCCTCGGCGGTCACTGGCGTGCTGCCAGCAACCTTGAAGTCGCTAGCCGTCACGGTCGAAGCGTCGATGGCCTCGGTAAATTCGACCCTGATGCTCGTGTTCTTCCCGTTCGACGGATCGTTATTGGTCTTGTTGGTGGCGGCCGACGTCGTGTCCCAGAATGAGCCGGTCGTTGCCGGATTGGTCGTCGCCAAAGCTGGCGCCGTTCGGTCAATCTTGATAGAGAACGGTTGGCAACCCTTTACGCTCCCACTGGTGCCCGGCGTCAGACCCACTGTGGTACCGAGCGCGATGAAGGCATCGGCATCGCACGGGTTAGCCACGCCTGCGGCCGTGGAGGGTTCCCGGTCAGTCACACCACTGTTGCCTGCGTTGTCCGTGCCGATGATCCACCAGTACACCGTCTGGTCGGAGGCGAGGGTGGCGGTGATGCGCTGCCTGATACTGAAGCCGCCGGTAATCGCGGTCTTATCCGCCGTCGCGACCGAGATGCCCTCGAAGGTGGTAGCATCGATCGTGCCGTCGGCATTCGTGTCCCGGCCAAACCACACAAGGATGGACCCTGTGTTGACACCTGAATCCGCATCCGTGATGTCGCCCCAAACTGTCGGTTGAAGGACAGTAGATGCCGCGCCCTCGGCTGGGCTGAAGTTCCCGAAGCTCGGGGCAGTCGTCTCAGCCTTTATGGTGGCCGACCTGGTAACCGTGGAGCCGGTTGCGCCGTCCACATAGCTCACAAGGATGGTATCCGCAGTGTTGATCTTGAGGTCGCCGACGCTCCAAGTGTTGTCGGCGATTCTGGTAGAAGTGGCCGCAGGGCTTCCGGCGGATTGGTTGCTCGGATTCTCCCCAGCGGTGCACTGGCCCGCCGTTGTCGTCAGACAGGTGGCGGTGCTGGTAGACGCGGTGCTGCGAAGCCGCAGGGTCCCGCGGAAGATGCCGGTGTTGGAGCCGGTCTCTTCAAGTACCACGTTGATGCCCGCCGCGTCGGCGTCGCTGGCGACCTTGACCGATCCGAGGCCGCTGCTCGCCGTTCGGTTGACGGCGCCCTTCCGGTAGACGAGGCGAACCACATCGCCATCGCTGCCGGTCAGAATGTTCTTGTCGTCGGTGCCGTGGCTGTTAGTGCACCGGATAGTGATGATTCCGTTCACGCCATCGACAATCGAGACGCCCAGTCCCAGAAGGGATACGTCAACGGCGGCTCCCGTCTCGCTAACGAAGCCTATGTCGGCGCCGGTGAGGACACCATCGCCGTTCCTGTCCAGGATAGGCGCAGTGATGGGCGCGCTGGACGTTGCGGCTGGGACGCCGGTGGAGGTGCTCGTTGTTGAAGTGAACTGATCGAGTACCACGTTTTCGCTCTGGGCACACTCGAGATAGACCAGCACAGTTGTGTCCACACCCGTGTTCAGGTCTGCGTCCGTGACTTCAAGCAGGACGTTGCCGCCCTGCTTGACCCAGGTCACCACCTTCGTGGTGTCGGCCGAGTTTGGGAAGCGCTGCGTGGCGTCCGCGCCGAAGACCGGCACGACGACCAGCAGCGTCACCAGCACAGCCAGTGCACTGAGGACGATTGCGATCCGTTGCTTGCTATTCACTGCCTACCCCCTTGTCTTTCCTGGCTTCTTTAAGCCTTTGGATACTTTATGAGTGCCTACCGACATGACAATGGGCGCACTCCGCGCGCCCAAGTGAACCGAGTTGTTATGTATGACGGCCTCCGACCTTGAAAAGTTCCGTGGCCGTTCCAGACCGTTCTGGGAATGATTTGTACACCATGGCCATTTCCCTTGTCAAGGTCTAGAAGGCGTGGCTCGGAGCCAAATGCCCCTTGCTACACGCCTTACTCCCTGGCCACAGATGCGGGCCACTGGCCGAAACTATAGAGGAGACCCAAACCATTGTCAATAAGAGAACAACCCCCCTTATCTACGAAATCCTGTTTATTCACCCGGCTGTTAGCTGTCCTTTAGATGTCCTTGCCCAGTGTGGCCAGGAACTCAGCGTTGTCTTTGGTCTTGCGCAGCCGCTCCAACACCTTCTCCGTGGCTTCGTGAGCGTTCATCGAGTCCGACGTGACCATGGTCACCATGCGGCGTAGCAGCCAGACTTGCTTGAGGGTGATTTCATCCAACAACAACTCCTCGCGCCGGGTGCCGCTGCGGCCGATGTCTATGGCGGGGTAGATGCGCCGCTCCGCCAGCCGGCGGTCCAGGTGCACTTCCATATTGCCCGTGCCCTTGAACTCTTCGTAGATCACATCGTCCATGCGGCTGCCCGTGTCAACCAGGCACGCCGCCAGGATGGTGAGGCTGCCGCCCTCTTCTGTATTGCGTGCGGCGCCGAAGAACTTCTTCGGCGGATACAGGGCCACAGGGTCTATGCCGCCGGAGAGGGTGCGCCCGCTGGTGGGCACGGCCAGGTTGTAGGCGCGGGTCAGGCGTGTGATGCTGTCCAGCAGGATGCACACGTCGCGCCCGGCCTCCACCAGCCGCTTGGCCCGCTCCAGGACCAGCTCCGCGACCCGGCAGTGGTCCTCCACAGGCTCGTCGAACGTCGAGCTGAACACCTCGCCCTTCACCGACCGCTTCATGTCCGTCACCTCTTCCGGGCGTTCACCGATGAGCGCGACCATGAGGTGGATGTCGGGACAGTTGATGGCAACGCCATGGGCTATCTGTTTGAGCAGGGTCGTCTTGCCCGCCTTGGGCGGCGAGACGATCATGCCGCGCTGTCCACGCCCGACGGGTGCGAGAATGTCCATCAAGCGGGTGGACGGGTTGCTCCGGTCGGTTTCGAGTTTGATGAGCTTGTTGGGGAAGATGGGCGTGAGGTTCTCGAAGTGGGGCCGACTTCGGGACGTGTCGGCATCCTGCCCGTTGACCACCTCGACTCGTACGAGTCCGAAATAGCGCTCGCCGTCCTTCGGAGGCCGCACCTGGCCCGCGACCTCGTCGCCGGTCCGCAGCCCGAAGCGCCGGATCTGCGACTGGGAGACGTACACGTCGCCCGAACCCTGGTGCGAACTGTCGTGCCGCAGGAACCCATACCCATCGTTCACGATGGACAGGATGCCCCTGACCTGGATCGCTCCGTTGCGCTCCGAGTAGGCCTGCAAGACCTTGGTGAGAAGCTCATGCTTCTTCATCACGACCCCGTTCTCAGGCACGCCTAACTCGGTGGCGAGCCTTCTCAGGTCCTCCTCCGATAGTTTCTGTACGTCCAACAAGTTGATCGGATCCATCGTCTCCCTCTATGCATTGCCCATCCGTCTGCCGGGCCTGGGCGGTGTTCATGTCCTCTCGGACGATACTTCTTATGCTGTCGTGGTTGCGTTGCTATCGAACGAACGGTGGAGATGTGCGAACTGCCAGTGCCTCTAGACCAGTAAATACCGGATGGCTGGCATCGCGATGGTCTTTGGGTATCTTGGGGTTCGTGAGCGGGAAGGGTTACCTCAGGGTAAGGACGTGGTCTATTTCTTGGAGACCTTTTGCCAGTCCTGGGTGAACTTGGCCAGGCCAACGTCCGTGAGCGGATGGTGGGTCATCTGCGTGAGCACTTTGAAAGGAATGGTGGCGACGTGAGCACCTGCGCGCGCGGCCATCACGCAGTGCAACGGGTGGCGGATGCTTGCAGCGAGCACTTGGGTCGAGATGCCGTGCTTCTTGAAGATCTCGGCGATGTCTGCCACCAACGCCATGCCGTCGTGGCCTTCGTCGTCGAGTCTGCCTACGAACGGGCTGACGTACACCGCGCCAGCCTGCGCGCCGAGCAGGGCCTGATTCACTGAAAAGCACAGCGTCTGATTGATCTTCACGCCCTCTTTGGAGAGGTGGGCCATCGCCTGGAATCCCGCCGGGGTGCTTGGCAACTTGACCACCACATTCGTGTGCCACTGCGCAATCCCCCAGCCTTCCTCAATCATCGCCTCGGGTTCTAAACTCACGACTTCCACGGAGACAGGACCATCCACGATTTCGGCAATCTCAAGGACTGCCTTTTTGTAACCGCCCTGGGTGCCGATACCCTCTTTCGCGGCAAGCGAGGGGTTGGTGGTCACTCCAGAAACAACGCCGAGCTTAGCGGCTTGTCGGATTTCATCAACGTTGGCGGTATCGAGGAAGATGCGCACTGTGGGGACTCCTTTACCTTACCACATTTGTCAAAGGGCCACAATGCGCCTCACAAGCGCTTTGTGGCAGGTGTCTGGCTACTTCGCGTTCTCCAACGGCAAGACGTGCTGGCCGCCCTCGCGGAGCGTCCTCTTCGCGACGCCGATGAACTCGCGGAACAGTGGGTGGGGCCGGTTGGGCCTCGAAAGGAACTCAGGGTGGAACTGCACACCCAGCATGAACGACTGGCCCGACATCTCCATGATTTCGACGAGACGCCCATCGGGCGACAGCCCTGTCGGCCAAAGCCCTGCGGACTCGAGCTGTTCTCGGTAGGCGTTGTTCACTTCGAACCGGTGGCGGTGCCGCTCCTGCACCTGGGGCTTGTCGTACGCCCTTGCCGCGATGGAGCCAGCAACCAGTCGGCACGGATACCCACCAAGCCGCATCGTCCCGCCTTTATGGGTGATGTGCCTCTGGTCAGGCATCATGTCTATCACAGGGTCAGGGGTGTGCGGGTCGAACTCCGTGGAGTTGGCTTTGGGTCTGTCCAATAGACTCCTGGCCGCCTCCACCACCATGACCTGCATGC
Organism: SAR202 cluster bacterium; assembly: GCA_016872515.1. Taxonomy (GTDB): domain Bacteria; phylum Chloroflexota; class Dehalococcoidia; order Lucifugimonadales; family VGZR01; genus VGZR01. The sequence continues at coordinate 38,188 of VGZR01000012.1, forward strand.
CGAGACACAGCCCCAGATACGGAACTTTGTTGTCCCGCGCGTAGGTCACCGTGCGGATCATGCCCTCCACACCGCGCGGTCCGAACCCGCCCGGCACCACGATGCCGCTGACGGACTGGAGGAACGAGTCTGGGCCTTCGACCTCCACCTGCTCCGACGGTACCCAGGACAGCTCGATGTCCAGGTCGTGAGACAGCCCGGCATGGTGCAGAGCTTCTTTAACCGAGATGTACGAGTCCCTCAGGTCAACGTACTTGCCGACGACGGCGATGGGGAGCCGCTTCTTCGGCCGTTTGATGGCTTCCACCATCTCCCGCCATTGGGTCATGTCTCGCTCCGGCGTGCCTAGCCCAAGCCCTGCGATGATGAGGTCTCCCAGCCCCTCCTGTTCAAGTATCAGCGGAACCTCATACACTGTAGGCACCGTCGGCAAGGCCACAACAGCAGGCCGAGGGACGTCGCAGAACACCGAGATCTTCTTCTTGATGTCATCGTCCACCGGGTGGTCGCTCCGGCAGATGATGGCGTCCGGCTGGATGCCGATGCTGCGCAGCTCCCGGACACTGTGCTGAGTTGGCTTCGTCTTGAGTTCTCCCGTGGAAGCGATGTACGGCAGCAGGGACACGTGGATATAGAAAACGTTGTCCTTGCCTACCTCGTTGCGCATCTGCCGGATGGCTTCCAAAAACGGCAGGCCCTCGATGTCGCCGACCGTGCCACCGACCTCCACCACGATGACCTGCGCCTCCGATTCCCGCGCCAGATTCAGCATGCGACGCTTGATGGCATCGGTGACGTGGGGGATGGCCTGGATGGTCCCACCCAGGAACTCGCCCCTGCGCTCCTTGGCGATGAGTTCGCTGTAGATCTGGCCGGCGGTCAGATTGGAGGACTTGGTCAGGTCCATGTCGATGAACCGCTCGTAGTGGCCCAAGTCCAGGTCGGTCTCACCCCCATCAGTGGTGACGAACACCTCACCATGCTGGTAGGGCGACATCGTGCCGGGGTCAACATTGAGATAGGGGTCGAGTTTGAGGACCGAAACCGAGACGCCGCGGCTCTTGAGGATACGTCCGATGGACGCGACGCTGATGCCTTTGCCAACTGAACTGACGACGCCGCCGGTGACGAAGATGAACTTAGTCATGTGCGGCTTTTCCTGCGGGATGGCTGAGGGCAACAAGACCCATGCCTGAGTCTAACGGCACGTGGGGCGAAACGCACACTGGAGAAAGTGGGTATCCGGTAAGAGAAGGGGATATACGCGGGTCCGAGGCCGCCGTTGTGTCCGGATAGGACTGTAGGGGAACCGGCTAGGGTCGGATAGACCAACTTCCTACTGCTCGTCGGATGGGCTGGCGCAGTATATCCATCTGGCGCTTGAACTGTCAAACGGCCACGCGCCCGTCAACACGCGCCACGAGGCCATTCTGGCAAATCTGAGGGCATCTTTTCAAGAGAAAACACGACGAACGTCCAGAGGTATGATGTGCAGGCCGGTCCATAGATACCCCGATGAAATCCTTCGGAGTAAGCGAGTGGGCATAACCGTCATCCCCGCCTACAGAGTCGTCAGTACCCTTGCGCGCAAGGCTCATGGCATGCCTTTCGAGCAAGCCGCGGACTCCATGGAGCAGGGATTGCGGGAGTACGTGCGCAGCCTGCTTTCCATGCTCCACCCTTCCATCATGGAGTTGGGCGAGCGTTCCGCGGTGACCCAACTGGGAGACCCTGATCCTGATGTTCTCCTGACTGCCCTTGCCAAGTTGGACGAGGGCGACCCCAAGACGATCGTGGAACAGGCTTTGGACCGATGTGCCGCCGCGCTCCCGAGACCCGATCTCAACGCGCGGGTATTTCTCTTCCCTGGCGACGGCGACAGCAAGGTCCTAGTCCGACAAATGAACGGTGTTCTCGCCTTCAGCCTCGGTTCCCAGGCCATGGCAGTCTTCCTATGGCCGACGGAGGGCTGGCAGCAATGGCTTAGATACACCGTCACCCACGAGTACGTTCATCTGGTGCGCAACATGCTCTTCCCAAGAAGCCCGGCCGGCGGCCGTCTGTTGTATATCAAGACGCAGACGCCCGAAACGCTCTTGGATGCAATGGTGGCCGAGGGGCTGGCCGACCGTTTCGCCGTCGGCTTGTATCCGGAGATGCGCCCTCCTTGGACCCACGCCCTCAGCGATGAGCAGACGCGGCATATCTGGCCGAAGGTCCGTCGCCGGCTCGGAGCGGCCGATATCAGCGAAATACGCCGCTTGCTCTTCGGGGACAACGACCGCATCCCGTTGTGGACGGGCTACACCTTCGGCTACCGTATGGTGGACAGCTACCTGGAGCATCATCCCGGCTCGAGGCCCGCCAACCTGGTGGGCACCCCCGGGAAAACCGTCTTCGAGGAGTCCGGCCTGCCGCTCTAGCCCTGCGAGGCTGCCCCGCCACCGCCGAACCCGGCCTGCTCCAGCGACTGCCGCATGAAGTCCACGCCAACAACCTGCTTCCACGCCTCCAGCAGCCTATGCGTCACAGGCCCTCCGGCGCTGCCCTTGATGCGCAGCCCATTCACCGAGGCGACCGGCACCATGCAGAAGCGCGTGCCGGTCACAAAGGCCTCGTCCGCGTCATATACATCCGAGAGGCTGTAGTCCCCTTCGTCCACGGGGATGGCCAGCGACTCCGCTAGCTCCAAGACGGTCTCCATGCTGATGCCGGCCAGCACGTTCCTGCGGTCAGGAAGATCGATATGGCCACCCCGGACAAACATGAAGTTCCCTCCCTGGCACTCGGTGATGTTGCCCTCGGCGTCCATCATCAACGGGAAGGAGAGCGCCCCCCTGCTCAGGTCTTGGGCCTTGGGCGGCACGGCGTACGTCACCGGCGTGACGATGCGCACCCCGCGGGAGTAGCTGGCCGCGTACAGACCCAAGTCGAGGAATTGGCAGTACACCACCACGTTGGCCACCGAACCTTGTGGCGTGCCCGGACGCGGGCTGACGATCTGGGTGACAAGGAACTCTTCGCCCTGCTTAAGGTGTGGCAGATTCGCCTCCAGCACCTTGCCGGTCGTCGCCGCCATCTCCTCCGGCGTCATGCCCGCATCCAGTTTGGTGTAGGTCAGACCGCGGTAAAGCCTGGCTAGGTGGGCGTCCAGCTTGAAAATCCTACCGCTGAAGGTACGCTCGTTGTCGTAGAACCCGCCCACCGACTGGAAGCCTGCCTGCTTCATCTCCTCGGCGGCCTGACTCTGCGGCATGAATCTGCCATTAAAGAAGGCGAGCAGGTCGGGCCGTTGCGTCATGTCTCTTGTGCTTCCAACTCCTGCCCACCACCACGTCGCGGTTGCCGCCCGACGTCAGGTACGCTGCCTACTTCTTCTTGTCCGTCACAAGCTCTTGAGCCGTCCGGCCGATGTCCCCCGGCGAGGGGATGATGGCCGCGCCAGCGGCACGGAGCGCTTTCATCTTCTCGTCCGCCTTGGCCGCCGCTCCCGTGATGATGGCGCCGGCGTGTCCCATCCGGCGTCCGGGCGGCGCACTCTGGCCGACGATGAGGGCCGCGACAGGCTTCTTGAAGTGGCCCTTGATGTACTCCGCCGCCTCCTGCTCCTTCGAGCCTCCGATCTCGCCGATGAGCACCACCGCATCTGTCTCCGCATCATCGTTGAACCGCCGCAGCACGTCCACGAAGTCGGTCCCACTGACCGGGTCGCCGCCGATGCCCACAACCGTGGACTGGCCGATGCCCATGGCTGTAAGTTGGCCGACGGCTTCGTAGCTGAGCGTCCCGCTCCGCGAGACCACGCCGATGCGTCCCGCTTTGTGGATGTGCCCGGGCATGATGCCTACCTTGCACTTCCCGCCCGGCGAGATGAGGCCGGGGCAGTTCGGCCCTATCAGCGCCACTCCGTTGCGCCGCGCGTAGTCCACCACCTTCACCGAGTCGAGCACCGGCACCCCCTCGGTGATGCACACCACGGTCTTGATACTCGCATCCATCGCCTCCGCGATGGCATCGGCGGCAAAGGCAGGCGGCACTACCACCAGGGAGACGTTGGCTTTCGTCTCGGCCACCGCCTGCTCCACGGTATTGAAGACCTTCACCGTCTCATCGAACATGGTGCCGCCGCGCCCAGGAGTCACGCCAGACACCAGGTTCGTCCCGTACTCCTTGCAACGCTTGGCATGGAAGCTGCCCTCTTTGCCCGTGATGCCCTGGACAAGCAGACGCGTGTTCTTGTCAACCAGAATGCTCAATCTCAGTCTCCTCAGCTAGCCCAGGGCCTTGATGGCGGCGGCGGCCTCGCCCAGGTCGTTCACTAGCTTCACATCCAGGCTTGACTGGCTCAGCAGCTTGCGGCCTTCTTCGGCGTTCGTGCCCAGCATCCGCACCACCATCGGCCGCAGATTGCGGGACGCCGACTCGGCTCCTATGAGGATGCCACGCGCCACTACATCACAGCGGAGGATGCCACCGAAGATGTTCACCAGGATGGCGTCCACACCCGAGTCGGATAGGAGGATGCGTACTGCCTCGGCTACCCGAGCCTCGTCCGCACCGCCGCCGACGTCCAGGAAGTTCGCAGGCCGCGCTCCCGCGGCCACCGCCACATCCATCGTCGCCATCGCCAGACCCGCGCCGTTGACGATGCACCCGATGTTGCCGTCGAGCTGCACGTAGTTCAGCCCCGCGTTGCGGGCCTGCACCTCCTGCGCCGCCTCCTGCTCAGGGTCGTGCAGTTCCTTCAGCGCGGGATGACGGAACAGCGCATCGTCTTCGAAGCTCAGTTTGGCGTCCACCGCCATGATGCGGCCATCCGGCGCGACCGCCAGCGGATTGATCTCTGCCAATGTGCAATCGTTCTCCATGAACGCACCGTAGAGGCTCGCGACCAGGCCGGCCACCTGGCGGACCTGCTCTTCTTTGACCTTCAAGAAATACGCGACCTTGCGGCCTTGGAACGGCTGTAGGCCCAGCGTCGGGTCCACCTTCAGCCGCAGGATCTTCTCCGGGGTTTTGGCGGCCACCTCCTCAATCTCCACGCCGCCCGCCTCGCTGGCGATGATGACGACGCCACGGGCGCCGCCGTCCACTACTATAGCTAAGTACAGCTCCCGTTGGATGTCCGCCCCCTCCGCGACCAACACCTTCCGCACCGGCACGCCCTTCGGGCCGGTCTGGTGCGTCACCAGGTCCTTGCCCAATATCGCCCTGGCGAACTGTTCCGCCTCCTTCGGCGAGGCAACCAGCTTGATGCCGCCGGCCTTGCCCCTGCCGCCTGCGTGCACCTGCGCCTTCACCACCACCTTGCCGCCCAAATGCGCCGCGACGGCGGCAGCTTCTTCAGGCGTGGAAGCCACGCCGCCCTTGGGCACAGGCACACCGTACTCGGCCAGTATCTTCTTCGCCTGGTATTCGTGGATCTTCATCGTAGGTGTCTGACCATCTTTTGAGAGTCCTTCTAGCTAAGCGGAGGGGGTGGGATTCGAACCCACGTTCCTTTTGGGAAACCTGTTTTCAAGACAGGCGCCTTAAACCGCTCGGCCACCCCTCCACCAGGAAATCTTAGCGCAGGTCTGCGAAAAGAGCATCGGTGGGGCGTTTGGGCAGAGGGGGTATTGTATGGGGTAGGCCCACGACGGGCAACCAGGTGCCGGGTTTGATATCGTTTAGAGGGCCTCATGATGGGGCGCATCGACACCTCCAGCTCCCGCGGAGCACAGCCCTCCGAATTGGTCCCTCTGTGCACTCTGCTATAAAACGAGCTACGTTGACACCCGTTTGGGCCGGTTGATACACTTTGCCTGTACACCAGCCCAGCCGTCGGTAAACGGGCCGAAAGGCCAGCAGTCACACCACCTCATGCCCGTGCTGACCTGGGTCGGTAGAGACAGAGAGCGTCCCCACATGCAAATGCGATCTCCTCGGCCGGACAGGCGCGGCCCAGGAGCCAGGAGGACACCATGCCGAAGCTCACACTCTCCCTAATCAAAGCCGACGTCGGCTCTATCGGCGGCCACACCAAGCCATCCAAGCGCATGATGGACTCAGTCAACCACGAGGTTGCTGAGGCCCAGAAGCGCGGCCTCATCATAGACGGCTTCGTCTCCCATACCGGCGACGACATCGCCATCCTCATGTCCCACACCAAAGGCGAGGGCAACGTTCAGATCCACCAGTTCGCCTGGAACTGCTTCCTCAAAGCTACCGAGATCGCCAAGTCCTACGGCCTGTATGGTGCCGGCCAGGATCTCTTGGTGGACGCCCCCTCCGGCAACGTCCGCGGCGCCGGCCCCGCCGTCGCCGAGCTCGAGTTCGAGCACTCCCTGAAGTCCCCAAGGGCCGCCGAGTCGTTCATGATGCTCGCCGCCGACAAGTGCGGCCCCGGCGCCTACAACCTGCCGCTCTACCTCGGCTTCGCCGACCCGATGTACTGCGCCGGGCTCATGCTCCCCAACATGATTAAGGGCTTCACCTTCCACATCATTGACATGGACAACACCGGCGGCGACAGCATCATCCAGCTCAACGCTCCCGAAGACGCCTACAAGATTGCCGCCCTCCTCCGCGATAACGAGCGCTTCGGCATAGACAGCATCTACTCGCGCACCTACGACGAGAAGGCCGCCGCTGTCTCCGCCCAGCGCCTCCATTCCATCGCCGGCAAGTACACCGGCAAGGACGACCCCATCGCCATCGTCCGCGACCAGGGCATCTTCCCCGCTCCTGAAGAACTCATCTCCCCCTTCGCCAAGGCCCACTTCGTCGGCGGCGACGCCCGCGGCTCGCACGTCATGCCCCTCATGCCCGTGCCGCTCAACACCGCCGTCACCGGCATGTACTGCCTGCCCATCGTCGCCTGCGTCGGCTTTTCGGTCAACAAGGACGGGTACTTTTCGGACAGCTACGCGGACTTTTTCGACGGCTCCTCCTGGGACGAGGTGCGCCGCCGTGCCCAGGTCAAGGGCATCGAGATGCGCAGCCAGGGCTGGTCCGGCGCCGCCATGCTCCCCTACACCGAGCTGGAGTACAGCGGCTTTCGCGACACCGTCGGCGGTCTGGTCAAACAGTTCGCCTTCCGCGACGGCCACCGCGCAGGAGCCGCAGCCGAGGTCGCTGCCGCCAAGAAGAGTTAGCCCCTGCCGCTTGACCCCGTGGCCCACGGCCAGACCTGGCTCCTGGTCGCCACGCGTAACCGCGGCAAACTCCGCGAGCTATCACGGCTGCTGGACGGCTCCCCGTTCCCGCTCGTCTCCCTCGACGACGTCAGCATCGGCGACCTGGTCGCCGAGACCGGCGCCACCCTCGAGGAGAACGCGACCCTCAAGGCCACCGAGTACGCCAGGCTCACCAGCCTGCCCACCCTCGCCGACGACTCCGCACTGGAGGTGGCCGCCCTTCGCGGCCAGCCGGGTGCCCGCTCCGCCCGCTTCGCAGGTGAGCAAGCCACCGACGCCGAGAACATCGCCCTGCTGCTGGAGAAGTTGATTGGCGTCCCGGACGAGGCCTTGGCCGCCAGCTTCCGCTGCGTCATCGCCACCGCCTGGCCCCAAAGGCCAGTCACGCTGTTCAGCGGCGAGTGCCGTGGCCGCATCGTCAGGACGCCCCGCGGAGCCAATGGCTTCGGCTACGACCCCGTCTTCTTCGTCCCGGAGCTAGGCCAGACCATGGCCGAGCTCACCCAGGAGCAGAAGGATTCCATAAGCCATCGGGGCATCGCCGCCCGGAAGGCGCTACAATGGCTGAATCGAGTGGCCACGGACAAAGAGCGACCATGACCACGTCAATACAGCGGAGACCAGCCACCATGAGGGACGCCTTCGAGCGGCCCTTCCGCGACTTGCGCATCTCGGTCACCGACCGGTGCAACTTCCGCTGCACCTACTGCATGCCCGCCGAGTTCTACGGTGAGCGGTACGAGTTCCTCCCCAAGGAAAAGCTCCTCACCTTCGAGGAGATCGCTCGCATCACGCGCATCCTCCTCAAGCTGGGCGCCGCCAAGCTGCGCCTCACCGGCGGCGAGCCCCTCGTCCGCAACAACGTCGACCGCCTCGTCGCCATGCTCGCCAAACTCGACGGCGCACGCGACCTCACCATGACCACCAACGGCTACCTGCTCCCAAAGTACGCCCAGGCGCTCAAGGGCGCCGGCCTGGAGCGCGTCACCGTCAGCCTCGACAGTCTCGACGATGAGGTCTTCAAGAAGATGAACGGGCGCGGCTTCGGCGCCGCCAGCGTCCTCGCCGGAATCCAGGCCGCCGAGAAGGCGGGCCTGACCCCCATCAAGATCAACGCCGTCGTCGTCCGGGGCGTCAACGACCACACCGTCGTTGACCTCGCCCGCTTCTTTAAGGAGCGCGGCCACATCGTCCGCTTCATCGAGTACATGGACGTCGGCAACCTCAACGGCTGGAAGATGGACAAGGTCGTCACCGCCGACGAGATCGTGGCGATGATAGACCGAGAGATGCCCCTGGAACCCGTCGAGAGCAACTACCGGGGCGAGGTCGCCCTCCGCTACCGCTACCGCGACGCCGCCGGCGAGATCGGCCTCATCGCTTCCGTCACCAAACCCTTCTGCGGCGACTGCACCCGCCTGCGCCTCTCCCCCGAGGGCCAACTCTTCACCTGTCTCTTCGGCACCAAGGGCACCGACCTGCGCGACCCAATGCGCGCCGGAGCGGCTGACGAGGCCATCGAGGCCATCATCCGCAAGGCCTGGGGCGTACGCACCGACCGCTATTCTGAGGAGCGCGCCTCCGTGACCGAGCCGCGCCGCAAGGTCGAGATGTACCACATCGGCGGATAACGCCTTCGACTTTCGGCTCCGACACCCTGGACTCCTCTCCTCGGCTACAATAGGCGCCACCAACGATGATTGAGATCTATACCGACGGCGCGTGCGACGGGAACCCCGGCCGGGGCGGCTGGGCCGCCATCCTCGTCGAGGACGGCCGCCAGCGCGTCCTCCGCGGCGGCGAGCGACACACAACCAACAACCGCATGGAGATCACCGCCGCCATCAAGGGCCTCGAGGCCGTGTCTGCCGACGCCGAGGTAACTGTGGTCAGCGACAGCGAGTACGTCATCAGGACCATGACCCGCAACTGGAAGCGCAACGCCAACACCGACCTCTGGCCCCGCCTCGATGCCCTCGTCGCCTCCCATCGCGTCCGGTGGGAATGGGTGCGCGGCCACACAGGGCATCCCCTCAACGAACTCGCCGACCGCGTCGCCAAGGAGGAGGCCGGCCTCCTCAAACCAGAGCTTCCCCCTTCTGGCAACTACGGTCCCGCCGAGACCACGCCATCCCTTCCCCCTCGAGGGGGGAAGGCGCAGGATGGGGGTGAGTATTCTAAGGCCTCTCGCCTCACCCACGTGGACGAGTCGGGTGCGGCCCGCATGGTGGATGTCGGCCACAAGCCCGACACCGAGCGGGTAGCCGTCGCCAAGGGCTCCGTCGTCATGGCCCCCGAGACGCTTTCGCTCATCAAGCGCAACGCCATCGCCAAGGGCGACGTCCTCTCCGTGGCCCGCACCGCCGGCATCATGGCCGCCAAGCGCACGCCCGACCTCATCCCCCTCTGCCATCCCCTGCCGCTGAGCAGCATCGCCGTGGACATGGCCCTCGACGAGGCCCGCAGCGCCGTGGATATCGCCGCCACCGTCAAGACGACCGGCAAGACCGGCGTCGAGATGGAGGCCCTCACGGCCGTCACCGTCGCCGCGCTGACCGTGTACGACATGTGCAAGGCCGTGGACCGGCGCATCCGCATCGAGGCGCTCAGGCTGGTCCGCAAGACCGGCGGCAAGAGCGGCGACCTCATCCTGGAGGAGTAGCCCTGCCAGCTTTCAAGTTCTGGCGCCGCTCGCCCACGGCCACCACGCCGCGCCGGGGCGTGGATGCCGTTATCGTCGGCCTCGGCAATCCGGGGCCGGAGTACGCCAACACCCGCCACAACGCCGGGTTCTGGTGCGTTGACCGCCTGGCCGACCTCCACCGCATCCGCCTGACCACCAAGCACCAGACCTGTCTGCTGGGCGAGGGCGAGATCGAGGGTAAGGCTGTTGTGCTGGCCAAGCCGCGCACCTTCGTCAACCTCAGCGGCGAGGCGGCCCGCTACCTGCTCGCACGCTTCGGCGCCAAGCCCGATAAGCTCCTCGTCATCTACGACGACATGGACCTACCTATAGGCAAGATGCGCCTGCGTCCCAACGGCAGCCCCGCCGGCCATAACGGCATGAAGTCCATCACCGCCGCGCTGGGTACCGAGGCCTTCCCCCGCCTGCGCATCGGCATCGGCCGCCCTTCCGAAGGCGGTGGAAACATCGGCCATGTCCTGGGCAGGCTATCGCCGGAGGAGCAGAAGCTGGCGGACGAGGCGGTCGAGCGGGCCTCCCAGGCCGTGGCGTTTGTCCTCGCCGAGGGCATCGCCGCCGCTATGAACAAGTACAACTGAGCGGGGCTCGCCACGACCTCCGCCGTCCCTAAGGTGTGAGACAACAGCACGTTCTAATGAGAGTGCGGCTCGTGGCAATAAGGCTAGATTTAAGGCATTGACATTGCGGCGTAGAATATAGCGCAGAGTGACCCTGCGAATGGCAGGTTTCCTGGCGACTCTGAAACTACAATCTACGAACAAGGAGGCTAGGATGGGCTTCTCCGAAGCGATTTTGTCAGGGTTCCGGAAGTACGTCGATTTCAGTGGCCGGTCTCGTCGTTCAGAGTACTTGTTTTGGACGTTGTTCGTTATTCTGGCCTACATCATAGCTGCGATCATTGATTGGCTTACTACCGGTTTCGTACTCTCTGTCCTGGTTCTCGTCGGAACCTTCTTGCCTTCGTTAGCAGTAGTTGTCAGACGCCTACATGATATTGACAAGTCAGGCTGGTGGGATCTAATCGGCCTGATCCCCTTCGTCGGATCCATCATTCTCCTCGCCTGGTTTATCGAGGAAGGCACGCCAGGCCCAAACAGATTCGGTGCCCAGCCGGGGTATTGAATTGCTTAGTCAGCTATAGAGGCTGGCCTCGATGTCCACGCCCACGCGTGGCCCGTAGGTGGGGCAACGCGAGCTCGGCTCCTCCGGTGTAGCTCTCTCAAGAGAGTCACCAGAGCAAAGGAAGAAACGGGCCTAAGGGGTAAATATCTCCGAGGTGTGGAGGACCTTCTCGATGCTCTGGCCGCCGACGATGAGGACGGTGCCGTCCTTGAGCGCCGTCGCGGTGAACCGGTAGCGCGGGTCGGCCATGCTCCCCGACACCGACCAGGTATCCGTCGCGGGGTCATAGAGCTCGGCGACCCGCACGTCGCCGACGCCGCCCACCACGAGCACCCGTCCGTCCGCCAGCAGCGTCGCCACATGCTCCAGCCGCGCGTTCTGCATCTCCCCAGCAGGCGTCCACGAGTTGGTCTCCGGGTCCCAGATCTCGGCCGTTTTCAGCTTGCCCGCACCGCCAACGATCAGCACACGCCCGTCCGCGAGCAGCGTCGCTGTATGCAGCGCGTGGGCCTTGGACAACTGGCCGGTCGGCGTCCAGGTGTTGGCGACCGGGTCGTACACCTCCGCCGAGTCGAGCCATGGCCCGTCCAGCTTGCCGCCGCCCACCGCCAGCACGCGCCCGTCGGCCAGCAGCGTCAGTGTGTGCAAGCTGCGGCCCACCGACATCGGCGCCAGCTCCGTCCACGTGTTCGCCGCCGGGTCGTAGGCCTCCACCAGCGCCAGCGAACGGAACGTCTTGTCCTTCCCGCCAGCCACCAGCACGCGTCCGTCCTTCAGCACGACCGCAAGCGGAATCTCCTTGTGTATCTTCATGCTGGCTGCGGCAGACCATTGACCGGTCTCAGGGTCCCAAATCTCGGCGGTCTTGTACGGGTCTATGCTCGTGTCCGTTCCGCCGGCCACCAGTACGCGCCCGTCGGGCAACAGCGCCGCTGCGGGGGCCTGGCGCTCGCTCTTCATGTCGCCGGAGCTTGTCCACTGGCCAGTGACCGGGTCGTAGAGCTCGGTGTGGGAGTGGACCACCGGCCACTCGCTCACGCCCTTGGCCCTGCCGCCCGCCACGAATACCCGGCCGTCAGGCAGGAGGAGCGCAGCATGGTACGAGCGGGCATCGCTCATGTTCGTCAGTGTGGCCGTGAACTTCCCGCCGGACGGTGTGCCTTTGGATGCCGACGGCTCGGTGGCCCTGCCCTCAACCTGTTCCGTGGTGGAGTCGCTGGAAGAGCTTGGCGCCGCAGGCGAGCCGCTGCACGCCGCGAGAAACGCCGCGATCACAGCCACCGCCCCAAACATCAAAAGCCGCCTTATCACCCTGTCCTCGCCTCCAGCTATTTACATCTCTCGCGCTACGGGGTGTAAACCTCGGTCTTCGCCAGGACACCCTCTTCGCCGTGGCCTCCGGGTATGAAAACCGTGCCGTCCTTGAGCAGCACCATGGTATGCCGGTAGCGGGACTCGTTCATATTGCCCGCGCTGGACCAGGCGCCGCTCTCCGGGTCAAAGATCTCGGCGGTGGCAAGATTACCGATGCCGCCGGTGACGAGCACCTTGCCGTCGGGCAGCAGTATCGCGGCATGTTCAGCCCGTGGGTCCTTAGTCTCTCCTGCCGGACTGAACGCGCCGGTGGCGGGGTCGAACAGCTCCGCCTTCCGCCGCTTGCCCTTCCCGCCGACCACCAACACACGCCCATCATCAAGAAGGGTGGAGGTGTGAAGCGCGCGTCCCAAGGACATGTCCGCTACGGGGGTCCATGTGTCTGTCTGAGGGTCATACACTTCAGCCGACTTGATGAATGGGCCATCGGGGATGCCGCCGCCGGTGACTAGCACGCGCCCGTCGGGCAGGAGTGTCGAGGCATGGTTGATGCGCGCCACGTTCATCGGCGCCACGTCCGACCAGACGCCGGTGGCGGGGTCATAGACCTCCGCCGTGTTCAGGTGCTTGACGGTGACATCGTCTATCCCACCGGTCACGAGCACACGCCCGTCTTGCAACTGCACCGCCGACGGGAACTCACGGGCGGCCCGCATCTCGCCTGTGTACGTCCACGTTCCGGTTGCCGGGTCCCATAGCTCCGAAGTCCTGTACGGATGGTAGTTGATGGACCTGCCGGCAGCTGCCAGCACTTTGCCGTTGGGCAAAAGGAAAAGCAGCGCCTGTTGTCTCTCGTTCTGCATCTCGCTGGTTGCGGTGGACAGCCCGGTGGCGGGGTCATAGACGTCAGCCTCGGAGTGGACGTTGGCGAACCCTTCGGCGACGCCGACCCCGCGTCCACCCACCGTGAGCACTTTGCCATCGGGCAGGAGCACCGAGGCATGGAGCTCACGCGCTGTCTTCATCTCGCCCGAGGCGGCAAACTGCCCAGACGCCTTCGACGAGACCGCCGCCGCCTTCGTGGGCTCGGCTTGCGCCGTGCCGCCCGTGCCGGGGGTCGTCGAGGCGGCCGGCGTGGCACCACCACAGGTCACCAGCAAGGCGGCCAAAACCACTGTAACGAGAGCCAGTCCCCGCACCCTACCTCCCACCGAGCCGTCGGCTGTCTTCGGCTACGGGGTGAAGATCTCGGTCGCTGCTAGCAATCCGTCTTTGCCTACGCCGCCCGGCACTACCACGGTGCCATCTCCCAGCACGAGCGTGGGGAACCGGAGGCGTCCGTCGGCCATCGAAGGCCCGGATGCCCAGGTGTTGTTAGCCGGGTTGTACACCTCAGATGTGGCGAGATTGCCTATCCCGCCGATGACGATTACCCTGCCATCGGGAAGGAGCGCGGCGCCGTGCTCGCCACGGGCCTCCGCCATGTTGCCAGCCGACGTCCAGCTGTTCGTCGCCGGGTCGTAGAGCTCCGCCGACGTCCGCTTGCCCCGGCCTCCGGCCACCAGTACCTTGCCGTCTTGCAACCGCGTCGCGGAGTGGTTAGCTCTTCCCTGGGCCATCTCCCCCGCGGGCATGAACGAGTTAGTCGCAGGGTCGTACACCTCGGCTGTTTTGGAGAACGGTCCGTCAACCTTGCCGCCTCCGACCACAAGCACGCGTCCATCTTTGAGCAGCGTCGCCGTGTGGTTGGCCCTGGAGTCGGACATATCCGGGCCGATCGTCCACTCGCCCGTCGCGGCGTCATACATCTCGGTGGTTGCCTGCATCGCGTACTCTTTGGTGAATCCGCCGAAGACCATCACCCGCCCGTCGTTCAGCACCACGCCGCCAAAGAAGTCCCGCTCGTGGTTCATGTTCTTCGCGGGTGTCCACTCGCCCGCCCCGGGGTCCCAAATCTCGACGGTAGGCTGCGCGAACGTTGAGTGCCCACGGCCGCCGACAACCAAAACCTTGCCATTCCCTAGGACGAACAGGCCCATGTCGTGGCGGTCATCTTTCATGAGGCCGCTCTCCGTCCAACTCCCGCTTGCCGGGACATAGACCTCCGAGGAGTAGTGAATAGGCTTGTTGAGGTTGGTGCCGCCGGTGCCGGCGCCGCCGACGACGAGGATCCGCCCGTCCTGCAGTACGACACCGGCGTGCTGCTGGCGCCTTGCGGTCATGTCACCCGACTTCTTGAATGCACCACCCGACTTGGACGCACTGCTGGCAGGTTTAGCCGTGGCGGATTTCGTGACCTGGGTCGTATTAGATCGCTCCGCCTGGCTCTCCCCGCCACTCGTCGGCGCTGCTGTCGGAGCAGGCTCCGCGGAACCGCCTCCGCAGGCCGCGAGGAGTGCAGCGATGAGCAAGGCCGCTATCACAACGAGGAAAGGTTTGCGTCTCATGGGTCCTCCTGGGTCGTTTCTTTAGAGATAGAACGGCTCAGGTCGCTTTTCGTTCCGTTAGGATACCTATTTGCGCGCTGGGATTCAAATCCGCTAGTCAGGGGGTGTAGAGCTCCGCCTCAGCGAGCACCGAATCCGTGCTCTGCCCAGCAGAGACCAGCACCCGCCCGTCTCTCAGCGTGGTGGCGGCGAAGCGGTAGCGCGGCTCGAACATGCTGCCGGTGGGCGACCAGGCTCCCGATGCCGGGTCGAACACCTCCGCCGACGTCAGCTTGCCGACTCCGCCGACGACGAGCACGCGTCCGTCGGACAGCAGCGCGGCGGTGTGATCGGCCCGTGGTGATGCAGTGTTTCCGGCTGGGGTCCACGTGTTCGACACGGGATCCCAGATCTCCGCAGACGTGCGTTTCCCTCTTCCGCCGACCACCAGCACTCTGCCGTCCTTCAGCAGCGTCGCGGTGTGCAGCGCACGGCTGGCGGACATCGTGCCCGCGGAAGACCACGCATCTGTGGCCGGGTCGTACACCTCCGCAGAGGCGAGGTAGGGGCCGTCGAACTTGCCTCCGCCGACGGCTAACCCGCGACCGTCGTCCAACAACGTCGTGGTGTGCAAAGCCCTCGCCACGGCCATCGGCGCGGCATCCGACCACGTCCCAGTGGCAGGGTCATAGACCTCCACGGACGCCAAAAACTTGAACGTCTTGTCCTTCCCGCCCACGGCCAGCACACGGCCGTCTTTCAGGGTTACCAGGCCGAACTCACGCCTCGCTTCTTTCATGGCGCCGGTGGGTCGCCACGTACCGGTGGCGGGGTCCCAAAGCTCCGCCGTGCCCTTCACCGTACCGTGGTTGCCGATGCCACCCGCCGCAAGCACGCGGCCACCCTGGAGCAACGCGATCGCTGGCAGCTCCCGCTCTTCGGCCATCTCGCCGGTCCTCGCCCAAAGGCCGGTGGCCGGGTCGTACAGCTCCGCCGTCTTGTGGATGACTGCGGTGTGGCCGACGCCCTTCCCTCTTCCGCCGACCACGAGCACACGCCCATCAGGGAGGAGCAACGCGGCATGGGAGATGCGCGCCTCTTTCATCGTGCCTGCGCGCGCAAACTGGCCCGAGGCAGCCGAAGGGATGTCCGCTGCGGGTTTTGACTCTGCGCTTCCGGACGGCACAGGCGCAGCCGCCGGGCTGCCGCAGGCGGCGGCGAGGACTGCGAACACCAGCACGGTGGTGAGTGCGGCGACTACAAGCTTCACTGCAATTCCCCTCCTTCCCGGATAGAACCGAGGTGTTTAGCTACATGCGGGTATAACGACTATTCGAGAGTGTTCAGATTCCTAGGGCGTGTACAACTCCGTCTCGGCCAGCAGCTTCGATTGACCCTGCCCTCCGGCCAAAAGGACCCGCCCATCCCGCAGCAGGACCGCAGGATGGCGGTAGCGGGAGATCGCCATGTTGCCTGCCGCAGACCAAGTACCTGTCGCCGGGTCGTAAATCTCGCCCGACGTACGGTTGCCAACGCCGCCAGTGATGAGGACGCGCCCGTCAGCCAGCAGCGTCGCGCTGTGGTCGGCGCGCGGCTCCGCGGTGCTTCCGGTGGGAGTCCACGTTTCGGTCGCGGGGTCCCAGAGCTCGGCGGATGTCTTCTGTCCCTTGCCGCCGACGATGAGCACGCGCCCATCCTTGAGGAGTGTCGCCGAATGGGAGATGCGGGCCACGGACATCTCGCCTGCGGGCGACCAGGTATCCGTGGCGGGGTCGTACGCCTCCGCCGACTTCAAGTACGGCCCATCCGTCTTGCCGCCGCCGGTCACGAGGACGCGACCGTCTTGGAGGACGGTGGCGGTGTGGTAGAGCCTTGGCGCAGACATGGGCGCCGCCTTCGTCCATGCAGCGGTAGCCGGGTCGTAGATCTCGGCCGAGGCCAAGAGAGAGAACGTCTCGCTATTCCCGCCGATCACCATCACGCGTCCGTCTTTGAGCACCACCAGGTTGTACTCGTCGCGGGCCTCGTTCAGTTTCGCGGCGGCAGACCATGTGCCCGTGGCGGGGTCCCAGACGTCCACATCCGTCTGGCCCTCCCTTTCGCTACCCATGCCAGCCACGGCAAGCACTTTCCCATCGGGCAGCAGCGCCATTGCGAATGCACTGCGTTCCTCAAGCATCGTCCCGGTCAGGTGCCACTCGCCCGTGGCGGGGTCGTAGATCTCTGCGGTGTCACTGACCTGGCCCTGGTGCCCCCGGGCAGTCTTCTTGCCGCCGGCTGCGAGAACTCTGCCGTCCGGCAGCAACAACGCCGCGTGGAAGGATCGGCCGTCCTTCATCGCGCCGGTCTCAGAGAACCCCGACTTGGAAGTGACTTTCGCCGCCGCGGTTGACGCCACCTGCGGGGTTTCCCTTGCGGCGGGCGCAGGAGTAGCGGCTCCCCCGCTGCAGGCCATGAATAGCAAGGCAGCAAGTTGAAAAGAGAGCAGCAATGCACCACCGAGGACTGTGGGCATAAGTGCAGTGTACTGCCTACGCATGCCTGCATGTCCTCCTCGAAACACCGCCGAAGCGGCGACAGCAGCCAGATTTTATCTGTTTGCGGACAGGCCTACAACAGAACTCGCAAATTGCTATCCTGGTCGCACCCACATGCGCTACCAGCCTTCGTCCACGATAAGGGCGTCCATCAGCAAAGCGGCTCCGGGGCTTGGCATGCTACTGACGCTGACCGGGATGCTCTTCGCCTCCGGGTGCAGCCGTGAGGCACCGGCGACGACATCTCCCCTATCATCGCTAGCTTCATCGCAAGATACCGCGACGGCTATCGCATCACCTTCGCCGGACACTATTACGACGGCGGCTCCTATCCCAGAATCCAATAGGGGCCCAGCGACAGAGATTCCACAAGAGGGCGAGCCACCAGCGTTCGACCTGCTCGATCTCAGCGTGCGGCTTGGCCGAACGCCAGCTGAGGCCCGCTCTGTGACTCCCCCGCCAGCAGCGCCCTTCCGCACTATGGGACAGGTGGACACGTTCTGGGTCTCCGACCAGATCGAAGACCGTATCTACACGGTCGAGGCCACGCTGCGCTTGGTCAGCGAACACGCCTACTGGTATGTGGACAACTCCGTGGTCGTGCCCGACGAGGACATCCGGCAGGTCGCAGGGATGTTCGAGCGGCAGGTCCGCCCCATCATCGTCGCCTCCATCGGCGACATCCGCAGCCCAGGACTCGACGGCGACCCGCGTCTCACCGTCCTGAATACGCCGCTCAACAGCCTGGGCGGCTACTTCGGGGCACGCGACGAGTTTCCGCGTGCGGTCCACCCCACAAGCAACGAGCGGGAGATGGTGTATATGGACACCGGCGTCCTGCTCGGCGGACTCGACAGCTACATGGGCGTTCTGGCCCACGAGTTCCAGCACGCCGTCCACGCCAATCTCGACGGCGATGAGGACTCCTGGCTCAACGAAGGTATGTCGGAGGTGGCCCGTGAGCTTGCCATCGGCCCATCCGAGTTTGTCGAGTCGTTCCTCGACTCCTCCTCCATCCAACTCGACTACTGGCCCGACCGGCCCAACGACACTACACCCCACTACGGTGCGTCCGTCTTGTTCCTCTCCTATCTGGCAGACCACTACGGCGGCACGGAGGGCGTGGGTAACCTGGCGCGGCTCAGGTCCAACGGCACCCGCAGTGTGGACGAGTACCTCGCGGCCTACGGCAGGACATTTGAAAACGTCTTCGCCGACTGGGTCGTCGCCAATTACCTCGATGAACCCGACGGGCCATACTCGTACCCCGGCCGCGATGTCCAGATACGCGATGCCGAGTTCGTTCCGGCCTTCGACGAACTGGAACGTACCACCCCCCAGTTCGCTGCGTCCTACTTCGAGCTCGGCATGACCGGGGACATCGAATTGGAGTTCACAGGCGACCAGAAGGTGCGCCAGGTGGACACCATCTGCCGCAGCGGCAAGCGGTGCTGGTGGGGCAACCGGGGCGATGCCAAGGACACGCGCCTGACCCACGAGTTCGACCTACGAGGGCTGGAGAAGGCGACCCTGAAGTTCGCGGTCTGGCATAGCATCGAGGACGGCTGGGACTACGCCTACGTGGAGGTCTCCACCGACGGCGGCACGTCGTGGCGGATATTGCCTGGCACCCATACGACCGACCACGACCCCATCGGCAATGCTTTCGGGGTCGGCTACACGGGCGACAGCGGCGTGTGGCTCCAGGAGCAGGTGAACCTGTCAGACTACACGGGCCAGAAGGTGCTCGTCCGCTTCGAGTACGTCACCGACGACGCGGTGTACCTCGACGGCATCGTCCTCGACGACATCACCATCCCCGAGCTGGGCTTCCTCGACGATGCTGAGGATGACGCGGGTTGGACCGCCGAGGGGTTCCAGCGCATCACCACCGTCCTGGAGCAGCGCTTCTTCGTCCAACTCATCCAGCGATTCGCCGACGGTACCACCGACGTCCACACCCTGGTCCTCGACCCCGAGAACCACGTCCAGACGTTTCTGGAAGGTCTGGGCGAGCGCGTAACCGAGGCCGTCTTGGTCGTCTCGCCCATCACCCGCGACACCCACCAGCCCGCTGGGTACACGCTGTCCATCGGCCCCGTGGAGTAGGTGTCCCGCTCCGTAGCGGCGACGCTCGCTGTTTTGTTACACTCCCACCTGTCCTGAAACCAGCCGGAGCAGTTCACCATGGCCAAGCGTCTCACAACCGAGGAGGTCCGCCACATCGCCATGCTTGCGCGCCTCGGCATGACGGAGGCCGAAGTCGAGCGGATGCGCGATCAGCTCTCCAACATCCTGGAGCAGTTCGATGCGCTGAGCCGCCTCGATGTGGCGAATGTCGAACCGACGGGCCACTCGGTGGACGTCAACACCGTCCTGCGCGACGACGTCCCGCGCGAGTCCTTGCCAATCGCAGATGCTTTGGCCAATGCCCCACGCACCGAGGGCGACTTCGTCCGCGTAAGAGCCGTCCTGGAAGAGTGAAGGCCCTGTTGTCGCATGGCTAAGTCCGACCTTGCATCGCTCACCGTCCACCAGGCCAGGAAGCTCCTGGACAGCCGCCAGGCGTCCTCGGCTGAGCTGACCGGCGCCCTCCTCGACCGCATCGCCGCCATCGAGCCGAAGGTGGACGCATACCTCACCGTGACGCGAGAGGTCGCTCTCAAGCAGGCCGACGCCGCCGACATGCGCATCGCCGCCGGCGAGGCCGCGCCGTTGACAGGCATCCCGCTGCAACTCAAGGACAACCTGTGCACCAGGGGCATCCCGACCACGTGCTCCTCGCGGATGCTGGAGAAATTCGTCCCCCCCTACGACGCCACCGTGTGGCAGAAGCTGTCCAGCCAGAATGCGGTCCTGCTGGGCAAGGGCAACCTGGACGAGTTCGCAATGGGCTCCTCTACCGAGAACTCGGCGTTCAAGCCGACGCGGAACCCGTGGGACACGTCCCGCGTCCCCGGCGGCAGCAGCGGCGGCCCCGCGGCGGCGGCGGCCGCGGACGAGTGTCTGTTCGCCCTCGGCTCCGACACCGGCGGCTCCATCCGCCAGCCCGCCGCCCTGTGTGGCATCGTTGGCCTCAAGCCCACCTACGGCCTCGTCAGCCGCTACGGCCTCGTCGCCTTCGCCAGCTCCCTCGACCAGATCGGCCCGATGACCAAGGATGTGACCGACAGCGCCCTTGTCCTCAACGCCATCGCGGGCCACGACCCATGCGACTCCACCTCACTCAACGTGCCCATCTCCGATTACACTAAGGCGCTCAAGCCCGACCTCAAGGGGATGCGGCTCGGCGTGCCGAAGGAGTACTTCGTCCAGGGCATGGAGCCGGGCGTCGAGAAAGCCGTCCGCGAGGCCATCAAGGTGCTCGAGGGCCTGGGCGCGACGGTCGCCGAGACCTCGCTGCCCCACAGCCGCTACGCCTTGGCGGTGTACTACATCCTGGCACCGTCCGAGGCCTCAGCCAACCTGGCCCGTTACGACGGCGTCAAGTACGGCTTCTCCACCAGCGACGGGCAAACGATGTGGGAGGCGATGGAGAAGACGAAGCAGCAGGGATTCGGCCCCGAGGTGAAGCGGCGCATCATGCTGGGCACTTACGCCCTCTCGGCAGGCTACTACGATGCCTACTACTTGAGGGCGCAGAAGGTGCGGACGCTCATCCGTCAGGAGTTCGCCAAAGCGTTCCAGGAGTTCGACGCGCTGGTGGCGCCCACCTCGCCGTCGGTGGCTTTCGCGCTGGGTGCCAAGACCGCCGACCCCATCCAGATGTATCTCAACGACGTGTTCACGATACCCGTCAACATCGCGGGCATCCCGGCCATCTCCGTCCCCGCAGGGTTCGTGGACGGCCTGCCGGTTGGCCTGCAGTTCATGGCCAAGCACCTGGGCGAGGAGACCCTGCTGCGGGCGGCATACGCCTACGAGCAGGCCACCGAGTGGCACAAGCACAAACCGAAGCTGTAACGAGCGCTGGAGGAGAACGAGCATGGGTGAGCTGGACGGCAAGGTCGCAATCGTGACAGGCGCGGGGCGACTGCGCGGCATCGGACGCGCGGCTGCGTTGGAGCTTGCGAGGCTGGGGGCCGACGTGGTCCTCACCGGCACTGGCCGCAAGCCCGAGACGTATCCCCAAGACGAGAAGGCCGCCGGCTGGCGCGACATCGACAGCACCGCGGACCAAATACGTGCTCAAGGACGACGCGCCTTGCCCGTGGTGGTGGACGTCTCCGACCGTGCAGCCGTCCAGAGCATGGTGGACAAGACCATCCAGACCTTCGGCAGGGTGGATATCCTCATCAATAACGCCGCCTACCCGCGTGGCCAGGACCGCGCCCCAATCCAGGACCTCGACCCCGAGGTCTTCCAGCGCGTCATGGACATCAAGGTCACCGGCGCGTACCTCTGCACCAAGGCCTTCGTGAAGGCGCTGCTGGCCAAGGGCAATGCAAAGGGCGCCAAGATCGTCAACATCTCCTCCACCGCGGGCAAGGCCGGGTACGTGAACACCCTCGCCTATTGCGCAGGCAACTTCGCCCTCGTCGGCATGACCCAGGCGCTGGCCCGCGAACTCGGTCCACTGGGCATCAACGTCAACTGCGTCTGCCCCGGCGCGGTGGACACCGCCCGGATGGACGTGGTGCCCCAGGCTGAGTTCGAGGGGTACGCGCAGAAGGCGGCCATCGGGCGCAACGGCACTGATGAGGAGGTCGGCGCCTTCGCCGCCTATCTATGCACTGAGGCCACGTCATGGATAACGGGCCAATCCATCAACATCAACGGCGGGACGGTGATGGAGCATTAGCAGGGCATAGCGCTCCGATGCTGAAGACGTCTGTTCGCCACAGGCTTGAGGAGCGGGAGGAAACCCTCTCCCCTTACGCTGCCAGGTCGCGGCGCAGCCAAGGCCGCGTCGTGCCGGAGGAGCCAAGCCCGCTGCGGACGGAGTTCCAGCGAGACCGCGACCGCATCATCCACTCGAAGGCGTTCCGCCGCCTTAAGCACAAGACCCAGGTCTTCATCGCGCCGATGGGCGACCACTACGTCACCCGCCTCACACACACGCTGGAGGTGTCGCAGATCGCCCGCACCATCGCCCGCGCGCTGGACCTCAACGAGGACCTCACCGAGGCCATCGCCCTCGGCCACGACCTCGGCCACACCCCCTTCGGCCACGTCGGTGAGGACGAGCTGAACAAGCTCTACCCCGAGGGCTTCCGCCATGCGGAGCAGAGCCTGCGGGTCGTGGACGTGGTGGAGAAGGACGGCTCCGGACTCAACCTGACCTGGGAGGTCCGCCAGGGCATCGTCTCCCACTCCAAGCCCAGGGGCGACTTCCTCGACCGCACCATGACTGAGGGCCTGTCCCTGGAAGGACAAGTCGTCCGCGTCTCAGATGCTGTCGCCTACCTGAACCACGACCTGGCCGACGCCTTCCGCGCCGGCGTGCTCAGGGAGAGCGGCCTGCCGCCAGAGGTCGTCGAGGTGCTGGGCAGACGCCACGCCCAGCGGATCGACACCATGGTTACCGACATCGTCCACCACTCGTGGGCGACCAGCGGGTTGGACGGCCCTCCGCCGCCCGGAGGGCCGGTCATCACGATGGGAACGGCCGTCCGCAGCGCCGTCAACGTCCTGCGGGACTTCATGTTCGCCAACGTGTACATCCCCGAGGACAAGGGCGAGCAGGGCGTGGCCGCCAGGAACATCCTACGGCTCCTCTACCGGCGCTACTGCGCTAACCCCGATGAGATCCCCCAGGAGTACCGCCTGGCCCATGGCACCGGCCAGCGGGCCGTCGCCGACTGGGTCTCCGGCATGACCGACCGCTACGCCATCCGCGTCGCCGAAGAGCTGAAATCTGGCATCGCCGTCTCCCTCCACAAGGGTGTCTCTTGACGAGAGCCAGCATGAAAGCCATCGTCGCCGTCAAGCAGGGCCCGCCCGACGTCCTCCAGCTCCGTGAGGCCGAAAAGCCGACCCCCAAAGACAACGAAGTCCTGGTGAAAGTCCACGTCGCCACCGTTACGAGAGGCGACGTGATACTCCGCCGCCTACCCGCCTGGCTCTTTCCGCTCCTGCTCCCTCTCCGCTTTCTCGGGCTGCGGAGAAAGAGCATCCCTGGCACCGAGCTTGCCGGCGAGGTCGCAGCCATCGGCACAAACGTCACACGCTTCAAGCCCGGCGACCACGTCTTTGGTACCACCACCGGCCTGGGTGTCGGCGCCAATGCTGAGTACGTCTGCCTGCCTGAACGGTGGAAGACAGGCGTGCTCGCTCGCAAGCCCGCAGGCGTACCCTACGAGGGCGCCGCTGCCGTCCCCGTCGGCGGCATGACCGCGCTACAAATCTTGAGAAAGGCGCACATCCAGCCCGGCCAGAAGGTCCTCATCTACGGCGCGTCCGGCAGCGTCGGTACCTACGCGGTGCAGCTCGCCAAGCACTACGGTGCCGAGGTCACCGGCGTCTGCAGCAAAGTCAACCTCGACCTCGCAAAGTCCATCGGCGCCAGCAACGTTATTGACTACACCAAGCAGGACTTTGCTCAAACCGGTGAGGCCTACGACGTCGTCTTCGACGCCGTGGGCAAGATCTCCCGGTCCCGCGCGAAACCTGTTTTGAAAGCACGTGGGCGCTACCTTACCGTGAAGTCCATGACTCGTGAGAACAACGAGGACCTCGCTCACCTCGGAGAACTGCTTGAATCCGGAGCGCTGAAGCCCGTCATTGACAGGACCTACCCCCTCGAGCAGGCCGCCGAGGCACACAAATATGTGGAAACAGGACGGAAAAGGGGCAACGTGGTCATCGCCGTGTAAGAGGCGTCGAATTCTCCGCCACTCGTAGTTCTAGGGCACGACGGAGCTCAAACCACCCGCTCCTCATGCATCACAGCGGAGCCGCAGGATGGAGAGGTAAGCAGGATTGTGACCTCCTTCACCCGCTGAATTGGTAGAATGCCCAGACCATCCCACAGGCACATCGAATGAGCATCATTGACGACATCAAGGCCAAGCTCGACATCGTGGATGTCGTTTCCGGCTACGTCGCGCTCCAGAAGGCGGGCCGCAACTTCAAGGCCCCCTGCCCGTTCCACACCGAAAAGACCCCCTCGTTCATCGTCAATCCAGAGCGGCAGAGTTGGCACTGCTTCGGCGCCTGCGCCACTGGCGGGGACATCTTGTCCTTCGTCATGCGCCACGACAAGACCGACTTCGGCGAGACGTTGCGTAAGCTGGCCAAGCGGGCGGGAGTGGAGTTGGCGCCGAAGGGGCAGCCGGGTAAGTCCGATGCCCTCTACCGCGTCAACGAGGCCGCCGCAGCCTACTACCAAAAGGTCTTAGAGGCGTCGTCGGGCGCCGCCGCCCGGCGCTACCTCGACGAGCGCGGCGTCAACGACGAGATGCGCTCCGTCTTCAAGCTCGGCCTCAGCCCCGACTCGCGCGACGCCCTCAAGACCTACCTCGCCGACCAGGGCTTCGAGCTCGACGTCGCCGTCCAGTCGGGCCTGGTCATCCGCGCCGACGACGGCTACACCCGCGACTTCTTCTGGGGGAGGCTCATGTTCCCCATCTTCGATCGCCAGGGCCGCGTCGCAGGCTTCGGGGGCCGCACTTTGACCGGCGGAGAGCCGAAGTACATCAACACCGCCAGCACTCCCGTCTTCGACAAGCGCGGCACGCTCTACGCCCTCCACCTGGCCGCTGACTCCATCCGCTCCCGCGACACCGGCGTGATCGTCGAGGGGTACATGGACGCCATCGCCGCCCACCAGCACGGGTTCACCAACGTCGTCGCCTCGATGGGCACCGCGCTGACCGAGTCCCAGGTCTCGCAGCTCAAGTCACTGGCGAAGAACTTCGTCCTCGCCCTCGACCCCGACGCCGCCGGACAGGAGGCCACGTTCCGCAGCCTCGAAGCCTCCTGGCACGCCATCGGGCGGCAGGACGCCGCCATGACCCACCGGCGGGTCGGCGCGCTCCACCGGCGTGACGCCGTGAAGCTGCGCATCGCCGCGCTGCCGCCGGGCCAGGACCCTGACGTGCTCGTCCGCCGCGACCCGAAGGAGTGGGAGCTCCGTATCGCCGAGGCCGTCCCCCTCATGGACTACCTCATCCCCACCATCGCGGGCCGCTACGACCTCACCATCGACGAGGGCAAGGCCCAGGCCGTGGAGGTCCTGGCGCCGCTCATCACCGCTCCAGAGAACCCCTTCGAGCAGGGCCGCTACCGCGACAAGCTCGCCTCGGTCCTCGGCATCGGTGCGGATGCCCTCACGCCCATCCTCAAGCAGTTCCAGCCCTCCGACCAGGCACGCCGCGACCGGGGCGTTCGCCGCACCGAGCGCGGGACGATGCCCTCGGGCCTCGGCGCCGACCGCAAGGTCTCCGTAGAGGAATATGCCATCGCGCTGCTGCTCCACAGGCCCGACCTGAAGGAGCGCGCCCACACGTTTCCCCCGGAGTTTTTCCACCAAAGTGAACACCGGGAAGTATTTACCCTATGGCTTGCCTGCCCTACAATTGATGCACTCAAGCAGTCCCTGGACACATCCCTGCAAGGCCACGTGGACCATTTGGTCGGCATCGAGTTGAAGTCGGCGGACCGCAGGGAGAGCGAGGCGGCGCTGGAGCAGTGTCTATGGCGGCTTGAAGTGCGGCACTGGCAGGAGCTTCAGGAAGGGCTCCTCGCCGACTCCACTGGGGACGCGCTCTCCAGAGAGTTGGAAGCGGCCATAACCCCCGTAAACGCGAGATTGAAAGAGCTGTTTGCTCAAAGGGCATAGGATGAGAATTACGTCACATCAGATGGAAGGCGAAGAGGGCGACGATCTCCTCAAGGGGCTGGTCGAGAAGGCCACCTCACCCCGAGACCTCATCGGCTTGACGGTCACGCGCGAGGACGCCATAGACCCTCTAGAGGCGGCCGACCCCATGGCGGAGGAGCCCGCCGAGGGCGCGCAGCCCCCCTTCGCAGTCGAGCCCACCCCGGACATGCTGGAGGAGGAAGAGGAGGAAGAGGAGGAAGGGGCGGCGGGCTGGCAACAGGAACTGGAAAGCTCCGAGGTGATAGACGACCCGGTGCGCATGTACCTGCGCGAGATAGGCCGGGTCAGCCTCCTCAAGGCCCACGACGAGCGAGTCCTAGCCCGCAGCATGGAGGCCTCCCAGCACCTCGCCGCCGTCGAGCAAGCCCTGACCACACCCGACGGGCTGGCGCCACGGACGTGGCAGGTCGTGCACTATCTGCTCAAGGGCGTCTGCGACGAAGAGGCGCTGGTCACCGCCCTCAGCCGCTACCTCGGCCACCACGGCGACGCCACGCTCGCCGAACTGCGATTCCACCCCAAGCTGCGCGACGCCCTCGACGGCGAGTTGCCCGAGGAGATGCAGAAGTTCGTCGCGGAGGCGTTGAACACCGAGCCGGAAAAGGTGAAGGAGCGTCTGCTGGCCCTGTCGCTCAACAGCCGCCTGCTTCCCAAAGAGGCCCTCGAAGTCGTGGACATCCACGCGCCACTGTCCGCGATGGGCAAGCCACTGGAGGAGGCCCAGTTCAACAAACGGTTGGCCACCTACGAGCTGGTCTTCCAGTCCTACCTCAGCCACCTGAAGACCGAGGGCGGCCGCGCCCAGCGCCACCTCGCCGAGGCGAACCTTCGCCTCGTCGTCAGCGTCGCCAAGAAGTATATCGGCCGCGGCATGTCGCTCCTCGACCTCATCCAAGAGGGTAACATCGGCCTCATCCGCGCCGTCGAGAAGTTCGACTACCGCAAGGGCTACAAGTTCTCCACCTACGCCACCTGGTGGATACGCCAGGCCATCACCCGCGCCATCGCCGACCAGGCCCGCACCATCCGCATCCCCGTCCACATGGTCGAGACCATCAACAAACTGCTGCGCGTCAGCCGCCGCCTCGTCCAGGAGTACGGCCGCGAGCCGACCAGCCACGAGATTGGCGCGGGCATGGAGGTCGCCTCGGAGAAGGTGCGCGAAATCCTCAAGATTTCCCAGGAGCCTGTCTCGCTGGAGACGCCCATCGGCGAGGAGGAGGACAGCCACCTCGGCGACTTCATCGAGGACCGCAGCACGCTCGCCCCGTCGGAGGCCGCCTCGTACCAACTTCTCCGCGAGCAGGTCGAGGACGTCCTGTTCACCCTCAGCGAGCGCGAGGCGAAGGTGCTCCAACTGCGCTTCGGCCTGGAGGACGGACGCAGCCGCACCCTCGAGGAGGTCGGACGCGACTTCGGCGTTACCCGCGAGCGCATCCGCCAGATCGAGGCCAAGGCCCTGCGCAAGCTGCGCCATCCCAGCCGCTCCAAGAAGCTCCGCGACTTCCTGGAATAGCGGCCTCCCTTCTAGATGGCCCAGACCGCCCAGCGCACCGCCACCGCCTCGGCTACAGCCACCAGGTCCAAGGTCGCTGTTGTCAGCACCAAGCCTGAGACGGTCCTCGACGACGCCGCCAACGCCATGCGCCTCGCGGGCTACCAGGCACACCTCCCCAAAGACCGCGCGACGCTGCTCAAGGTGAACATCTCCTGGCAGCACTATTACCCTGCCTGTTCGACGACGCCCTGGCAGCTCGAGGGGGTAATCAAGGCGCTCCAGGCCGATGGCTATCGCGATCTCATCCCCGCGCACAACGGCACCGTGGTCGTGGACCCCTTTGTCGGGCGGCGGAACAACAAGCAGGGGGTCGTGGAAGACAAGTACGGCCTCAAACCCGTCTATCTTGACGTGCCGCCGATCCAGTGGACACAGTACCACCCCAAGTCCAAGATGCTCGTCCTGGACAAGGTCTATCCCGAGGGCATCTACATCCCCGAAGTGATGTTCGGTAAGAACATCATCCACCTGCCGACGGCCAAGACCCACGTCTTCACCACCATGACGGGCGCGATGAAGAACGCCTTCGGCGGCCTGCTCCACCGCAAGCGGCACTGGACGCACTCGGTCATCCACGAAACACTGGTAGACCTCCTGGCCATACAGAAGGAGATCCACAGCGGCGTCTTCGCCGTGACAGACGGCACTTTCGCCGGCGACGGCCCCGGCCCGCGGGCGATGCGCTGGCACGTCAAGAACGTCATAGTCGCGGGTGCAGACCAGGTCGCGGTGGACGCCGTCGTCGCCAAGATGATGGGGTTCGACCCGCTGTCCATCAAGTTCATCCGGCTGGGCCACGAGGCCGGGCTAGGCTGCGGCGACGTGAAGGACATCGAGGTCGTGGGAGAGGACATCTCTCAGGTCAACTGGCACTTCACCGGCGCCGAAAACACGTTCGCCAGCCGGGGCCAGAAGCTCATCTACTGGGGGCCGCTCAAGCCGCTGGAGAACCTCCTGCTGCGCTCCCCCATCACGCCCTGGTCGTTTGCCGCCTCCAACCTCTACCACAACGGTTATTGGCTGCGCTTCATCGGCCGCAGGCGCGTTCGTGCGGCCATGAACACCGAGTGGGGGAAACTCTTCCAGAGCTATTAGAGGGCTGTAACTAGGTCAGCAAGGGAGTTGAGAACCGCGTCCGGGGTGGCGTCCAACTCGTCCAAGGGTGCCCCAGATCGGTTCACCCAGAACACCTTGAGCCCGAACCGCTTGGCGCCCACCACGTCGAAGGAGTTGGACGACACGAACCCGATGTCGCCCGCCCGCAGGCCCAGCTTGCGGCATGCCAGCCGGTACACCTTCGGGCTGGGCTTGTACACCCGAAGCTCGTCCACGCTGATGACCTGTTCGAAGACGTCCGACAGGCCTGCGTGCTCGACCACGGCCCGCAGCATGTCCGGCGACCCGTTGGAGAGCATGGCCAGCCGGTAGCCGGAGAGGGCCTGCAGAGCCGACGACACCTCTGGGAACGGCTCTAGCTTCAGGTATTCGCCCATCAGCCGCGCCTCGGCCCGCTTGTCCAGCGAGAGGCCGAGGCTTCTACACGAGAAGCGCAACGCCCGCCCGGTCACGCTCTGGAAGTCCTCGTAGCCGCCCATGAGGCTCAGCAGCCACGTGTATTCGAACTGCTTGACCCGCCACAGGCCCGTCAGCGCGTCGCCCCGGCTGGGGAACGTCGCCTCGCACGATGCCGCCACCGACCGCACGTCGAACAGCGTCCCGTACGCATCGAACACCACGGCCTTCACAGCCATTTCAAGACACCTTTCTTGCCGCCGAGCGGCCCACCATGCGCAACACCACCAGGCCGATGGTCGCCGAGGCCACCGACGCCACCAAAATGCCCACCTTCGCCGCCTGCGTCAGCGCCGCATCGTCGAAGGCCAGTCCGGTGATGAACAGCGACATGGTGAACCCGATGCCGCCGATGCACCCGATGCCGATGACGCCCCACCACGTGGTGCCGCTGGGCATCCGCGCCAGCCCAAGGCGCACCGCCAGCCAGGAGAATACCACGATACCCAGCGGCTTGCCGACCACCAGGCCCACAATGACGCCGACCGCCGCCGAGTTGGTGATGGTGTCGCCGAAGTTGCCCGTCAGCACCACACCCGCGTTCGCCAGCGCGAAGACCGGCATGATGGCGTACGCCACCCACGGGTGCATCTGGTCTTCCAACCGGTGAAGGGGCGAAGTCGCCTCCTGCGTGGTACTCTGCAGCGCCTGAATAGCCTCGACCTGCTTGGCCGCGGCTTTGTGCCCTTCCGCCCTTTCGAACTTCTTCAGGTGCCCCTCTGCCCGCTTCAAGAACTCCTTCGTATCGATACGCCTGCTGGCGGGTATGGTCATCGCAGCCAGGACTCCGGCGATGGTCGGATGTATCCCCGATTCCAGAAAAGCGACCCACAGGCCGATGCCCAGCAGGGCGTACGCCACCGGATGGCGGACGCCGGAGCGGTTGGCCACCACCATCACCGCCAGGAACCCGCCTCCCACGGCCAGGCTCACCCACGAGATATCGGACGTGTAGAAGGCAGCCACCACCACGACAGCACCCAGGTCGTCGGCGATGGCCAGGGCCGTCAGGAACAGCGTCAGCATCGCGGTCGCCGGGCTGCGCACCAGCGACAAGACGCCGAGGGCGAACGCGATGTCCGTCGCCATCGGGATGCCCCAGCCGTGCGCCGCGCCGCTGGAGCCGTTCAGCGCGATGTAGAGCAGCGCGGGCACCAGCATCCCACCCAGGGCCGCGATGACCGGGAAGGCCGCCCGCCGGGGCGACGCCAACTCTCCCGCCAGCATCTCCCGCTTGATCTCTAGGCCGACGACAAAGAAAAACACCGCCATCAGCCCGTCGTTGATCCAGTGGAGCAGCGACTTGGCGAGGGCGTACTTACCGAAGCCGAAACTTAGTTCCGTCTCCCACAGTTCGGCATAGGTATGCCCCCACGGCGAGTTCACCCATACCAGAGCCGCCGCGACGCAGGCCAACAGCAGGATGCCGCTGCCCGCCTGGATCTGCCGGAACCGTGTGAACGGCAGCAGCAACCGGTCCAGCGGGACCTCCGGCACCGGCACTTTCTTGATGACGTTGACCATCTGCTCACCCGTGCGTGTCGGACTTTCGGAGAAGATACCAGAACAATGCCTCTGAAATCAGTACGGGCCCCGAACCGGTCGGGGCCCGTGGCTTGGCCTTGCGGTGGAGGAATCTCTACGTCTTCGCGGCCCTGGCCTCGATCCGCCTGTACGCCTCGGCGCACTCGCGGCAGACCGACTCGGGCACCAGGCCCCAGCGCATCAGGTAGTTGAACACGAAGCAGCCCGCGCAGAAGGCGAGGCCCGACTCCAGGGCGGCGAAGCCAGCCAGCACGCCGATGACCGCCTTGGCGGGCACCGCGCTGTCCAGCGCCAGGAGGAGCACCAACGCCGTGACGGAGAAGACCAGCCCGACGCCCTGGGCGAACCGCTTCGGCGGCCCGGGCACCGGCTTGTACCAGCCCGTCCTCGGCACGATGACCTTGGTCGTCAACAGCCCTATGGGGCTGAACTTCGGCCCGCTGGTCACGTGGGCCAGGAACCCGTACGCCAGCAGCGCCAGGATCCACACCTGTCCCGTCACCATGAACGACACTGCCAGCGCCACGACCATGCCGGCCACCATGCGGGCCGACGCCTCGTTCACCGGATTCGGGAAGCTGAAGAACCAGGACACCAGGCCCTGCTTCCCAGCTACTTCAGTCTTTGATGCCATGTGATCCCCCTCAAACAAAAAGCCCTCGACCGGTCTGGACGAGGGCGCTCACCAACGTAATCTGTATGCTCAAGCTGTGCCGAAACTCAAACGCAGATAAGCCCCCTCCTTTGGAGACTTGTACACGCGCATAGCTGAGCGAAGGCTATCATCACAAGCAGTCTAGCGCGAAAACCGCATGGCTGTCAAAAAGCTGTACTCGTCCAGTAGATCAGTGACAGTGGGCCTCCTTTCGTTGGGTGCGCCACTGGACCAGGAACTGTTGCGGGGTGAGGTAGCCTAAGGCCTGGTGGGGACGCACGGTGTTGTAGGTGTGCTC
>VGZR01000013.1 GCA_016872515.1 SAR202 cluster bacterium
CGTCCCCACCAGGCCTTAGGCTGCCTCACCCCGCAACAGTTCCTGGTCCAGTGGCGCACCCAACGAAAGGAGGCCCACTGTCACTGATCTACTGATCGAGTACAAGGACTTCCTGCACGACCTATCTTGAAATAGAGGTCGAGCGCAAGAATAAGCTCTTCTCTAGACCATCCTGGATTTCGTGATGCTCGTCGATTCGTCATGGCTAGACCTCACAAACGAAATCAAGATTGCATCCACACACGTTTCTGGACGTAAGAAGAGTCGGTATCTATTGCTCCCAGTTTCCTCCGAGAAGCGGTTCTCGACCCCTCGCGAAACAAGAACCCGAAAGGGTGTTCTTCATGGGGAAGTTACAGTCAGCGGGCTATCGCCCGGATGCGGGCGATGGCCTGGGCCACCGGCACGTCCGCGGTGAATACCGCCGACCCCGCCACCAGCACGCTCGCGCCCGCCTCGGCCACGCGCGCCGCGGTCTTGGGGCCGATGCCGCCGTCCACTTCCAGCTCCGCCTTCAGCCCGCCCTCGTCCAGCATCCGCCGCACCCTCCGCAGCTTGTCCACCGCGCTCTCGATGAACGCCTGGCCCCCGAAGCCGGGGTTGACCGACATGACGAGCACGAGGTCGAGGTGGGGCAGCACCTCCTCGACGGCGGAGACGGGCGTGCCCGGGTTCAGGGCCACGCCGGCCTTCACGCCCGCCTCCTTGATCTGGTGGACGATGCGGTGCAGGTGGGCGCACGCCTCTGCGTGGACCGTGATGATGTCGGCGCCCGCAGCGGCCAGCTCCGGCACGAGCAGTTGCGGCTCCTCGCACATGACGTGCACATCGAAGGGCACCTTCGTCCAGCGGCGCAGCGCCTTGATGACGGGCGGGCCGAAGGTGAGGTTGGGAACGAAGTGGCCGTCCATCACATCGAGGTGGAGGTAGTCGGCGCCGCCCGCGGCGGCCTCGGCGGCCTGTTCGCCGAAACGGCTGAAGTCGGCGGCAAGCATGGACGGAGCGACCTTGATAGTCGGGCCGCCGCCCTCAGGGCACACGCTCGGCCTCCAGCCCCAGGGCCTTCTTCGCGGCGGCGACGGCCTTGCGCACCTGGCGCGGCGCCGTGCCGCCGGGCAGGTCGCGCTGCGCTATCGAGGAGTCCACAGTGACCTCGAACACATCGTCCTCGAACAGCTTTGAGAACCGCCGGTAGGTGGGCAGGGACAGCTCATGGAAGAACTTGCCCTGCCCGGCGGCATGGGCCGAGAGCCGCGACACGACGCCATGGGCCTGCCGGAAGGGCATCCCCTTGCGGACGAGGTAGTCGGCCAGGTCGGTGGCGAGGACATAGCTCTGTTGTGCAGCCTGCCGCATGCGCTCGTGCCGCAGGGTCATCGTCTCGACCATGCCCGCGGAGAAATCCAAGCACGGGAGCAGCGTGTCCATCGTCTCGAAGACGCCCTCCTTGTCCTCTTGCAGGTCGCGGTTGTAGGTCAGGGGCAGCCCTTTCAGCGTGGTCAGCAGCGCGACGAGGTTGCCGATGACGCGCCCGCTGCGGCCCCGAACCAGCTCCGCGAAGTCGGGGTTGCGCTTCTGGGGCATCATGCTGCTGCCCGTGGTGTAGTCGTCGGCCAGTTGGACGAATCCGAACTCGGCGGAAGACCACAGCACCAGCTCCTCCGCCAGTCGCGAGAGGTGGATCATGCAGATGGCCGCCGCCGACTCGAGATCGAGGAGGAAGTCGCGGTCGGAGACCGCGTCCATGCTGTTGACGGAGACCTTCGAGAAACCCAATTCCTTGGCGACGGACTCGCGGTCGAGGGGGTACGGTGAGCCTGCCAGGGCGCCGCTGCCAAGAGGCATCACGTCGGCCCGGTCGCGGGCTTGGCGGAACCGCTCGGCATCGCGCCCGAACATCTCGAAGTAGGCCAACATGTGGTGGCCAAATAGGACAGGCTGGCCCCGCTGCACGTGGGTGTAGCCGGGCAAGACCACGTCAGCATCCCGCTCGGCGCGGCCAATGAAGGCCTTGCGCAACCTCGCGATGCTTTGGAGCGCCTGCGTGGCAATGTCCTTGGCATAGAGGCGCATGTCCAGGGCGATCTGGTCGTTCCGCGACCGGGCGGTGTGCAGTTTGCCCCCGGCATCCCCTATCTTCTCTTGGAGCCGCCTCTCCACGTTCATGTGGATGTCTTCCAGCTCCCGGCGCCACGGGAATGTACCGCCCCGTATCTCCTGCCGCACCTCGGCGAGGCCGGAGACGATGGCCCTGGCCTCCTGGGCAGTGATGATGCCCTGCTTGGCCAGCATCCGGGCGTGCGCCATCGAGCCGGCGATGTCGTACTCGAACAACCGCCGGTCGTAGTGGATGGAGACTGTGAAGCTAGACTTGACCTCTTTCATACTCGCGAGAACTCAGGGCCTCCCAGCAGATGCCGGACCTGGGATGGTCTGGCTTTGCACGAAAAGCCCTGCTTTATATAGAGATGGATTCCCTCGGTTCCTTCCTCCCCCTTGAGGGGGGAGGAACTAAAGGTGGAGGTGAAGTGGGCGACGACCACAAAACGGTTGCCCTTGTACAAGGCCGGAGGAGTTTCCACGGCCGCGTCACGCCGGGCGCTTTGGGACGAGGAAGCGGCGGCGCAGGGTGAGCACCTTCTCGCCCCGCTGGTTGTAGCCCCGGCTCTCGATATACACGATGCCGCGGTCTGGCCGGCTGCGGGTGGGCCGCACCTCCAAGATCTCGCTCTCGCCGTAGATGGTATCTCCTTGGAAGACCGGCCCCTCGTGGGTGACCTTCTCATACTCGAGGTTGGCGACGGCCTTGCCCGATGTGTCAGGAACGCTCATGCCCACCACCAGCGCCATGACGAGCACGCCGTTCACTAGGATGCGGCCGTGCTGGTGCTCCGACATGTAGTGCTCGTCTATGTGGAGCGGGTTGGTGTTCATAGTGATGAGCGAGAAGAGATGGTTGTCCATCTCGGTGATGGTCTTGCCGGGCCAGTGCTTGAAGACGTCGCCGGGCTTGAAGTCCTCGAAGTACCCGCCGAACGTTGCTCTGCCGTCGTGGATCATCTGCTCTTCTCCGCCTCGGGTTCACATGGGGCCTCTTTAGACAGTACCACGTTCCCCGGCTGACGCGCTACGGCGGCTCAGGAGCGGCTTTAGGGAGCCAGGAGGGCAGGCTCGCGCAGGTCGGCGGAGCCTTCGGCGCCGACCGGCAGGCCGGCCTCCAGGCGGGACTTGGCAAGGCCGGCGATGGCGGCAAGGTTGTCGCGCAAAGACTCGAACCTGCTGGGGACGTACTCTAGGGCGGCCTCCGGCGGCATCTGCACCAAGTAGTCGAAGAGCGCCAGCGAAGCCGAGGCGCCGAGGCGTCCCGTGGTGAACAGCTCGGCTTTGAGGCGGGCCAGGTTGGGGTCGTCGAGCACAGCCAGCCACTGGAGCAGGCGGCCCAGAGCATGCTCCGATTCGGGCATCTCCTGGACTAGGGAGGTCAGACGGGCGTCTATGAACGTTTCGAATCCGGGGTAGTCGGGATAACGCAGATACCGCCTGCCCGTGAACTCCTCCACGACCAGCCAGAAGGCGCGTTCGAACTGCTGGGCCTGTGCCTCCCGCACCGCCGACAACTCCAGGCTGTCGCCTGCCTCGGTCTGGGCCGGGTTCTGGAGATCCTGGAGCACGTGGCCAGTCTCGTGGACCAAAGAGTTGAGCACATCGGCCACCTGCCGGCTGGCGTCCACGACGATGACTATCTTGCCGAAGCGGCGCTCCTTCTTGGCGACGGAGATGGTCTTGTCACGTTCGCGGCCACGGAGCAGCCACTCGTAGTGGGTCTCGTCGCTGACGGCGAAGCGCTCGCGGTAGCTGTCGTCTATCCAAGCCAGGTACTCGTCGCGGGGGAGCAGGAAGATGTCCACCTTCTCGTCCTTCAGGCTGCGTCCCGTGATAAGGTAGTAGCCGGCGTCCACGACGCGGAGGGCCGCTTCGGAGTGGCCGCGCTCGCCCTCTTGCCTGAGCGGCTCGCGCGTGTCGAGGAGTGCCTGAAGACCAGAGAGCATGCTCGTGAGCTGGGCTAGGGTGTACGTGACTGGCGGCTTTGCGGGCTCCTCGAGGTCGCGCCAGACTACAGTCTTCTCGTAGAGGTTGTCGGACTCGTTAGCCTCGCGGACGGTGTCGTCAGGGTCAACCACCAGTCGGAGCGTGTGCGGGCCTTCGGAGACCTGGACGCTCCTGAGCAGCCCGTCCCAGTCTTCCCTGATGCGAAAGACCTTCGCCCACGTCGTGCCGGACATCTGGAACGTGTTGACCTTACGGCCATCGAAGTAAAGGTCTATCGCGAAAGGCTCGGTCGCGTCCACGATGCTCTCGTTGAAGATGACCAAGTCAATGAACGCGCCGGATAACGTGGTCATCTGGCTGTCCACGTGGGTCCCTGGCTGGGTGGAGACGACGATGGGGCCATCCCACTGCCACAGCCATCCAGGGACGAGGTTAGGGAGCGTGAGGACGTCCGGAGCGGCTGGTTGTAACGTGGCCGCGATAACGACCGACCGGGGGGGCACGTCTCCCTCAGCCCAGATGAACTCTTTGGTGAGCACATTGTCCCCTTCGTCCGTCTCCGCGATGAGGTCCGTGGGGTCGAGGACGACCTTGAGCATATGCCTGCCCGGCTCCAGGCGGACGGTCTCGTGGAGCAGGCTCCAAGGTTCGCGGTCAACGGCACCGTCGGCCAAGATGTGCGCCCAACTCTCTCTCAGGAGGAAGATATCGTCAAGGTAGAGGTCCACCAAGACCCGGCCAGCGATGCTGGACAGGCCACGGTTCACGAGGGCGTAGCGGATGTAGGAAACGGCATCCACCGAGAGCGGCCCTGATGCCGTCGCACTGGCGTAGCTCGTGGCGACAAGGGGAGCGTCCCAGCCATCGGGTGTGTAGAACTGAAGGTTGGGTGCGCGTGTAGCGGTGGCGGCCGACGGCTGCTCATCTCCGCGCCAGACGACGCTCAACTGGACGACGTTGTCCGACTCGTCCAACTCTGTGACTAGGTTGGTTGGGTCGGCGACGACCCTGAGTGTGTGGTCCCCCGGTGTCAGGCGGACGAACTCGGCCAGGAACGTCCAATCGTCCCAGGCGATGATGGAACGGGACGGCAGAGGGCGCCGCGACGGGAACCGCTGCACGAAGTATTCATCGAAATAGAGGTCAACGAAGAATCCCTGGGCCAGGAGGTCTTCGCCCATATTGCCGACCCCGATGCTGACGAAGGGCGTGTCGCCGAGGGACAGCTCGCCCTGTGACGCCTGGGCCTTGGGCTGGGATGCCACCACGATTGAGGAGTCCCAGCCGTCGGGAGCAGCCGGCACCAAGTTCACGCTGGACGGGAGGGCAGGCGTTGGGGTTCTGTTGAGCGGGGTGGCGGACTCGGTCTCACGCTCCAGAACAGGCAGGGCTGTCGGCGTCGGCGACGGCCTCGGGGTCGGCGTGGGGGGCGGAGCCGGGGCTGCGGGAGTGGGCGAAGCGGGCGCTGGGATGACGGTCGGCGACGGCCTGGCTGTCGGCGTGACTGGACGAGTGGTTGCGGTGGGCACGGGTGAGGCAGTACCGATCTGACTGGGCTGGGTCGTGGTTTGTGAAGGAGGGCCCGCCGAGGAGGAGCGGGAACATGCCACCACGGTGGCGAGCAGGGCCGCGATAGACAAAGCGAGGATAGCCTTATGCAGCAGTGTTCTCATCATAGGAGACTTACGGCGGTCAGGTTATCAGCCACTACGTAGGAGGCGAAGAGGACAGATGCGCGAAACAGATACGCCTGAACAGAGCACCGGCGAAAGTCCCGTCGGCTGTCCGTCTGGGGCGCCTCCTCAAAGTCAGCTGAGACCGGTACCGGGGTTATCTGGAGCGGAAGACGACCAGCGTCGCCTCGTAGTCCGGAGTACCCGATGAGGTGCCAGGGGCGGGGTCAAGGGCGATGAAGCCAACGGAGTACTTCCCGAAGCTCTTCACCGTCTGCTCGGCCTGGCCGCCCGTCAGCGCCATCTCGGTCTGCCCGAAGGGGATGCCGCCGCTCTTGACGTCTATCTTGATCCTGGCTGCTCCGGGGTCGGGACAGGTAGAGCCCTCGGCGCAACGGGTGTCCTCGATGACCTCAACAAGTTCTATGTTCAGGAAGATGCCGCCGTCCTGGACGGATTGCCGCTGACCGACCTTGAGTTTGAACGGAACATCAAGGTTACGGTCCGCGTTTGAGGCGACACCTCCCGCGCTTTCGATGACGGCCTTGTCGGTGGCCTCGACGGTCGCCTGCATCGCCCTCCGTTCTTCTGGCGTTTGCGTGTTCAGAACGCTGCTGGAGACGCTGCCGCCCGTCGAGCCGGAAGAGCTGCTGGTAGTGTCCTCTCCGCCACCTCCGCAAGCTGCGCCGATGAGCACCCCCAGACCCAGAACCATCACTATGAAGCTAAGGGTCTTGATCTTCATGTAGACACCCCTTCAATTCAAATAGATTGAAAATGGGCTCGCACCCCAGCCAATTCAGGCTAGCCGCGAGCCAAGGTTCGCGTATCCGCCACAGTATTTTACAGAAAAGTTGACCGGTTGTCTTATGCGCCCAGCACCAGTCGGAGTGCCCCCAAGGGAATTCGAATCCCTGTTGACGGCTTGAAAGGCCGCTGTCCTAGTCCACTAGACGATGGGGGCATGAAGCCACGGGGTGAACCATCATGGGAAGAGGCCAAGCTGACCAAGTCCCTCATCCTCGGGCAGGCCGAACATGATATTCATGTTCTGGATGGCTTGGCCGGCGGCCCCTTTCACCAGGTTGTCCAGGCAGGCGATGACGATGAGCCGGTTGGTGCGGGCGTCCACGGTGGTGAAGACGGTGCAGTTGTTGCTGCCCGCGGTCTGCTTGGTCTGAGGCGGGTCCGGGACGACCTGGACGAAGGGTTCGCCCTTGTAGAAGCTGCGATAGAGGTCGCGGACCTCAGCCTTGGCCCTCTCGCCATGCCCGACGGCGCCGTCGCGCAGCGGCGCGTAGCAGCTCACGAGGATGCCCCTGGTCATGGGGATGAGGTGCATGAGCAGGGTGACGCGTAGGTTGGAGCCCGGGGCGAGCCTGGCAAGCTCTTGGGTGACCTCGGGCAGGTGACGATGGCCATCCACGGAGTAGGCCATGACGTTCTCGTTGACCTCGGAGAAGTGGGTGCCCAAAGAGAGGCTCCGTCCGGCGCCGGAGACACCAGACTTGCAGTCGGCGATGATGTCGGGGCCGATGATGCCGTGCTTGACCGCAGGCGCCAGAGCAAGAATGACGGCGGTGGAGTAGCAACCTGGGTTCGCGATGAGCCGGGACGCGACGACCTCCTGGCGGTTCAGCTCGGGAAGCCCGAAGACGGCGGACTCCAGGTACTGAGGGCAGGGGTGGTCTATCTTGTACCAGGTCTTGTACTCATCCACGCTCTTGAGCCGGAAGTCGGGGCTGATGTCTATGGCCTTGACGCCCTGGGCAACGACAGGCGCGAGCCGCTCGGCGCTGGCGGTCTGGGGCAGCGCTGAGATGACGACGTCCACCGACTCGTTCAGGTCCTCGGTGATGGTGAGGTCCATGGCGGACAGGTGCGGGAACACCTCAGCCAGCTTCTTGCCCGCAGCGGTACGGCCGGTCACCGCGGCAACCTCGGCCTCGGGGTGCCGGTAGAGAAGCCGGGCAAGTTCAACGCCCGCATAGCCTGTTACGTTGACGATACCTACCTTCACACTCGCCTCCAGAACAAAGGGACATCTCTTAGTCTAAGGTGAGGCGCCTGCCGTAGCAAGCGCGGTTACCGCTTCGCCGGGCGGCGAGACTTCGCGGTGGGCTTGGAGCGAGAGCTTGCCTCGAACAGCTTGCGGGAGGGGCAGCCCCAGGCGAGGACGCACTCGCCGCACCGGGGCCGGAGCGCCTTGCACACCCTGCGGCCGTGGGTGATGAGATACACGTGGAAAGGAAAGACCTGCTCTGGGGGCACTTTGGCCTCGAGGATGTCGTGGGCACGGTCGGCGGAGACCTTGGGGCCGATGAGGCCGAGACGCTTGGAGACGCGTTGGATGTGGGTGTCCACGGGCATGGCAGGCATGCCGAACGAGAAGCAGAGGACGATAGCAGCGGTCTTGGGGCCGATGCCGGGGAGGCTCCTGAGCCATGCCTTGGCATCCTCAAGGGGCATCTCGCCGATGAAGGAGAGGTCGTAGGAACCGACCTCCCGATGGACCTTCTCCAGGACGCCCTTGATCCTGGGCGCCTTGACCTTGGCTAGGCCAGCGGTGCGGATGGCGGCGGCGATGTCCTCGACGCTGGCCTCCCCGACGCGCTCGATGGTGCCGAAGGTGCGCATCAGGCTGGCGAAGGCGCGGTCGGAGTTGGTGTCGGAGGTATGCTGAGAGAGGATAGTGAGGACAAGCTCGGACATGGGGTCGTTGCGGGGCTTCCATTCGACGGGGCCGTACTCCTTGCTCAAGAAGGCGACCACATCGGCGGGAGTTACCCGCGGCGTTCGAGTTTTGGCGCGCGCTGTGCCCATCGTTCCACCGGATGGAGAGCGTACCACAAGGGGAGGCCTGACCTCGGCCACGCGCCTTGACACCGCTATGCAGGTCAATTACTTTCAAACAGGCCTGTGGTTGGATACTACTCAGGCCCAATGATGCCTCAGGGCTAACGCGGGAATCATACGTGACGACTTTCCAAGAGTATCTGGACTCGCTTGGCAAGCAGGAGCAGGCACCCAAGGGCGCAGCGTTGTTGCGGTTGTCCGGGCTCTCGCCCCAGGAGGCTGCGGAGTTCGCTGGCACGTGGGCGACGCTGCCACCAACTCTCCCCCGTAGCATCGCCGCAAAGCTCGTGGAGCTTTCGGAGGACAGCCTCGAGCTGGACTTTTCCAGCCTCTTCCGGTCCTGTTTGGAGGACAAAGATCCCCAGGTCCGGGAACAGGCGGTGCGCGGCCTATGGGAGTGCGAGGAGCGGGCGCTCATCCGTCCCCTCGTGAGGCTCTTGGTGGAAGACCCCAGCGCCAATGTCCGCACCGCCGCTGCGATGGCCCTAGGTAGGTTCGCCGCGCTGGCCCAGGAAGGCAAGCTCATCGCCAAGGACAGCGAGCGGGTGCGCGATGGGCTGCTGGCTGCCATCAACCGGACCGGCGAGGACGAGGATGTCCGGAGGCGGGCCATCGAGGCGGTGGCGCACTTCGACCGGGAGGACGTCAAGGAGATCATCCGGCAGGCGCACAAGAGCGGCGACAGCAAGCTGCGGCAGAGCGCCATCTACGCGATGGGCAAGAACGCGGACATGGAGTGGTTGCCCGTCATCCTAGCCGCGATGGAGAGCAGGTACACGGCGGTACGCTATGAGGCGGCGACGGCGGCGGGCCACTTGGGCGAAGAGTCCACCGCGCCCTACCTGGTCAAGCTCATCGAAGATGAAGACTCGCAGGTGCAGGTGGCCGCAATCATAGCACTGGGGTCGGTCGGCGGCCCGTTGGCGAAGCGGGTGTTACTACAGTGCCTCCAGTCCGACGATGAAGTGGTGCAACAAGCCGCGCAGATGGCCATGGGCAGCATCGAGTTTGACGAGAACCCGCTAGGGTTCCGCCTGGACAGGTAGAGAGACGGGGTAGCCCTTACCCGGCTTTGCTCAGGTCTCATCTTTGCGGTTGTCGCAGAGAATCACCCCCACCTCAGTCCTCCCCCTCGAGGGGGGGAGTGTGGAGGAAGTCCGATTCTGCCTAGGGCAGGGCTTTTTGTGCAAAGCAGGCCCTCACCCACCCCTTCGGCTGCGCTCGCCTCCTTATCCTTTTCTTCCATTCCACACAGGGCACCGTCGAGATGCCTCCACGCGGTGCTATAATGCGTCGGTCTCGCTGCGGCGTGGCGACGACGCAGCGGGGCGGACAACCTTCGGACGAGGTCTAGGTTCACCCAACGATGGAAGGTCTGACGTACGCGCGGCGCGTTTTGTCGAAAGAGACGTGGGTGCCGACTCCTCTGCTGCCGGCGTCCACGCTGAGCCAACGGGTGGGGGCTGAGATCTGGCTGAAGCGCGAAGACTGCACGCCCGTCGGCTCGTTCAAACTGCGGGGCGCTCTTGTGACGATGGCTAGGCTGTCGCGCCGTATCCCGAAGGCAGGCGTCTATGTCGCATCAGCGGGGAACTACGGCCTGGCGATAGCGGAGGCCGGACGGCGAAAGGGCGTGAAAGTCACGGTCTTCGTGGCGGAGGGCGCCAACCCCTCCAAAGTAGCGCGCATCAAGGGCGCGGGCGCCGCGGTCGTTCACCACGGGGTGGACTTCGACGCGGCCAAGGAGTACTGCCGCCAGAAAGCCGGTGAAGACGGTGCGGCGTTTTGGGAGGACGGGGTCGTTCCGGCGATGGCGCTGGGCGCCGCGACCATCGCCGCCGAGCTGCTGGAACAAGGACGCTGGGACTATGTGCTAGTGCCCCTGGGCAACGGCTCTCTCATCAAGGGCATCGCAACCGTTTTCAAAGAACGCAGCCCGAACACAAAAGTGGTCGCGCTGGTCTCGACGGGCGCCCCAGCGATGGCGCAGGGGCTGATGGGACAGCCCTGGGACGAGATGGCGCCCATCGTCAGCGAGGCGGACGGGTTGGCGGTCCGCATCCCCATCAAGCCGATGGTAAAGGAGTTGCGGGCCCTGGTCAGCGAGACGTGGCTGGTGGAGGAGAAGCTGCTCATCCCTGCCGTGGCGACGCTGATCGAGATGGAGCAGGTGATAGTGGAGCCCTCGGCGGCCATCTGTGCAGCGGCGGTGGCGACGCATACGGGGGAGCTCGCGGGGAAACGGGTCGCCGCCATCCTGACGGGCGCGCATCTGCGGCGGTCTCTGCTGCCGAAGGTGGCTGCATCCAAGGGCCTCACCCTATGAGTGCGAGTTGCCAGTTACGCGCGAGTGAACATGAGAGGGCGTCTTTGTAAGGTTACCGGCCAGTCGCCCTACCCTCACCCCTTTGCGACGCTGGGCGTCGCAAAGACCCTCCCCGAGACTGGGGGAGGGGTCGTCCCCCCCGCCCTGGAGATATGCTGATCTAGCATCATGCATCTGTAGTACATCGAGGTTGTTGTTTTGTCGTTTAGTGTAGGCATGATCGTCAACCCGGCGGCGGGCAAGGACATACGGCGGCTGGTGGCCCAGGGAAGGTTCGTTCCCAACGAGGAGAAGGTCAACATCGTCAAGCGCTTGCTGGCAGGGCTGGAGGCCGCTGGGGTCGAGGATGTAGTGTTGATGCCGGACGCGGACATGATTGCCAGGGCCGCGGCTGAGGCTGTCCACACGAAACTGCGTTTCGACTTCTTGGAGATGCCGGTCTTCCACGACGAGATAGACTCGACGCGGGCCGCGCGGCTCATGGCTGAGCGTGGCGTCGGGTGCATCATCACCCTGGGAGGCGATGGGACGAACCGCGCAGTGGCGAAAGGGTCTGGCGACGTGCCGTTGGTGCCAGTCTCCACGGGCACGAACAACGTCTTCCCACGGTTGATAGAGGGAACCGTGGCCGGCCTGGCCGCCGGGGTTGTGGCCAGAAGCTTGGTGGACAAGGCGAAGGTCACCCGAAGGACGCGGCGGCTGGAAGTGCGCCGCAACGGCGAACTGAAAGACATCGCGTTGGTGGACGTTGCGGTGTCGAAGGAGTCGTTCGTCGGCGCGCGAGCCATCTGGGACATGACGACGGTGCACGAGATCTTCGTCACCAGGCCGCACCATGGGGCCATCGGGCTGGCCGCCATCGGCGCGAAGCTGCCGGAGTTCGCCAAGGACGGCGCGTCGGGGATGTACGTCAGGCTGGGGAGCGGAGGCGTGCGGGTGATGGCGCCGATTGCGCCGGGCGTCATCGCGTCCGTGGACGTGCAGTCTTGGCGGGCGCTGAAGCTCGGCGAGCCGGTGGAAGTGGACTACAGGCCGTGCACCATCGCACTGGACGGCGAGCGGACATTCAGCATCCCTCAAGGTGAGCGCATCACGGTCTGCCTAACGGAGGCTGGGCCGCCGGTGGTGGACATCGAGGCGGCATTGGGACTGGCAGCGCAGGCCGGCATATTCTGTTCAACCGGAGCATAAGGGCAGGAAGCAGATGCAGTTCAATTCCAGGCGTTCAAATGTCAAGGCCCGCAACGGCATGGTAGCAACCTCGCAGCCGCTGGCCGCGATGGCGGGATTGAGGATAATGCTGCAGGGCGGCAACGCGGTGGATGCAGCGGTGGCGGCCGCGGCGACGCTGAATGTGGTCGAGCCGGAGTCCACAGGCATGGGCGGCGACCTGTTCGCGCTGGTGTGGACGGCGAAAGACAAGAAGATGTGGTCGCTGAACGCCAGCGGCCGTGCCCCGGCGGCAGCCTCGCTGGAACAGTTGCGGAAGAGGGGCTGGACGGCCATCCCCGACGACAGTTCGTTCTCCATCACGGTCCCGGGTACAGTCAGCGGGTGGGAAGCGCTAAGCAAGCGGTTCGGGAGTATGCCGCTCAACGAGTTGCTGTCCCCCGCCATCGAGTATGCGCAGAAAGGGTACCCGGCGTCGGAGGTCATCGCGGGCCGCTGGGTAGAGTCGGTGGAGAAGCTGAAGGCGCGCCCGTCGGGGACCGAACTACTAGTCAATGGGCGCGCCCCCAGGCCGGGCCAGGTTGTGAAGCTGGCAGAACTCGGCAAATCACTCAAGGCGGTGGCGGAAGGAGGCTCCGAGGCCTTCTACAAAGGCCCATTAGCAATAAAGATTGCCAAGGCGGTGCAAGAAGCGGGCGGCTGGATGGCAGCTGAGGACTTGGCGAGGCACGAGGCGACCTGGGTGGAGCCCATCTCTACCGACTACAAGGGCGTGAAGTGCTGGGAGTGTCCGCCGAACGACCAGGGCCTCAATGCGCTGATGGCGCTCGGTCTGGCACGGGGGTTCGACTTCAAGGCTATGGGCTTTCAGACGGCTGATACGTACCACCACCTCATCGAGTGCATGCGCCTGGCGTTCGCGGACGGGGCGCGCTACATCGCCGACCC
This sequence comes from SAR202 cluster bacterium, assembly GCA_016872515.1. Lineage (GTDB taxonomy): Bacteria > Chloroflexota > Dehalococcoidia > Lucifugimonadales > VGZR01 > VGZR01. The sequence continues at coordinate 13,024 of VGZR01000013.1, forward strand.
CGCATTCGCAAAGGTGCCCACGAAACAACTCCTGAGCTACGCCTACGCTGATAAGCGACGCAAGCTCATACGCCGCGATGCGGCCATCGAGCACGTCGTCCACGGCGAGGTGCCAGGAAATCCCGACACGGTCTATCTGTCCGCCGTGGATGGGAAGGGCAATGCTTGTTCGCTCATCAACAGCCTCTTCTTCAGCTTCGGCTCGGGCCTGGTGGTGCCTGGCACCGGCATCGCGCTGCATAACCGTGGGTCGCTCTTTTCCCTGGACCCTGACCACCCCAATGCCCTAGCGCCAGGCAAGCGGCCGTTCCACACCATCATCCCCGGGATGGCGACACGGAACGATGAACTGTGGCTGTGCTATGGGGTCATGGGCGGGATGCAACAGGCCCAGGGGCACTTGCAGGTGATGGTCAACATGGTGGACTTCGGCCTGGGCCCGCAGGAGGCCCTGAACGCACCGAGGTTCAAGACCAGCCTCGACCAGGGGACGAACCTGGAAAGCCTGACCCCGCCTGGAGTGGCCGACGAGCTCGTGCGCCGCGGGCACTGGATCGCGGTGCTGCCTCCCGACGGACTCACGTTCGGCAGCGGGCAGGTCATCGAGCGGGACCCCGAGACGGAGGTGTTGACCGGCGCGAGCGAGCCGCGCACGGACGGTGCCGCAGTCGGCTGGTGAGAGCGAGAACGCATGGGGCTGATGACCCGGGAAGCGTGATGGTGCAGCAGGAGGCTTTGGTGGTCCACGCGGGGTCGTTCGAAAGGGCCGTAAGCCGTTGGCGACGCCAGGGAACGATACGCCCGCGTCCAAGCACAACTCCCCCGGTTGCATGACGCATAGGCAGAGCGGACTGTTTGCAACTGGATTAATGCGGACGTATGATTGGGGTCTAGCAAGCACTCGACCGAAGGGACACTACCCTCTTCGGCAAACTTCAGAGGGGGTTCGATGAAGTCGTCGTACATAGCCGAGTATATCTGGATAGACGGCACGGTTCCCACCCAGAAAGTACGCTCGAAGGCAAAGACCGTTCCGATGGGCGAGGAACCACCTCTTTGGGCCTTCGACGGGTCTAGCACCTACCAGGCCACCGGAGACCGCTCCGACTGTGTGCTGAAGCCTGTCTTCAGTTGCGCGGATCCGGTCCGTGGTGGTGATAACAGGCTGGTCCTTTGCGAGGTGCTCCTCGCAGACATGTCACCACACCCCACCAACAAGCGGGCTCCACTCGTGGAGGTTGCCAAGAGATTCGCCAGCCACGAGCCCTGGTTCGGTATCGAGCAGGAGTACACCCTCTTCGATGGGGCCAAGCCCCTTGGCTGGCCTGAGAATGGCTTCCCAGCCCCGCAGGGTGGTTACTACTGCGGCGTGGGTGCCGACGAGGTGTTCGGACGGCCCATCGTGGATAAGCACATGGTCGCATGCATGGATGCCGGCCTCTCCATCGCGGGGATCAACGCCGAGGTCATGCCAGCACAGTGGGAGTTCCAGATCGGCGCCCTCAGCCCATTGGAGGTCGCTGACCAACTCTGGGTTGCCCGATGGCTGCTCTATCGCATCGCTGAAGACTTCGGCATCAACGCAACCCTCTATCCGAAGCCCGTCAAGGGCGACTGGAACGGGGCCGGCGCGCACACGAACTTCTCCACAAAGGAGATGCGCGAGTTCTTCGACTACATCATCAAAGCCTGCGAGGCGCTGGGCGAGCGGCACGAGCTGCACATCGCCAACTACGGCCACGCCATCGAGGAGCGCCTGACGGGACGCCACGAGACCTGCTCATACAAGGAGTTCCGCTACGGGGTGTCTGACCGCGGAGCCTCCGTCAGGATTCCGTGGCAGGTGGCCAGGAACCAGAAGGGCTATATCGAGGACCGGCGGCCCAATGCGAATGCCGATCCCTACGTGACGACGAGGCTCATCCTGGAGACCGTCTGCACCGCGTTCGAGCGTCGGCCGGTCGCCGCCCACGCACAGGCCGCACACGCCCGGTAAGGCTTAGGCTTCAAGCGGTCCAGAGCGCCAACCCAAGGTTCACAATCATGTCGTGAACGGGGAACCCCTCGGGCAGCAGCATCGGCGGCTCGATCTCCTCTACCTGCCTTCCAAGCGTCACAGCCACACGCTGGGCCACGTTCGGGTCCCGGCTCACCGGCGTGCCGGTGACGATGAGTGGCGTGTCCTCGGGCAACGGAGTATTGGGATTCTGTTGGTCGTAGGTGACCACGGCACGTTCGGTCACCTCCGTGATGCGGTTCACCAACACATCGCCCTCCACTGGTGGCTCCGCGCCCCAATAGGCGGCCTGGTGTGACATCGGAAGCCAGTCCCTGACCACGATGGCCTCGCAACCGTCCGTTGCCGCCCACGCGACGACCGCGTCCGCCCTGTTGATGGCCCGTGACAAGGCGAAGGGCCGCAGCTCGATGGCCATGAGCTTCAGGTCCGCCGTAGTAAGCGTGACGTTCAGTGTGGCCACCGCCCGCTTGGTGGCGGTCAACACCAGCCACTGGCTGTTTTCCATGGTGTCTGGCAGGCGGTGCCAGGCGAGGAAGGATGTATCCATGGAAACACCCATCGTCCGTTGCGCCTCCCTGGGTACAACCAGTTTCGGGTCTATGCCTTTCGCCCTCGGAAGGACAAGGTTCTGCATCCTGGTTTGATAGCCAGGCACGACGCCGAACACACCCCGCACGTTCGGGTGCATCTCATCCAGAGCACTCCGAAGGAAGTTCGCCATCCGGCGCGGGTCGCTGACCATACCTTCCCGGAATAGGCGCGGGTTGGCATCCACCATGCGGTAATCCAAGACTTCTTGTTTCTTGGAGAGCATCAGCTTGATATGCCCGTGCTCCAGCGTGACGGTGACCGTCTCCTTGGGAGCACCGATGCCCATGTCCATCAACGCCCCGCGCCCCTTCCCGAATAAGGCTCCGATGCCCGCCTTGCCTCGTGCTTGGCGAGGCTGAGCGCCAGACCTGCCGAACAGACCACGTCGGGGTGGCTTTTTTGATAAGGGCCGTTTTGGCCGAGGAGACCGAGGCTCGGCCACTTCAGTCTGTTCAGCCATGTCATCCATCAGCTCTGGCGCGGCCACCCTTTGTCTGAGTTTGCCGGGTGCTGGTGAACGGCCTCGAGCGCCTGACGGTGCCGTGGCGGCGGGCGTGGTGTCCGCCTCCGCAAATAGCCCACTGACATCCTCCGGCTTCCACCGCTGCTGCAACTGTTCTGGAGCGGGCCTGGTTGGCTTTGCCACACCGGACGTGGGTATGGCGCGAGGCGTGAGGTTGCCTGTTCCGGCATCGGGCGGGACGGGAACCTGAGACCTGGCCGCACTCGCTGATTGGCCTATCGGCGGAGGCGTCGCAGACACCGCTGACGCGGCGGCTTTAGGAGAAGTCGGCTTCTCAGATGCCTGGCCTTGGCCTTTGGCAACGCCCCGTTCCGCAGCAAGCCGTCCGAACGCTGCACTAAAGTCGCGGGTTCCAGTCTCTGTCTGCGCGCCTGTTTCAACCCTGGGTGTCGACGGAGCGACAGGCTTTGAAGGCGGCCCTGGTGTAGCTGGTGGAGCGGCTTGAGAGAGCGGTTCGGTCACACCCCGTTGTTCGGCCAAGCGCTGGAACGCGGACCGGAAACCTGCTGTCTCGTTGGACTCTGGAGCAGGCTTGCCGGGTCGAGGAGACTCCGCAGGTGACGGAGGTGGGGCCGCGGGAACAGCCGAAGAGGGTTTGGAGGGCAGCGCAGTAGGTGCAGGGGGAGGTTTCGGAGCATCGGCAGGACTGATAGCCCCCTTTTGGGCGGCGAGGCGCTCGAACGCAGCCTTCAATACGTCCGTCTCTATCTCAGTGGGCTTGGACTGCGGCGACGGCTTTGGAGGTGGCTTTACCGGTCTTGCGGCAGGTTCTGGGTTGGCAGGATGCTGCGGCGTAGGTTCCGCTGCACGCATCGCCAACTCCCGCTCGAACTCCGCCCGGATCGCTGCGATGTCCGGCCCCGCGGGCTGCTTTGGCTGAGGCTTTGGAGTTGGCGCTTGCGGCGGAGGGGCCTGCGCCGCGGGCCGGGGTGTCGGTGGAGGAGCAGCTTGGGGAGTGCTGCCGAGCCGCTCGTTGAGTAGCCGCTCGAACTCGGCCTTGATACGGGCTTTCTCGTCCTCCGTGACCTGGCCACGGGGTGGAGTCTGTTGTGGCCTGGCCACCGGAGCCTCAGCCGCGACAGGCGCTCCAGGCTGCGAGCTACTCACCACAACGGTCCCTTCAACCACCGGAAGGTCTATGAAGTCTGACGATGCCTCCGGCGCGGCCAACCCGCCGGCTTCAGCAGACGCCGCCTCGGTCCCGGGTTTCTGGGCCTCAAGGCGTCTCCGAAAGGCGTGATTTGAGCCTCAATGGTCGAGTCTGAAGCACCCTGGGGTTGAGGATCCTGTCTTTTCGAGCGATGTTCCACTTCTTCCATGGAAGCTTCTTGGAGCTTTCTGCCCTCTGGCGGAGGGGCTATGACGTCCATACGAGAAGCAGGAAATCTCGTTACCAAGTCCTTGTCCTCAGCTTCGAGTAGATCTTCAGGCATTTCCGCATCAGTCGCCTTTGGCAACTGATCAGCCTGTCCGGCCGAGTAAGAACCTGACATCGTTTTGGCGGCTGTGGCCTCCTCCAAGAAATGGAGGAGCACATAACGGTCAACCTCCGGTCGGGCGAGGAAGCGATCGCCGCAGACGAGACACCTGTGCTCCTGCTCCTTGGCCGTCCCGACCATCTCCTGCAGCCCGAGCCGCAGCAGCAGTTCCGGCGACTCCAGGTACTGGGTTCGGAACCGGCGGACTGTGGCTTAGTTCACGCTGAGTGCACGGGCTATCCGCGCCGCCGACCATCCCTCTTTCACACCCCAGAGGATGAACCGCCGCTCTTCCGCGGTCAGCCATGCGTTGCGCTTGCTCTCGTCCCTGGGGGGAGGGCCATTTTGAAAACGCTCATCCAGAGTTGGCTGAGGCAACGAATCCCACCTACGCCTTCCGGCCTGTCGAACTCAGGCGGTGTACGGGTGATGTTCGTATATTATCGCTACCAGTTGCGATGATGGATACGCAGTTAGGCACGAGTTTTCTTACCTTTTCTTCCCATGAATTATACGCGACCTGGATAGCACGAGACGAAAATATCTGATGGCAACTCTGTCTGCCCGTATGACAGGTGATACGGAACATCGGTTTGCCCACAGCCCCGCTTGCCAGCTTATCAATCAGTGACTTGTCAGGTGCCAAGTTCGTTGACAGGGGCGATTGAACTTACTAACATGCCGCAGTCTGACTCATGCGAGCCTCCGGCGGACATGCGCCAGACCGTGCGCTGTGCATGGCAAGAAACCGATTCATACACAGATTGGAGATGAGCATGCCTAGAAAATACAGTGTCCGATTCGACTCCAAACTGCCGATAAAGCTTCGGGACGGCACAGCGACCTATGCTGACGTGTTTCGCCCTTCAGCAAGAGGCCAGTTCCCTGCCCTGCTAACCCGAACGCCCTATGACAGGACAGGGCCATTCACCCGGACCGGCTCTCTCGACTCAATCCGCGCCGCTATGAACGGCTATGCGGTCGTGCTCCAAGACGTTCGGGGCCGATACGCCTCCGACGGTGAGTTCAGTCCCTTTTTCCAGGAGATCGACGATGGCTACGACAGCGTAGAGTGGGTGGCCTCCCAGCCCTGGTGCGACGGCAAGGTCGGGATGTTCGGCGGCTCCTACGTCGGCGCGACCCAGTGGCTCGCGGCGTCCAGCCGCCCCCCGTCCCTGAAGGCCATCGCCCCTGGCATCACCGCCTCCGACTACCACGAAGGGTGGACATGGCAAGGAGGCGCCTTCGAGCTCAGCTTCAACCTCGGCTGGGTGCTGGCGCACTTCACCGCGGCCAACTATCCTCACCTGGTCAAGCACGCCGGTAAGCCCAAGAGCGGCCTGAAGAAGCTACTGGCCGAAGTGGACCGGATGGACGAGGGCTTCAAGTTCGCTCCGATGAAGGAGTGGCCCGTCCTGAAGGACGGCTTGGCCCCTTACTATTACGACTGGCTTGACCATCCCGAATACGACGCCTACTGGAAAAAGGTGTCCATCGAGGAGTACCACCCCAAGATTAACGTCCCCGCTCTCAATTATGGTGGCTGGTACGACATCTTCCTCGGCGGCACCCTTCGCAACTACATGCGCATGAGCAAGGTGGGCGCCACGCCCGCCGCCCGAAAGGGGCAGCGCCTCCTCATCGGCCCTTGGGTGCATCCTGGAGCAGCCCCCACGTTCGTCGGCTCGCCTGTGGGTAGCCACTACTTCGGAGCCAATTCCTACTCCGGCATGATTGACATCCACGGCATCCTGCTGCGCCATTTCGACCAGCACCTCAAAGGGGTGGGCGGCGGCGGCGAGAAGTCGGTCCGCATCTTCGTTATGGGCGAGAACGCGTGGCGCTACGAGGACGACTGGCCACTGTCTCGCGCCAAGGAGACCAAGTTCTTCCTCCACAGCGGCGGGCGGGCCAACACCCTGGAAGGCGACGGTACATTGAGCGAGGATGCGCCCGGAGCCGAGCCGCCCGACACCTTCCTCTATAATCCGCACAACCCTGTCCCGACGCGCGGCGGCGGACTGTGCTGCTTCGACTCATTCGGCAACCAGGCGGGCGTCTTCGATCAGCTCCCCATCGAGACCCGGCCCGATGTCCTGGTGTACTCGACTCCTGAACTCAGGCGCGACGTCGAGGTGACCGGGCCTATCACCGTCAAACTCTACGCTGCTTCGTCAGCCCGCGACACGGACTTCACGGCCAAACTCGTGGATGTCGCCCCTGGTGACTGCTCCGCCATCAACTTGACCGACGGTATCATCCGGGCCAGGTACCGCAAGCTGCGCAGCCCTGCGCAACTCATCGAGCCGGGCAAGGTCTATGAGTACACGATAGACCTGTGGGCGACCAGCAACGTGTTCAAGAAGGGCCACAAGATCCGCGTCGAGATATCCAGCAGCAACTTCCCACGCTTCGACCGGAACCCGAACACGGGCAATCCCATCGGTGAAGACGGCCTAGAGGCCTTCAAGACCGCCACCCAGACCATCCTGCACGACGACAAGCACCAGTCCCACATCGTGCTGCCGGTCGTGCCCAGGTAAGAGGTCGCGCGCCAGCCTCGCCCGGAAGGAAGCCGAGCGGCAACAGAGCTGCAGGCCCCGTCACCGCCCTTGGTAGCGGGGCTTGCGCTTTTCTAGGAACGCCTCGATACCCTCTTGGGCGTCCTGGGTGCTCCGTACCTGACCAAACAGGTCCCGTTCCACGGCCAAGCCGTCCTCCAGGCCTTCCCTTGCCCCCTCGTGGATGGCCCGCTTCGCCAGGACCAGCGCGATAGGCGGCTTGGCGGCGAGTGTCGCCCCGAGCCTCAGCGCCTCGTCAAGAACCTCTTCGTCCGGCACCACGCAGTTCACCAGGCCGAGCGACAAGGCGTGCGAGGCAGGGACAGGCGTGCCTGTCATCACCATCTCCAGCGCCGCCGTCTTCCCAACCAGACGCGGGAGGCGCTGCGTGCCTCCCCAGCCGGGGATGATGCCCAGGTTGATTTCAGGCAGGGCGAAGCTGGCCGATGCGCCCGCAATGCGCAGGTCGCACGCCATCGCCACCTCGCACCCGCCGCCGAACGCGATGCCCCGCACCGCCGCAATGACCGGTTTGGGGAGCGATTCTATGTAATCGCAGACGCTATGCCCAAGGGCCCCAAACTCAACCGACTTGGCCTCATCGAGCCACACCAACTCCTGGATATCAGCGCCCGCGCTGAACGCCTTCGGCAACGCCGAGGCTAGAACAATCACGCGCACCTCGGGATTGCCGGCGCACTCCTTGAGCGCGCCTTTCAAGTCTTGAAGGACCCCCTGGCTCAACGCGTTGACCGGCGGCCTGCTAAGCGTTAGCAAGGCCTGGCTATCTCGGACCAAAAGTTCAATGTGGGACTGGCTCGCCAACGCCGTTCACCCCCGCCAGACTTTCCAAGAGTGTCACCTTGATGAAACCTGGGCAAAGGAGAGGATATTCCGGTGCGTTGTGCATGTCCAGCACGAAAGGCGTCAACAGACAGGATTCACGAGGCCTTCACGCCGCCATGGTCTGGCAACACGAACATGCCACGACATCCTTCTCTACTCTTGGGCACATCAATAGACACAAGGAGGTACACCATGACCCAGCGCGCTCAAGAACGCTTGTCAATCGGACGCCTGCTCAGCCAGCACGGCAAGACGGCCATCATCACTGGAGGAGCGATGGGCATCGGCAAGGGCATCGCCGACCGCTTCGCCGAGGCCGAGGCCAATGTGGTCATCGTGGACCTCAATCAGGAGGAGGCGCAGAAAGCCGTGGACGCGGTCGTCAAAGCGGGCGGCAAAGCTGTCGCAGCGGGCTGCGACGTCTCCGACGAGTCCACGGTCAAGGCAACCGTCAAGAAGGCAATCACCGCCTTCGGACGCGTGGATGTCCTGGTGAATAACGCGGGGATCTATCCGTTCGCTCCTGCCCTCCAGATGCTCGTGGCCGAATGGGACCGCATCCAGGCGGTCAACCTTAGGGGCCTCTTCCTCTTCTCGCGGGAGTTCGCCAATCAGGTCATCCGGCAAGGCGGCGGCGGGGTCATCGTCAACATCGGCTCCATAGACTCTCTTCACCCCTCTGCTGTGGGTTTAGCCGCTTACGACGCCTCCAAGGGCGGCGTACTCATGTTCACCAAGAACTTCGCCTTGGAAGTGGCGCCGTACGGCATCCGCGTCAACATGATTGCGCCGGAAGGCATCGTCACGGAGGGCGTGCAAAAAGGGCTGACCGGCCTCACGCCGGAGCAGATGAAGGCGATGAAGGAGCAGTTCCTAGCGCGAGTGCCCCTAGGACGCTGGGGCATGCCCGACGACATCGCGACGGTTGCCCTGTTCCTGGCCTCGCCTGCCGCGTCGTACATGACGGGAAGCTACATGGTCGTGGACGGCGGTAGGCTGCTCACCTAGAACCGCAACAGAGAGACCCTCACACGCGAGAAGGCTATCTGCGGCTGTTGCGTCCCATCCGCGCCTGCGAAACCAACGCCCCTAGGACCCGCCCATCGAAGCCCAGTTCGACGGCCTTGGCCACGTCGTCGCGCGCGGGTTCGTCCATCCCCAGCCGAGCGCGTGCCATCGCCCGTACAGCGTATCCGGATGCGAACTTCGGATCGAGCGCTAACGCCCGTTCGGCATCCTCGATGGCACGCTCGGGATAGAGGGCTTCGAAGTAGGCTGCCGCCCTGTTGTTATAGGCGTGGACGTGTGCTGGGTTACATTCGATGGCCTTTGTGAAATCCTCGATAGCCAGGGCGAGCTGCTGGACGTGCACATAGGCCATGCCGCGGTTGTAGTACGCCTCGGCGTTCCCCGGCTCTAGACCGATGACCTGGGTAAAGTCCTCGATGGCTTGTTGGGGCTGCACAAGCTGTCCATAGAGAACGCCTCGCCTGAAATGGGCTTGAACGCTCGAGGAGTTCTCTTCGATGGCCCTGGTCTCAGCGGCCACGGCCTGTTCGAGGCGGGCGAGCACTTCGGCACTATCGCCGCCATTCTGGTGGTGGTGCTGCATCGTCTGGTCAGTATAGCAGCCCTATCTGGCCTGCTTCACCTTGGCCTGGGTCAGCAGAAGGATGGCGGCCACCTGCATCGCCGCCATCACGAGGAACGCTATCTGGTAGCTTCCAGTCGTATCGTAGGATAGGCCGGCGAGCAGCGGGCCGAGGGCGAACGGGAACACCGTTGCGAGGTTGACGAGGCCCATGATGCTGCCGAACGATTTGAGACCGAAGCCCTCCTGCACTAGCAAGGGCCCCAGGGCGCCGAACGCGCCCATGCACAGCCCGAAGAGAGGAACGCCCGTCCACATCAGCACGGGGTAGGCCGGGTTGAGCATCAAGATCAGACCAACAATCTGGCCGGCAAAACTCAGCATCATCACGAACCGCGCCGGGATGCGCTCAGTCAGGTAGCCGAAGCTGAACTTGCCGGCCATGCCTGCCGCAGCCACAACGCTTAGCGCGATGGATGCCTGGGCGTTTGAGACATCCTCAGCCGTAAAATGGGCATACACTTGGGCCACGACCACCGTATAGACGAAGTTCCCTAACAGAACAACAAGTGTGATGACGTAGAAGGAACGGACGCGCAGCGCCTCGCGAACGGTCCAGCCAGCCAATGCCAGCGGGGCAGCTTGGCGGCTTTCAGAAACACCCGAGGCAGAGCCACCTGCAGCAACAACTGGGGGCACCTTCGGCCGCTCGCGCACCACCAGGAACGACAAGACCGCCAACGCCATACACGATATGCCGAGGACCAGGTAGCCTGCCTGCCAAGAAGCGGTGGCCAAGACCGCGCTGACGATGAGCGGGAGCACCAGGCCGCCAAAGTTATTCCCCATCATGGTCAACCCCATGACGCGGCCACGGGTCTTGGGAAACCAGATGCCAACCAGGCGACCCGCTGGCAGCAGGGCTGCGCCAGAGAAGCAGACGAACTGCAGGACGCTCAGCCCGTACCAGTGCCAGAGGGCTCCCATCAGAGGCCGCAGCAGGAAACTCAGGCCCATCAACGCCAGCGAGAAGGACATGACCGGCCTGGCCCCGTACCGGTCCATCACACGCCCGATAAGTGGGGCCGTCAGGCTGCCAAGCGCCCAGATGGAGAGCGATGCGCTGATCTGTGTCCGGCTCCAGCCGAACTCCTTTTCAAGAGGCTCCACGAAGATGCTGAACGCGTAGTTGCTGGAGCCGATCGCCAGTGCCGCCCCGCTAAAGGCTGCGGCGGCGGCGACCCATCCTGGGGAGATGCTGGTCAGAGGAGCCGGCACGCCGATCTGGGAACGGCGCTCCCCCTTGGATTCGGGCTCCACGGGGAGCGCATCGGAGCCGGAGGAGTTCGCCATCCCTAGAAGACGATGACCCCCCGGCCGTCCTCTCCCCTCGCGAGGGCGTCGAAGCCTTCGTTGATCTTCTCCAAGGGGTAGCGGCGCGTGACCAGGCCGTCCAGGTCGAGTTTACCTTTGAGGTAGTAGTCCACGATCTTGCCGAAGGTCTCGTGAGGACTGGCTGAGCCGTAGTAGCTCCCCATGAGGGTCTTTTGGTTGCGCACCAGATCCACCATGTTGATGGGCGCGGTTGCGCCCTCCGGCGCCAGGCCCACGAGGATGGCCGTCCCGCTCTTGCGGAGGGAGCCGACCGCGGCGGCGGTAGTGGCCGCGCTGCCGAAACTGTCTATGGCCACGTCAACGCCGCCACCGGTAAGCTCCTGAATCGTCTTCACTGGATCCTTCTCGCGTGAGTTGACCACATCGGTGGCGCCGAAGCGGTACGTGAACTCGAGCTTGTGGTCGAAGATGTCCACAGCAATGATGCGGCTGGCATTGACGAGCTTGGCCCCCTGGATGACGTTGAGACCGACACCGCCGCAGCCGAAGACGGCCACGGTCGCGCCAGGCCGGACGGCCGGGTTGTTGATGACCGCACCGACGCCCGTGGTTACACTGCACCCGATGAGGGCAGCCACCTCCATCGGCACCTCGGACGGGATGGGCTGGCACGCCTGCTCGGGCACCACGAGCGTTTCGGCGAACACTCCGATTTTGGCCATCTGGAAGATGTCTTGTTTCCCAAGGTGGAGGCGGACCGTGCCGTCGAACAGGCGCGGCCCCGTCTTGCGGTTGGTGTCGCAAAGGTGCGGGTTGCCGGTTCGGCAGGAGCGGCAGTGGCCGCAGTTGGACACGAAGGAAAGGATGCAGCGGTCGCCGGGCTTCAAACGGGTAACGCCCTGCCCCACTTCGACGACTGTTCCCGCACCCTCATGTCCGAGGACGATAGGCATCGGCAGCGTCCCGGTGCCGATTATGATGTGGTGGTCGCTGGCGCAGACGCCAGCGGCGCCGGTCTTGATGCGGACCTCGCCCGCCTTCGGCGGATCCTGTTGAAGATTCTCTATCTTGAGCGGTTTGTTGACCTCATAGAGCACTGCGGCCTTCATCGTGACTCTCCCATGTCAGTCGTCTCGTTTGACTCTAACACCCGCGCGCGCGGATGTCATTACCAAAGCGCTGAGTGGCAAGACGACTATGCTATAGTGCGGCCATGCCTGGGAAGACCGACGCGACGACCTTGCATACTTCGTCGAAGCCAATGTGCTCACTGGTCGCGCAGTCGAACGGGGAGGACCCCGTCGGCTCCGTCCCGACCTGGGAGCGGTGCCTGGTCATGGAGCTGGCCCCGCCATGGGAGCACGACGTGGCCGAGTCGAAGCACTTCCCTGCCCTTGCGCGGGAGGCGCTGAAACGGGCCGAGAAGTCAGGCCCTCCCACGCGGCTCCAGTGCATCCTGCCCGACCCGCAACATTCGCGGCCTGGACATGCTCGGGTGATGCTGTTCCGGCGGACGGCTGGCCCACTCGCCTTCCACTCAAGGGCTGAATACGTCGTGCCAGATGCCGAACTCGGAGCGCTTGCGGCGGCTCTGCTCAACGGGCCAAGCGCTGCGCAGGGCTACGAGCGCTACCGTGTGGATGGCAGCCGCATGCGGGACATCCTGGTCTGCACCCACGGCAGCCGCGACGCCTGCTGCGCGACCTTCGGTTTCCCCGTCTATCAAGCCCTAAGGGGCATGGTGGCCAGATTCCAGGGAACTGTGCGCGTCTGGCGCACGAGCCATACTGGCGGGCACAGGTTCGCTCCGACTGTCATTGACCTGCCTGATGGCCGGTACTGGGGGCATCTGGACGAAGACCTCATTGAGACTGTTCTGGGGCGCAAAGGCCCTGTAGAGACGCTGCGGATGCACTACCGTGGCTGGACAGGGATGTCGGGAGGGCCACTGCAGGCCGCCGAGCGAGAGGCGTTTCTGCACGAAGGCTGGTCCTGGATCGGCTATCTCAAGGTTGGCAAGCTTCGGGATGGGGTCTCGACCATGGGGCAGTATATTGTACAGATAGATTTCGCCTCCCCGGATGGCGCGGTCAAGGGAGCATTCGAGGCGGTGGTGGAGACTCTGTGGAGCGTGCCGGTGCCGCAGTGCATGTCGCCGGGGACGAAGGGCGAGTCGCCGCAGTACAGGGTTGCGGACTTGCAGCGTCTTGTGTGAAGAGGCCTGGCGTGTCAGGCTTGCTTCGGTACGCATAGCCGAAGCACCACCCTGAACCGCCTCATGGCGCAGCTTGGCCGCAGCTCCTCGAACGACACGATAACGGCGTTCTCGACCTTGGAGCGCGCGAAGAACACGGCACCAACCATCGGCACTTCTTCTCCTTGCCGGCGATAGACCTGGCCCAGAGGCTCGCCTCGCTCGGAGAAGAGAAACCAGACCGCGATGGGGAGGCACGTCTCAGGTTTGCTCGACTCCGGCAACCGCGTCCTCGCCCCGGCCTCGGCTACTGCCTAGCCTCGATGCCGCTGGCGCGGAGCCACTCCAGCGTATGGCGCAGACCCTGCTCCATCGGCGTGGCGGCGCGCCAGCCAAGGAGTTTCTCCGCCCGCCGACAGTCCAGAACGACGTGCTTGACATCTCCCGGCCTTTCGGGATGGTACTCGGGCTGCTTAGTGTATCCGGCCGAACCCGCCATCTTCTGGAATAGCTCGTTGACCGAGAGTGCGGTGCCAGAGCCGATGTTGACCGTCAGGGCCATTTCGCTGCCCAGGGCCAGACAAACTGCCTGGGCGACGTCGCCGACATGTACGAAATCCCTAGTCTGTTCGCCGTCGCCGAAAATCTTCACCTGGCTGTTCTGAAGCATCTGGAGACCGAAGATGCCAACGACGCCCGCCTCGCCGTTCGGGTCCTGGCGCGGGCCGTAGACGTTGGCCAGCCGCAGCACCTTCGGGGTGATAAAACGGGGCAGGACGATGCCCAGATAGCACTCAAGCGCCCACTTGCTCAGGCCGTAGGCGCTGATGGGCCGGATGGGGTGGTCCTCGTCGCATGGCAGGTACTGGGGCTGGCCGTACAGCGCGCCGCCAGTGTTGATGTAAACGAACTTCCGGCAGCCAGACTCCGCGGCTGCCACCAGGACGTTGAGCCCCGCGACGACGTTGACCTCGGCGTCGAAGGCGGGACGCTGCATGGACACCGCCACCGATGCCTGCGCGGCGCAGTGGACGATAGCATCGGGCTGGAACTTCTTGGCCTCCCGCCTGAAGCTGTATCCGCCGACGCCAAGCTCGAGCAGGTCCACTGTAGCAGGCAAGTTGCCGGTATCGCCCGTAGAAAGGTCGTCCACGACGAGGACGTGGTCTCCTCGCCCCAGAAGCGCGTCCACGACATGCGAGCCAACGAAGCCCGCTCCACCCGTCACGAGCACCCGCTTTGCCAGAGCAGCACCTCCCGGCAGCAATAGAAGCCTTGAGCGGTAGTCTAGTCCTCCCGATGTAGATATTCAATTCCAAGTTGACCGACCGTGCCGCCGCTGTTAGACTCCCGCTGATTCTCGGCGGACCCTTCCTCCGTCCGCTACGTCGAAGGCGACAACCGCATGGTGGACCTGCTCATCAAGAACGGCCTCATCGTGGACGGCAGCGGCCACCCCGGCTACTACGGAGCCGTGGCTGTGTCAGGGGAGACCTTGTCGCTGCACCGCGGGGATGTATCGGGCATCGTGGCTGCCAAAGAGATTGACGCGACCGGCAAGGTGGTCTGCCCTGGCTTCGTTGACCTCCACTCTCATGCCGGCCTCACCATCCTAGGAGAGCCGCACCACGACCCGAAGGTCCGCCAGGGGGTGACCACCGAACTCATCGGCATTGACGGCATCTCGCACGCGCCTTTCAAGACGAAGGAGGAGTTGAACCGCTACATCTGGATGGACTCGGGCTTGAACGGCTATCCGCCCAAGTCCGCCGACTGGCTCACCGTGGTTGAGCAACTGTCTCGCTACGACGGGAAGGTCGCCATCAACGTAGCCATCATCCTCGGCAACTCGCCCGTGCGGATATGGGGCGTCGGCTGGAACGACCGCCCAGCGACGGCCAAACAGTTGGAGAACATGAAGGCGGCGACGCGCGAGACGGTAGAGGGCGGCGCCTGGGGCTTCTCCACCGGCCTCGACTATCCACCAGGGTCGTATGCCAACACCGATGAGTTGGTTGCCCTGGCGGGGGTCGTCGCTAAGATGGGCGGCTTCTACCACACGCACACCCGGGCGAGCCTACGGGCAAAGGCAAGGCTGGCGCCTTGGCTGGAGGCGCTGGACATCGGGCGCAGGAGCGGCATCCCCGTCCACCTGACCCACTACCGGCAGTCATTTCAGGGCGACGGAAGCCACCTGGACTACATCGGCCTCGTCGAGGACGCGCGCGCCGAGGGGCTGGACGTCACCTTCGACTGCTACTCCTACCCCTACTCAGGCACCTCGGCAACCATACTGCTCCCGAACTGGGCAAAGGACGGCGGGCCGGAGCGGCTGATGGCCGCGCTATCCGACCCTGCCGAGCGCACCAAGATGAAACGCGAGATGGACTCGCGCTCCGATGCGCCCGCCATCTGGTCAGAAGTCTGGCTCACCATGTTCAAAAAGCCTCAGCACCATGCCTACGATGGCAAGTCCATCGCCAACATCGCAGAGATGCGGGAGCAGGATCCGACCGAGGCGCTGATGGACATCATCCGGGAGGAAAACCTCGGGGTCAGCATGGTTGGGCTGGGGACAAACGCCCAGACGCTGCCGGCCTTTGTCTCGCACCCGTACGGCATGATTGCCAGCGATGCGATCCTCATCGGCGAATATCCCAATCCCCGCAGCTATGGCTGCTTCCCGGTCGTGCTGGCCGAGTTCGTCCGAGCGGAGAGGCACCTGCGCCTGCCGGAGGCCATCCGCAAGATGACCTCTTTCCCCGCTCAGCGGCTGGGCCTGCCTGACCGCGGTCTCCTGAAGGATGGCTTCAAAGCCGACATCGTGGTCTTCGACCCCAAGACGGTGAAAGCGCTGGCAACGAAAGCCAGACCAAAGCAGTTCCCTGTGGGGATCGAGCACGTCATCGTCAACGGCCAGGTGGTTATCGAACTAGACCGGAACACGGGCGCGCTTCCCGGCCGTGGGCTGCGGCGCGGCAGGGCTTCCACATGAGTTCCAAAATGCGTCGTCGCCAATACCTACGCAGAACGGGCGCAAACACGGTAGAATATCGCCTGTTCCGCTGGAAGCTCCCGTGGGACATGGCATCGAACGAAGGCCATCCACCGATTGACTCACCCACAACAGGCGTGGAGAACTTTGTAAGGAGATTGTCATGACAGCGCAGCAAAAGCCACCGATGGACCAGTCATGGAGCGCCTTGGCCGACCTGTCGGCGGCGGACCGCGAAGCCAAGATGGCACAAAGGTACACCGAACTGACGTCCCTGCCTGAAGACCAGCGCGTCACCAGGATGGTTGAGATGGCGCGGGCCGAATATGCCCTCCCCTACGAGAAGCTCAGGGGGTTCGCCATGTCGCGCTTACGGACGTGGCTGAAACTGGATGAGAAGGTCGCCGTTCCTGTCGTCGACGCATATGACAAAGCGATGCTCCAGATGTCTAGCACAAGCGCCATGCACCGCGTCGCCTTGAACCAAACACTGGCCCGTGACTTCTCAGAAGAGGACCGCGACCGCCTGTCAAAGCTCATACCGACTGGATTCGGTTCCTTCATCCAGGGCATCAACAAGGCGCGGCTGCTCGCCAAGCCACCTGAGAAGGTAATCACCAAGAAGGGTTGGCTGCCATTCGGGAAGAAGTAGCTAGCTCAGGCGGGCCGCTGCCAGGTAGAATAGAGGGTAAGTGGAGCGGGTGATGGGATTTGAACCCACGGCCCTCTGCTTGGGAAGCAGATGCTCTGCCCCTGAGCTACACCCGCTCGCAAAGGCATTATAGCGTGCGCCTCGGCGAAGTACAGTCTTCGTGGACGAGGCCGCACATGCGCTGGCACACGGGCCACTAGCTCAGTCGGTTAGAGCGCGGTCCTGATAAGACCGAGGTCTGTGGTTCGATTCCACAGTGGCCCACCAAGTAACACTCGGCGTGTCCCTACCCTAGCTCTGCTTGCGTTAGAGATACCATCTTCCGAGGCCACCATCGAGTATGCTTCCGGTATCGCGCCCGTCGTCGCATCACCGGATGACGTCAACTGTGTGATTCGGCATTAGGACTTAGTAGCCGTAGTGGCCGGCTTGTCACCGGGTTTGTCGCCTGGCTTCTCGGAGTCCTCTTCGCCAGCCATGCCGCGGCGGAAAGAGTGGATAGCCTTGCCGAGGGAAGAGCCGACCTGCGGCAGTTTCCCGGCGCCGAAGATGAGCAGGACAATCACCAAGATAATGATGAGCTCGGGAACACCAAACTTCATCGTAGCCCTCCTTGTTTGCCGTACCGCCAGGCTGATTCGCCCTACACGGCAGTAAGGTACGTACCATATTGTAACGGGTTTCAGAACGCTATGCTCGTCTTCGTGGCGCTTTCTGGTAGAGTTGGAAGCGTTACAAGTCCGAGAGTGGCTGATGGACATCATTGACGAAATCCTGAGGAACAGCCGCACAGTGGCGGTCGTCGGCCTGTCTCCGCGTCCAGACAGGGCCAGCCACGGCGTCTCGAAATACCTGCAGCGGCAGGGGTATCGAATCGTCCCGGTGAACCCGAAAGCCGCGGTAGTGTTGGGCGAAAGGGCATACCCAGACTTGAGGTCGGTCCCCGAGCCCATAGACCTCGTGGACATCTTCCGCAGGCCTGAGTTCGTCCTGCCAGTGGTGCAGCAGGCCATCGAGGTCGGCGCGAAGTATGTGTGGATGCAAGATGGCGTCGTCAACCAGGAGGCGGCCGCGTTGGCAAGGGATGCCGGTCTGCTCGTGGTGATGGACAACTGCATCTTTCGGCAACATCTCCGCTGGTACGCGGACACGAAGAGCGGAGCGTAGGCACGTCATGCGGGTCGAGGAACTGGGCGAGTTCCCGTTGATTGACAGGCTGGCACGGGTGCTTTCCCGTCACGGAGTCAGTCCACGAGTTCCCGCAGCAAAATCCGGCTACGAACTCCTCATCTCCATCGGCGACGACGCCGCTGCTTGGAAAGCTCCTGCCGGCCTCCAGGTTTTCACCACTGACACGATGGTGGAGGACATCCATTTCGAGCGCCGGTACACCTCCTGGACCGACCTGGGGTGGAAAGCCCTAGCGGTGAACCTCAGCGATGTTGCCGCGATGGGCTGCATGCCTCTCTACGGGGTGGTTACTTTGGGACTGCCTCCCGATACACCCGTCGAGGGGCTGGAGGAGATGTACGAAGCGATGGCGCAGGAAACTGAGCAGCATGGGGTTGGCATCGTCGGCGGCGACATCGTCCGTTCCCCGGTCTTCTTCGTGACTATCGCCCTGCTGGGCTATTCGCAAACCGGAACATTGCTGACCCGCTCGGGCGCCAAGGCGGGCGACCAGGTAGCCGTCACAGGCCATGTCGGCTGCTCGGCCGGCGGTCTCCGCACCCTTTCAGTTGAGCTCACTCTCGATCCGGAAACTAAGGGCCATCTGGCTGCGGCGCACAGCCGGCCTATGGCAAGGATAGCGGAAGGCAAGCTCTTGGCAGAGCACGGCGTGAGGTGCGCTATCGACTTGAGCGACGGCCTTGCGGATGACCTCGGCAAGGTCTGCGTGATGAGCGGCGTGTCAGCGGTCTTGTATGCCAACCGCGTACCCGCAGACGGGTTTCTTAAGCAAGCGTTTCCCAAGGAATGGCTATCCCTAGCTCTTGGGGGCGGCGAAGACTACGAACTCCTCTTCACGGCGCCGCCACGTATCATGGAGCGGGCCTGCGCCAACCTACCAACGTCTGCGACCGTCATCGGCGAAATCGTCTCTGGTCCACCCGGAGTGGAGGTACTTGACGCCAAAGGACGGCCGGTATCCCTCGCCAAGGGTGGATGGGACCACTTCCCACGGTAACGGCGGTTTAGGTGGACAGAGTTACGGTCAATATCACTACTGAGGGTGGGTCCCGACCGACCGAAATCATCGCCGACCTAAGGTCGGTGGCGGAGACGTTGTTCTACCCTATGAAGCTGGTAGGGTTTTGGGACGAACGGGCCGACATGCACCTGTGCCCGCAAGAGGAACGCCGCCAGCCCTGTCCTCACAAGCTACCGCCCTCCGACCCCAGCTTCATAGAGTACACACGCACGCTTCAGCGCGAGCGGCGCGCGCAGGTCGAACTCGTATTCCCTCACGCAGGGGTGACCGTGTACCTGAGTTGAGGCAGGGGGCTGCTGCCAGGTTAGAAGCTATTCGATGGCGTACAGCTTGCCGTCGCCGGACGCGAGATACAACACGTCGCCGGCCACTGCTGGGGAAGCGGTAATCTGGCCGCCCGTCGGGAACTCCCACACGAGTTCGCCCGTCTTGGCATCCACCACATAGAGCCAACCCTCGATATCGCCGAAGTACACCACATCGCCGATCACGATGGGCGCGATGACGACGCTATCTCTGGCCTTGAACTCCCAAATCTGCTCGCCGGTTTCTTTGTCCAGGGCGAAGAACGTTCCCGACAGGGCGCCGGTATAGACGCGCTCATCGTCGGCCACCGGCGTGGACAACGCCTGCTGGGTCGGTTCCTGGAACCCCCAAACGAACCCCTTCTGGTTAGGCAGGCTGTTGAAGCCATACCACCAGCCTTGGAACCTGAGCTTGGCGAAGGCCCGTTCCAGCGGCAACTCGCGCTCCCCCCAGTCCAAGGCCCTCAGCAGCCCCCTGTCGTCTGCCACAAACACCCACTCGCCGCTGATGGTCGCGGACCCACCGGCGTAGTTCGTCCGGTAGTCGAACCGCCTCTTTCCTGTAATCATGTCAACAACGTGGACGCGCCTATCCGCAGCGACCACTGCGATGACACGGCCATTCGTCGCCGGGCTGGATACGATGGCGTCACCTACCGGGTAGCTCCAGCGCTCTTTACCCGTCACAACATCCAGTACGTGGACCTTGCGGTCTCCTGAGCCGATGATTACCTCACCGTCGAGGATGGCGGGCGAGGAGAAGAGGGTGTAGGTGGTCTGCAACTCCCATACGAGGGCGCCGGTATCCTTATTCAGCGCCACGATCCGTCCGTCGCGCAGCGCGGAGAAGACCTGGTCCCCGGCCACGGCCACCGACACGCTCACCCGGTTGGCTGTGGTGTACTGCCAGATGAGTTCGCCCGATTCAGCGTCCAGCGCCACGATTCCCCGGTCGCCCGTCCCGAGGTAAACACGGCCACCCGCCACTGCCGGCGAGGACTCGATGGGGGCGGAGGTGTCAAAGACCCATTTCACGATGCCCACGGGAACGAAGCGGTCACCGGCGACATAGGCCCCGTGCTCAGGGTTGCGGAGATACATCGGCCACTCGCTGTTGTCAATCGGGATGGCACTGGCAGATGACTTGGGAGGCGAGATAAACCGAATGGTTCCGATGTTATCAAGCGTCAGCCACCCGGCAAGGGCTGCCATCAAGGCCAGCACTACTCCAACGAGCACCAGCCGCCGCCGCTTCTTCCGAGCCCGAAAACCAAGGGCGACTTCACGTACCACATCCATCGTGACCGGTTCAACCGACTCTAGGTGGCGCCGACAGTCGCTGCAGCGCTTTGTACCAAGCGGGTTAGACGTGCTGCAGGTCGGACACAGCAGTACCTTTTCCGGGGATTCGATGCTCGTTACTGACTCAGTCATCCTCAGCTTCCCATCGGGTCTTCTTGAAAGTATAACAAGGCTGTGATGGTGACTCGACAAAAACCGTGCGCACATGCTTTCTTCTAGGCAACGACTGGGGCATTTGATACCATCCGCCCCGGATGAATCAGAGGTACGTCGGCGTATCTCACCGCGTTTGAGAGCCATGCAGCCAAATTCCAGTCATCTGCCGAAGCCCTCCCTGACCACCTTCACGGACCTTTATCAACTCACGATGGCCCAGGCTTACTGGCGCAGCGGGCATACTGCCACAGCCACCTTCAGCATGACGTTTCGCGGCTACCCGAAGGACCGCGGGTACTATGTCGCCGCCGGACTGCAGGATGTCCTTACCTACCTGGAGGGCCTTCAGTTCACCCAAGATGACATCGGCCTCCTGGACGGGTTGGGCATCTTCGACAAGGCTTTCTTGCGGTTCCTGAGCCAGGTGCGGTTCGAGGGCGATGTGCGGGCGTTGGCTGAGGGCACTATCTGCGCCCACGATGCTCCGGTCATCGAAGTCACGGCGCCCATCATCCAGGGGCAGTTCGCCGAGACGTATATCCTCAACCAAATCAACCTGCAGACCATGCTGGCTACCAAGGCCGCACGCTGTGTGTTCGCCGCCCGCGATAAGTACGTGGTGGACTTCGGCGCGCGCCGCATCCACGGCACCGATGCAGCCAATAAGTTCGCTCGCGTGAGCTACATCGCAGGCTTCGCCGGCACTAGCAATGTCCAGGCCGGCCTGACCTACGGCATCCCGCTCTACGGCACTATGGCCCACTCGTTCGTAACCAGCTTCGAGCAGGAGGTTGACTCGTTCCGCGCTTACGCCAAGACGTTCTCAAACGGGACGACCCTGCTGGTGGACACCTACTCGACTGAGCAGGGAGTCAGGAATGCCATTCGGGTCGGGCTCGAGATGGCCCAGCGCGGCTACACATTGCGGGCTGTGCGTCTGGACAGCGGCGATCTGTTGGAGCTTTCACGGCTTGCCCGTCGCGTCCTAGACGAGGCTGGACTTAGGACTGTGCAGGTCTTCGCCAGCGGTGGCCTTGACGAGTTCTCCTTGGAAGGACTGGTATCTGCCGGCGCGCCGATAGACGGTTTCGGGGTCGGCACCAAAGTGGGGGTATCGGCCGACGCGCCCTGGACGGACTGCGCCTACAAGCTCGTCGAGTACGACAGCCGTCCGGTGCTCAAGCTCAGCCCAGGCAAGGCCACGCTGCCCGGCCCCAAGCAGGTGTACCGCCGCAAGGCCGAAGACGGTATGTTCCTAGGGGATACCATCACCAATGCGAGCAGTTCGCCGGCGCCAGATGCAAGACCACTGCTGGAACTGGTCATGAAGGCTGGGAAACGCCTCCGACCCGACCCAAGCCTGAACGCGGTGAGGGAGAATTGTCGGCGGGAGTTTGCAGCCCTGCCCGAACCGCACAAGGCACTAAGATTGCCCACACCCTACCCGTCCCAGATAAGCCCGGACTTGGAGCTCATCACTGAAGAAGCCAGCGCCGAGGTGCGACTCCGCGAAGGGCTATGAGAGTCTAGTTCCCGTGAATCGCAACAAAGGGAGACAAGTAGCATGGCTAGAGTGCCTTATGCAGCCCGGATAGACCTGCCAGCCGACAAGAAGCACATCTACGACCGCATCGCCTCCACACGGGGCTCCGTGCCCCGCGTGTTCCAGGCTCTGATGAACAGCCCGGAGGCCGCCGAGGCGGTCGCTGGGGTCGGCGAGTACCTGCGCTATAAGTGCCCGCTCGATGCGGTCATCCGCGAGACCGCAATCCTCAGCGTCGCCCGCGAGATGAACAACCAGTACGAATGGTCGCAGCATGAGCCGGTGGCCAGGAAGGCCGGCGTGCGGGAGGAAGTCATCGAGGCCATCCGGAGCGGCAAGGCGCCGATGGGCCTCCCAGCCAAAGAGGGCGTGTTCGTCCAGGCCGCTAGGGAGTTGGTGCGCACCGGCGTTGTGTCCGATAGAACGTTCCAGGCTGTGCACCATCTCTTAGGAACTCGCCTTACGGTGGATCTGGTCGTGACCATCGGCTACTACTCGATGGTCGCCAGGTGCATCAAGGCGCTGGATGTGGAGTTGGACGACGGGTTAAAGCCCGGACTGCCTATATGATTCTATAGAGATGCTAAGCAAGGTCTGATAAAATTATCCGCAAGCTCGCCCATCTTTTCTGTATGCCCTAGGGATGGGACTTTCCTGACAGGTTTGGAGGCTCTTAACGCATGGCGTCCGAAGCGCCCATCATCGTGGCGAACGACGTGGTCAAGACATATTACTCAGGCAAGGTGAGGGTAGAGGCCCTTCGCGGCATCAGCCTTTCCGTAGAGAAGGGCGAGATGGTGGCCGTGATGGGACCCAGCGGTTGTGGTAAGACCACTCTACTCAACTGCCTCTCAGGCCTCGACGAGATTGACGCGGGTTCCATCAGCATCTCTGGCAGCGAGCTAGCCAAGATGTCGGACGACCAGAAAACGCGCTACCGTGCCACGAAGATGGGCTACATCTTCCAGTCCTACAACCTCCTGCCGGTGCTCACGGCGCGGGAGAACGTTGAGCTTCCCCTCCTTGTCGGTGGCACGACCCCCCGGACGGCACGGGAAAAGGCGATGACTGCCCTGGGCCTCGTCGGCCTCACCGAACGCGAGCATCACTACCCTTCGGAGCTTTCCGGCGGCCAGCAGCAGCGGGTCACCATCGCACGCGCCCTCGTCAACGAACCTGAGATCGTATGGGGTGACGAGCCGACGGGGAACCTGGACAGCGAGAACTCCGCGGAAATCATTGACCTGTTGGTCTCGCTGAACAAAAAGAACCGCCAGACGTTCATCATCGTCACCCATGCAGACGTCGTGGCCGCCCGTGCCCACCGTGTCGTGAGGATGCAGGATGGGCTGATCGTGAACGACGGCCGAAACGGCGCAGGCCGCAAGGCACACTAGCCGTGGACGAGCTTTTCGGTGTCCCCATAAGCACCATCACCATCGCCCTGCTGGTGATCTTCGCGTTCGTCGCCTTCTTCTTACTGCTTATCGCTGCCAGGGACTTCATTCTGGTGAAGATGGCCGCCCGCAACGCCTCCAGACGGCCGGCGCGCACGGGCCTCATCGTCTTCGGTCTCATGCTCGCCACCGCCATCATCTCCATCACCTTCACTACAGGCGACTCACTCACTTTCTCCATCAAGAAGGTCGCGACTGAATCGCTGCGTTCGCTGGACGAGACGATCCGCATAGACGACGAGTCGGACGTCTGGGAGGGCAAGGCCGTCCCAGAGGACTTCCCTGAGGCCGTCTTCAACGCCATCGCGCCGACCTTGGATGCCGACCCAGACATAGACGCTGTGGTTCCGGCCTTGGTGCAGCAGGTGGCGGTCATCAACCCGCAGACCAACCTCTTCGAGGTCAACTCGCTGCTGACCGGTGTCGACCCACAGCGGGCGCCGTGGCTCGAAGCCCTGACAGACAGCCAGGGAGCGCCAGTGGACCTCGGCAGTCTCGGCCCGAACGAGGTCTATCTCGACAAAGACGGCGCGGATGCCATCGGCGCCAGGCCCGGGGACGTGATTCAGGTCGCGCTCGGCCCCGGCGGCCTGACGGGGGTGACCGTCAGAGAGGTCGCCGACGGCTGGTACTTCAAGCGGCAGGGGACGGAACTCGTCATCATGATGCCCCTTGTCAGGGTCCAAGAAGCCTTAGGGAAGCAGGGGCAGCTCTCTTCAATCCTCATTTCCAACCGTGGGGATGCCCTGGCAGGTGTGGAACTGTCACAAAAGCTGGTTGACCGGTACGGCAAGATTCCAGCCATCAAAGATTCCGGCTTGGAATTGTTCCCGCTCAAGCAGACGGTAGTGGACGACGCCAATGAGGCCGGATCGCTGTTCGTTTCCTTCTTCACCACCTTCGGCCTCTTCTCCATCGGCGTTGGGCTGCTCCTCATCTTCCTCATCTTCTCCATGCTGGCTGCGGAACGGAAGAGCGAGATGGGGATGGCACGGGCCGTCGGCATGCAGCGGCGTCATCTGGTGCAGATGTTCATGGCCGAAGGGGCCATCTACGGCCTAGGCTCAGCCGTAATCGGCGCCGTCATCGGCATGGGGTTGGGCGTGCTTCTCGTAAAAGTGTCGGCCGCGCTTTTCACAGACCTACCGGATGCCGACGATTTTACCCTGACGGCCCACATCGAGGCGAGCAGCGTGCTGGTCGCCTTCTTGGCTGGCAGCATCCTGACGTTGGTCACGGTGGGCTTAGCCTCCTGGCGCACCAGCAAACTGAATATCGTCAAGGCCATCCGCGGCATCCCCGACGTCCAGCCGGTCAAGGCTGGAAGGCGCACTCTTATTTTCGGCAGCATCCTCACCCTCTTGGGCCTTGTCATTCTTATCTCCGGCTACAACTCGGCCCAGTCCACCCTCTTTGGACTCGGCGTATCCCTGGTTCTCATGGGCCTAGGCATGGTCTTGCGGTGGTTCGGGGTCTTGCAACGGTGGGTGCTGACCATCGTGGGCGTCTTGCTCATGGTCTATTGGCTGCTCCCTCCCAGTATCTACAACCGCATCAAGGAAGACTGGAACCAGGACTTCTCCATCTTCTTCATCTCGAGCTTCCTCGTCGTCATCGGAGCAGTCTTAGTTATCATCAACAACTCGCGTATCACTTTGGGCGTGATGGTCGGCACTATCGGGCGCTTCAAGCGTTTGACGCCTGTCGTCCGCTCGGCGGTGGCCTATCCCCTGCGGTTCGGCTTCAGGACCGGCCTCTCCATGATCATGTTCGCGGTGGTCGTCCTCTCCGTCACTGTCATGGCCGTCCTCATCGAGGGTTTCGCCAAGCTTTTCGACGACCAGGCGCGGCTCGGAGGCGGCTACCAGGTCGTCGGATTCGTCGAGAACGACCTCAACCCCATCCAAGACCTGTCCGCCACGGTGGAGGCAAACCCCGACCTAGGGTTCGTGGCCCGTGTGGACGGCAGACCCTCAGTCGGTACGTTTAGGAGCGTCTTCCAATCCGAGGGGGCGCTAACTGCTGTTAACCCCGACGATTTCAAAGGTGTCACCATCACCGGTGTGGACGATGATTTCTTAGCCTCGAACGACTTCGGTTTCACCCTCGCTACGTCGGAGTACACCATGGCCGACGGCAAGGTGGACGCCGAAAGACTCTGGCCCGACCTTCGGGATAAGCCAGGGCTGGCGGTCGTCAACGCGTTCATGCTCCCGGCCCGGAATAACTTTGGCTTCGAACCCCAGAGCGAACGGCTTCGGCTTGACGTGGAGGGCCTCTTTCTCGAGAACAAGACGATGGAGCCGGTCGAAGTCGCTGCCAAGGACTTGAAGAGCGGTGAGACCTTTACCTTGACGGTGGTGGGAGTATTGGATGAATTTGCCTCTCAGGGCGTCCTGCCCAACGGACTCTATGCCTCCACCCGCCTCTTCGATGCGGAACTGGACCGCGAAGTGGATCCAACGCAGGTTTTTTTCAACGTTTCGCCAGGGACTTCCGATGCCAAAAAGCGCATCAAGGCCGCCTTCTTCCAACACAGCGTAGAGACGATAGATATCGCGGAGACCATCGACCAGGTCCAATCCGCACAGCGCGGCATCTTCAACCTGCTTATCGCCTTCATGCTTTTGGGGCTTGTCGTGGGCATCGTGGCACTGGGCGTCATCAGCGCCCGCTCCGTGGTGGAGCGCCGGCATGAGATAGGTGTGCTTCGGGCCGTCGGGTTCTCCCGTGGCATGATCCGGTGGACGTTCCTCGCCGAGTCTTCGTTCATCGGTCTGATGGGCATCGGCCTTGGGCTGGGCCTCGGCCTACTGGTTTCTGTGAATGTGATGGCTGATATCCGCACTGATGAGCCGAACGCGCAGCTGGTGATCCCCTGGCTCAAGCTCGCACTAATCGGCGTGGGGGCGTATCTGTTCTCGCTGGTTACGACCGTTTTTCCAGCACAACAGGCGTCTCGAATCTCGCCCGCGACGGCCCTGCGCTACGAGTGAAGTGCCGGTAGCGGTCCACGGGAGGGGTGGTTGGCCACGACGAAGGTCCTGGTAGTCGAAGATGAGGTCAACCTCCTCGAGGCGGTGAAATACAACCTCGGGCGGGAGGGCTACACCGTGCTCACCGCTTCCGACGGCCAGCAGGGATGGGAGTTCGCACGCGCTGCAGAGCCTGATCTAGTCATCCTGGATATCATGCTTCCCAAGCTCGACGGCCTCGAGGTATGCCGGATGTTGCGCAAGCAGTCGGACGTGCCTGTTTTGATGCTGACGGCCAAGACCCAAGATGTGGACCGTGTCGTGGGGCTAGAGGTGGGCGCGGACGATTATGTTTCCAAGCCTTTCAGCATGCGGGAACTCATGGCCCGGGTACGGGCGCTCCTCCGCCGCGCGCGGACTGCCCAAAAGCGCACCGATGGTGCGGAGCGTGAAATCGTGATGTCCGGCGATCTTGAGGTGGACACCGCTAGTCACGTCGTCCGGCTCGGAGGCCTGCCCCTTGAACTGAAGCCCCGCGAGTTCCAACTCCTGGCTCTTCTCATGTCGAACAAGGGTCGTGTGCTCACCAGAGACCATGTCCTTGAGCGGCTCTGGGGCCACGACTACATCGGAGACAGTCGGACCGTGGACGTGCATATACGCTGGCTGAGAGAGAAAATCGAAACCGATCCCGCTACTCCCAGGCGCATTGCGACCGTCCGCGGAGTCGGGTACCGGTTCGAGGGGTGAGGTTTCCCAAGTCTCTCCAGTGGCGCATCGCCATCGCCTACACCGTCCTTATCTTCGCCACGATGGGAGCGGTGAGCCTCTACCTGGTCACATTCATAAGGAGCAGCTATGTCCGGGACCTCGATGCCCGCCTTGCTCAAGAGGCGGCACTGGCGGTGGACGCGGTGGACGACCATTTCACTGACCCGGCCTATGCCGCGGACCTTGATGCGCTCGCAGAACGGCTGAGCATCGCCTCCCAAGCCCAAGTCACCGTGGTAGATGCTGCAGGCAAGGTGTTGGCAGACTCCAGCGAAGGGCCCCTCGTGGCCGAAGCCCTCCTCGCCCGACCTGAAATCAGGGATGCCATCAACGCCGGCAGGGGTTCAGATGTCCGGCGGGACTCGGAGGGTAACGACGAGGTGCGTTATGCGGCGGCGGCGATCGTCATCGGCAACGAAACCCGAGGAGCCGTACGCATAGCCGCGCCCACGTCCGAAGTCCAGGGCAACGTCAACCGCATCGTCACTACCATCGGCATCTCAGCTGGCGCGGTGGCCCTCCTCTCCGTTGCTCTCGGCTACTACATCGCGCACAGGACATCCCGGTCTGTCCGCTCCGTCACCAGTGGCGCCCGCCGCCTCGCAGACGGCGACCTTGAGCACCGGGTCACTGCATCCGGCACCGATGAGACCCGCGACATGGCAGAGGCTTTCAACAAGATGGCGACGAGGATCCGCGATGTCGTCCGCGACCTCGACAGCGAAAGCGGCCGACTTAAGGTGGTCCTCGACACGATGGTGGACGGCGTCTTGGTTGTAGACTCTGAGGGTGTGGTTGTACTGATTAACGCGTCGGCTTCCGAACTCCTGGGCGTGAGGGCAGAAGCTGTCGGCTCGCGGTTCGCCCAGACGGTAAGAGACCACGACCTGCAGCGGCTTGTCTCTACTGCGCAAGCGCGTATGGCCGCCACCCAAGATGAGGTTGCACTTCTGCGTGGCCGGCGTGTCGTGAGCGCTGTGGCGACACCGTTGGCCCAAGGAAGCACTCAAGGAGTCCTTCTGACCCTTCACGACCGCACCGAAACCCGCCGCCTGGAAGAGACGCGCAAGGAGTTCGTCACCAACGCCTCGCACGAGCTCCGCAGCCCCCTGGCCTCCATCAAGGCGATAGTGGAAACGCTTGAAGGCGGCGCTCTCGCAGATCCGGCCATCGCCAGCGACTACCTCAGCCGTGTGCGCCGGGAGGTGGACCGCATGGCTGCCCTGGTAAGTGACCTCCTTGAACTCTCCCGCCTGGAGAGCGGCCAATTCCGCCTTCAACAATTGGCACTGGATCCAAAGGACCTGGTGGATGAGATACTCTCCCGTGTTCAGGAGCGAGCTAAAGCCGCAGGAGTCACTCTGGAGTCAGTTGTCCCTCAGGATATGCCCCCTGTACTGGGCGACGAGCAAAAACTTGTCCAGGCCATGTTTAACCTGATGGACAATGCATTGAAATACACACCCAAAGGAGGACGCATCACCCTATCGACGCAGAGCCAGGGCAAGCTCGTCAGGTTCAGCGTCAGGGATACCGGCGCCGGCATTGCGCCCCAGGATCTTCCTCACATCTTCGAACGCTTCTACAAGGCTGACCGTTCTCGCAGGGACGGCGGCACAGGCCTGGGTCTAGCTATCGTCAAGCACACGGTGCAGGTGCATGGCGGTAATGTAAGTATAGATAGCCGCTTGGGTGCTGGTACTACGGTCGCATTCACGGTTCCGGTGGCCTAGTACAGGCTGGTGTCATGCGACACGTCGAGCCACCACGACCACGCGTTAATCATCTGTTAACAGAGTGTTAACAGTCCGTTTAACCAACTTAAAGCCTCAGCCTCTACAGTGGAGTTATTGGTGCAACAGGGCTGGTGGGGTTCCAGAAGCATGAGTGGGCATAGCCAGGCTAAGGCTGGTTTTCACACTCTCGGACAGGCCACGTGGCTCGTCTTGCTTTGCACTCTTGTCGCAGCTGCCTGCGGGGGAAGCTCCAGCGTTGGAGAGAGAACCTCTACCCCAACAACGGCCGCTCCGACCGACCAAGCCTCCTCTCTCAGTGGCACTATCGAGATAGACGGCTCCAGCACCGTCTTCCCCATCACTGAGGCCATCGCCGAAGAGTTCCGCAAAACTTACCCGAACGTCCAGGTGAACGTTGGCGTCTCTGGCACCGGCGGCGGCTTCAAGCGGTTCGCCGCTGGAGAGACCGACATCTCCGATGCCTCCAGGCCTATCAAGCAGGCCGAAGCCGACGACGCGGCCAAGAACGGCGTCGGATTCGTCGAATTCAAGATTGCCATTGACGGATTGTCGGTCGCGGTCAACCCCTCCAACGACTTCGTGGACTGCCTCACGGTCGCCGAGCTCAAGGCTATCTGGTCCCCCGACAGCACCATCAACAACTGGAAGGAGGTCCGGCCGGACTTTCCGGATCAACGCTTGCGCCTATACGGACCTGGGACTGACTCCGGCACCTTCGATTACTTCACTGAGGTCATCGTCGGGACCGCAAGGTCAAGCCGTGCTGATTACACTGCGTCAGAGGATGACAACGTTCTTGTCCAAGGCATCGGGGGCGATAAGGATGCCCTTGGCTACTTCGGTTATGCTTACTACGTCGAGAACCCCGGGAAGCTGAAGGCTGTCGCCGTGGATGGCGGCTCCGGATGTGTGCTGCCTAGCGAAACCAAAATCCGCAGCGGCGGGTACGCCCCACTGTCCCGTCCTATCTTCATCTATGCCAAGAAACAAAGTTTGGAGCGTCCAGAGGTCAAGGCGTTCATTCAGTTTTTCATGGAGAGCGGCAAGGAGTTGGTCGAGGAGGTGGGCTACATCCCCCTTACGGACCAGGAGTACGCCGACAATCTCTCCCTCTTACGCTAGCCGTTTGCATTTGCATAGGTAATGGACGCTTCCATCCGCGAATCAATGGACGCCGCCACAGGCCCACCCGAGTCTGGCGTGGCGGGACAGTTCCGCCGCAAACGCCCTAGCGTCCTGCAGGGCAAAATTATCAAGTGGCTGTTCTTCCTGTGCGCATTGGTTTCCGTTCTGACCACGGTTGGCATCATGATCAGCCTAGTCTCCCAGGCCTGGAGCTTCTTCTTCGAAGTCTCCGTCTGGGAGTTCATCACCGGCACCCGCTGGTCCCCCATCCTGAAGCCCGAGTCCTACGGAGTGCTCCCACTGGTGTCCGGTACGCTCCTTGTCTCGGCTATCGCAGCGGCGGTAGCCCTGCCCGTGGGACTTGCCACATCCATCTTTTTGGCCGAGTACGCGCCGGACAAGATGCGCCGCATCGTCAAACCCGTTCTGGAGATCCTGGCCGGCGTCCCGACCGTGGTCTATGGCTACTTCGCCCTCACCTTCGTGACGCCTCAACTTCAAAAGGTCATCCCTGACCTAGTGGTCTTCAATGCCCTGAGCGCCGGCATCGTGATGGGTATCATGATTATCCCCTTGGTCTCGTCGCTGAGCGAGGACGCGATGATAGCCGTGCCCCGCTCGCTGCGCGAAGCCGCATACGCCCTTGGGGCCACCCGCCTGGAAGTGTCCTTGAAGGTCGTTGTGCCCGCGGCCCTATCCGGCATCGTCGCTTCCTTCATCCTGGGTATCTCCAGGGCCGTCGGCGAAACGATGCTTGTGACTTTGGCCGCCGGCGCCACGCCGCGGCTGACCGCGAACCCTCTCGAAAGTATCCAGGCCATGACCTCGTACATCGTCCAACTCAGCCTCGGTGAAGCGCCACACGGCTCTCTGGAATACAACACCATCTTTGCCGTCGGCATTCTGTTGTTCCTCATGACCCTGGCTTTGAGTATCCTCGGCTTCTGGATTGTCCGGCGTTGGAGGCAACAGTACTAATGAGGGCCTCAACGACCCAACTCAACCATCGTCTCACGTACCGCAAGAGCATCGGGACCGTTTCTTATTTCCTGTTCCTGGCTGCAGTACTCATCGGCATCTTGGGCCTCTTAGTGCTCCTCGCACAGGTCATCGTCGAGGGCTCGCCTTGGCTCAACGGACACTTCTTTTCCAGCTACCCATCCCGCCACGCCGAAGAAGCAGGGCTTAAGTCTGCACTTTTCGGCACGTTGTGGGTGATGGGACTGGTCGCCCTCTTCACGGTCCCCATCGGCGTGGGCGCCGCTATCTATCTGGAGGAGTATTCTCGCAAGAACTGGTTCTCCACCATCGTCGAGATCAACATCTCCAACCTGGCGGGTGTCCCGTCTATCGTGTATGGCCTCCTGGGACTAGCGCTGTTCGTCCAGTGGATGGCCATGGGCCGCAGCGTGCTGGCCGGAGCCTTGACCCTGACCCTCCTGGTACTACCTATCGTGATAATGACCTCCAGAGAGGCCATCCGCGCCGTGCCGAACGCCTACCGGCAGGCGGCCTACGCTCTGGGGGCCGACCAGTGGCAGGTCGTCCGAAGAGTTGTGCTGCCTTCTTCGCTTCCAGGTATCCTCACGGGAACGATACTCGCCATGTCCCGCGCCATTGGCGAGGCTGCGCCTGTCATCGCCATCAGCGCCCTGGTCTATCTCACTTTCATCCCCACGGATCCGCTGGACCGCTTCACCGTTCTTCCCATCCAAATATTCAACTGGGTCTCCCGCCCTCAGGATGAGTTCCGTGGGCTTGCCGCAGCTGGCATCCTTGTCCTCCTCGTAATCCTCCTGTCCATGAACGCAATCGCCATCGTCTTGCGCAACAAGTACCAGAAGAGGTCAGAAGAGTGATGACTACCGAAAACGAAGTCGTGCTGAAGGTGCGGGACCTGAACGTCTGGTACGGGTCCTTCCGGGCGTTGAAAGATATTTCCATGGATGTCAAGCGCCACACCGTCCTAGCACTAATCGGGCCATCCGGCTGCGGGAAAAGCACCTTCATACGATGCTTCAACCGGATGAACGACCTCATCCCCACAACCCGTGTCGAAGGCCAGCTACTGTTCAACGATGTGGACCTCTATGCCCCGAGCACAGACGCGACGGAGATCCGTTCGCGTATTGGGATGGTCTTTCAAAAGCCCAATCCCTTCCCGAAGTCGATCTTCGAAAACGTCGCCTTCGGCCTTCGAGTCAATGGGTTCAAGGGAAACATGGAGGAGGCGGTGGAGCGCTCCTTGAGGCAGGCAGCACTATGGGAGGAGGTCAAGGACCGCCTGCATAAGAGCGCCATGGCCCTCTCCGGCGGGCAGCAGCAGCGGCTGTGCATCGCCCGAGCCCTGGCTGTAGAGCCGGAGGTCGTACTCATGGACGAACCAGCCTCCGCCCTCGATCCCATCGCAACATTGGCCATTGAAGACCTTATCCGCCAGCTCTCGCAGCGGTACACTATCATCATCGTCACCCACAACATGCAGCAAGCCGCAAGGGTCTCCCGCGAGACCGCCTTCCTCATGGTTGCAGAGGACAGGGCTGGCTACCTCGTGGAGATGGACGTGACCGAGAGGATATTCACCAACCCCAAGCACGAGCGCACAGAGGCCTACATCACCGGCCGATTCAGCTAGTCTCTGAGGCTGCAAACATGCCAAGAATAGACTTCGATCGAGACCTCAGGCTCCTTCAAGACGACCTGCTGCTCCTGGGCAGCATGGTAGAGAAGGCCATCGCCAAAGCGCTGGATGCTTTGAAGCGGCGCGACTTAGATGCCTCGCAGCAGGTATTGGAAGAAGATAGCCTTATAGACCACAAGCGGTTCCAGATAGAAGAAAAGTGCATAGACCTCATCGCCACCCAGCAGCCGTTGGCCAGAGACCTGCGCACGCTCGTCTCCATCCTCCACATGGCCGTGGAGTTAGAGCGCATGGGCGATTACGCCGAAGGCATCGCCAGGATCAGCGTGCGCATGGGCGAAGAGCCACCGCTGAAGCGGCTAATAGACGTCCCCCGGATGGGCGAACTGGCCTCCTCGATGCTGCGCCGCAGCCTGGATGCATTCGTGAACCGCGATGTGGTGGCGGCGAACGAGGTCTGCCGGGCCGACGACGAGGTGGACGCTCTCTACGAGCAGGTCTATCGCGAACTCCTCATCTTCATGATTGAGGACCCCAAAACGGTCAAGCGGGCGACGTTCCTGCTGTGGGTGGCCCACGATCTGGAGCGCATCGCCGACCGTGCCACCAATATCGCCGAGCGAGTGGTGTACCTGGTCACCGGCAAGATAGTCGAAATCAACGTCTCCAAGTATTAGGCCCGCCACCAAACCCACGGCCCACGCAAGACCAGAGGCCCGCAGACGGATCTGCGGGCCTCTATCCTTTGAGAGGGAAAGTACCCCTGCCCGGACTCGAACCGGGGCATTCAGTTTAGGAAACTGACGCTCTGTCCAACTGAGCTACAGGGGCATGTTTGGGAAATGCCTGCGTAGGCTCCCCAACCCATCTTAGCGCGTCGAACCGGAATCCGTCATTCGAGGGGAACTGCTGCGAAGTACCCCCGGCGGGACTCGAACCCGCGCCTCTGGCTCCGGAGGCCAGTGCTCTATCCTCTGAGCTACGGGGGCAACTTGTCCACTATAACAGGGGGCCTTAGGGGAGGACAATCTGAGCCCTGGCTCGGTGAATCTGCTTGATTAATGTCCAATCTTGTCTTTGACGAAATCTTAGAAAGAGATAAACTGGCTTCTCAGACCTTACCAGAGTCTCCGGGACTGCACGTGGCCCAGACGGTGCCGCGCGGCTAACATGGGCGTGGGGGAAACCGATGAAGACTTCCCTTCTTTCGAGAGCGATAAGAGGTAGTTTCCTAACCTTGACCGCAATCGTCCTGGTTGCGCTAGCGGCCGCCTGCTCCGGGCAACAGGGCGAGCCCGGCCCACAAGGGCTTCAGGGCCTCCCGGGCGAGCGCGGCCCTGCCGGGGCGAAGGGCGACCCGGGGAATGCCGGTCCTCCCGGGAGCCCTGGTTCCCCCGGTGCTCCAGGCGTTCCCGGTCCTGAGGGTCCAGCGGGCAAGGACGCCCCTGCCCCACAGGCCCACATCGTGGTCAACAAAGACCAACTTACCCTCGAGGAGCCGCTGGAGATATGGGGCTCTGGTTTCGTGCCGGGTGAGCCAGTCAGCGTCTTCTTAGAGATAGACGAGCCGCTGATGACGACCATCGGCGACACGACGGCCAACGCGTCCGGCGCCTTCCGCGTCGAGTTCTCCAAGATCGGCGGCGACGCCCGGACCCAGGCGCGGGTCACCAAGGGCGAGGTGTACTCCTTGCTGGCGGTAGGTGGCGAAGGGAGCGAAGCCAGCGTCCCCGTGATGATTGTCGAAACCAGTCCCGAACCCGCTCTCACCGCAGATGACGTCGAAGCGCTCCTCGAGGAGCGCATCGATGCCATTCCGACACCGAGGCCGCAGCCATCTCCATCAACGAGTCTTGTGGCCGAGGTAGCAGTTCAGGGTGAACTGACCAGGTTCTGGGGCGCCGGTTTCAAGGCTAACGAGGTCGTCACCCTCAGCGTGATTGGCGGGCCCAGCGTGCTCGTGGCCGGGACAGCCAACGCCTCGGGCGCACTCGCTATAGAAGAGTTCGTTACCCTCGACCCGGGGATATACACCCTGAAGGCCACAGGTGATAAGGGTTCCGAGGCCACAGCTCCGCTCGTGGTGGTACTGGAGAAATGAGATCCTAGGTCATTTCCCGACGTAGGCAAGCGCAACGGGGGCCGGCATCTGCCGGCCCCCGTTGCGCTTGCCTACGTCTTGGAGGGGCCCTTCTTCGGACGTGGCTTGGCGGGTACACCCACCACGAGAGTGTCGGGAGGGACGTCTCTCGTCACTACAGATCCCGCACCTGTGGCGGAGCGGGGGCCGAGGGTCACCGGCGCGACCAGCATCGTGTCGGAGCCGATGAATACGTCATCGCCGATGGTCGTCTTGTTCTTCTTCTCGCCATCAAAGTTACAAGTGATTGTCCCGGCTCCGACGTTGACGTTCGCACCGACCTCAGCATCGCCGAGATAGCTGAAATGGTGTACGCGCGTACCGCGCCCTAGGCGACTTGCTTTCACCTCGGCGTAGTTGCCGAGATGCACCCCTTTGCCAAGATAGCTCTCATGGCGCACATGGCTGAAGGGCCCCACCCTCACGTCCTCCTCCAGCGTCGCGCCTTCCACCATAGAGGAGACGACCTTGCACCCGTCGCCGACGCGGCTGTCCACGATGATAGAACCGGGACCAACCTCACATCCGCTCCCGATGGTTGTCGTACCGCGAAGGTAGCTGTTAGGCTGCACGACTGTGTCTTCGCCGATGACAACGCCGACCTCGATGAATACCGAGGCCGGGTCGGGCATAGTGACTCCGGCCAGCATCCACTTCTCTCGCAGCCGGGCTTGCAGGACAGCCTCTGCATGGGCCAACTGGACACGGTCGTTGACGCCCATCGCATCCTCAGACCGCGACGCTACAACTTCGGCTATCACGGCACCCTGCTCATGCGCCCGCGCGACGAGGTCGGTCAGGTAGACCTCTCCCTTGGCGGACGGGGTCAGCGCATCGAGGTTGGGCCAAAGCCAAGAGGCACGAAACAGGTAAACACCGGCGTTTATCTCCGAGGACGCCCGCGTAGCCTCGTCTGCCTCACTTTCTTCGACGACGGCCATCACCCTCCCCTCGGCATCTCTGGCGATGCGGCCGAGGCCTCGGGGGTCTTGTGGTTTGGCCGTCAGCAGGGTCACCGCCGCCCGGCGGGCCGTGTGAACACGCGCCATCTCCTTCAGTGTCTCGGGTGAGATAAGAGGCACATCACCATTCAGGACGGCGACATCCTCGACTTCAGATGCAGCAGAGCGGGCACTCCGTAGCGCATCGCCGCTTCCGTTCTGGCGATGCTGTACAGCGTAGCGAACGGTGTCTCCGAATAGCTTACGGATGGCCTCACCTTCGGGCGGAACGATGACGACGGTGTCTTTGTAGCCCGCTTGGCAGGCCGAGTCCACCACCAACGCCACCATCTCCCGGCCACAGATGCGGTGGAGTACCTTGGGGATGAGTGACTTCATGCGGGTGCCTTTGCCCGCTGCAAGGATGATTGCTGTTTTTGAACTCATCGCTGTTCAGCCTGATGGCGAAGGACTGGACACTGCCATGCCGCTCGCTTATTCTTAGGCAGCCTAACCGAATCTAGGCGATTCTTCAATACATCTGTTCAATCCTTTGGGAGGAGCGTGTGGCGAAATTCAAAGTAGTAACGCAAAAACCCGCGGGAGTGACCTTTGACCTGGCCGGCGGGACCTACGACCTGGAGATGGAGTCTCTTGGGCCGGTAGACGCCGCCATCGTGGAGGTTCCCGCGAAGACCGAGGACGAGTTCATCCGAGCGGCGCGGGATGCCGACGCCGTCATCGCCCGGGGACGTCCTATCACCAAGACAATCATAGACAGCCTCCAGAAGTGCCGCATCATCGCCTTGGGCAGCGTCGGTGCCGACAGCGTGGACGTGGCCGCCGCGACCGCCCGCAACATCCCTGTTACCAACGTCCCCGACACCTTCATCGAAGAGGTCGGCGACCACACGATGATGCTCCTGCTCGCCGGGTTCCGGCGTCTGAACGTCATGGACAAGATGAGCCGCGATGGGCGGTGGCAAGAGGGCCGGCCCCTCCTCTCCCGCTTCCCCAGACTCTACGGCCAGACCCTGGGGTTCGTCTCCTTCGGCCACGTGGCCCGGGCCACGGCGGTGCGCGCCGCGCCGTTCGGGCTGCGGATGTTGGCCTTCGACCCCTACATCGAAGAGTTGACCATGACCTCATATGGCGTCGAGCCCACCAGTACTCTGACTGAACTGCTGCAGCGCTCCGACTTCGTATCCATGCACGCCCCATCCACCGGCGAGACGTATCACATGCTGACCGAGGAACACTTCAGGCTCATGAAGCCCACCGCGGTCTTCGTCAACACAGGCCGCGGGCCGACGGTGGACGAGAAAGCCCTCGTCCGCGCGTTGGAAGAGAAGTGGATCGCGGGCGCGGCGCTAGATGTATTGGAGACGGAGCCGCCCAACTCTGAAAACCCATTGCTGCGTATGGAGAACGTCATCTTGACGCCGCATGTGGCGTCGGCCTCGGCGAGGATGGCCCCCGAGACCCGCCGCCGCGTGGGCCAAGAGGTCGCGCTGGTGCTGACCGGACGCTGGCCCCGGACCTGCGTCAACCCGGCGGTCCTGCCCAAGACCGACCTGCGCCGCTGGCAGCCCTTCTCCATGGAGCGCGGGCCCGGAGCCTAGCCGATAGGAACGTTTCAGCAAGGGGCGGCGCCCCAGAAGCGGGCCGCCCCTTGTGTTTTGCGGAGGTTGACATGAGTGGACCACTCGAAGGCGTGCGCATCCTCGACCTCACCCAGGTGCAGGCTGGCCCGTCATCCACGCAACTCCTGGCCTTCCTCGGTGCCGACGTCATCAAGATCGAGGAGCCGGGCAAGGGCGACCGGACCAGGGTGGAGATGGCCCACCGCAAGGACATGGACAGCTTCTACTACCTCGTCTTCAACGCCAACAAACGCAGCCTGTGCCTGAACCTGAAGAAGCCGGAAGGCGTTGAGATATTCCACAGGCTCGCATCCATCTCGGACGCCGTGGTCGAGAACTACGGGCCTGGACGGATGGAGTCATTCGGCCTTGGGCAAGAGAGCCTAAGGAAGCGCCATCCACACCTTGTCTTCGCCTCCATCAAGGGCTTTGGCTCCTACGGCCCCTACGCCGGATACAAGAGCTACGAGAACGTGGCGCAGGCCATGGGCGGCGCCATGAGCACCAACGGCTACCCCGACCGGCCGCCGACGTGGGTCTCGCCGGGCGTCGGCGACTCCGGCACGGGCCTCCACTGCGCCATCGGCCTCCTGGCCGCCCTGCGACAGCGCGACAAGACCGGCGTGGGCGCCTACGTTGAGGTTGCCATGCAGGACGCCATCGTGAACCTCATGCGTGTGCGCATGGTGGAGACATTGCCCGCTGGCAATCCGGTGAAGCGGACAGGCAACCGCGTATGGGGCGGGCCGTCGCTGGTCTATCCCTGCGCACCCGGTGGCCCCGACGACTACGTCACCATCACCATCGCGGGCGACGCTTGGGACAGCATCCTCGCCGTCGTCGGACGAGCTGACCTCATCGGCGACGAGCGTTACGCCACCTCGGAGGCACGTTCCCAGCGCCTGAATGACGTAGAGACGCTCATCTCGACCTGGACCGCTACCAGGACGAAGCGCGAGGTCATGGCAACGATGGCCGAGTTGGGCATACCCTGTGGCGCGGTGCAGGACACGACCGAACTCCTAAGCGACCCTCACCTCCGCGCGCGGGAGATGGTCATTGACCTAAACGACCCCAAACGCGGCACTTATCAGGTGCTGGGTTGTCCCATCAAAGTCTCCACCCACAAAGTGGCCGTTACACCCCCTCCACTCCTTGGCGAAGACACAGAACAGGTGCTGTCCACACTTCTGGGCTTCACATCTGAGCAGGTGCAGCGGCTGGGAACAAACGGAGTGGTCTAAGGGCCTGTTTCCACAACCCGTTTTGCACTTGTCCCAAGCTGCGGCGGGTGCTAAGATGGCCGACGGCGACACGTCGCCCAGCGTGGCCAGCGCAAAGGCTGTCCACGCGATTCGCAGGGAGGGACGAGAACGTCTTGGGTAACATCAATGTAGCTATCATTGGCGTGGGCAACTGCGCCTCATCCCTTGTGCAGGGTGTGGTCAAGTACGCCGACGCCGAAGAAGGCGATTCTATCCCCGGCCTCATGCACCCCGTCTTGGGCGGTCACAGCATCTCTGACATCAAGTTCGTCGCAGCCTTCGACGTTGACGCGAACAAGGTTGGCCTCGACCTGTCCGAGGCCATCTACGCCTCCCCCAACAATACGCTGAAGTTCCAAGATGTGCCGAACTTGGGCGTTACCGTCCAGCGCGGCATGACCCACGACGGCATCGGCAAGTACCTTACCGATGTGGTCAAGAAGGCGAAGGGGCCGACCGACGACGTGGCCCGTATCCTCAAAGAGCGCGAGGTGGACGTCGTCGTCAACTACCTGCCCGTCGGCTCCGAAGAGGCCACCAAATGGTACGTCGAGCAGGTCCTTCAGGCTGGCTGCGGCTTCGTTAACTGCATCCCCGTCTTCATCGCCAGTGGCGCCGGCGACTACTGGCAGCGCCGCTTCCGCGAGCGGGGCGCACCCATCGTCGGAGACGACATCAAGTCCCAGGTCGGGGCCACCATCATCCATCGCGTTCTCACCCGCTTGCTAATGGACCGCGGCGCGCGCCTAGACAGGACCTATCAGCTCAACTTCGGCGGCAACACCGACTTCCTGAACATGCTGGAGAAAGAGCGCCTCACCTCCAAGAAGATCTCGAAGACCGGCTCGGTAACATCACAGCTCACTCATCCGATAGAACCGGAGAACGTCCACATCGGCCCCAGCGACTACGTGCCGTGGTTGAAAGACCGCAAGTGGTGCTACATCCGCATGGAGGCATCGAGCTTCGGCGACGCTCCTATGAATATCGAGGTGAAGCTGGAGGTGTGGGACAGCCCCAACTCGGCGGGCGTGGTGATAGATGCCATCCGATGTTGCAAGATCGCTAAAGACCGCGGCCTCGGTGGGCCGATCTTGGGCCCGTCGGCATACTTCATGAAAACCCCGCCCGTCCAGTACACCGACTCGGAAGCGAGGCAGATGGTGGAGGACTTCATCGCGGGCAAGTCTTGAAGCCCGAATGAGAGGCGCCCCTTGGACCGACCGTTGAGGATCGGCCTGGTCTCCCCCTACGACTACGCCTCGCCGGGCGGCGTCAACCACCACATCGCCCAGCTCGGCGCCCAGTTCCGCGCCTGGGGCCACTATGTCAAAGTGATCGCTCCTTGTTCCGACCCCAGACAGGTGACCGAAGAGGATTTCATTCCGATGGGGAAGGCCATCCCCTTCCCCGCCAGCGGCTCCACAGCCCGCATCTCGGTCTCGGTCTGGCTGCGCCCGCGCATCAAAGCCCTCTTGGCCCGGGAGGCTTTCGACATCCTCCACGTCCACGAGCCGTTCGCCAGCTTCGTCGCGCTCGGTTCGCTAGACGTCTCCAAATGCGTCAACATCGCCACGTTCCACACCTTCCGGGGAACCCGTATCTACTACTTGGGTGTCAGGAGGCTGGGGGTACCCTATTTCCGGAAGATTCACGGCCGTATCGCTGTGTCAGAGCCCGCTCGGCAGTTCATCAGCAAACACTACCCTGCCCAGTACGAAATCATCCCCAATGGCATCAACCCCCATGAGTTCGCCAACGCCGAGCCATTCCCCCACCTTCAGGACGGCATGATCAATCTCCTGTTCGTGGGACGGTTGGAAAAGCGCAAAGGGCTGAAGCATCTGCTCGGCGCCTACAGCAAACTCAAATGGGAGTGGCCCAACCTGCGCCTGCTGGTGGTGGGCCCAGGCAAGCCGGACGAGGACTCCTACCGCATCATGAGCGAACGGAACCTCAAAGACGTCACCCTGTTGGGTGCGGTATCCAACGAGGACAAGGCCAGATACTTCAAGTCTGCGGACATCTACTGCTCCCCGGCCACAGGCAGAGAGAGCTTCGGCATCGTCTTGCTGGAAGCGATGGCAGCCGGTAAACCCATCGTGGCCACCTCCATAGAGGGTTACCGCAGCGTCATGTCCCATGAGCGCGAGGGGTTTTTGGTGCCGCCGAAGGACGAAGCCTCGCTGGGCGAAGCCATCACAACCCTGTTGAAGGACCCTGACCTGCGCGCCAGGCTAGGAGCCAACGGCCTCCAGCGTGCACAGGAGTTCACCTGGGACCGCATCGCCAAGCGGGTCATGGACTACTATAAAACCTTCCTGGACCGGAAGGTCGTCGTCACGGGCTGAGACTGTCACTGATGAACAGGGCTACTACCCGAAAGGTAATTTCCAGCTACTTCGAGCAGCCCGCTGCCAAACTGCTCAAAGGGCTCGGCGTCTCGCCCAACACCGTCACTCTCGCAGGTTTGCTCGTGGCGGGCGGTGCCGCTTGGCTGGTTTTGGTCGGCTACCTGCTGGCCGGAGGGGTTGTGCTGGCCGTCTCGGGGTTGTTCGACCTCCTCGACGGCGCTCTCGCCAGGGCGACGGGCAAGGCCTCGCGCTTCGGGGCGCTCCTTGACTCGGTGTCCGACCGCGTAGGCGAAGGCGCCCTGCTGCTGGGCGTCCTGCTCTATTACGCCTTCCAGCCTCATACCGTCGGTGTGGCACTGTCCTTCGTCGCGATGGGAGGCTCCTTTATGGTCAGCTACCTGCGCGCAAGGGCCGAGGGCCTTGGCATCGAGTGCAAAGCCGGTTTTATGACCCGCCCTGAGCGCGTGGCGACCCTGGCGGCGGCCCTGGTGGTCGCTCAGTGGTGGGAGCCGATGTTGGCCATCGCGCTGGGAATCATCGCGGCACTAACGCTATTCACATCCGCCCAACGTCTGCTCATCATCTGGCGCGAGTTGAAGCGCTTGGGCGGTTAAGCCTGTCTATTTCAACTCGCCCCTGCCTGTTTCGGCTCTGTCAGCTACGCTACAATAGCCCTTGTCCTATGGCGGCGTATCCTTTTTGAGACACACCAAGGAAAGCACGCGAACGCGGTGACGACCATACTTCAAACGAGAGACCGGGAAGAACTGGTCAAACGGTTCGAGGCCGAACTTAAAGAGGACGTATACCTCAAACTCTTCACTCGTCCTGAGACCGGCCTCTTCATCCCCGGCCGCGAGTGCCCAACGTGCGGGCAGGCCGAGCAACTCCTGAAGGAGGTCTGCGAACTCTCTCCGAAGCTGCACTTGGAGGTAGTGGACTTCTACCAGCAGAGAGGGGCGGCCGCCAAACTGGGAATCGACAAGATTCCCGCCGTGCTCATCGGCGACGTCGCCACCGGAAATGTGCGCTATTTCGGGCTGCCCTCCGGCTATGAGTTCACCGTACTCCTCGGAGCCATCCTGGCCGCCTCCAAGGGGGACAGCGGCCTCAAGCCAGTCACCCGCCAGGAGGTCCAGCGTCTTACAACCGACGTCCAGATTCAGGTTTTCGTAACACCAACTTGACCACACTGTCCAGTTGTGGCCCGTGCGGCCCACGCAATGGCCCTGGAATCTCCGAAGGTGCGCGCCGACGTAGTAGAGGTGCAGGAGTTCCCGTACCTGGCGCGGCTTTACGGCGTTAGAAGCGTGCCGATGACGGTCATCAACAACAAGACCGCGTTCGTGGGCGGCGCCAACGAGGACATACTACTCGACCGCATGCTGGAGACGGTGGAACTGG
This sequence comes from SAR202 cluster bacterium, assembly GCA_016872515.1. Classification (GTDB taxonomy): domain Bacteria; phylum Chloroflexota; class Dehalococcoidia; order Lucifugimonadales; family VGZR01; genus VGZR01. Next base: position 55,801 of record VGZR01000013.1, read on the forward strand.
AGCGGGAGAACAGCGCCGGTGAGGACGCCACTGGCGACGAAGGCCAGGCGACTCTCCTTTGAAACTTCGAGCCACCACTTGCCTCGCGAGAGGAGAGACTATTGGTACTGGTAAGACCGCTCAAGACTAACTTGCCGAAAGCGCTTGCACTGGTCATCGTCATGGCAGCGTTCGCCTGGCCCGTCCAAGCCGTGCGGGCCCAGGAGCCAGGCTCGATACAAATCATCTCCTCTTCGGCCACCAGCGAGTTCCCCGAGGGCATCCGGTTCAAGCTCCAGGCCACTAGCGACACCGACATCGCTTCCGTCGCCGTGCGCTTCCGAGCGGGCGTCCAGACCTCCGGCACCTACGACTACCTCAAGTTCGAGCCGGGCCCATCGGTGGATGCGGAACTACTCTGGCGCACTAACACCTCGGCCCGCTACATCCCGCCTGGCACTCTCATAACGTATGTGTTCGAGGTCGAGGACGCCGCAGGGAGCGTGGCCTCCACCGAGCCGGTCACCATCCCCTACCACGATGCCCGGTTCGAGTGGATAGAGGTATCCGAGGGCCCTGTTACCGTGGCCTACCATGGGCCGGTCGAGTCGCGTGCCCGGGCAATCCTCGATGTCTCCATCCAGACCATTGAGAAAATGGGCCCCCTACTGGGCGCTGAGATGGAAACGCCCATCCGCGTGACCATGTACAACAATGTAAAGGAGATGTTGGAGGCCCTGCCGCCTGGAAGCTCCACTGTCCGCAGCGAGCTCGTCACCGAGGGCCAGGCCTTCAGCGAGGTGAGCACGGTCATGGTCCTGGGAGGTGGCCGGCTTTCGCTGGGGACGGCCTCTCACGAGCTTACCCACATCCTGACCCACCGCGCCGGTGACAGCGTCTTTCGAGGCCTTCCCTCTTGGCTGGACGAGGGTTTGGCCGAGTATGGGAACGTGGACCCCGGCTTCTCGTATGACGTTGCCCTCGAGTTCGCCATCGGCACAGGCCGACTGATACCCGTAGTGTTCACGCAGACCCTACCCGGAATCCCTGAAGACGTCATCATCTACTACGGCCAGTCCCGCAGCATCGTCCGGTACATGATCGAAAAGTTCGGCGCCGACAAGATGCGCGACCTGATGACGACCCTGAAGAAGGGCACGGACATGGATAAGGCCCTCACAGAGGTGTACGGCGTGAACCGCTTGGGGCTGTACCAGGCGTGGCTCAAGTCCGTCGGAGCGCCCCCGTACGTGCCGCCAAAGGCCGGTGCCGCGCGTCCGACGCCCATTCCCTGGCCCACCGTGCTCCCCTTCAGTCTGACGCCACAGGTCGAGGCCGCTGCCATCGAGACGCTCGAGCCGACACCGACTCCGGCCACGGCAGAGCAGCCGCAGGTCACAGAGGAGCCGTCGCCCACACCAGCGCAAGCGGCCGTCGCTGAGGCCACTGCCGAAACAGCCGCGGCGCAGCCTCAAGCGGCGGCGTCTACCCCCGCACCCGCCTCGCCTGGCGGTTGCAGTGCGCCAGCTTCGGGCAACGGCGCCGTCGAGGCCTCCTCTGCGGCGCTGCTCTTCGGCGTTGCAGGGCTGGTCCTGTGGAGGAAGAAGCGCAGAGAAGACTAAGCCAAAACCGCGATGTAATGGCAGAGGGGCCGGTACAGTACCGACCCCTCTATTTTCAGACGCTACCTCGTCCTGGGGTTGAGCACGTCGTTCAGCGCGTCGCCCAGTAGGTTCCAGCACAGCACAAGCAGCAGCGCCGCCAAGCCAGGCGCCAGCAGCAGCCACGGCGTCTCCCGCAGTGCTGACAGGCTGCCCGCGTCCCGTAACATGACGCCCAGGCTGGGCCGCGGCGGCTGGATGCCCAGGCCGAGCCAGCTCAGGAATATCTCCGTCAATGCCAGCGACCCCATACCCATGCTCACCGTCACGATGATGGGGCTGATGGCGTTCGGCAGCAGGTGAGCGAACAGGATGCGCCGCGTGGAGGCGCCGATGGCCTTGGCCGCATCCACGTACTGGGTCGTCCTCAAAACCAGCACCTGGCCGCGCACCAGCCTCGCCATGCCCACCCACCCGAACGCGACCAGCGCCAGCGAAATCACGATGTAGTCGGGTATCCCAGAGTTGATGAGGCCGTCCAGCGCCGTGTGGTCCTCGATCCACCGCACACCGTCGATGATTCTCGGCCTCAGCGTCGCCGCGAGGATGATGACCAGTAAGATGTCAGGGAACGACGCGAAGGCCTCGCCCAGGCGCATGATGACCGAGTCGGTCCGGCCGCCGAAGTAGCCGGACACCAGCCCCAGCGTGACGCCGATGACAAGGCCTCCGGTGAGGATGGCCACGGCGGTGAGGATGAAGGTGTTCTGCACACCCCAGAGCACCCGTGTGAACACGTCCCTGCCGGTGAAGTCGGTGCCCGCCCAGTGCTCTGTGCTCGGGGGCTTGCGGATGGCGGTGTAGTCTTGGGCGTTGTAGTCGTGCGGCGCTATCCACGCGGCGAATATGCCTGCGCCGTACACCACGACGAGGACGACCATGCAGATGACGGCGAGGCGCTTTCGGAGCAGGCGCCGGAATGCACGCGCGAAGTGCCCCTCCCCTGCCTTGGAGACTTGCTGGAACGCTGTTCCGCCCGATCGTGTCCGGCTCGTCATGGCGTTTATCTGTACCTAATCCTGGGGTCAACCAGCGCGTAGGTGACATCGGCCAACAGATTGGCGATAACGAACGCCCCTGCACCCAGAAGCGTGATGGTCATGATGACGGGGTAGTCGCGGTTGAATATCGAGTCCACGGCGAACTGGCCAACGCCAGGGATGCCGAAGATGGTCTCGGTGATGAACGCTCCCCCGATGAGGCCAGCGATGGAGAAGGCGACGATGGTGACGATGGGAATCATGGCGTTCTGGAAGACATGATGGGAACTGACCCGCCATTCGGAGAGGCCCTTAGCGCGCGCGGTGCGGATGAAGTCCTGTCCCAGCACATCCAACGTGCTCGCCCGCACCAGCCGGGCCAACCCCGCCACTCCTGGGATACCCATGGTCACCGCAGGTAAGACGATGCGCACGTCGAAGAAGCCTCCCCAGCCCGAACAGGGCACCCAGTGGAGCTGGAGGCAGAAAGCCCATAACATGAACGGGATGCTGATCATCACCGGGATGGACATGAGGAAGACGGCGATGGCCACGATGGTAGGGTCTTCCCAGCGTCCCTGGCGGTGGGCAAGCCAAAACCCCAGCGGCAACCCCAGGGAGTAGCTAACGATGAGCGCGGCCAACGATAGGCGTGCCGAGACCCACATCTTCGCGCCGATGAGCGACCGTACGGGCCGGTCGCGAAAGCGCAGGCTGTCGCCGAAGTCGCCACGGACGAAGCCCCACATATAGTCGCCGTATTGGACGAAGAAGGGACGGTCGAGGCCCAACTCGCGGCGCAGCCGCGTCGCGGCCTCCTCGTTGTACTTGTTACCCAGCATCACCGTCACGGGGTCGCCGGGGCCGTAGATACCCAGGGTGAACGTGACGATGGAGACGGCGAGGAGCGCGAACGGTAGCCACAGGACACGGCGGGCTATGTAGATCCACATGGCTCAGCCTCGCGCCGAAGGATACGCCGCACCGCTACGAAAGAGCAAGCCGCCCCGCCTTATCGGCGGGGCGGCTTGCAAACAGACGTTCAATCCGAAACGGCGCCTGCTACTACTTCTCGATGCGTATCTGCCGCAGCTTGGGCACGATCATCGGCGTGAGCCGGTAGCCTTTCACATAAGGTTTGATGAGCACATAGTTCTCGCTCTCGAACCACAGAGGCACCCAGGCCGCGTCGGCGACGATGAGTTCCTCGGCCTCGCGGTAGAGGGCGACTCTTGCCTGCACGTCCTGCTCCACGCGCGCCTTCTCGAGGATGGCATCGGCCTGCGTGTTGGAGTAGCCGCCGTGGTTGAGGCTGCTGTCGGTGTGGAACAGGATGTCCAAGAAGTCCTGTGGGTCGGGGTAGTCGGCCTCCCACCCAAGGCCGGCGAAGGCTTGATACCTCTGCCGATTCAGGTCTTGGAGGAACGTAGCCCACTCTACCTGCTGGATCTCCACCTGAACACCCAACACCTGCCGCCACATCTCCAGCACAACCTCCAGGTCCAGGCCGACGGTGCCGCCGGTCCCAGGCACCGTCAGGACGATGCGTGGCCTAGCATCCGGGTCCGAGTACTTCGACTCGCTGAGCAGCCGCTTGGCCAAGTCAGGGTCGTACTTCAGGCCAACCAGGTCGGGGTTGTATCCGGGGAAGCCCGGCGGCAAGACGCCGTAGGCTGGCCGCACAAGGTTGGAGAGTACCTCTCTAGAGATAAGCTCTTTGTCCACTGCGTGGTTCAGCGCCTGGCGGAACTTCGGGTCATCGAAGGGCGGCATGGCCGTGTTGAAGCCGACATACGAGATGTTGAAGCTGGCGGGGGCGATGACCAACTCGCGGTTCAAAGCTTCGTTGGGGTCCTGCACCCGCTCCAGATCAAAGAGGCCCACTCCCGTGACGTCAATCTCATTGTTCTCGTACATCGCCATGGACTGGCCGCCAGCCAGCTGCATGAGGATGGTCTCCACACCACCCTGCTCCCGCGTGTAGTACGGGTTGCGCTCCAGCACGATCCGCTCGCCGATGCGGTACTCCTTGAGCTTGAAGGGGCCGGTCCCATTGGGGTGGTCGGTCCAAGTCCTGCCACCCTCTTCGACGTTCTCCCGGTCAAGCACATACGCGGTGGGGTAGGTCAACTTCGCGAGGAAGTACGCCTTCGGCGCGTCGATGGTGAACTGGATAGTGTGGTCGTCTATGACCTTGATGCCGTCTATGTTGGTCTTGACCCCATCCAGCACGTCCTTGACGCCGACGATGTCGCTCAAGTAAGTGTCGGCCACGGGCGAGGCAGTCTTCGGGTTCGCAGTTCGCTCGATTGACCATTTGAAGTCATTGGCGGTGACCGGCTTGCCGTCGTGGAACTTGGCGTCATCTCTGATCTTGAAGGTGTACACCAGGCCATCCTCGCTGATGGTCCAGCTCTCGGCCAAATCGGGCACCAGTTGCAGGTCTGTGTTGATGGTCACTAGGCCACTGAAGATTTCGACGATCACGCCGGCGGAGGTCGTGTCGGTCACCAACGCCGGATCCAACGTCGGCGGGTCAGCCCAGAGCCTGCGGAACACG
>VGZR01000014.1 GCA_016872515.1 SAR202 cluster bacterium
GGGAGCACACCTACAACACCGTGCGTCCCCACCAGGCCTTAGGCTACCTCACCCCGCAACAGTTCCTGGTCCAGTGGCGCACCCAACGAAAGGAGGCCCACTGTCACTGATCTACTGGACGAGTACATGACGTTGACTGACGTATACGCCACATCTAACATGGCCTCCGATGGGAAACGTCGGAGCGCACGGCCGTGCGCTCCGACAGCCAAGACCGGCGAGAGAGGAAAACATGGCAACTCCCACAGATTCCCAAGACAGCGGAACGGACGATCGGCTGCGGCCTGTGAGGGGCCAGTTCCTCGACGCCGTGGTGGGGCACAACCTCTTCGCGGGACTCACTGGGAAGAACCTGGCCAAGCTCTTTCCCGCCTGCCTGGTGGACGCGTACCAGGACGAAGCAATCCTTTGCCGCTGCCCGGCCCAGTTTGCGCATCACGACGACTTCCTCGTGCTGAACGGCACCATCGCCATCGAGCTCCGCAGGGGACCGGCAGAGCACGTGCTCGAACTGGCCGGGTTCGGCACCGTGTTCAATGTGGACGACATCCTGGATTTGGAGCGACAGGACATCGGTGCCAGGGCGCTCGGCCCAACCCACCTGCCGATGATGGACGCGGAGATGCTTCACCAGATGTCCTCGCAAGACCCCTCCATTGGTTTCGCGGTCGTCAGAAACCTGGCCAGACTGTCACTAGCGCAGCACCGCCAATACCTCGAGCGATACATAGCCGACTAACGAAGGGGAGCGGCCAATGATCAAGATGACGGGCGGACAGGCGCTGGCGCGGCAGCTCGCCGCCGAGGGCGTGGACACCGTCTTCGGCCTGCCGGGCGTGCAGATTATGGCGGCCTTCGACGCCCTCTACGACCTCCGCGAACAGGTGCGGCTCGTCCACGTCCGCCACGAGCAGGCGACTACGTACATGGCCTTCGGCTACGCCGCCACCACCGGCAAGCCCGGCGTCGCCATGGTCGTCCCCGGCCCTGGCGCCCTCAACGCCGCCGCCGGCCTCGGCACCGCCTACGCCTGCTCGCAGCCGGTGCTCCTCATTTCCGGCCAGGTCCCCAGCGGCGCTCTCGGCAAGCGGCAGGGCCAGCTACACGAGGTGGACGACCAACTCGACGTGTTCCGCCCAATCACCAAGTGGGTGCGCCGCGTAACCAAGGTCGCGGAGATACCCGAGGCCGTCCACGAGGCGTTCCACCAGCTCAAGACGGGGCGGCCCAGGCCGGTCGAGCTGGAGGTGCCGCCGGACACGCTCCTGGCCCAGGCCGAGGCCGAGCTTATCGAGCCGGAGGAGTACCCCAAACCCGCGTCGAAGGCGGCGGACATCCGCCGCGCCGCAGCCATCCTCGCCGATGCGGACAGGCCCGTGATCTTCGCCGGAGGCGGCGTGGTGACCGCAGGCGCCTCCGAGGAGCTTGTCGCCCTCGCCGTACTCCTCCAGGCGCCGGTGCTGACCTCGCGCCAGGCCAAGGGCGCCATCCCCGGCGGCCACGAGCTGTCCCTCGGCACGTACTACGCCCAGGTCTCGCCCGCGCCCAAGGTCGTGCCGGAGTGGGACGCCATCCTGGCCGTGGGGACGCGGCTGACGGTGGACGGGATGCAGCTTCGCCCCGGTCAGAAGCTGGTCCACATAGATATAGACCCCGACACCATCGGGAAGAACTTCCCCGCCGAGGTGGGCATCGTGTCGGACGCCAAGCTGGCGCTGGCCGCGCTGCTCAAGCGGCTGCGATCCGCCCACGGCGAGGTCTTCGAGCCCCAGGTCGGGGTGGGACACGCCCCTCCACAGGCCCAGGCCGAACGCAGGGCCGAGATTGAAGGCTACAAGCGGTCATTCGAGGACGGGCTGCGCCGCCTTGCGCCGGAGCAGACAGCGATGCTGGACGCCGTCCGCGCGGAACTGGACGACGGCGACATCCTGGTCAGCGGCATGACCAACGTCGGCTACTGGGCCCACCTCCACTACCCTGCCCGCCTGCCCAGAACGTATCTCACCTCGTCCTACTTCGGTACGCTTGGCTACGCCTTCCCGGCCTCCCTCGGCGCCAAGGTCGCGATGCCGGACAGGCGCGTCGTCTCGCTCAACGGCGACGGCGGGTTCATGTTCAACGCGCAGGAGCTTTCGACGGCGGCGGCTTACGGCATCAACGCCGTCGCGGTCGTGTTCAACAACGGCGCGTTCGGCGCGTCCCGGTGGGACCAGACCCACCGCTTCGGCCAGCGCTTCATCGGCACAGAGCTGCGCAACCCCGACTTCGTCAAGCTGGCGGCGGCCTTCGGCGTCAAGGGCATCCGCACCGAGCCGGACGGCCTGGGCCGCGCGCTCCGCGGAGCGCTGGCGGCGGACGCGCCGGCCCTCATCGAGGTGCCGGTGCCCAACATGATGCCGCCGTTCCAGCTGGTCAAGTAGTCTCTTGCGGCCCCTTGACAAAGGTTCCAACCCATGCAAGAGTGTTGATACGCACATTTGTTCTTTTGGCTTGTAACCCGATGGACACTCATACCTCGGCTCACCAAGTAGACAAGAGTGGACATTCCGGGTTGCTCCAGCTATAGCACTCTCAAAACCAAGAACTGTTCCACCTGTCCGCCAAGCCCGCGAAGCCCAAAACCTGCCTGGTGGACAACCGGTGGACGTTTGGTGGAAAACCGGATGATTGGAGGTCGAAAGCTAGGCTGAACAGTGGTGGAAGACTGGTCCATATCCAGCAGCCCACTGCCCATGGCCTGCTTCGAATGATCGCACGCTTGCTGTACCCTTGAAGCATCGCTTCAACGGGCACACAGGCGCGGCCAAGGGTCGTCATCGTTGGGGCAGGCTTCGGTGGCCTGTGGGCGGCGCGCTCCCTGGCCGGTGCGTCCGCCCACGTCACCCTGGTTGACAGGCACAACTAACACACCTTCTTACCCCTGCTCTACCAGGTCGCGGCGGCTGACCTGGAGCCTGAGGACATCGCCTACCCTGTCCGCAGCACGCTTCGCGGCAAGCCGAATGTCCGCGTCCTCATGGCCGAGGCAACAGGCCTCGACCTGCCGCGACGAACGGTCGTCACCACGGCGGGTGAGGTGCCCTACGACTTCCTGGTGCTGGCGACGGGCAGCAGGCCCCACTTCTTCGGTGTCCCCGGCGCGGCGGAGCATGCCTTTCCCCTCCGCGCGGATGGTGTCAATCGAAACGGGCAGACTTGACCGCGCAGGCCCGCGCATGCACCATGAGGGCGCAGTTTGCATCAGGAGGGCGAAATATGGATCTGGGAATAAAGGGCAAGGTGGCGCTGGTGACCGGCGGCAGCCGCGGGCTGGGCCGCCAGATCGCGCTGTCGCTGGCGCGCGAGGGGGTGAATGTCGCCATCTGCGGGCGGACCAAAGAGACTTTGGCGGCGACGTCGAAGGAGCTGACCGGCCTTGGGGTGAAGGCGGCGTCCGTCGTGGCGGACGTGGGCAAGCCCTCCGAGATGGACTCGCTCCACAAGGAGGCGGTGCGGCAGCTCGGGCCGGTGGACATCCTGGTGAACAATGCGGGCGGCAGCATCTCGCGGGCCGGCGTGGACGGGGCGTCGCTGGCCGAGTTCCAGGCGACCTTCGACCTGAACGTCTTCGGCGGCTACCGGCTGATGCAGCTCTGCATCCCGCACATGAAGCAGCAGCGGTGGGGGCGCATCATCAACATCGCATCCATCTGGGGGCGGGAGTACGGCGGGAACGTCGGGTACATGTCGGCGAAGGCGGCGCTCATCGCGGCGACGAAGCACGCGGGCGTGACGCTGGCCAAGCACGGCATCCTGGTGAACAGCATCGCGCCCGGCTCCATCGAGCACCCCGAGGGCGGGTGGGAGAAGTTCAAGAAGGACAACCCGCCTGAGGTGGTGAAGGCATTCATCGAGAAGAACCTCCCCATGGGCCGGTTCGGCTGGCCCGAGCCGGTGGGCGACCTAGCGGCGTTCCTGGCATCGCAGCGGGCCGGGCTCATCACCGGCGCGTGCATCGTCGTGGACGGCGGCCAGAGCATCACGATAATTTAGGTAAGCCGCGACTCCCCGCCAGAGACGGAGAGACCCCAGGCACAGGTCATCATACCGGCTGTCAGCGTGGTCCTAGGGCGGGGTTCCCCCGCCCTAGGCTGCCGTGGACAAGCGGGACTTATCCGTCGTCACTGTCGCCAACATCGCCGTCGTGATGCCTGTCATCGCCCTTGCCTCGCTGCGAGGGGTGGTCATCGTCGCTCAGGTGCTTGTGCGCATCCTTCCCGCGCTCGTCACCCTTCTCGCGCCCCTGCCGCACCTTGATCTCCTTGGCCGTCACGACGCCGTCTGTCGCGATAGTGCCCTCCACCTTTGCGAAAGACCCCACCGAGGGCGTGCCCTGGACTTTGGTGTCGGTGTTCACCTGGACGGTGAGGCCTTCGATCTGCCAGGTGCCCACGTAGCCTCTGGCCGGCATGGACTGGACGAAGCCCGTGAACTCGATGTGGCCCTTCGGAACGTGGATGAAACGGGCGTGGACGACGCCGTCGGTGGAGATGGTGCCCTGGATCCTGACGATGGCGCCGGCCTGTGGCGAACCTTCGATGCGGGTGTCGGCGGTGACTTCCACCGAGAGGCCCTGTACCTTCCACATGCCAATCGGCGGCTGGGAGGAGGTAGGGGTAGTAAGGGTCGAGCCGGTTGGGACTGGAAGGGACTGGACCTTGCCGACGAAGTTGATGGGGCCTGAGAACTCGGATGAGGCACTCTGCTGCCTGGGCATGGCCGATACTCCCGCAGCCAAGAGGCTCAGGAGCAACAGTGGCACTACCAAGAGGATGAGTCGCTTCTTCACGTCTTTTCTCCTGAAATGAAATTTCACTGGGTTCACTCATGAAGAACGCAGAGGAAGGAGAAGTGTCAGGTGGATCTCCGCGGGTGGTGGTAAGGCGCACCTTTGACCCACACTTCCTTCGGATCCGTACGGCATGACGTTGCGGACCAGTACATTCGTGCGATGGCATCGCCAGCTTCGTGCAGAGGCTTGTGGAACAAAGCACAGCTGTATAATCGTCTTAGTTCGTTAGGGGTGTGTGCAAGACGAAGGTGGTGCTATCGCTATGAGTAAGTGGTGGCTTATCGGCGGAGGCGTGGCCCTGGCTGCGCTGCTGGTGGCGGCGATTGCCGTCGCGCTGGCGGAACGGGAGACGGCGCTGACAGCGGGCACGCCCGAAGCGGCCATCCAGCGGTTCCTCAAGGCCGTCGAGGACGCGGACTACGCGACCGCCCACAGCATGCTGTCGGCGGACCTGCGCGCCAAGTGCCCCGTGGAGCAGTTCGCGGGACAGGGACGCTTCGGTGGGTTCCAGCCGCTGGAGGACAGCCGCATCACGCTGGAGGAGACGAAGCTCGTCGACAGCACGGCGACGGTGAAAGTACGGGTGGCGACGTTCTACTCCAACGAGCCGTTCGGGTCGTCGGAGTCGTCCCACTTCGAGTCGTACAACCTGAAGAAGGATGCCTCCGGAGAGTGGCTGTTCGAGACCTATGCATACCCGCTCTACGGGTGCTCGTACGTCGAACCGGAGAAGGCAAGGTCGGTTACGGAACCCGAGGCGACGGCGACGCCAGAGACCGTGCCGACCCTCGAGCCCGCGCAGTGACAGACCGGAGTCTGGTCTCCTGACATGCCGTTCATCATCCCCGTTCTAATCGTCCTGGGCGTCATCGCGGCGGCTGTGTACGGCGTCACGCACTGGCGCAAGCTCCGCCCCTCCGCCGAGGAGGACCAAGGGATAGGCAAGGCGCGGCGTCTATACCTGTACATCGTTGCCCTGGCGGCGCTGGCAGCGGGCGCCAGCGGGCTGGTGCAGATCGGGCAGTTCGTCCTGGACGGGCTGTTCGGCGGCGCGGCCATCTCTCCATCCAACACCCAGCTCGCCATCGGCCTGGCGCTGGCCATCGTGGGCCTGCCGCTGTGGGCATGGCATTGGCAGATGGCGTCGCGGGCGGTCCGGGAGCATCCCGCGGAAGCCGGCGCGCTGCTGCGCAAGCTGTATGTCTATGCGGCGCTGGGCATCGCCACAGGGCTGCTGCTGCACGCGGCCATAGGGCTGCTCCAATGGGCCTTCCTCGCCCGCGACTTCGGCGGTTACCACTGGTCGGCTGTGGTGGTGTGGAGCGTGGTGTGGGTTTTCTACTGGCATGCGGAAAGCCGCGAGGGGCAGCCCAGTGACGATGCGATGGCGGTGCGGCGGCTTTATCTCTACGTCGCATCGGGCGCGACACTGGCAGTGCTGGCGACGGGCGCGGCCCGCGTGGTCCACCTGTTGCTCTTGAGCGGGTATGACGCTTTGACCTCGACCCCGGTGCTGGCGCCGAACGATGCCGGGCTGTGGCAAGACGGGGTCAGGAAGGCGCTAGCGGCGGCGCTGGTCGGCGGAACGGGATGGGCCTTCCACTGGCTACGTCTGGCGTGGACCGACCGCGGTTCGGAGCTGCGGCGGCTGTACCTAGTGGGGTATGGCTCTATCGGCGGCGCGGCGGCCGCGATGACGGCGGCGAGCACGGTAGTGTACGGGCTGCTGGCTTGGGTCTTTGGCGCCGCCGGCGCGACCGTTGCCGAACATTTTCGTTTCTTCCCTGGGGCCATCGCGTCGCTAGCAGCGGGCCTTGCGGTTGGCATCTACCACTACGGCATGGCGCGGCGCGAGGCAGCGGAGGCGAAGGAGGAGTGGGCAGGTGTCGGTTACTGGTACCCGTACATCCTTGCGGCGGCTGGTCTGGCGCTGCTGGCCATCGGCATTGCGACCGCGGTAGGGACGGCGGTGGGCGTCCTGGCGGGCATAAGCACGGATATCCTGGTTAGCGCCGGGTCGTGGAAGAAGGGCTTCGCGCTGGCGGTCACGCTGTGGGTGCTGGGGGCACCGCTGTGGCAGCGGTACTGGCTTGGGGCGCAGCGGCGCGTGGCTGCTGGGACCGAGGAGCGCGTTTCGCCGCCCAGACGGGGGATGGTGCTGCTGGCGGTGGCGGTGGGCCTGCTGGCGCTCTTGGGCAGCCTGAGCCATGTGCTGTTCGTGGTGCTGCGCGACTTGCTAGACGGCGACTTGGGCCGCGTGGCGGTGCAGGACGCTCGCATCAGCCTCGGCATCCTAGCGGCGGTCGCCATGTTCCTCCCCTACTACTGGCTGACGTACCGCGCTGACCAGCGGGCGGCGCCAGCCAAAGCGCGGCAGGCAGCCAAGACGGTAACCGTGCTGGCCGGCCCGGGCGACGACGCGGCGGTGCAGGCAATAGAGACGGCACTGGGCTACGAGGTGGAGCGGATGGTGTCGGCGGATGCGAACGTGCGGCTGCTGGCGCTGTCGCAGGCGGACGCGGAGGCGCTGGCCCAGCGGGTCGGCGCGGCCCCGGCGGCGAAAGTGCTGCTGGTGCCAGACGGCAACCAGATGCGCGTCCTGCCCTACCGCTAGAGGCGGACGGAGGCTCTATTCCTGGAACCAGTTCTCCACAGCCAGTCCAGGCACTTGCTCGAAGTGTCGAACGTTGCCCGTGACCACGATAAGGCCTCGTGACAAGGCGATGGACGCGATGCGCAAGTCGGCATCGCCTAGAGGCCTGCCCCGCTTCTCCAGTTCCGCCCTGATGCGGCCATAGTGCCGGGCGGCGTCTAAGTCGAAGGGCAATACAGCGAGGTTGGGGAGTAGAGTGCTCTGGGTCCACTCAAGTAGCCTTGTTCCACGCGGCCCCTCTTTATGAGCCCCATAGAGCATCTCACCCAGCGTAATGCTGGATGTGAATTGCTGCTCCGCAGGCACAGCGGCTAGTTTTCTGATCAGCGAGATAGAAGGCGCTTTTTTATAGAGGTTACTGAGGATGTCCGTGTCGAGGAGGTACATCAGGGCTCAATTTCCACAGGACGTCCGGTATCTCTACTGCGAGCTTCATAGATATCTGCGACGAGGGCGTCAATCTCCTCGTCCTCCAGTTCTTTCCAAGCACCCAGAAGAGCCAAAGCGCCGCGTGGACGCTCTGCCCCTGGCTCCTCCCGTTCGAACCGCTCAACATCCGATACACTCACCAGTGCGGCCATAGGCTTGCCCCGCCGGGTGATGAGGATACGCCTGCCCGTGTGGGCCGCCTCAGCCATCAAGGTAGAAAGATGGGCCTTCGCCTCGGCGGCTGTTACCGTCTTAAGCATGGTGCCCTCCTGATGACCAATTGGTCATATTGACCTTATTATAGCATGACCCGTCATAGGCGGAGTGATACAATAGCCCTATCTGGCTGGCCCCCCACGCGGGTGCCGGCCCTTTTGGCGTTGTGGCATGAAGGAGCCGGATGTCGCTCAGTACCTTAGGAACACTCCTGGAATCGGTTCCCCAGTTCGGAAGGCTGCGGCGGGCGCTGTCGCAGCCGCCGCACCACGCCCTGGTACAGGTCATCGGCGAAGCGGCGCCTTTCGTGCTCGCGGCGCTGGCGCGGCCGTCTCCTGCCAAAGCGGAGGCCCTGTTCGGAAATGGAGGCCCTACTGGGCCGATGCTTGTAGTTACGCCGAGACCGGAGGAGGCACGGCGGCTGTACGAGCAGTTGCTGATCTGGAGCGACGGCGGGAAGGCGCCCGGAAGCAATGTCCTGCACTTCCCGGAGTCCGAGGCGCTGCCGTTCGAGCGCCTGGCGTCGGACGCGGAGACCGCGCAGCAGCGGCTGCGGACGCTGGCAGCCCTCGTGGCGAACAAAGACCGCCCAGCGGTCGTGGTCGCTTCGGCGTCCGCCATCAGCCAGAAGACGCTGGCGCGGGCCGCGTACGAGTCGAGCACACACACGCTGTCGCGCGGCCAGCCGGAGGAACTGGACGACCTGCTGGCCCAGTGGCGGCGGATGGGGTACCGCTTCGAGCCGGTGGTGGACGGGCCCGGCGTGGTGGCGCGGCGAGGCGGCATCCTCGACATCTTCCCCATCGGCGCGGAGCACCCCGTCCGCATCGAGCTGTGGGGGCCGGAGGTGGACAGCGTCCGCACCTTCGACCCCCTGACGCAGCGCTCCATCGCGATGGTGGACGCTGTGGAGGTCATGCCCGCTCAGGAGACGCTGCCGGCGCTGGCCGAGCGGGGCGTGGTGGACCGACTGCTGGCAACGATAGACCTGTCGAACTGCAGTCAGGCCGTCCGGGAGCGGCTGACGGAGGAGTCGCACCGGCTGCTGGACGGGTACGACATCGAGGACCTGGACTTCTACGCCGGGCTGTTCAACACCGGCTCGCTGCTGGACTACCTGCCGGACGAGGCGGTGGTGGTGCGCGCCGGCCCCGACGAGATTGGGCGGGCAGCGTGGGAAGCGGACGAGCACGCGCACGAACTGCGGACGGTGAAGGAGCAGCGGGGCGAACTGCCGCGGGGGTTCCCGTCGTCCCGCCTGCTCTGGCGGGATGTGGAGCCGCAGTTCGACCGGTTCGTGGGCAAGCTGGACGTGCTGGCCTGGGGCGCGACGGACCTGACGCCCCACGAGGTGCTGGAACTGCCGTTCTCAGCGCCGCCGCGTTACCTGGGAAACCTGGGCCGGTTCTGCGAGGACGTCGAGGCGATGTCGCGCGGCGGCCAGCGGGTGGTCGCGGTGACGTCACTGCCGAAGCGGCTGGGCGAGGTTCTGGCGGAACGTGGCGTCCGTGCGGTGATGCCCGACGGGCTGGAGACGGCGCCGGAGCCGGGAGTGGTGACGGTGCTCCCGTCCACCGGCGCGGGCCTAGCCGAGGGGTTCACGCTGACGGCGGACAGCGGACGGCTCGTGGTGTTCAGCGATGCCGAGGTGTTCGGGGTGGCGAAGCGGCGCCGCGTCGCCAAGCGGCACGTGGCCGCCCGCGAGTCGCCACTGGGCGAGCTGCAGCCGGGGGACTACGTGGTGCATGTCGAGCACGGGGTGGCACGCTTCCTCGGGACGGGACGGGCGTCCGCGGATGAGGGCGGTGGCGAGTACCTCATCCTGGAGTACGCGGCGGGAGACAAGCTCTACGTGCCGATGGAGCAGCTCGACCGCATCTCGCCCTACATCGCGCCGATGGACCGCGCGCCTGCCCTGTCGCGGCTGGGGACGCAGGAGTGGCGCAAGACCAAGGCGCGCGTGGCGAAGGCTACGCGCGAGATGGCTGCGGAGCTGCTCTCCCTCTACGCGGCAAGGCAGGCGATACAACGGCCGACCTACGGCCCCGACGTGCCCTGGCAGGTGCAGCTGGAGGACTCGTTCCCCTACGAGGAGACGACCGACCAGGTCAGGACGATGGGCGAGGTGAAGGCCGACATGGGCGGTGAGAAGCCCATGGACCGGCTGGTATGCGGCGACGTTGGCTTCGGCAAGACGGAGATAGCGCTGCGGGCGGCATTCAAGGCGGTGCTGGACGGCAAGCAGGTGGCGGTGCTGGTGCCGACGACCGTTCTAGCGCAGCAGCACTATGTGACCTTCTCGCAACGGCTCAACGCCTTCCCCGTGCGTGTGGACGTGCTCAGCCGGTTCCGCAGCGACCACGAGCAGAACGAAATCGTGACGAAGCTGGCGCTGGGGGAGATAGACATCTGCATCGGGACGCACCGGCTCATCCAGAAGGACGTGCGGTTCAAGGACCTGGGCCTCGTCATCATAGACGAGGAGCACCGGTTCGGGGTGAGCCACAAGGAGCGGCTGAAGCAGATGCGGCGTGAGGTGGACGTGCTGACGCTCACGGCGACCCCCATCCCGCGGACGCTGCACATGTCGCTGGCGGGCATCCGGGACATGAGCACTATCGAGACGCCTCCGGAGGACCGGCTGCCTATCAAGACGTACGTGTCGGAGTTTAGCGATGCGCTCATCCGGGAGGCGGTGCTGAGGGAGCTCGACCGGCAGGGGCAGGTGTACTTCCTGCACAACCGTGTGGATAGCATCGGGTACATGGCCGACTACATCCGGCGGATCGTCCCCGAGGCGGAGGTCGGAGTGGCCCACGGGCAGATGCCCGAGGGGCAGCTCGAACAGGCGATGCTGGCGTTCGCCGAGGGGAAGATGGATGTGCTGGTGTGCACGACCATCATCGAGTCGGGCTTGGACATCCCCAATGTGAACACGCTCATCGTGGACCGCGCGGACACCTTCGGGTTGGCGCAGCTCTACCAGTTCCGGGGCCGCGTCGGGCGCAGCGCGCGGCGGGCGTACACGTACCTGCTCGTGCCGCAGAGCAGGAGCATCACGGAGACGGCGGAGAAGCGGCTGAAGACGATGCTGGCGGCGACGGAGCTGGGCGCGGGCTTCCGCATCGCGATGAAGGACCTGGAGATACGCGGCGCGGGGAACATCCTGGGAGCCCAGCAGAGCGGCCACATCTACGCGGTGGGGTTCGAGCTGTACACGCGGCTGCTGTCGCAAGCGGCGGAGGAGCTGCGGGCGCGGCAGGCGGCGGGCCTGCCGCTGGACGGCGCGGGCGAGGGAGCGGAGGCTGATGGGGCCGTTCGCCAGGTCGGCGAGGATGCCGCGATGGAGCTGGAGGCGGTGCTGACCAGGACCGAGGCGAAGGCGGCGCAGCCTCCGGCGATAGACCTGGGCATCCCGACCTCCATACCAGAGGAGTACGTGGCGGACCTGCCGACGCGGGTGGGGCTGTACCAGCGGCTGGTGAAGCTGGACAAGACGGCGGATGTGGAGGCGATGGAGAAGGAGCTGCTGGACCGGTTCGGGCCGCTGCCGTGGCCGGTGAAGAACCTGCTGTACGCTGTGCGCCTGCGCATCCTGGCGCAGGGCGCGGACGTGGAGCGGGTGACGAAGGAGGACGCGCGCATCGTGCTACGTCTGCGGCACGACGTTGGCGGAGCGCGGAACGTGCTCCAGCGGTTGTTCGGCAAACGTGCCGAGGTAGGCAACACGCAGCTGCGCATGCCGCTCGCCGACGGCGGCGACGAGTGGGAGAAGACGCTGGTGGAGGTGTTGGAGGAACTGGTGGAGTTCAGGGAGCGGTTCGCGGCGGAGGCAAGTATTGGAATCAGAGCATAACAGAAGCGCCGAGTTAGCTTAGTGAATCAGGTTTGCTCCGTAGGTGGGGCAGAACACTAACCAACTCGTAGTTCATAGTGCATCCTGCATCTGCCATGCCCCGAGTATCACGGTCAACTCAGCCAGCCTCTCAATCCGGGGGCAGGCGGTGAAGCTGGGATGGTTGCGGTCGCGGTCGAGGAGGACGGGGGCGATGCCGGCGGCGCGGGCGCCGTCCACGTCGGAGGCGGGCTGGTCGCCGACATGCATGGCCTCGTCCGGCTGCACAGCGGCCTTGGAGAGCGCGGCGTGGAAGATGCGGGGGTCGGGCTTCTCGGCGCCGACCTCCAGCGAGGTGACGGCGAAGTCGAGGTAGGGGGTAAGGCCCAGGTCTTCGGCCAGGGCCTTGGCCGGGCGGTTCATGTTTGAGATCATGCCCACGACGAGGCCGCGCTCCCGCAGTGCCGTCAGGGTCGGGCGGACGTCCTCGAAGGGCATCAGGTCGTAGCGCTGCTGGCGAACGCGGCGCCAGATGGCCTCGGCCTGCTCGGTGGAGACCTCGACGCCAGACCCTTTGAGGACGAGGCGCTCGTACTCGGCGAAGAACTGGCGCTTCTCGCCGTCGGCCATGTTCCGCAGCGGCGCCAGGGCGTTCTGCTTGGCCATGAAGGCGTCGGCGACGGCGTAGCCGCGTAGGACACCTTCGGGCGTCAGCGTGATGCCGAAGTCGGCGCAGGCGCGGGACTGGATGTCGAACCGCGAGGGCTGGAAGCCCGCCAGGGTGCCGTAGAGGTCGAAGAAAACGGCCTTGAGCATGGTGCTCTCAGCTTAGCATAGGGCCGCCGGGAGTACCGGCCCTATCGAGTGCCCTCAGCGGGAGCGTGGCCGGGCCTGGGCCCTTGCTCTCTGAGCAGCAGGTCGGGCTGTAGGTCTGGGCCCGGGCGCTGCCGGCCTAGCCTTCGGCCTCGGTCTGGGAGAGGGCGCCTTGGCTTTGCTTCTGGTGGGCGGCGCTTTCCTGGACGAAGCTGCCTTTGCCTTGGCCCTGGACGCGGCTACCGGTCTGGCACCGGTCCGTGTCTTAGGTAGGGGTGTCCGGGCCTTCGGCCTGAGTTTGGGCTTAGGCGGCGGCGCCTTGGCCTTCGGCTTTGGCTTGGTAGTGGGAGGTTTCGCCTTAGCTTTGACGGGCTGGGCCTTCTTAGTCTTGGAAGGAGCCGCCACGGCTTTGGTGGCCACAGGTTTGGCCTTCAGCTTCGCGGCTGGAGGCGCAGCTTTGGCTTGGGGCTTAGGTTTGGCCGCTGGGGGCGCGGACTTTGCCGCGGGAGCCGGCGCCGCGGCAGGCACGGGCTTGGCGGGCGGATGGTCGCGGAGGTCGTAGTACTTGAGGACGGCCTGGCGCAGCTGCTCGGCGTTGGTCAGACGGATGTCCAGCCAGGCCTGGAGACGGCGGGCGCGCGTGGCCAACTCTTCGTCCAGGTCGCCGGCGTCCATCTTGAGCCGGGAGGCGAGGGTCTCGCGGGTCTCCGGCGAGTTCATGTGGATGTGGGAGTCGTCGTCGGGCTCCCACCCGGCGAGGGTGACCATACGCCAGCCCGAGCCGTCGCGTGGAACGGTGAGGGTCAGTTGGCTGACGCGGCGGTTGATGGAGCGCGTCCCCTGTACGAGGCGCAGATTGACGATGGCGTGGAGCCTGGCGATCTGCTCGGCGGGCACGGGGGTGCGGCCTGTGGAGAGGGCGCGGAAGACCTCTTCGGGCGAATCGGCCCGCAGCGTCGCGCCCAGGGAGTAGCCCTTCGTCAGCGCCTTGAATAGACCGACCAGGGATTTCCCCGATACGCTGCCGGTGCCTAGTTCGGAAGCCAGGAGATATGTGGAGTTAGGTTTTGCGTCCGCCGGAGGCACGGCATCGGAGCTCCCGCCGTACACATAGACGGGCTGGTACTTAGGCGGAATGAAGTCCGACAGGGCAGTCAATAGTGTGGTCTTGCCCGCTTGGGGGGCCTGCGAGGCGACGATGACCGAGCTCTTCTTCTCTATCAGGAGCCAGAGCAGCGCGGCGGTCTCCACGTCCAAGGTGTGGTTCTTAACCAAGTCGAGAAGCGAGAGGCGCTTTTGCGCCCTACCCTCCTCACCCCACCACTTCGCTTCGTTTCTGGCTTTTTGCGCCAACCCAAGCACCCTCTGGCAGGTTATAGGGAGATTATACGCCGGACACGAAGCGAAGTAAGCCTAGGCGACTTGCTTGCGGCGGCCTCGCAGGTAGTCCACGAGCACGTATCGGCCAAGCTGGCTCGATGAGGCATAGAACGCGCGGCCCCGGTTGACGCGGGCCATGCGATCAATGAAATCTATCAGGTAGGCAGTCGTCTCGAGCATGAAGGTGTTGATGGTGATGCCCGCGCGGGTGCAGCGGCGGACCTCGCGGAGCGTTTCGTCTATGGTCCGGTAGCTGGGCGGATAGTTGAAGTAGGCCTGGCCGTCTTCGAGGTGGGCGGTCGGCTCGCCGTCGGTGACCATGAGGACTTGGCGGGTGGCCACCTTGTGCTTGCCGAGCAGTTCGCGGGCGAGCATGAGGGCATGGTGCATGTTGGTGCCGGAGACCCAGCTTTTCCAGGAGGAGTTGGGCAGGTCTTCGCCCCGGATCTCGGTGGCGTAGTCGGAGAAGCCGACGATGTACAGCTTATCGCGAGGGAAGGCGGTGCGGACGACCCAGTAGAGGGCGAGGGCGACCTTTTTGGCGGCAAGCCACTTGCCGAACAGGCCCATGGAACGGCTCTGGTCGAGGAGGAGGACCGTAGCGGCCATGCTCAGGTGCTCGGTCTGGTCAACCTCCATGTCCTCGACGGCCATGCGGACGGGGACGCCAGGGCCTTGGCGGAGGACGGCATTGAAGAGGGTGCGGTAGAGGTTGATGCCCAGGTCGCCGCCGAGCTCCAGTTTCTTGGCGGTACCGGCAGGCTCGCCGAAGGCGCCGCGGCGGCGGACCTGGTGGCCTCCCAGGCGGTCCTTCTTCATGTCGGCGAAAACCTCGCGGAGCGCCTGCTGGGCCAGCCTGCGCACGGCTTTCGGGGTCAGCTCTAGGCGGTCGCCGTCGCTGCGGACGAGGCCTGCGTCCTCCATCTGTTTGACGATGTCCTGCATGGCCTCGAGGTCGCGCCGGGCCTCCTCGCCGAGATGCTCGCCCACCGCCGATGGGTCGACACCCTGGAGGTCGCCTGAGCGCATGGCCTGCTGAAGCTGGCGCTCCAAGTCGTCCAGGCTTTGGAGTTGGCCCATGAGCCGCATGGCCTGCTGAAGGTCGAGGGGATCGCCGCCTGTGAAGGGGTAGTCGCGGGCCTGGAAGGGGGCCAGTTGGGAGAGGCGGGATGCGAGCTCGGCCAACTCGCCTAGGGCGTCCTGGCCCATGGCGGCCTCCAACAGCTCGGCCAACTCGCGGCGCATCTCGTCGGACATGCTGGCCATGAGCGAGCCGACGGCTGCCATGCTCTGGGCGAGGCGTTCGAGGAGCTCGTCGAGGCTCGCGGGCCTGTCGGGGTCGAAGTAGCCGCCGAAGCGCTGCATGAAGGTGTCGAAGTCCGGCTCGCGCCCGTCAACGCGGTCGCGGAGCATCTGGTTGAGGGCGCAAAGCATCTCGCGCGTGCCCTGGGTCTGCT
Organism: SAR202 cluster bacterium; assembly: GCA_016872515.1. Classification (GTDB taxonomy): domain Bacteria; phylum Chloroflexota; class Dehalococcoidia; order Lucifugimonadales; family VGZR01; genus VGZR01. The sequence goes on from VGZR01000014.1 coordinate 15,615, forward strand.
CTGGGCCGATATTCTGTAGCTGTTGCTTCAGGCTCCGGAAGAGGTATTGAACCATGCGCTGCCTGGGCATGTCTAAGAGTTCCTGGAACTTGCGGGCAGCTTCGGGGTCCATGAACTCGTAGTCGCTGAGTTCTTTGACCGCGCCGGCGAGGTTTTCGGGAAGCTGGTCGAGGGTCTCGCGGTTGCGCTTTGCCCGCTCCTCGAGCAGCTTCATGGGGGCAGAAAGGTCCTCTGCGGACTTGGGGGAGCCTGCCATCTGTTCGCGGGCTTGGTCCAGACGCTGCTGGATGTCCCTTCGCTCGGTGTCCACCACATCGCGGAGGCGTTGGCGGAAATCGTCCATGACGGAGTCGAGGTCGTAGCGCTCCAGCATCTCCTGGCGGAGGCGGTTGAGACGCTCCTGCATGTCGCGGAGGCCGCCGGTGCGTTCCTGGCCGCGCTGGGGCGGGATTCCGCGCTGGTAGAGGCCACGCAGGGCACGGCGGAGGTCGCCGTGGGCCAACAGTTCGTCGGAGAGGCGGTCGAATGCGCCCTCTTCGTCTAGGTCGAAGGGGTTTTGGGTGCCGTCCCAGCGGTAGTACTTGTACCCGGTCAGAGGTCCACCACTCACCCTCGTCCTGTACGGATCGAGGAGAAGAAGACTACTTCTTCTTATCCCCTTTCGCTCCCTCCTCTTCCTCGCCCTCCTCTTCCTCCTTGCGCTCCTTGGCGATGACCTCGACCTCTGCAGCGGCGACCGGCGCGGCGGCCTCTGCAGCGGGCTCCTCCTCCTTCTTCGGCGGGGCTACCCTGGCGATGAGGTCTTCTGGGGATGCGAGGATGGTGACGTCGGAGGAGACGACAAGGTCGCGGATGTGGATGGATTTGTCGAAGGTGTCGAGGATGGAGACGTCCACCTGGATGGAGCCGGGCATCCTCATGGGCAAAGCCTCGACCTCGAGGGTTGGGAGGGCCTGGATGAGAACCCCGCCGAGGTTGCGGACAGCGGGCGGCTCGCCGACGTACACCACAGGGACTTGTGCGGTGACCTTTTTGGTGACGTCCACTCGCAGGAAGTCCACGTGAACGAACTCCTCGGTGACGGGGTGGCGTTGCACCTCGCGGACGAAGCAGATGTCTTCGCCGGGCCTGCCTTCGACCTGAACCGATACCGGCTTGTTGGAGCCGACTTGGGGCAGGACCTTCCGAAGGACAGGAGACTCAACCTGAAGCGTGAGTGGCGGTGCCTCTCCGCCGTAAAGGTGGACGGGGACGACGCCCTTACGCCTAAGAGTGGCGACCTTCTTGCCGGTCACCTCTCTCGGAAATAGCTTGACCGAAACGACATCCATTTGGGGACCCCTCTCCGGCTGGACTAGGTAGTTCAGCCTGCGCCCCGCACGACGGGGCGACGTTCGACCATGTTACCACAAGAGGGCGGCGGCTTGGGGGAAAGAGTTCGAAGTCTGCTATGTGCCCATTCCGTCGTAGCCCTCGTCCACCAGTCTCGTTCTGCCAGCCCTCGGCTAAGTCTTCTACGTGACCTATGGCGGCGTGAATAATCACGGCCTCTTCACGCAGAGACGGGCTTACTTCATAGGCTGAGCTGGCCCACGCTCCGGTCGGTGGCCGAGTCGCGGCTGGCTGAGGTGCCGCGCATCGTGGAGGAGTTCGCCATCAGCGACTGAGGTGGCGAGGCGGTGTCCAGGGAAGAAGTCGCGGCGCTAGTCAAGAAGGGCCGTGCCGTGCTCCTGGATGTCCGCCCAGCGGTCGAGTTCCAAGCGGGCCACATCCCACGCGCCATATCCATCCCGATAGACGAACTGCCCGCGAGGGTGAGCGAGTCGCCACCGGACAAGCGCGTCATCACCTACTGCCGCGGCGCCTACTGCCTCTTCGCCGACGAGGCCATCGCCCTCCTACGAACGCAAGCATTCGACGTCGCCCGCATGGAGGGCGGCTGGCCCGAGTGGGCCGACGAGCGCTGATCCGCATCGCCACTCCTGCTCTTAGCTGAAGCACCCCCAACGGATGCTATACTGCCCGCCATGATGCACAGGGGACTCGACATACGCCCGGGACGGATTGGAGACCTGGACACACTGGCGCGGTTCGCGGTGGCGATGGCCCAAGAGGTGGAAGGCAAGCATCTCGACCCGGCGGTCGTGCGCGCCGGCACGGAGGCGATGCTGCGGTCGAAGGGGAAGGGGTTCTTCCGCGTGGCGGAGGCGGGCGACCAGATCGTCGGCAGCCTCATGGTGACGTACGAGTGGTCCGATTGGAACAACAAGAACCAGTGGTGGATCCAGAGCGTGTACGTGGCCCCAAGCTGGCGCCGGAAGGGCGTGTACCGGGCGCTGTACGAGGACCTGGTCAAGGAAGCGAAAGACCGGAGCGACGTGTCCAACATCTACCTCTATGCGCATAAGGACAACGTAACGGCCCAGAAGACCTACGCGGCCCTGGGGATGTCGCTCTCCAAGTACCTGATGTACGAACTGGTGCTCCGGGAGTAACCGCCGCCCCCTTTCCACGCCTTAGATCCAGGAGATAGTCTTGTCGCCTCCGGAGGGATTTCCCATGGTGAACGTACCGAAACCCTTAGGCAACCCAGGGCATATCCTGAAGGGGCGGGTCACCATCGTGACCGGCGGCGGACGCGGCATCGGCCGGGCCATCGCCTTGGCGCTGGCCGAGCAAGGGGCCGACGTGGTCGTGACGGCGAGGACCGCGACGGAGATCAACGCGGTGGCTGAAGAAGTGCGGGCGCTCGGGCGGCGGGCCTTGGCCATCCCGACGGACGTGGCCAGGTCGGCGGATGTGGAGGCGATGGTGGCGCGGACGCTGAAAGAGTTCGGGAAGGTGGACGTGCTGGTGAACAACGCCGGCCAAGTGCTGCACATGCCGGTGGCGCCGTTCCCGGACGTGACAATGAAGCCGCCGCGGACGGACCGGGAGACCATCACCGGCATGAGCGACGAAGAGTGGCGACGTATCCTCGATGCGAACCTGAGCAGCGCCTTCTACTGCTGCCGCGCGGTGGGGCCGCACATGATGTCGCGGCGGTATGGCAAAGTCATCAATATCACCTCCAACAACGGGAAGCAGGCATACCCGCTGGTGGCGGCGTACAACGCCAGCAAGGCAGGGATGAACATGCTGACGCGGGTGCTGGCGCTTGAGTGGGCGCCGTACGGCATCTGCGTGAACGCCATCGGCCCAGGCGAGTTCCACACGGCGATGACAGCGCCCGGCTGGGCCGACCCCGTAGCGCACCAGCGCCACCTGGACAACATCCCCCTCCGGCGCGAGGGAGGCCTCGAGGACATCGGGGCGATGGCCGTGTACTTCGCTGGGCCAGAGTCCGACTACGTCACCGGCCAGGTTATCTACATAGACGGCGGACTGACGGCACGGTAGGACCCGCTCCCTTCTCAACGGCGCTGCCATTGACAGGCTCCCAAGCCGCCTGTATGTTTTGCTCCGCATCCAGAGCGGGCCCGCGCTGAACGGGCCACGGGTGCAGCCACGTGAATCTCTGAGGAGGATCCATGAGCCCAGCCAAGAAGTCGCCTCTTTCCGGCAAGATCCAGACCGTTTTGGGCCCTATCGAGCCGGACCAACTCGGCATCACCCAGACCCACGAGCACCTGCTGATAGACATGAACTGCTATTTCGAGGCGCCCGATGCGGCCAGCGAGCGGGCGTGGATCACCGCGGATGTGACGATCGAAAACCTCTCCGGCGCCTACCGCCGGTGGAACTACATGCCGAACGCCGTCCAGCTATTCGATGAGAAGGTGGCTATCCAGGAGGTATTGGAGTTCAAGTACGCGGGCGGCAACTCGCTCATGGACACGACGAACATCGGCCTAGCGCGCGACCCGTTGGCCCTGACGCGCATCTCGCGGGCCACCGGCTTGAACGTCATCATGGGGGCCAGCCACTACGTGCCGGCCTCCTACCCGGCGGACATGGACAAGCGCAGCGAGCAGGCCATCACCGACCAGATCATCCGCGACCTGACGGTCGGGGTCGTAGACACGGGCGTGCGGTCTGGCTTCATCGGCGAGGTGGGGAACTTCTGGCCCACCAATCCGACGACCTTGAAGGTGCTGAGGGCCTCTGCGCACGCGGCCATCGAGACGGGCGCGGCCATCCTCATCCACCCCGGCTACGACCCGGCGTCGCCGCCCCATATCATGGAGACGCTGACGAAGGCGGGTGCTGACCCAAAGCGCATCATCATGGGACACCTGGACATCTTCGAGTACGACTCCAAGTGGATCAAAGACCTGGCGCAGACCGGCTGCTACATGGAGTGGGACACCTTCGGGCTGGAGGACACCACGGTGACGGGCGGTAACCTGACCTCGGCCCGTATCGCCAGCGACGTCCAGCGCATGGAGATCCTGGAGTACGTCATCAGCGAGGGGTTCGGAAACAAGATCGTTATCGCCCACGACGTCTGCACGAAGATGCAGTACACCCGCTACGGCGGGAAGTCCTACGGCCACATCCTGACGAACATCGTGCCGAGGATGCGCAAGCGCGGCTTCACGGAGAAGCAGATCAACGCCATCCTGGTGGACAACCCGAAGACGGTACTGGCCTTCAAGTAGAGGCCAGCTGGAACGAGTTTTCACGAGGAGAGGAAGAAGACACCATGCCCAAGACCTATTCTGTGCGGTTCGACGCCAAGATACCCGTCCGGATGAGGGACGGGACGACGCTGTACGCGGACGTGCTGCGGCCGGTGGGACGCGGGAAGTTCCCAGCGCTGCTCCAGCGCACCCCGTACGACAGGACGAGTCCCATCACCCGCTCGTTCCTCGTGGACGTGAACCGTGCGGCGCAGCGTGGCTACGCCGTGGTCATCCAGGACTGCCGTGGCCGGTTCGCCTCGGAAGGCGAGTTCCACACGTTCGTCAACGAGATCAATGACGGGTACGACACCGTCGAGTGGACCGCTTCGCAGCCGTGGTGCGATGGCAACGTGGGGATGTTCGGCGGGTCGTATGTCGGCGCGACGCAGTGGCTGGCGGCCAAGGCGGTGCCGCCGTCGCTCAAGGGCATCGCGCCCGGCGTGACGGCGTCGAACTACCACGAGGGCTGGACCTACCAGGGAGGTGCGTTCGAACTCGGCTTCAACTTGACCTGGGCAGCGGGCCTGACCGGCTCCAACTGGGACAACCTCTCCCGCCGCTACAAGGGGTTGAACAAGCGCGGGCTGAACAAGATGCTCAACACGATAGACAACCTCGACCCCGCGTTCCGCCACCTGCCGCTCAAGGACCTGCCAGAGTTGAAGGGCGAGCACACGAAGTACTACTACGCGTGGCTTGATCACCCCGAGTACGACGCCTACTGGCAGAAGCTCTCCATCGAGGAGTCGCACTCCCAGATCAAGGCGGCGGCGTTCAACTACGGCGGCTGGTACGACATCTTCCTGGGCGGAACGCTCCAGAACTACATCCGGATGAAGAAGATGGGGGCGACGCCCGCCGCGCGCAAGGGGCAGCGGCTGACCATCGGGCCGTGGGTGCATGGCGGCTCCGCTGTCGAATTCGCCGGCGTGCCGGTCGGCGAGCACTACTTCGGCGTACGTTCCTACTCGCTGTCCATAGACCTGCATGGCCGCATCCTGCGGTACTACGACCACATCCTCAAGGGGATGGACAATGGCGTGGCCGATGAGAAGCCGGTCAACATCTTCGTGATGGGCGACGACGTCTGGCGACAGGAGGACGACTGGCCGCTCAAGCGGGCCAAGGACACCCGCTACTACTTCCACAGCCGGGGCAAGGCGAACACCCTGGCCGGAGACGGGATGCTCAGCACGGAGTCGCCGGGAGGCGAGACCCCTGACGTATTCCTGTACAACCCCATCAACCCCGTGCCGACCAAGGGCGGCCAGCTCTGCTGCAACGACGCGTACATCAACCCCGGCGCGTTCGACCAGCGCCTCATCGAGACCCGGCCGGACGTGCTCTGCTACTCGACGCCACCGCTGTCGCGCGACGTGGAGGTGACCGGGCCGGTCACCGTGACGCTGTACGCCGCCTCGTCGGCTCGAGACACCGACTTCACCGCGAAGCTGGTGGACGTCGGCCCCGACAACTCCTACGCCCGCAATCTGACCGACGGCATCATCCGCGCCCGCTACCGCAAGGGCGGCAAGGCACAGCTCATCACGCCGGGCGAGGTGTACGAGTACCAGATAGACCTCTGGGCCACGAGCAACGTGTTCAAGAAGGGGCACCAGATACGGGTCGAGATCTCCAGCAGCAACTTCCCGAGGTTTGACCGCAACGCGAACACTGGCAAGCCCAACAACGAGGACCCAGACTTCGTGACGGCGACCCAGACGATCCTGCACGATGCCAAGCACCCGTCGCACATCGTGCTGCCCATCGTAGCGAAGTAGCGGCTGTGGGGGCCTCTTTCTGTCCAGAAAGAGGCCCCCACAACTCTCCTGAAAGGCTCCTTAGCTTTCCGGCGATGACGGCCATCCGCAGAGAGTGAGCTCGGATATGCAACGCATCACGCGCGACCAGGCGATGGAGTACGTGTTCGACCACCGGCACGCCCCGAAGCTGCGCGTGAAGCAGGGCGAGCGGTTCGTGGTCGAGACTGAGGACGCCGGCTCGGGGCTGGTCCGGTCGGCGGACATGGCACCGAAGCTGAACGACCTGCCGACGCGCAAGTTCTTCCCCGCCAAGTCGAACCCCATAGGCGGCCCCATCTTCGTCGAGGGCGCGGAGCGCGGCGACCTGCTCGAAGTGACCATCGAGGCCATCGAGGTGGACGCTCAGGGATTCACGTCGTTCCGCCCCGGCCAAGGACCGCTCACCGACTCGGTCCGCTGGGGCGCGCTCACCGAGCCGTACGTCCACATCGTCAAGCACCTGCCGGGGCCGAGCGGGACGACCCGCGACGGCAAAGGCGTGTTCAGCAGCAAGGTCACGTGGGACCTGGCGCCGATGATCGGCACCATCGGCACGGCCCCGGACCGCGAAGTGGAGACCAGCGCCGTGGGCCAAGGCCCGTGGGGCGGGAACATCGACGTCCGCGACATCAAAGAGGGCACAAAGGTCTATCTCAACGTCTATCATCCCGGCGCGATGCTCTACGTCGGCGACGTCCACGCCAGCCAGGGCGACACCGAATTCTACGGAACTGCCGATGAGACGCGCGGCAACGTCACCCTGAGCTGCCGGGTCATCAAGAAGAAGACCATTCCCTTCGTCCGCCTGGTCAAGCCGGACTCCATCGTATCGGTGTACTCCTTCCGCCCACTGGAGGCGGCTGTGGAGTCGGCCATCGTCAATCTCATGGAGTGGATGGTCTCGGAGTACGGGGTGTCGGAGCGCGATGCATATATGCACGCGTGCATCAACCCGGAGTTCCGGGTGAACGTCTATCAGATGGTGCGCATCGGACGGCTCCAGTACACCGTTGGTGCCGAGATACCCAAGAAGTACCTGATAGCGAGTTAGTGCGAGGTAGAGCGTAATGCAACGCATCACGAAGGCGCAGAGCCTTGTCTATGAGCTAGACCATACCCACAAGCCGTTGCTGCGGGTGAAGCAGGGCGAGAGCTTCGTCGTGGACACGAATGACGCGCTGTCCGGCTCCATCCGCGAGCCAGCCATGATTAACCGCCTGCACGAAATACCCGAGCTGAGGTTCACGCCGCCGAAAGGGAACCCCTGCGGTGGGCCGATATACGTCGAGGGGGCCGAACGCGGCGACTCGCTGGAAGTCACCATCGAGCGCATCGTCGTGGACGAACAAGGCTTCACCGGCTCGTTCCCCGGCGTGGGGCCGCTGGCCGACAGCGTGAAGTGGCAACAGGCCCGCGGTCCATGGATACAGATGGTCAAGCACCTGCCTGGGCCGAGCGGGACGCGGCACGACGGCAAGGGCGTGCTGAACAGCAAGGTCACGTGGGACTTGGCGCCGATGATTGGGACGCTGGCGACGGCGCCCGACCGCGAGGTGGAGACGACGACAGCGGGCCAGGGGCCGTTCGGCGGCAACCTGGACATCCGCGATATCAAAGAGGGCACGAAGGTCTATCTCAACGTCTATCACCCCGGCGGGCTGCTCTACGTGGGGGACGTCCACGGCTCCCAGGGCGATACGGAGTTCTACGGCACCGCCGACGAGACAGGGGCCGAGGTGACGTTGAGCTGCAAGGTCGTCAAGAAGAAGACCATCCCCTTCGTCCGGCTGGTCAAGCCAGACTCCATCGTGTCGGTGTACTCATTCAGGCCGCTCGAAGATGCCGTCGAGTCGGCCATCGTCAACCTCATGGAATGGATGGTCACCGAGTACGGGGTCTCGGAGCGCGAGGCGTACATGCACGCGTGCATCAACCCAGAGTTCCGTGTGAACGTCTATCAGATGGTGCGGGCCGGGCGGCTCCAATACACCGTCGGGGCCGAGATTCCCAAGAGATACCTGGTGCCAAGCGCCTAAGACGGGTGATGCGGGTTGAGATGATGTACTTGCAGATACACGGCGCGTCTCTCTGTCATTCTGGAGGGAGGGCCGGCGAAATCGGCCCGACCGAAGAATCTGGCTGGGTGCTGGGGCACGTCTATTGTTTTGAGCAGCCACATGACCACAACTCGCCTGTGCGATACAGATAGGGCAATCTAGCATCACGCATCTTGATGGCAAGAGAGGAGGAGCGTCATGCAGCGGATCAAGAAGGCGGACAGCCTGGTGTTCGAGCTCGACCCCAAACAACCCCCGAAGTTGCGGGTGAAGCAGGGCGAAAGCTTCGTCGTGGAAACCAACGACTCCTTCGCAGGGAAGATGACAGAGCCTGGAATCGTTGACCGGCTGAGCGAGCTCCCCGAGCTGCACTACCTCCCGGTCAAGGCGAACCCCGTGGCCGGGCCCATCTACGTCGAGGGCGCCGAGCGCGGCGACCTCCTCGAAGTGACCATCGAGAAGATCGTGGTGGGCAGCGAGGGTTGGACCGCCTCACTGCCTGGCATCGGCCCGCTGGGCGACTCCCACAGGTTCGCCGAGGCGCGCGGGCCGTGGGTGCGCGTCATCAAGCATCTGCCTGGGCCAAGCGGGACGACCCGCGACGGCAAGGCCAGCTACGATGGCAAGGTCTTGTGGGACCTCTCGCCCATGTTGGGCGTGGTGATGGTCGCGGCAGACCGCGAGGTGGAGACGCCGGTGGTCGGTCAGGGGCCCTTCGGCGGCAACCTGGACATCCGCGACGTCAGGGAAGGGACCAGGGTCTTCCTGAACGTGTACCATCCAGGCGGGCTGCTCTACATCGGGGACGCCCACGGCTCCCAAGGCGACACTGAATTCTACGGTGACGCCGACGAGACGAACGCGGAGGTCACGGCCTCCTGCCGGGTCATCAAGAGGAAGACCATCCCATTCATCCGGCTGGAGAAGCCAGACTCCATCGTGTCCGTGTATTCCTTCCGCCCGCTTGAGGACGCCGTGGAGCAGGCCGTCATCGGCTTGATGGAGTGGATGATGGAGTACGGGGTGTCCGAGCGGGACGCGTACATGCACATGTGCCTGAACCCCGACTTCCGGGTGAACGTGTACCAGATGGTGAAACTGGGGCGGCTCCAGTACACCGTCGGCGCCGAGATGCCGAAGAAGTACCTAAGGCCAAGCTAAGACAGGGAGACAGACGTGAATTTCGTTCTCATCTACCCGAACATGAAGGGCTACTGCAACGGGGCGCTGGCGTCCTACGTAGCGGCCGAGGCCGAACAGCAAGGGTTCAACACCTTCTTGGTGTGGGACCACTACGGCTTGCCCATCGGGCCTGACACGGTGGACTGCTGGAGCCTACTGTCCTACGTGGCGGGCAAGACCTCGGCCATCAAGCTGGGCACGTGCGTGACGCCCATCCCGTTCCGGCCTCCGGCGCAGCTGGCCAAGGTGGTGGCGACGCTGGACGTGCTGTCAGGGGGAAGGGTCATCCTGGGCGTCGGCGCCGGCTGGCACCAGCCCGAGTTCGACTCCTTCAGCCAGTGGGACCCCATCAAGGTGCGGGTGGACAAGACCATCGAGGGCGTCGAGCTGATGATAAAGCTCTGGACGGAGGACGTGGTCAACTTCCAGGGGCAGTACTACCAGTGCACCGGCGACCAGACGCAGATCTCGCCGAAGCCCGTGCAGAAGCCGTACCCGCCGCTGTGGTTCGGCGTGAAGGGCGAACGGATGATGCGCCTGGCGGCCCAGTATGGCGACGGATGGATCCCCGGGCTCGTCACGCCGCGCGAGTACCAAGACGGCATGGATAAGCTGCGGGCACACCGCCGCGAGATGAAGATTAAGAAGGAGATGAAGGGCGCCATCCAGATATTCAACGCGCCGATGGACGTCCTCGACCCCGGAGGGTCCGTCTCGTACCACAACCGCTGCACCGACCCGAAGATGTACCTGAAGGCTGTCGAGGACTACGCGGCGGCCGGCTGCGACTACCTGGGCCTGGTGTGGTCGTACCCGCCAGACGAACTCCTGACCAGGCTGCGTTGGTTCAAGAAAGAGGTCATGGCGAAGGTCTAGACCGCGGGCGCAGTTTCCCGGCAGGCAGACGAGGGTCGTCCCGATAAATCGGGGCGCCCCTGCCGTTCCCCACAAGCATCGCTACCTCAAGTCCGCCAGCGCAGGGATGACCTCGTTGACCAGCAACTCCATCGAGCGGAGCCACTTGGCCCTGGGTTTCCACTCGTGGTGCATGGCTAGGAGGACACCGAAGCCGCCCACGTCTTTGTACAGCTTGCGGAGCTTGGCGACGACATCCTCGACGCTGCCGACGACCCAGATGTTGTCCACGATGTAGTCTAGGGTCACGGCGGAGTCGGGCATCTCAGGGTCGGACTTGAAGAGCTTGAGGTATCCGTACTTGGCGAGGACGGGATAGACGTAGCCGTAGTAGTCGCGGGCCATGGTACCTTTGATGGCCTCGCGGCGGGCCTCCTCAGCAGTATCGGCGATGAAGATGTCGCGGGCGATGCGCCACTGGCTGCGGCCGGGCGTGCGTCCGGTGCGCTTGGCGCCCTCCAGCACGGCCTCCCAGTGGGTCTTGAGGGTCGGCGCTGGGGTGTGGTTGATGCTCATGGGAATCCACCCGCGCTCGCCCGCCATGATGAGGGTGTCGGACCTGGGGGACAGCCCCGCGACGGCGATGGGCGGGTGGGGTTTCTGGTACGGCTTGAGGTGGATGCTGAAGTTCACGTCGGGCATCGGAGGCGGAATCTTCACACGCCAGAACTTGTTCTCGTAGGTGCCGAGCGGCGCACCCTCCCATATCTTGAGCACCATGTCCACTGTCTCTCGGGAGAGCCAGCGCTGCTCGTTCTTCTCCGCGTCCACGCCGAACACCTCAAAGTCCATCGGCGAAGCGCCGGTGCCGATGCCCCACTGGAAGCGTCCCTTGGCCAGGTGGTCCAGCTCGGCGATGCGGTGCGCCAGATGGAAGGGGTTGTGGTAGGCCAGGCAGGTCACGCCGGTGCCGAGCTTGATGCGCTTGGTCTTGGCCAGGGCCATGGCGATGACCAACTCCGGCGAGGGGATGTTCTCCCACTCCATCGTGAAGTGCTCACCGATCCAGGCCTCGTGGTAGCCCAGGCGGTCGAGTGTGACCAGTTGTTGGATGTCCTCGTGGACGGTCTTGGTGAAATCAGCCCCCGGCGGGTGCAGGGGCATGGCGAAATAGCCGACTTCCATGCGTTACGACCTTCCTCGCGAAGATGGGGGGATTATATGGCTGAGAGGAAAGGTGTCAAGGCTGGCCTTTGTAGGTAGGGCGGCCTGTGGGTGTAGGATACCGTCGGAAGCGCGGCCAAGGAGCAACGGGCCCTGTGCTTGGACGGAGTCGGCCATTACAACCTGCGAGGCGATCGGCCCCAAGGCTCTGACCTTCGAAACGGCGGAGGGGCACCTTTCTACACGGGTGCCCGTGACCTCCCCTACCGCCACGGCCGGAGACTTATTGCATCAGTTGCGCTTCCAGCAGTATGAAGCGGTAGCCGACGTGGCTGTCTGCCGCGATGGAAAGCTGGTGGGCATGGTACGTATCGAAAATGTGCTCACGGCGCCGGCGGCGACCCTGGTGCGCGAGATGATGGACGCAGACCCACCGGTAGTCGCGCCCGGCCTAGACCAGGAGCAGGTGGCGTGGAAAGCGGTCCGCCACCGGGAGCGGAGCTTGGCGGTGGCCGACGCGGACGGCCGGTTCAGGGGCATCGTCCCTCCTGAGCGGCTGCTGGCGGTGGCGATGACGTTGCAGTGGGCACTGGAGGGGCTGGGACGCGACCCCGCCTTCGGCAGCGGGCCGCTGGCGACGGTCATCCAAGACTTGCTCTCTATCGTCATCTACTTCGGGATAGCGACGGCACTCGTCTAGCGAGGTGAAGCGATGCGGCTGAAGAACAAGGTAGCGTTCATCACGGGGGCGGCGCAGGGCGTCAAGGGCAGCGTGATGGGTTTCGGGGGGGCGACCGCGTGGGTGTTCGGGAGGGAGGGCGCGAAGTTGGTGCTGACCGACATGGATGCGGCCAACGGGGAGTTGACCGCGGCGCAGCTCGGCCAGTCGGGCGCGGATGCGGTCTTCGCGCGCCTGGATGTGACGAACGAGGCGGAGTGGCAGGTGGCGATGAAGGCCGCGCTCGAGCGGTTCGGTAGGGTGGACATCCTGGTGAACAGCGCGGGGACGACCCACGTGCACAAGGTGGAGGACCTTCCGGTGGAGGTCTGGAACGCTCAGCTGGACGTCCACGCCAAGAGCGTCTTCCTAGGCATGAAGCACGTCATCCCCTCGATGATGGCCCAGGGCGGCGGCGCCATCGTGAACGTATCCTCGATGGCGGGGACCGCTGGCCTGGGGAACGCCGCCTACTCGGCGGGGAAAGCGGCCACGCGGCTGCTCACCAAGGCTGCCGCGCTCCAGTACGCCAGGGACAACATCCGCGTGAACTCGGTCCATCCAGGCTGGGCGGACACGCCGCTGGCGCGCAAGGTCATGGTGGACATCATGGCCGACGGCACACACGACTACCGCCCCGAGCGCACACCCCTGGGCCGCCTGGCCCGCGCCGAGGAGATTGCCAACGCCATCCTGTTCCTGGCCAGCGACGAGGCGTCGTACGTCACCGGCACCGAGTTCATCGTGGACGGCGGCGTCACGGCACAGTAGAAGGTTCTAGCTCCCCGATATCACCGGCAGGAGGATATGGGACGGGTGGGCGGCGTCGTGGAAGACGGTCTGGTGGGCGACCTTCATCGAGGTATCCGTCCCAACGGGGTTGCCGGTGTTGAGGTTGCGGTCGAAGCGCGGGAAATTGGCGCTGGCGATGTCCACGCGGATGCGATGGCCCTTCTTGAAGACGTTGCTGGTGGGCCACAGGTCTATGGTGAACTCGTAGGCCGTGCCGGGGCGCAGGGGCTTCTGGGCGGAGGTAGACTCGCGGTAGCGGGCGCGGACGATGCCGTCGCACAGGTTCACCGCATAGCCGTCTGGAGCCACATCCACCAGCTTGCCGGTGAAGTCGGTATCGCGGCAGTCGCTGGCGGCGTGGAGCTTGACGATGACGGGGCCGGTGACCTCCAGGTCTTCCTTGAGCGGCTCAGAGGTGTACACGAGAACGTCCTGGCGGTACTCGGCGGGCCGCTGGTCGAAGGCGCCCCAGTCCAGGATCTCGGGATCACAGCAGTTGCAGCCGCCGCGCGTCGGCGTCGGGAACGCAGGGTCGTAGGCGTACTGGTCGGCGGGTTCGTTACCAGGCTTGCGGGGCGAGAGCATGCCGTCGCCCATGAGCGAGTTGGCCTTGCCGCCGCTGTGGAAGTACCACCGGGTGAACTTGGTGCGTGCCAGCGGCCACTCGTTCTCGTTCTTCCAGGCGTTCTCACCCATGGCGAAAAGCTTTAGCGGGGCCTCGGCGTCCACGCCGTTCTTGATGCCCTTGAGCCAGCGGTCGAACCAGCGCAGCTTGATCGCCATCAAGTCTAGGTAGGAGCTCTTGCCGAAGTCCACCTCTCCCGCGTGGGTAATCTCCTCGATGGCCGCGCGGTGTATCCATGGGCCCATGACGACGGCCTGGTGGCGCCGCGCCGCGGGCGAGCCGCCGCGCGCCTTCATGCCCGCGTAGTTCAACAGCGTGCCCGCCGTGAAAAAGTCGTACCACCCGCCGATCTGCAGGACGGGAATCTTGATGTCTTCGTACCGCTCCTTGATGGCTAGGGCCTTCCAGTAGTCGTCGTAGTCGGGGTGATCCACCCAGTCCTTGAACCAGGCAATGTCCTTCCCCGCAGTGGCGGGCAGGTCGCGCAGGGGCAGCGACGGGAAGACCTGGCCCCAGTTGTACAGGTTGATCTGCTGCATCGTTCGGCCCGCCATGCGGAAGGCCCACGTGGCCGACCAGCCGAGCTGGAAGGTGCCGCCCTGGTAGTTGGGCGACTCGTACAAGTTGTCGCCGATGACCTCGGGGATGATGGTCTTGAGGAACCTGCTGCCGCCGACCGCGGCCTGCCACTGGACGTTCCCGACGTAGGACGGGCCGGACATGCCGACGTTGCCGTCGCACCAGGGCTGGCGGCCGATCCACTCGACGGTATCGTAGCCGTCCTTGAACTCGTTGGCGAAGGGGTAGAACTCGCCCTCGGAGTCGTACCGTCCGCGGCAGTCCTGGGCCACATAGACGTACCCATGCTGCGGCCAGAACACCGCCGGCCCCTGGACCCACGGCGCCATGTTGTCGTAGGGCGTGCGCGTCAAGATGACCGGCCAAGGGCCTTCGCCCTCGCGGGGGAAGTAGATGTCCGCCGACAGGCGCACCCCGTCCCGCATGGGCACCTTCACGTTGTACTGCGCCCGCACCCCGGCGGGAAGGAACAGGTGGTCCGACATGCTCGCTGCCTCCTCGTGAATTGGCGCGGATTATAACAGGGGCGGGTACATGATCGAGACAACTATCCGGCAGTTACGCCACAGCAAGCTCAAGGGCTGGTGGTATGTAGAGCTAGCTTTACTCCGCTTCCGGCCTGTTGGTTGGGATCCCAGTGAATTGGTCCATGAAATGCAAGTTCGCTTTGAGGGTTTGGCCTTCAATCGTAGCCAGCCCATACTCCTGTAACAGGACAAGCTCTCGAGGGGGAGGAGGTATCTCAGCCTCCTCGGCCATCTCCGTCGGGGTTCTCAACAGGCTGCGCCGTCGTCAACATGTCGTCGGACGTGGGCCTCGTGGCCGCAAAGGGCATCCCGGCCTACGTCGCCAGCAGGTTCGGCGTCATCGGCCTGACGAAGTCGGCGGCGCTCGACTACGCCAAGAAGGGCATCCGCATCACGTCCTCTGCCCCGGCGCCATAGATACGGCGATGCACGACCGTATCACCGGCGGCGACCCAAAGGTGAAGGCGTGGTTTCGAGACTACTACCCCGCCGGGCGC
Organism: SAR202 cluster bacterium; assembly: GCA_016872515.1. Taxonomy (GTDB): domain Bacteria; phylum Chloroflexota; class Dehalococcoidia; order Lucifugimonadales; family VGZR01; genus VGZR01. The sequence goes on from VGZR01000014.1 coordinate 31,038, forward strand.
ATCGCCACGCCGGAGGAGGTCGCCAAGGCCGCCGTCTGGCTGTGCTCCGACGCCGCCTCGTACATGTCGGGACACAAGCTGACCATGGACGGCGGCCGCACTATCAGGTAAAGGCACCCGTTGACAACCGGCACGATTCGGAGAAGATAACAGCCGGCAGGGCACAGCCCTGCACCCTCAGCAATCGCCAAGGGACGTAGCCCTTCGGATGGCTCGCGTTCCCAACGATAGCTCAGGCACAGAAGCAGAACGAGGAGGAGTTGAGCACGTGACTGCACCGAAACCAACAGCTGTCCATAATATACGCGAGCTCCACGACCTGCGCGTCCCCATGCACGATGGCGTGGAGCTCGCGACGGACGTGTACATGCCCGCGTCGGGCGGGCCATTCCCCGTCCTGGTCCAGCGGACGCCCTACGACCGTGGCAACCTCATTCCCGCCACCGTGATCAGCGCGGTCTATCTCGCCCAGCGCGGATTCGCAGTGGTATTGCAGGACTGCCGGGGGAGGTACGACTCGGACGGCGAGTGGTACCCATTCATCAATGAGGCCAGGGATGGCCACGACGCCATCGAGTGGGCCGCCAAGCAGCCCTGGTCCAACGGCAAGGTCGGCAGCATCGGCGCGTCTTACCTCGGGCTGACCCAGTGGCAGGAGGCCCAGGGCGGCAGCAAGCACTACATCGCCTCCGTGCCTTTCGTGGCCTACTCGAACACCTTCCACAACTGGGTCTATACCGGGGGCGCCTTCCATCTGGCCTTCAACCTCAGTTGGTCGCTGACGATGGCCACCCGCACCAACCGCGCGCACCCGCTGTGGCTGCCCGGCGAGATACACCTCACAAGTCTGCTCTGGCATCTACCGCTCATCACGTCCGACGAGAACGCCGGGCGTCCTATCAAGCACTGGAAGGACTGGATCAACCATCCGACCTACGGCGACTACTGGCGCTCCATGCAGCCGATCGAGGAGAACTACGAGAGGGCCTCGGTGTCGGCCTACAATATGGCGGGCTGGTACGACGTCTTCCTCCAGGGCGGCCTCAACAACTTCATCGGCATGACCACCAAGGGCAAGACGGCCAGGGCCCGAAAGGCGCAGAAGCTCATCGTCGGCCCGTGGACGCACCGCCTCGGCGACTACGGTCTGAACAGCAAGACCGGCGACATCGACTTCGGCCCCAACGTCGTCGTTGACCTGATGAACGAGCACACCCGCTGGCTCAACTACCAACTCAAGGGCGAGGACGACGGCATCGGCAAGGAGCCGCGGGTGAGGGTGTTCGTCATGGGCGCCAACAAGTGGCGCTGGGCGGACGATTGGCCCATCCCGGGGACGAAGTACACGCCGTGGTACCTCCACAGCGGCGGCAAGGCCAACTCGATGGTGGGTGACGGCACGGTCAGCCCCACGGCGCCGCGCAACGAGCAGGCCGACCAGTACGACTACGACCCGATGCACCCGGTGCCGACGGCGGGCGGGAGCACGTGCTGCTCCGAGGACTCGCTGCCGGTGACGATGGGCCCGCGCGACCAGCGGGCGAACGAGTACCGAAGCGACGTGCTGATCTATACCAGCGCCCCGTTCGAGAAGCCCTTCGAGGTGACCGGCCCCATCAAGGTGGTGCTCTACGCCTCGTCGTCGGCCAAGGACACCGACTGGGTGGCCAAGCTGGTGGACGTGTCCCCCAACGGCTACGCCATGAACCTGGCCCAGGGCATCCTGCGGGCGCGCTACCGCGACTCGTGGGAGAAGACGAAGCTGTTGGAGCCCGGCAAGGTCTATAAGTTCGAGATAGACCTGTGGTCGTCTAGCAACTGCTTCCTGCCCGGACACCGTCTCCGGGTGGACGTCACCAGTAGCAACTTCCCCCAGTTCGACCGCAATCCGAACACGGGCCACGCTTTCGGCCAGGACGCCGAGATGGTGGTTGCGCACCAGACGGTGTACCACGACCGCGAGCGGCCCTCACACATTGTGTTACCGGTGATACCGGACGGCGTGTAGCGGGCCTGCACCATCGAGGAAACAGTAGGGGCGTCCCGATGTCAATCGGGACGCCCCTACGATGACCCCTTAACCCTGGGGCGTGCTTACCGATCCAGCCAGGTGTTGGTGTAGAAGTTGATCGCCTTCACCTCGAACCCCTTCAAGTCCTTGGTGGCCGGGCTGATGGGGAAGAAGACGCCCAGGGAGAGGTCGAGGACTACCTCCCAGCGGCGCATGGAGATCTGATCAACAATCTCCAATTGCTTTTGGGGGTTCTGCTCCCTGGCATAGGCCAGCTGTAGCTCTATCAGCTTCTCGTCCCTGCCGAAGAAGTCCAGCGTCCCGGCGAGGAAAAGGTCGGTGACCGGGTTGCCTAAGGCGAAGTGCTCGTACCAGCTTGTAGCCGCGCTCCACGTGCCGGTGGCGCCGAACCTGCCTGTGATGGTCGCCCAGTCAAGGGCAGGCATCTCGACGTTGAAGCCAATCTCCTCCATCACGGGCTTCAGGACGTGGCCGAGTGGCGTGATGGTGCCGTAGTCCGTGGGGTTCAACAGGACGACCGTCTCGCCAGCGTATTCCGACTCTTGCAAGAGCAGCTTGGCCGTCTCCATATCGTTGACGTCGTAGCCGATCTCCCTTGGGCCCTTGCTTGTCTGAACGGTGTAACTCGACCCGGCCGTGGTATCCAGGGGCGTGCCGCACCAGTACAGGGCTGCGCACGTGATCCAGAGGTCCGGGTCCCCCAGCGAAATCATAATCGAATCCACGTCAATACCTGTCATGATGGCGCGGCGGGCGTTGAGGTACTTGAAGGGCGTGATCTGGGGGTTCAGGATCATGTCGGACCGCTTGCCCGGCTTGTACACGCTGACCTGAAGGTCGGGGTTGTCCTTCAAACGCTTGTAGAAGTCGAGCCCCGCGTTGTCCACCACGTCCCACTCTCCGGTCTCAAGGCCGGCGATTTTCGTCTCCTCGTCGGGTATCTCCAGCCAGATGAGTTGATCGAGATAGGCGACATTCTTGCCCGCGTAGGTGCCGGGGCTGGAGGGCTCGTCCCGGGTGATGTAGCCCTGGAACCGCTCCAAGACGATCTTGTCGCCCTGGTCCCAACTGACGAACTTGTAGGCGGCCGTGCCGATCCTCTCAGTCACCGGCTCGGTGAACGGGGTGGCGGCATCCTCGGCCCGCATCATCGCGAGCGGCGGGTGCGGGTTGGCCAAGACGATGGGGACGCCACCGAAGGGTTCGGTGAAGGTCCAGGTGAAGATCTTGGTATCGAGCGCCTTCAAGCCGTCCTCCGCGCTGAACCTGTTGACCAGTGTAATTCCCGGCATACCCGTGTCCATCGCTCGCTGTAGCGATGCGATAGCGTCCTGCGACTCGAACGGGCTGCCGTCATGGAACTTCATTTCGCGTAGCTTGAAGGTCCACGTAAGCCCGTCCGGGCTGATGGAGAAGCTATCCAGACCGCGCGGCTGGGCGTTCAGATTCCCGTCCCAGCCGAAGAGCCCCTCGTAGAAGTGGGACGCAATGGAACCAACGACTGCGAAGAAGGAGTAGACCGGGTCCAGGGTGCTGACGCTTCCCTGGGCAGTGATGCGCAGATTGCCCCCGAACTTGGCCTCTCCCGTGGCCGGAGGAGGCGTGGGCGTGGCGGCGCGGACCTTCTCCACCACCACCGTCGCCTCCTTCTCTATCGCTACCGTCGCCTCCTTCTCTACCTCCTGCTCCTCCTTGTCTCCACAGGCAGCTAGGACAAGCGTGAGAACCGCCACGACTGCTAGAGCAAAGAGCGTCTTTTTCATGGCTTTCCTTTCTGCAGACGTACCTAGGATCGCTGGCCTGGCCACACCCTCGGTTCGACGGACCACAGGGCCTGGGTTAGTCTCGCAGGCTCCGCTGTTCCCGCCCAGGTGTGGCGGCGCCAACCGCCACAGATAGCCGCTGCGGGCCGCATCTTAGCGGTCGCCCCATGGATTGTCAAGGATTGCCACCAAGTGTTTGTGATTTCCCGAACAATGTCGCCGAAGACCTTCCACCGTCCGGCGAGTTACTTCCTAACAATGGGGACGTGACACTGAATTCGGCGTGGTACTTGCATGAGCCTCGCCGTGCCTCTAGAATCGTACCGTTCAGACGGAGGCGTATCCCACTGTGAGCGCATCACGAGACGCAAGCGATGATTAGCACCATCTTGAACGTGGTCTTGCTCGCGGCTGCCCTCGCCGCGGTCTGCTGCGGGGGCCCGAAGGCGGCCTCGCCGGTCTCCGAGGAGGCGCAAACTGCCGAGACAGCCCAGAGGGCCAAGGGAGAGTTCGTCACGATTGCCGACATGAAGGCGCGGCGGATGCTCCACTCAGTTGTGCTGTTGCTTGACGGTCGGGTCCTCGTGGCCGGGGGCATGGGCTTTGGGTCGAACATGAAGGCCCTGGTCAGCGACGAGGCGGAGGTGTATGACCCAACGACCGGGCAGTGGTCGGTAACGGCGACGATGAGAGCGGCTCGCCACTCGTTGGCCCTGGCCCTGCTCCCAGACGGCAGGGTACTGGCTGCGGGCGGTTTGAGCAAACTGAGACAAGCGATCCGGACCGCCGAGATATGGGATCCCAAGACGGGGACGTGGTCGCCGACTCAGAGTATGAACGAGGCGCGAGAAGGAACGGTCTCTGTTGTACTCACCGATGGCCGCGTGATGGTCGTCGGCGGCGTCGGGGACACGTTTGGCGACCTGACCGCAGTGGAGGTCTATGACCCGGCCTCCGGAACGTGGTCCCTTGTCGCGCCGATGGCGACGCCACGCCACTTCCATACCGCCACCTTGCTTCAAGACGGACGCGTGCTGGTCACCGGCGGCGGGAGGCTCGACGGCCCTTACCTGGATACGGCTGAAGTGTATGATCCGGTGGCCGATTCCTGGTCAGCGGCTGGCACCATGTCGGATGGACGCGCTCTTCACGCGGCTACGCTGCTGAAGGATGGCCGGGTTCTGGTAGTCGGTGGGGCCGGCAGGCTGACCTCGGCGGACCTCTGGGACCCAAAGACCAACACCTGGAGCCCAACCGCCGACACCAAGGCTCCCCGTGCCGAACACAGCGCCACCCTGCTAGCGGACGGGCGGGTGTTGGTTGCCGGAGGGGTGGGCGGCCTCGCCTCGGCCGAACTCTACGACCCCGCGACCGGGACGTGGTCCGACGCTGGGACTATGTCGGCACCGCGACACCAACACAAGAGCCTCCTGCTCAACGACCAACGGGTGCTGATCACCGCCGGCAACGGCAGGGAGGGCCTCCTCGCCTCCGCCGAGCTGTACGCCCCGTGAGTTGTGCTACCTATGCGATCTACGGGCGAACCCGAGGTGAGGGCGCGACGATTCGCCGACCCCCAGTGAGCTATCGTATTGCCAGTGATACCAGACGGAGTGTAACGTCGGCAGGCTCCCGAAGGAGGCCACAATGGTCAAGTCAACGCGGCCACTGGACGTGCTGGTAGCGGTGGTGTGCCTGGCGGGTGGCATCGCCTATATGGCGACGGACAACGATATCAAAGGCGTCGTGGTCGTCCTGCTGGGCATCCTGTACTTCCTGGCGGTCCCGCGCACCCTCAAAGGTGCGTAGCAAAAAGAAGGCCCTCCCCGGAGGAGAGGGTGCTTCCCCTCCGGGGAGGGCGCAAGATAACCCTGTCAGCTCACGAGGTACAGGGTTGGATAGATGAAGACCCGGGCCACGTCCACGAAGTGCCAGTACTTCACCGCGCCCTCGACTCCCCAGTAGTTGCCCTTGGTGTAGCGGCCGTCGCGTCCGAGGAACCAGACGATGCCCAGCATGATGAGGCCGCTGAGCACGTGGGTGGCGTGGACGCCGGTGAGGGTGAAGAAGACAGTGCCGAAGCCGGTGGACGGCGAGAAGTGCCGGAAGGCCTCGTACCGCTCGATGCCCACACCCGCAAGGAACACAATCCCAAGGGCGATGGTGACGAGCACGCCGAGGCTGAAGCGGCGCTGATTGCCGTAGCGGGCGGCCATCTCGGCCTGTTAGGCGCTGAGGCTGCTGAACAGCAGGACAATGGAGATAACGAGACCGAGCCCCTGATTGAGGTCTTCAGGCCACTCCACGCCGCGCAGATAGAAGCGGCTGGAGAGCAAGACCCCGAATAGGAAGCTCTCGGAGATGATGAAGAGCCATAGACCCAGCCGGTTGGTGCCGAGCTTGTCGTGCCCCACGTGGGCTCCAGCAGCCCCGTGCGTGTCCGTCTTGTCGACCATGTCGTTCTACTCCTCCTCGTGGTGCCAGAGCTGGTGCACGTGCATGAAGTACCAGACGATCGGCCAGGCCGCGATGATGGCAAGGATGGCTAGCACGGGCCAGTTCCCACGCTTGAACTGGACCCCTATCACGTACTCGATGATCTCCAAGACCATCAGGACCACAAAAACGATGATGCCTAGGCGTGTCTTAGCGCCGAGTGCTGTCCTGTTCTTGTTCACCAGCCTTCCTCCTCGGTCCTAGTCTCCGTCGCCTGCGTGGGCGCCGGCCTCACGGGCAGTCCTCGGGAAGCGCGCGTGCTGCAAGCCCTGTTCGCCGTAGCAGTGTGGATCGCCGGTGACAACCGGCGGCACAGGGAAATTCTCGACGGGCGAAGACGACGAAGTCTGCCACTCCAAAGCCTTCGCCTTCCACGGGTTCGCCTCGGCCACCGGGCCGCTTATCCACGACCGCACCAGATTGTAGGTGAGGAGCACGAAGCTAACAGCCAGCACGAAGGCCGCCACGCTCACGGCCAGGTTCTCGCCGGTCAGCTCGGCCGGGTAGTCGGCCACGCGGCGGTTCATGCCTTGTACGCCCACCCAGAACATGGCCAGGAAGGTCACGTTCTAGGCGACAAACATCCAGACGAAGTGGACCCTGCCCATCGCCTCGTTGTACATGCGTCCCGCGATCTTGGGGAACCAGTAGTAGATAGCCGCCATGATGGCGAAGATCTCGCCTCCCACCATGGTGTAGTGGAAGTGGGCGACGACGAAGTAGGTGTCCTAGAGCTGGATGTCCGTGGCGACGTCGGCCAGGAAGATGCCAGTGATGCCGCCGATGAGGAAGTTGAAGATAACCCCCACGGCGAACAGCATGGGCGTCTTGAGCCACAGCTTGCCCATCCACAGCGTCCCCAATGCTGAGAGGAACACGGCGCCGGTCGGAATGGAGATGAGCTCGGTGCTGACCATGAACGGGATGTGTATGTAGCTCGACATGCCACTGGTGAAGAGGTGGTGCGCCCAGACGACCATGCTCAGGATGACGACGGCGATGAAGGAAGCGACGACCCACTTGTAGGCGAAGACGGGCTTTCGCGAGAAGCGGGAGAGGATCTCTAGTTCGATGCCGAACGCGGGCAGAATCATCACGTACACGGCGGGGTGAGAGTAGAACCAGAAGATGTGCTCGTACAGCAGGGGCTTCCCACCCACAGCCGCGTCGAAGAAGCCCATGCCGGCTACACGGTCGAGGATGACCATGATGAGGCCGTAGGCGACAAACTTGGTCGGGGCGAGGCTGATGAGGAAGGCGGAGACGATGGCCCAGACGAAGATGGGCAGCCGGCCCCAGGTCATGCCGGGCACCCGCATCTTAATGACGGTGGTCAGGAAGTTTAGGCCACCGAGGATGGAGAACAGGCCAAAGGTGAGGAAGGCGAAGAGGACAAGTAGCTGGCCGTCGGCGTTGATGACGCTCAGCGGCGGGTAGGCGGTCCAGCCAGAGTCGAAGCCGCCGAACACAGGTGTCAGGAGAAGCAGGACGGCCACGGGCGGGATGGTCCAGTAGCTGAGGGCGTTGATACGGAGGGAAGGCAACATCCTCGGCGCCGATGAGCAGCGGCACGCCGAAGTTGGCGAACCCGCCCATGATGATGGCCACTGCCACAGCGACCATCATCATCCCGTGTAGGCCCATGACCATATTGAACTGGTCGGGGCCGATGATGGTCTGCCCGGCATCTAGCAGCTCGATCCGCAGTACGACGGCAGCGATGCCGCCGAGGAGCATGACGACGAACGTAACGAGGTACTGAACGCCGATGACCTTATGGTCGGTGGAGAAGGTGAAATAGCGGCGCCAGCCCTTCGCCGTGTTGGTCTTCGGCTTCATGCCGAACCACTCCCTGGCCCAGTAGTCCCACACCCCGATGCCCAGCAGCCAGCCGATAAGGGCGAAGATGTAGCCGAGGGCGATGCGCACCTCGGTGGCGGGCTGGTTGGTGACGGCGGCGATGAGGCTCGCTAGGGCGATGCCGATGCCCAGGCCGACGCCTGCGAAGACAAGGGCACGGACCACCGGGAAGAACCCGTTCAACACTCCCATCTCATCACCTCGTCAGCTTCGCCGGGGACTGCTCGGCGATCCAAGTGTCGAACTCCTCTTGGGACACCACTCTTACGGGCAGGCGCATGGTGGCATGGCCGGCGCCGCATAGTTCGGCGCACTGGAGCCGGAAGTTGGGGTCTTGGGCGAAGGTGCCGAACTCGTCAGGCGTGGCGACGATGGCCGTGTACATCCCCGGCACCGCGTCCACCTTGATGCGGAACGCCGGTATCCAGAAGGAGTGGAGGACGTCATAGGCCGTCACCTCGAACCGCGTGACTACGCCGATGGGCAGCACCAGTTCCTTGCGGCTCTTCACGCCCTGCTCCGGGTAGATGACGTTCCAGAAGAAGCGGCGCCCCTCCACCTGCACGAGTAGGTCAACGGGCATGTTGTCGTGGGCGCGGACCTCGCGAAGGCCGGTGATGCCGGGGTGGATGATGACGGCGATGGTAGGAGCCGAGGTGACAGTGAACCAGGTGACGATGGGCGGTTTGTGGCCGCGAAGGGCCGGGCCGTCACTGTCGGGATCGCCCTTCAGGTGCCAGCGCACCAGCGAGTAGGCCAACACGGCGCAGACGAAGGCGAAGACCGGCACCGACAGCAACGTCAGGAGGGTGAACGCACCGTCGATCGCCTTGGCCTCTTTTGCCGCTGCCACGGGGAACGGTGTGAAGTTGAGCACCAGTACGTAGCCGATAGGGGGGAACACCGCCCAGAGCGCAGCGACGAATGTGAAATGTCTTGCCACTTAGCTGCCTCCCTAGCCTCGCAAGTACAGACTTTTGCGTTAAGAATCACGATGGCTTGGGAGATGTGAAGGGATAGCCGGAGAGTGTGAAGGGTACGTGAAAGTTTTCACGTAGCGTACCGGCGTCTGGGGTGATGTGCACGAAGCGCGTGCATGCCGCTGCTGGCCGGTGGGTGGCCCGCGAAACCCTCCTACAGGGCTACCTCTTTTCTCACACTCGCCGTCATCATTTCGGGCGATGCCGGGCTTGGGAGCGGGGAGGATACTGGGGCCGTTGTAAAGACGCCTGCAATGCCAAAGAAGCTGGAAAGGAAACTCACGATGGCAACCATGGAAGCGGCAGCGCTACCAGTTATCGAGCACATCCCCGGTCCCACCAAGAGAGGGCCGAACGGGCACAACATCTTCTTCAATTCATGCCCGAGGTGCTCCGGGACGCGCTATCTCGACCGCGACCAGTTCGGGTGGTACGTGTCCTGCGTCGCCTGCGGCTACGCGGCCTACCTACTCATCAAGCAACGCGGCCGCCCGCGTGCCCACATGCCGGACGAAGCTGACCCGCCCCGCCGCGCCAAGCGCATCTCCTTCAGCTCCCTCCGTCTGGTCTAGCCTCCCTCGGGGAGCGTTAAACGCATCTATAAACGCCTATGGTCTGGTCACAGCATAGGCGGTTACTTTTTCCTGAACTCTTTCCAACGCGCGACGCTGAATCCGGGCCGTCGCGTGAACTCCTGGAACATCTGCTCTTTCTTGCGGATCTGCCGGCACTTCTCCAGAAGAGCCGCGGGGTCGAAGCCGGACGGCACCTTGGTGCAGCCGTCCATGTCGGCCACTAGCAGGTCGCCCGGGTGGACCAGCAGTTGGCCTATCGCCACGGGGCCGTTGACCCGCACGAGGGTAAAGACGCCGTGCCCTGGGACGAGCCCGCGGCCCCAGACAGGCAGGCCGACCGCCTTGATGCCCTGCAGGTCGCGCACGGTGCCGTCCACCACCGCGCCGACGACGCCGAGGGCCTTGTTGGCGGCGGCCATATTGTCGCCGAAGGCGGCGCCCCGGCCGGGCCGGGTATCCACGTCTTTCATCGCGGCGATGATGGGGCCGCCGGTCTTCTCCAGCACCTCGTAGTACGAGTCCCAGGGAACGCCCACCGCGTCGGGATCGTTGGTGGCCAGCTCGGAAGTGACGGCGTAGCCGACGACGCAGCCGAACTCGGGCAACAGGCACCGTATCTCAGGGCCGGTGTAGCACTCGGGAATCCCCCCGCGGGTCTGAAGCTCCCGTCCTCCCTGGCTCGCACCCATGGACTCGACGATAGCATTGAACACGGTGGCCGAGTCGAACTGCATCAGCCCTTCGAGCGCCTCTTTCGATGCACGTTGCATATCTACTCCTTCCCTATCAACAGAACAATCTTGCGCCGGGGGATTATAGCAGCGGAGGTGTGTGGGGGGTTGGCCTCGGCGCTATACTTACGCCAACCAGATGATTCCCCTACGCCTCACTGTCAAGAACTTCATGTGCTACCGGGACAACGCCCCCACCCTCGACCTGGAGGGCATCCACGTGGCTTGCCTATGCGGGGAGAACGGCCACGGCAAGTCGGCCCTTCTGGACGCGATGACCTGGGCGTTGTGGGGCGAGGCGAGGGCTTCGACCCAAGACGAGCTCATCCACCTAGGCCAGCAAGATATGGTTGTGGACCTGGAGTTCCTGGCCCGTGACCACCGCTACCGCGTCACCCGCAGCCACGTCCGCGCCGTCCGCGGACGGCAGGGCAAGACCGACCTCAGCCTGCTAGCCGCCTCCAATGGCCGCTTCACGGTCACCAGCGGCAATACCGTCGCCGACACGCAGAAGCGCATCCGCGACCTGCTCCAGATGGACTACACGACCTTCATCAACACCGCGTTCCTGCTCCAAGGACGGGCCGACCTGTTCACCATGAGCAGGTCATCAGAGCGTAAGGAGCGGCTGGGGGAGGTACTCGGCCTAGCGGCCTACGATGCGCTGGAGGAGCGCGCGAAGCTGCGGAGCCGCGAGCGTCACCAGCGGGTGTTGGGGCTGGATGCCCTCCTGGCCTCGCGGCGCGAGGAACTGGCGCGGCGCCCGCAGTTCGCCGAAGAGATGGCCGCGGTCAAAGCCGAGCTCGGGCGACTCACGCCGGCTCTGGAGGAGGCCCGGCGGACGCGGGACGCCGCGTACAGCCGGCGCGATGAGCTCTTGTCCCGCCGCGCGCAGGCGGACGAATCGGACAGGCGACTGACCGGAGAGCGGCAGGAGACGGCGCGGCTGGAGAAGCTGGCACAAGAGCATGCGGTGCGGGTACAACAGTTCGAGGCGCTGCTCGTCCGCGAGGCCGAGATATCAGACCGTTTCCAGGCGTACGAGTCGGCACGCGGGGAGCTAGAGCGGTTCACCCACGCCCTCGCCAGGCTGAACAAGCTCGCTGAAGAGAAGGCGCCGCTGGAACGTGCCATCGCTGACCAGGGCGGCAGGCTACAGGCCGAAGGGGAGAGGCTGCGCGACACCCTCGAGCGAGACCTGGCCCCGAAGGCGGCACGCTTTCCCCAACTCGAACGTGAGCTTGAGGTCACCTTGCGGGAACTGGCAGGCCTCGGCGAGGAAGAGAAGGCCATTGAGGCCTTGCGGGTCTCCGCCAGCGACTCGGCTGGCAAGGCCGCGGCTTTGGAGCAGACTTCGGATGGTCTGACCAAAGAGATGGCCGAGGCGCGGAGCAAGGCCGAGTTACTCTTGCAGCCCGGGGCTGCCTGTCCTGTCTGCAAGCAGGCGCTCGGGCCAGAGGGGCAGGCGCACCTGCGAAGCGAGTACCGGGCGCGGTACGAGGCCGCGAAGCAGAGCCGCGACCAAGCCGAGGCGCAGCTCAAGGTCGCGCGGCGGGAGCAGCAAGGGTCTGCGGCCCGCGCGGAACAGCTCTTCAAGGCCCTCAACCAGAAAAGCGCCCTGCTCCACCGGCGCGTCGAGGGCCTAGAACGCGAACTGCGGGAGTCGCGGCAGGCATTGGATGCTCTCGAGCCAGCGCGGCGCGGGCTGGCCCATGCGGAGGCTCGGCTGCGGTCGAATGACTTTGCCCATGAGCAGCGCGATAAGCTGGCTGATCTGGAGGCCAGATCTGCCGAACTTGGCTATAACCAGGAGGCCCACCGGAGGACGCAGGGCGAGGCGCGCTCGTTGGAGCAGTACGCCGACCTCCACCGGCAGTTGGTGGACGCCAAGGGCAGGCTGCCTTCCGAGCAAAAGGCCCTACAGGACACGTCCGGCTCCCTGGAACGCCGCCGCCAGGAGGTCAAGCGCCTCGACGAGGCCCGTCAGGCGCTCCAGCGCGACCTTCAGGGCTTCGCGGACGCAGAGCGCGGGCTTGCGGCAGCGCAACGTAGTTTAATGGAGCTTGAGGCCGGCTACGGAAAGGCGCTGCAGCGCCATGGAGCGCTGGAGGCCTCACTTGCGCGGTGCGACGCGGTGGAGGCGGAAGCGCGGCAGCTGGAGGTGGAGCGGCGCCAAGAGGCGGACGAGAAGGCTGTGTACGACGAGCTCGCCGGGGCCTTCGGCAAGAACGGCATCCAGGCCCTCATCATCGAGACGGCCATACCCCAGCTCGAGGCGGACTCCAACGAACTGCTGTCCCGGCTCACGGACGGTAGGATGCACCTCAAGCTGGAGCTGCGCCAGGGTGCGGTGCGGCGCGGGACCACCGCCGAGGAACTGGAAGTCAAGATCGCCGACGAGGTGGGGACCCGCAGCTACGAAACGTTCAGCGGCGGCGAGGGGTTCCGCATCAACTTCGCGCTGCGCATCGCGCTGTCCAAGCTGCTGGCCCGGAGGTCGGGCGCGCCCCTGCCCATCCTGTTCATTGACGAGGGGTTCGGCTCCCAGGACTCCGCCGGACAGGAGCGGCTGAAAGAGGCCATCCAGTCCATCCAGGACGACTTCAAGAAGATATTGGTCATCACCCACGTGGAAGAGGTAAAGGAGGCGTTTCCCGTCCGCATCGAGGTGACAAAGACTCCACTCGGCTCCACCTTCACGATAGTGTAGCGAGGAGCACCCTACCCCATCGCCCTGATGTGGGCGATGGTCAGCCCCTGGTGTTCCAGTTCCTGCGCGATGAGGAGCGCGCGGTGGCAGTGGGCCGGATCCTCCTCGGCGCACATGATGGCCACGACCCGCTCCCGTGACAGCTCGGCCAGCTCCTCGATGCCCTTCTGGAGCGCGGGCTGGCGGCGCATCTTCTCGAAGTCGGGCCAGCGGCGCGGACCGTACAACGATGGGTCTGGTGGCTTGCCGCCGAGGGTATCGCCCATCCAGCGGTGCTCGATACCCTCGGCCTCCAACAGAGCGGGCAGCCTCGTGCGGTTGGCGAAGGGCGCGAACCAGCTGAAGGGGTGGGTGCGTACGTCCACCAGCACCTCGACCGGCGTTGCCTTCAGCAGGGCGCGGAACCTCTCCCAGGCGTGGCGGCTGTGGCCGATGGTGAAGACGACGGGGGACACGACAGACTTTTTCGCCCCCTCACCTCAGTCCTCTCCCCTCAAGGGGGGAGGAAGTATAACTCTCGCGTCGTGACCTTCCTGGGAGTGAATGCTACGCGGGCGGCTCGACGCCCATCTGGCGGTACAGGCCCAGCAGGTCGGCCTGTGCCCAGTGGCCGGTGATGAGGCCGTCGCGGACGCTCAGGATGTCTATGACCTCTATCGCTACACGCTTGCCGGTCGTCGGCACGCCAAGGAACTCGGCGCTGTGCGTGCCCGTGATGGTCTTACGCGTCACGACCATGTCGCCCTCCGCAACCTGGTCGTGGATGGCCACGTCCATGTCGGGGAAGACGCGCCACAGCATATGGAAGAGCTGCTTGGAGCCCTCGCGGTTGCGCGGCAGGGCGGGGAGCACGTCGTGGTTGTAGAAGTCGGGCGAGATGGTCCGCTCGATGGCATCGAAGTCGCGGTGACGCTGCACGGCCAGGGTGTACTCATAGACGGTCTGTTTGTTCAGGTCGGCGAGGCTCTTCGTCTCTGCAGGCTTCTTGGACCCGTCTGGGGTAGCTCGTAGCTGCGCCATCACCCCAGAGATGCCGAAGATGCCCCACCGCTCGATGCACTTCCCGTTGCGGAAGTGGAGCATGGTCATGCCCTCGAAGCGCACCTTTCTGCCGGTGGGGGCGATGCCTTTGAAGGGGCCAAGGTGCGTGCCGGTGACGACGAAGCGCCCGGCCGCCGAATCCCCTTCGGCCACGATGTCCTCCACCGTCAGGTGCATGTCCGGAAAGGCGGCCCACAGTTCGGCGTAGTAGCGCCGGAAACCGTTCAGGTCCGGCGGAAGGCCACCTGGCAGATCGGGTGTGACCGCGTCGCGGGTGTACAGGTCGAAGTACCCCGACCGGTCGCGCACGTTGTTGAACGCCACAACCGAGCGCAGCAGCGCCGCCCTGTTATCACTCACGCCCATTGCCGCTCCTCCCATTTCCTGACTCATCGCGGACCGGCCAGTTCGTCGGCGACTCCTCGAAATTCATGCGGTAGAGCCGCGCGTAGAGGCCGTCACGGGCCATGAGTTCGGGGTGCCGCCCCTCCTCGACGATGCGTCCGCTGTTAAGAACGACGATGCGGTCGGCATCGCGGACGGTGGACAGGCGGTGTGCGATGACGACAGCGGTGCGGCCCTCCAGCAGCTTCTTGAGGGCAGCCTGGACCATCGCCTCGGTGTGGCTGTCCACGCTGGCCGTCGCCTCGTCCAGCACCAGGATGCGCGGGTCGGCTGCGATGGCGCGGGCGAAGCTGATGAGCTGCCTCTGGCCCTGGCTCAGATTACCTCCGCGCTCCTGGAGCACCGTGTCATAACCCTTCTCCAGCCGCATGACGAAGTCGTGGGCACCGACGGCCTTGGTCGCCTCGACCATGCGGTCGTCACTGACGTCGGCGTGGTTGTATTTGATGTTCTCACGGATGGTGCCGGAGAAAAGGAACGGCTCCTGGAGCACCATCCCCATCTGCCGCACGAGCGAGTCCCGCTTCACCTGGCGGACGTCCATACCATCCACAAGGACGGCCCCACGGCCCTCGGGCACGTCACGGAAACGCATGAGGAGTGAGGCGAGGGTCGTCTTGCCCGCGCCAGAGGGGCCGACGACGGCGACGGTCTCGCCGGGCCGGGCGCGCATGTCCACATGCTTGAGAGCATCGGGGCCGGACCCGTAGCCGAAGCTCACGTCGCGGAACTCGACTTCTCCCTTGATGGCTGGCATATCTTTGGCGCCGGGGGCGTCCACCATGTCCGGCTGGGTGTCGAGGAGGTCGAAGATGCGCGCGCCCGAGGCCATGGAGCGCTGAAGCTGGCTGTACTGCATGGTGAGGTTACGGACGGGGTCGAAGAACCGCTGCACGTACATCACGAAGGCTATCAGCACGCCGACCTGGAGCGCACCCTCGGTAATCATCAGACCGCCGAAGTAGATGGCTAGGCCCAGGGAGATGCCGGTGAGCAGGTCAACCCCAGGCATCAGGCCGGACGACAGTGCGGTGGCCGACAGGTTGGCGTCAAGATGCTCGCGGTTGTTGACGTCGAAGGCCTTGCGGTTATGGTCTTGGCGGTTCAGGCCTTGCACCACGCGCACGCCGGCGATGTTTTCGTTCAGGTCTGAATTGACCACGGAGATGGCCCGGCGCACCCGGACGAAGCTTCGCCTGGCGAAGGGCTGCCACGCATACATGACGGCCACCAGGATGGGCAGCACCGCCATCGCCAGCAGGCCAAGTTTCACATCCAGCAGCAGCATGGCCACCACGATGGCGATGAGGCTTACGAAGTCGGACAGGACTATCACGGCCATGGACGCCAACTCTTGAAGCTGCCCCACGTCGCCGAGCACCCGCGAGATGAGGCGGCCCACCTCGGTCCGGTCGTAGAACGACACGGGCTGACGCTGCAGGTGGGCGAACATGTCTCTGCGAAGGCGGTATAGCATCCCCTGGCCGACACGCTCCATCGCGATCTGTTGCGCGTAGCTGGCGCCCCAGTTGACCAAGGCATTGGCGACGAAGAAGCCGATGAGCCAACTCAGGCCGCCCAGGTCGCCGGTGGCGATGTAGCTGTCTATGCCGATCTTGATGAGCCAGGGGACGGCGACGCCCGTGCCGGTGGAGACGAGCATCGCCACGACCGCGACGGCCAGCAGTTTGCGGTACGGGCGCAGGTACGGCAGCAGGCGGCGCACGACCCGTGGGTCGTACACCGCACCGAACAGCTCGTCGTCCTGCTCGGCCCTGGAAGGGACGCGCATGGCGTGGTGGCCAATCATCGCGCGGCCCCCTGCGCTGCTGCAGCGGGCGTCCACCGCCGTTCGTCTTTGCGCTCCCGCGGCAGCAATTGAAGCTCGTAGATCTGCCGGTAGAGTCCGCCCCGCGCCAGAAGCTCTTCGTGGGTGCCGCGCTCGGCGATGCGGCCGTCCTTGAGCACCAGCACGAGGTCGGCCCTGCGCACGCTGCTGAGCCGGTGGGCGATGACGAAGGTGGTCCGCCCCTTCATAAGGGACTCCATGGCCTGCCGGAACAGGGCCTCGGTCCCGGCGTCCACGCTGGAGGTGGAGTCGTCGAGCACCAGGATGGGCGGGTCAAGGAGCAGGGCACGGGCGATGGCGACGCGCTGCCGCTGACCGCCGGAGAGGTTCACGCCGCGCTCTCCTATCTCGGTATTGTAGCCGTCCTTGAGCGAGGCCACCAGCTCGTGGAGTTGGGCCGTCCGGGCAGCCGACTCGACCGCGGCCATGGCCGCATCCGGGCGGCCGTAGGCGATATTGTCGCGCAGCGAGGCGGAGAACAGAAACACGTCCTGCTGGACGATGCCAACGTTGCGGCGCAACGACTCGACGGCCACCTCACTCACGTCCCGGCCATCTATCGTCACTTTGCCGGAGGTCACGTCGTAGAAGCGCGGCAGCAGGTTCACCACGGTGCTCTTGCCACTACCTGGCGCGCCCAGGAGAGCGACGATCTGGCCTGGCTTGGCCTCGAAGCTGATGCCCTGGAGGGCGGGCTGCCTCTCGGCATAGCTGAAATGGACGTCCTCGAACCGCACGTGGCCCTTGGCGCGGGGCATCTCGGCGGCGTCCGGGGCGTCGCGGACGGCGGACTCTGCGTCCAGCACCTCGAACAGCCGCTGGCCAGAGGCCACCGCGCGCGCGAACATGCTCACCAGCCAGCCAATCATGCGTACAGGGAAGACCAGGCCCTGGCCGTACAGCAGGAAGCGCGTCAAGTCGCCCAGGGTCATCTCGCCATTGATAACACGCGAGCCGCCGTACCCCAGGATGAGCGCCATCGCCAGCATGAACACCATGACCATGACCGCCGTGCTGGATGCCCGCACCCGCGTCGCGCGGACCGACTCCTCGGCGACTTGCACGTTCTTCTCGTCGAACTTGCGCTCCTCGTGCCGCTCGGCGGCGAAGGCCTTCACCACGCGCACGCCCGTCAGGTTCTCCTGGAGGACGGTGCTCAACTCGCCCATCCGCTCGGAGATGCGCTGCCAGATGCTCCGCATCTCGCTCCGGGTGCGGATGGAGTAGAGGAGCAGCAGAGGGATGAAGCCGATGACCATCAGGCCGAGCCGCCAGTCCAGCCACAATAGGATGCCCGAGCTGGTGAAGAACAGGAGGGCGAAGTAGGGCGTGCGGAGCAGGCCGAAGGCGACGAAGACGCGGACGGCCTCGACGTCGGAGATTGCGCGGGACATAAGGTTGCCGGTGTGGTGGCGGTCGTGGAACTCGAAGCTGAGGCGCTGGACGCGGTCGTAGAAGCGGTCGCGCAGGTCGTAGGCGACGTACTGGGACAGCGCCTCAGCCGTGTAGGTCTGGCCGAAGTGGAGGAGGCCCTGGAGCACGGTCAGGCCGGCGAGGAGCAACCCCAACCAGAGGAGCGCGCCGGTGGAGACATGGCCGGCCTGGAACATCTCGACGGCGCGGTCCACGGCGACGCCCAGGAACCACGGCAGCACGAGCGTCGCGGCCAGGGCGCCGAGGGTGGTGGCATACGCGCCCACGAGCCACCAGCGGTACCGCGCCATCAGGCGCCATATCCGGAGGATGATGTCCATCGTTTGATTCTACAACGCGGGCAGGCGGCGAATCTGTCGGAGGATGAAGCGTATCTAAAGTTCAACGAAAGGATATGCTCATGACAGACATCCCCAAGACAGCTCAAGGGCCTCAGTCCCGAGAGGAGATGTCCCTGACCAGCCTGGGGCAATTGGAGGGTGCGCCCATGCCCACGGAGCCTCTCGCCCAGGCCGCCGTTGCAGGCGAAGCTGCAGAGATTCCTCGGGCCGCATCGCCGTAGGACGAACCGGTTTCCCTGGGGGAGTTCGTCTTCTTCTTCGACGGCGAGTTCCGGACACTGGCGGAGACGGAGCGCCGCGCCGCGGTCAACGCCGCCATCGCCGCCCACCTGGCCCACCTGTCCGCCCGCGCCCTGCGCTAGGCAGCATAGGTAATTACGAGCCGGTCGGCTTTCGAATCTCTGGGTGAGGCTGTCCGGCGATGCTACCGCTCGTCGAGGGGGATGCGGAGGTCGAAGGGTACGGCGGGCTCGACGCGCCAGAAGGGGTTGACCAGGGGGTCGCCCTCGAGCTCGGTGAGCATGACGCGGTAGGAGAGCTCGAAGTCGCGGAGGATGCGCTGGGCCCGCTCCCTGTTGTGGTGGGGGATGCGGCCCGCAATCTCGGTCCGGCGCGCGATGACGACCTCGCCATCACGCTCCAAGGTGATGCGGATGATGCCGATGCGTGGGTCGCCCTGCAGCTTGCGCGGCGGCGCAGGCATCTCGGCGCGGCCCACGGTGACGACGACCCCGGCGTAGTCCGCGGACCGGGCCAGGTGGTACCGTACCCTGACGAGGACCTGCTCGGCATCGGCAAGACGGCCCCGCTCCACGAGGACGCGCATCTCGCGCCCACGGTCGCCGGCCAGGTGGGCGTGCATCTCGGCGCGGTCGGCGTCGGACTTGGGGAGCCAGAGGCTGACGCCCTCCTTGGTGGTCTTGACCCAGTAGAGGGAGTCGCCGGGCACGGCGTCCGACGACCTCACAGCGGCGACGCTGCTCAGGCCGAGCACCAGAAGCACCGTTACAAGCGCGAACGCGATCGGCTTGGCCACGGGCCGCCGCCAGAAGGGGACACGGGTGTGGTCACGCTGGGGGACGTCCTGGGAGGCGACCTGGGTGAGCCGGTAGAGGCCCCTGGCCTTGGCCGCGGGGTTCTGCCGTGTCGTCTCCGCCGCATGCATCGCTTTCCACGCCGCCTCCAGCAGGGGCAGCAGTTCGTCGCGGTGGCCGGGGTAGCGGGTGAGACACGCCTCGACGCTCCCGCCGGCGGCCAGCCGCTCGATGCACTCGTCCAGGATTTTCTCTAGCTCTGCGCTCATCGGAGGTGCCAGCAGTCCGTAGGGACTACCACGTCCCGACTGGTCGGGACTCGACGGGCCTGCCGCTGGGGATAAGGATGCCGCGCAGCTTGCGGATGCCGGCGTGTTGGAGCGCCTTCACCGCGTTCTCTTTCTTGCCGACGGCCCGCGCCGTCTCTTGGACGGACAGGCCGCCCGCAAACCGCAGGGTGATAACCTCGCGCTGCAGGTCGGTGAGGCCTTCCATGGCCTCGTTCACCTCGGCCATGGCGAACTTCACATCCATCTGCTCGTCGGGGCTGACGGCCGAGTGGCCGGCCACGTGGGACGCGGCCTCCAGGGGGCTGCTCATGTCCCTGGCGCGCCTGCGGTGGTGGTCCACCACCAGGTTATGGGCGATGCGGAACAGCCACGAGGAGAACGGGAAGCCTTGGGGCTTGTAGAACTTGATGGATTCGAGCATCCGGAGGAACACTACTTCGGTGATGTCCTCGGCCTCGGCGGGGTTGCCGGTCTTGAACGAGACGTAGCGGTAGATACGGTCGTAGAAGTGGTCGTAGAGGGCCGCCAGCGCGCGCTTGTCGCCGGACTGGGCCTGGGCGACCAGGCCGTCTATCCTCGCCAGTACTTCTGCCCCGTCCTTGCCGCCCATACCGTTCCGCCCTCCTGTGGGGGAGCCGCCGCTTGCCCCCTAAGTACAGCCCGCGTCGTCATATATAACGTAACAGGTCCGCGGTTGGTTTGCAGCTTCCCTCAGGGGGTAGACGGCTAGCCCTGCTATACTAGACAACGCCGCAGAGGCAGCCTTTGGCTATCCAGCAGAAGTCCTCCACACGGACGATGCCCTACCTTGTGCGCCCGATGCACGAGGAAGACGTGCATACCTGCGCCCGCATCGAGGGCGACGCCTTTCCCACCCTCTTCCCGCCCACCTCGTTCCGCCGCGAGTTGAAGAATAAACTGGCCAGCTACCTCGTCGTCTGCCTCAAACGTGTGGGCGGTGAGGCTGCCCCCCTGCAGGACGCCGCCGGAGACGAGCGGCCAGGCCTTCTCGGACGCATCCTGTGCTTCGCCCCCTGGCGCGGCTCCTTCGACAAGCTCAGGACAGGCAGTGCGGCGCCAGCCGCCGAGGGGGAGCCGGTAGGCTTCATCGGCCTATGGTACATGGCCGACGAGGCGCACGTCGTCTCCGTCGGGGTGGACGCGCAGCACAGGGGCAAGGGCGTGGGCGAACTGCTGCTCATCGCGGCCATTGAGCAGGCGATGGCGCGGAACGCGTCCGTCGTCACCCTCGAGGTGCGCCAGTCCAACGAGGTGGCTAAGAACCTCTACAAGAAGTACGGCCTCACCGAGCGCGGCCTGCGTAAGGGGTACTACTCCGAAAACCGCGAGGACGCGGTCATCATGACCAGCGACCCCGTGGCGGACCAGGCGTACCGAGAGCGCTTCGACGAGCTGAGGGCGGCACACGAGGCCCTCTATGGCACCTCAGCGAGAACCTTGGAAAACGTCCCCTTAGCTCCTGAAAAGCGGCTTGAATGAAGTACAGCCTGGTCATCAAGGGCGCTCCGGTCGTGAACCCGCCGCAGGGTCTGGACGCCGTCCGGGACGTCGCCTTCGCCGACGGCAAGGTCGCCGCCGTAGGGCAGTCCATCGGCACCGGCGAGGCCGCCGAGGTGCTCGAGGCGACGGGCCTCCTGGTCGTCCCAGGGCTGGTGGACCTGCACGTCCACACCTTCTGGGGCGTCTCCCACTACGGGGTGGACCCCGACCAGATCAACATCTCCAAGGGCGTGACGACGGCGGTGGACGCGGGCACGTCGGGCGCGCACACTCCCGGCTGTTCGCCCTACGCAACATCGCATCCGCGCGGATGATCTCGCCCAAGATCGGCGAGCTGACGGACATCCGCTGGGCCGACGTGGAGGACGCTGTGAATGCCGCGAAGCGGCACCGCGACCTTATCCTGGGCATCAAAGCGCGGCTGGCGCGGCCCACCGCGGGCGACACGACGTGGAGGCGCTCAAACGCGCCCTGGAGGCGGCGTCGGCCTTCGGCGGGTTTGTGATGGTCCACGTGGGCAACACCAAGACCCCCTGGAGCAGCTGGTGACGAAGCTGCGGCCTGGCGACTTGGTTACCCACACCTTCCACGGTCTGACGGATGGCATCCTGGATGACGCGGGGAAGGTGAATGACGCCATCTTGGACGCCCAGAGGCGTAGTGTGGTCTTCGACGTGGGCCACGGCGCGGGCTCGTTCTCGTTCCGGGTGGCAGAGAAGGCCTTCGCCCGGGGGTTCTTCCCCGGCAATGTCAGCGGCGACCTGCACCGCTACAACGCGGACGGCCCGGTGTTCGACCAGGTAACGACGCTGTCCAAGTTCCTGCACATGGGGATGCCCCTGCCCGAGGTGGTGCGGCTGAGCACAGCGGCGACGGCGAAGACGATGGGCATCGCAGAGCGGCTGGGGACGCTGAAGGCTGGCGCGGTGGGCGACGCGACCGTCCTTCGTATGGACGAAGGTGGGTTCTCTCTTGCGGACGCGATGAAGGTCTCCGTCGAGGCCCGCAAACGCCTCACGCACGTCCGCACCGTCCGCTCAGGGCGCATCTATCGCCCCCTCGGACAGGTAACGATATCTGGAGAGCCTCTTTCTCCAGATATCGTTACCTGTCCGAGGGGGCGATAGCGCCGGAGGAGTCGGCGGCGAGGATGGCGGCGAAGTCGTAGCCACGGCGTCGCAACTCGGCACTGCCGCCCTGGTTCCTGTCGAGGATGCAGAGCACCTTGACGACCTGGCAGCCCGCCTCCTCGACGGCGGCGATGGCGTGGAACAAGGACGCGGCGGAGGTGCAGGTGTCGTCCACGACGGCGACTCGTGCGCCCGGCTTCAGCGGCCCTTCAATCATCCGGCTCGTGCCGTGGCCCTTGGCCTCTTTGCGCACGATGAGGCCGGGGATGGGCAGCCCCTCCAGGTGGCTGACGGCGGCGACGGAGGCGACGATCGGGTCGGCGCCGAGGGTCGGCCCTGCGATGGCCTCGGCGCGGCATGCGTACAGTAGCGGCAGCAGCGCCACGGCCACCAGGTAAGCCCCTTCGGGGTCAAGGGTCAGGAGCCGTCCGTCGAAGTAGTAGCTCGACGTGCCGCCCGCGGAGAGCTTGAACTGGCCGAACTGCAGCGCGCCCCGGCGTTTGGCAAGTTCGAGGATCAGGTTGGCTATCATCCGCTGACTCATTGCCCTCTTCCCTCTCGCTTGGATGCGGCCTGCACCCGGTACAGCCTGTGTTTGAGGATGTACGCCTCGACCTTCTCGGGGACGCGGTATTTGATTGAGTGGCCCTCGGCCACGCGTGCGCGGATATCCGTCCCGCTGATGGCGATCTGGCTCCCGTCCAAGACGAGGACCCCCCTGCCTGCACCCGGAAGGACGCGGTCGAGCCACTCGGGCTGGAAGCCGTCGGTCTGGCCGCCCTCGCCGGGCGGACGGTTGAAGGTCACGAGTTTCGCCAGCTTCAGCACCTGCTCAGGCCGGTGCCACCGCTCCATGTGCCGCAGCGAGTCGGCGCCCAGAAGGAGGAAGATCTGCTCCTCAGGCCCGAGCTGGCGGCGCATCTCCCGAAGCGTGTCAAGGGTGTAGGACGGCCCAGGCCGCCGGACCTCCATGTCCGAGACGCGGAAGCGGCGGTTGGACGACACCGCGATTTCCACCATCGCCAGCCGGTGTCGCGCTTCCGAAACCTGCCGGTCGCTCTTCAGCCACGGCTGGCCAGCAGGGACGAACCACACCTCGTCCAGGGACATGAACTCCCTTGCTTCCTCGGCCTTGAGGAGGTGGCCCAGGTGGATGGGGTCGAAGGTGCCGCCGAACAGGCCGATGCGCACGCTACTCCCACTCCCATTCGAGCTTGCCCGCGCGAACGTGGTCGCCGGGCTTGACACCCATCTTTTCGAGCTGCCGGACCACGCCGGTCTTCACGAGCCGCTGGTAGAACTGCGTCCTCGCGGCCCAGTTGGCTTCGTCCACCATGGCTGCCACTCGCGTCACCTCGGGCGAGGTTATCACAAACACATCGCCCTTCCGCTCCACCTCGATGCCTTTGCGCTCCGGTTTGGGCCGTAGGACGGGCAACTCCTCCGCCCGCTTGCCTGGCGGGCGGGGCTCCGGTTCCGCCGTAGATGCCGCATGTTCCTTGCGGGCTGCCACAAGGAGTTCCAGGATTGCATCCATCAGGGTCGGGATGCCCTCCCTGGTGGCAGCTGACATGGCGAACACCGGCCGCTCTTCGCCCGCCAGCCTCTGCCGGATTTCCGGTTCACGCTGGCGGGCTTCGGGCATGTCCATCTTGTTCAAGGCGATAACCTGGGGCTTTTTCGCCAGCCGCTCGTCGAACAGGGCCATCTCTTTGTCCACCTGACGAAGGCTGGCGACGGGGTCTTCTGCGGATGCGTCAGCGAGGTGGATGAGGACGCGGGTTCGCTCGACGTGACGGAGGAACTCATGCCCTAGCCCCGCTCCAGCGTGCGCTCCCTTGATCAGCCCCGGGATGTCCACCATGACAAAGCTCTGTCCCTTGTGATTCACGACCCCGAGGACTGGTTCGAGGGTCGTGAATGGATAGTCAGCAATCTTGGGCCGGGCAGCAGACACGGCCGCCAGTAGGCTGGACTTCCCCGCGTTGGGCGTCCCAACGATGCCAACGTCCGCCAGCAGCTTCAGTTCAAGCTGGATGGTTATCTTCTGCCCCTGCTCTCCTTCCTCAGCCAGCAAGGGAAACCGGTTCGTCGAGGTGACGAACCTCGCGTTGCCGCGTCCCCCATGGCCTCCCTTCGCGACTAGGAGGCGCTGCCTTGGGGCAGTCAGGTCGGCCAACCGCCGGGTTGCCCTCTGCTCTTCCCTCACCCAAACCTCGGTTCCCTGCGGGACTTCTATACGTGTGTCTGCGCCATTCTTCCCATGCTTCTGCTGTCCGGCCCCGGGTCCACCGCCTTCCGCCTTGAAATGCTTCTTGTGCTGGAATTCGAAGAGCGTCGTTAGGTTTGGATTCACTTCGAGGTAAACATCGCCCCCGTTCCCTCCATCTCCGCCATCCGGACCGCCATACGGGATAAACTTTTCTCTCCGGCCGCTTATGCAGCCCGACCCACCACTGCCACTGACGATGTGGATAGCTACACAGTCAATCATCTAGTGAAGTGTCTTTCACAGATAACAACAGTATGGGGGGCGGCCTGTGGGGATATCTGCCGCCCACGGCGTGCTATAGGGATTGTATCAAGAGAGTGTACGGCGAAGGCTTTTGGATAGACGGTGGAGAGTCTGTGGAGCGCGGTGAACAAGGGGAAAGACGTTGGTAAACAGGGAGGGTTGTCCACAAAGGAGGACGCTTATCCACAACACCGCCGTGAGTTGTCAACATGAAAGGGCTTTAGGCTAGGACGGCCGTTCTTTGCCTCGGGTGCCGAGAGCCTCCCGTATGTTCAGGACGTCGCGCCTCAGGTGAGCATCGGTATCCATCTGCTGCGCGATGCGTAGGCAGGCATGGAGGACCGTTGAGTGGTCCTTGCCTCCGAGCGCCCGCCCGACGGCGGAGAGGCCAAGGCGGGACTCCTGACGGAGGAGATACATGGCCACATGGCGAGCCAGGGCTGTGCGCTTGTCCCGGAGGCGGCCCAGGAGCACTTCCTTCTCCACGTGGAAGTACGAGGAGACCGCACCTATGACATCCTGCTCGGTCGGTCGGCGCCGCTCGGCCTGGTAGAGGGCGTCGGCGATGGCCCGACGGGCGAGGTCAACGGTCACCTCGGAGCCGACGAGGTCGGCGTAGGCGGCCAAGCGGGTGAGGCCGCCCTCGAGCTCGCGGATGTTGTGGTGGATCCGCTCTGCGAGGAACTGAAGCACATCGGGGGAGATGGAGCGGTGGAGCGAGTCGGCCTTGGCCCGGAGGATGGCGAGGCGGGTCTCCAGGTCTGGGGCCTGGATGTCCACAACGAGGCCACCGGCCAGACGGGAGCGCACCCGGTCTTCCAGAAGCGCCAAGGCAGTGACGGGCCGGTCGCTGGAGATGACGACCTGCCGCCCGGTCATATGGAGAGCGTTGAAGGTATGGAAGAAGCCTTCCTGGGTCTGCTCCTTCCCTATCAGGAACTGGATGTCGTCCAGGAGCAGGATGTCGGCGCTGCGGTAGCGGAGGCGGAAATCCTCGGCCCTCCCCTCGCGGATCGCCTTGATGTACTCGTTGGTGAACTCCTCGGTGGTGACGTAGATGGGATGGAGGCCGCGCGCCTCTACGGCGTGGCCGATGGCATGGAGCAGATGGGTCTTGCCCAGACCGACATCGGAGTAGATGAAGAGCGGGTTATAAACGGAGCCGGGGCGCTCGGCGACGGCCAACGCGGCGGCGTGGGCAAGCTCATTTGACTTGCCCACGATGAAGGTGCCGAAGGTGTAGGCGGGGTTGAAGGTGCGCTTGGCGGGGATAGCCCGGCTAGTCGGCGCAGGCCGCGGTTGCACAGCCGCAGGAGCTTGGTGCTCGGGGGCCGGCTCCATCACCGCCGCGGCAGAAGAGGGGCGTTCCTCGGCCATGGTGACGGGCTGGACCGGCCCACGGGACGGCTCGGGCGCAGGCGGGGTAGCCCTCGCAGCCACAAGCGCAGGGTAGCGGGAGCGCACCGCTCCCGGGGAAGAGCGTGGCTCCGGGTCAGGCTGTGCGGTGGGCGCGGCTTGCCCGGCGGGGCTGCCCAGGACGCGGAAGCGCACCTCGATGGGGGAGTGCGCCACGCGCTCGGCGGCCTGTGAGATGAGCGAATACATGCGCTGCTCCAGCGTCTCGGCGACGAAGGCGCTAGGCGTGCCGACTTCCAGGGTCCCGTCGGAGAGGGAAACCCCTACGGTATTCTTGAGCCACGTCTGGTAGGAGGGCCGGGTGACCTGGAGCTGCAACTCGCCGAGCACGGCTTCCCAGACGTGCTTCGCGTCTGAATTGTTCATGTATGGTCTCCATCCTCGTGTAGGGCCAAAGAAGCCGATGGCCATGCGCTGCTCTGCCAACGAACCCGGAACGGCTCTCAGGCCGAAGGAGATTGTAGCACCGGCTTTTCAATGAAGGGCAAGGGGTGTCAAGGGAGTTTTCGACCACTTTTCCATGGCCTGTTGGCAAGCTCCGCAAGATGTGGATAATGTGGACATCCCCAGGGCCGCACAGGGAGCGGTCAATCGGACATCGGCGCATCGTGCCGCGACAGGTGAATGGTCTCCGCGATGTAAGGCTGCCGCGGGGAGGCCGAGGCGGTAATGGTGCAATCATTCACAAATAGCACCCTCGGATAGCGATGGTCACGAAAAGAGACCGCGTATGCACGCCGGGTTAAGGGTACCCCCAAGTCCGTTAGAGAGGTGAGTGTGTGGAAGAGTTACCGAAGGGCAGGAGCGGCTCGGCGGCCGCGGAGGTCGCGCAGGACGCCGCGAGGCTGGCCGGGCGCATCCTCGTGGAGCGGTTCGGCCAAGTCAAGCAGGTGACGTTCAAGGGGCGTGGCAACGTGGTTACCGACGTGGACAAGGAGGTGGAGGTGGAGGTCATCGCCTTGCTGCAGCGCGAGTATCCGGGGATGTCCATCCTGGGCGAAGAGTCCGCGGCCCGCGCTCAAGGCACGGGAGGTCCGCCTGGAGCAGGCAAAGGGTACACCTGGATCGTGGACCCCTTGGACGGGACGCGGAACTACGCCTCGGGCATCCCCCACTACTCGGTGGTGGTGGCGCTGGCCCGCGACGGCGAGCCGGTCGTGGGCGTGAACCATGACCCGGTGCGCGACGAGCTGTTCTTCGCAGAGCGCGGCAAGGGAGCGTTCCTGAACGGGCAGCGGATCCGCGTGTCCCAACGTACGGCTCTGGACGACTGCATCTTCGGCTCCGACCTGAGCTACCAGAACGAGGGCGCGGCCAACGGGCTGAAGCTCCTGGTGGGGCTGTGGCCGGGGATGCAGACGGTGCGCATCATGGGCTCGGCGGCGCTCGGCCTGTCGTGGGCCGCCTGCGGACGCGTGGACCTATTCTTCCACCACCAACTCGAGCCGTGGGACCAGGTGGCGGGCATCCTGCTGGCCCAGGAGGCCGGCGGTGTCGCGACCGACCGCACGGGCCAGCCGGCCGCACTGCGCAGTGACGGCATCATCGCCACCAGCCCGGCGCTCCTGCGCGAGTTCCTCTGCAAGACCGACGGCATGGCCTGGCGCAATCCGACGCACCGGAAGGCATGAGGCTGTCTACGGCGTCGCCGGGCGCTCGCTGATGCGGATGTCGGCGGTGATCTTCTGGGGGCCGCGGTAGTACACGATGACGACCGTCTCGCCCGCCAGGTGCTTCCGGAGGAACTTGTACAGGTCGCCCGTGTTGCGGATGGGCGTGTCGCCGAGCTGGACGATGGCGTCGCCTTCCCTTAGCCCGAGCTCGGCGGCGCCCGTGTCGGGCACCGGCATGCCGAAGAAGTCCATGGCCACGACCTCGGTGAGGACTTGGACCACCGAGGGCTTAAGCAGCTTGACCACCTCGACAGTGGTGTAGGTCTGCCCTTCGGCGCCGAGGAGGTCGGCCCTGGGCGTGACCCCGCCGAGTTCGTCCGGCGCGGCCTGGTCCACGACGGTGGGCGAAGCCTGGTGCGTGACAACGACCTGGCCAGAGGTGGGCGTGGCCTCGGCGGAGGCGTTTGCCGCCGGAGATACGGCTTCGGCCGGTGTGGGCGCTGGGCTTGGGTTGGAACACGCGGCCACGGCTGCCAGCAACAGAGCGATGGCGGCTAAAGAGAGGATGCGGAAGAGCACGGGGTCACCTCCGGCGCCGGAGTATGGGCGTGCGGGTGGCCCAGGCCGGCCACATCACATGATAGAACGAACAGCGGCGGACGGCGTTAGGCGCAGCCTGGGGGCAAAAGGAACCGGCCCGCAGAGAACGGGCCTGTTGGCGCGAAGCAGACGGACTCGGCTAGCGGTTGCGGCGGCGGCGGGCTCGGCGGATGCTGCGGGCCTTGTCCATGCGGATCTGCTCGCCTTTGGAACGGAAGAAGCGGCGGTTGCGCAGCTCTCGCATGATGCCGGCGCGCTGGATGGCCGCCTGGAAGCGGCGCAACAGCATCTCGCCGTCCTCGCCCTCTCTCAACTGCACGTAAGACACTGCTACTCCTCGAACTCGTGGGGAATCTGGGTGGGGAGAACACTGCGTCCAGCTTACCATGCCGCGCAAGGGGGTGGCAAGGGGTCCGTGTTCTCTCACAACATTTGGTACAGGTGCATAAAATGAGCGATGCGCAGAGTACCGATTCGAGAGATCATCGAGACCTGGAAAGCCAGTGGAGAGAACTATTCCCAGACAGCGCGTCAGTTGGGC
>VGZR01000015.1 GCA_016872515.1 SAR202 cluster bacterium
CCTCGCTCATCGCTCCGCCGTGCCCTCGCCCTCGGTAACACCATTTATGACGCAACCATCCAGGCTTCGGTAACCGTTTCTATTGACGCAGTATGGTCCCTCACTCTAAATCACTCTCGGCCCTGACGCCCGTCTGCCGCCACCCGCCGCGTGCTACAATCCGATTCGTGCCCGCCAGCGCGATGAATACCGCACCACATCCCATCACGACACCGGCCGCCGCATGACCCGAGAGGTTCGCGTCCGCTTCGCGCCCAGCCCAACAGGAGAGCCGCACGTCGGCAATATCCGCACAGCCGTGTTCGAGTGGCTGTTCGCCCGGCGGCACGACGGCGCGTTCGTCCTTCGCATCGAGGACACCGACCAGTCCCGCAAGATCGAGGGGGCGGTGGAATCCATCATGGAGTCGTTGCGGTGGCTGGGGCTGGAGTGGGACGAAGGCCCCGACAAGGGCGGGCCGTTCGGGCCGTACGTGCAGTCGCAGCGCCTCGACCTGTACAAATCGGTGACGGAGACGCTGCTGAAGGCGGACAAGGCGTACCACTGCTACTGCTCGCCGGAGCGTCTGGCGGTGATGCGCGAGGAGCAGGCCAAGCGCAGCCAGCCGCCGGGGTACGACCGCCACTGCCGCGCGCTGGGCGACGCGGAGCGGCGGAAGGCGGCAGAGGGCGGCGCCGTGCCGGTGGTGCGCTTCGCGATGCCGGTGGAAGGCACGACCGTCGTCAGCGACCTCATCCGGGGCAACGTGAGCTTTGAGAACAAGCTGCTGGACGACTTTGTCATTCTCAAGTCGGATGGCTACCCTACCTACCATCTGGCGCACATGGTTGACGACCACCACATGCGAATCAGCCACGTCATCCGCGCGGAGGAGTGGCTACCCAGTCTGCCCCGCCACTGGCGCATGTACGAGGCGCTCGGGTGGGAGCGGCCGCTGTTCGCACACGTGCCCATCATCCTGGCGCCGGACCGCTCGAAGCTCAGCAAGCGGCACGGGGCGACGTCGGTGTTGGAGTACCGGGAGATGGGGTATCTGCCGGAGGCTTTGCTGAACTTCCTGGTGCTGCTGGGCTGGTCGCTGGACGACAAGACCGAGGTAATGACCGTCCAGCAGATGTCGGAGAACTTTTCCATCGAGCGCATCTCCAAGGCGCCGGCCATCTTCAACATCGAGAAGTTGGACTGGATGAACGGACACTACATCCGCGCATACGACGACGAGACGCTGGCGGACGCGCTGCTCGTCTACTGGCGGAGTTACCCTCCGGCAGAGCTGCCGCTGCCGCCGGAGCGCGAGCACCTGAAGCGCATCGTGCCGCTGGTGCGGGACCGGATGAAGACGTTGAAGGACGCGGCGCCGCTTATCCGGTTCTTCGTGGCCGGGCCGGGCGCGTACGGCGCTGCCGAACTGGTGCCGAAGGGGATGGATGCGGCGTCCACGAAGCGGGCGCTGGAGGCGTCGTTGGCCAAGCTGAATGCAGTCAAGGGCTTCGATGCGAAAGCGCTGGAGGCGGAACTCAGGCCGCTGGTGGAGGAGCTTGGCTTGAAGGCGGGGCAGCTCTTCGGGGCGCTGCGGGTCGCAGTCACGGGCTTGAAGGTCTCCCCTCCCCTGTTCGAGACGATGGAAGTCCTTGGACGCGAGCGGACGGTGAAGGCCATCGAGAAGGCGGTGACGGAGCTGTGATGTTCGGGGTCGTGGTGTTTCCGGGGACGTGGAGCGACGGAGACTGCTACCACGTGTTGAAGAGCGAGTTCAAGCAACCGGTGGAGTATGTGTGGCACAAGGACACGAACCTGTCGGCGTACGACTGCGTCATCCTCCCCGGAGGCTTCTCCTACGGCGACTACCTGCGGTGCGGCGCCATCGCCCGGTTCTCGCCGGTCATGCGCTCGGTGGAGAAGTTCGCGGAAGAAGGGAAGCTGGTCATCGGTATCTGCAATGGGTTCCAAATACTGTGCGAGGCTGGTCTGCTCCCGGGCGTGCTGCGGCCCAATGTCCACCTCCAGTTCCGCTGCCAGTGGGTGAACCTCCGTGTGGAAAACGCGCGGACACCGTTCACCAAGGCGGCCAAGGAGGGTCAGGTGCTGCGCATCCCCATCTCCCACGGCGAGGGAAACTACTACGCCGATCCGCGGACCATCGAGGAGTTGGAAGAGCAGGGACGCGTCATCTTCCGGTACTGCGAGCCGGACGGGAGCATCACCGACGCGGCGAACCCGAATGGCTCCTTGGGCAACATCGCGGGCATCATGAACCAGCGGGGCAACGTGATGGGGATGATGCCGCACCCCGAGCGGTGCTGTGAGGCATCGCTGGGCGGGACGGACGGGCGGGCCATCTTCGAGTCTATGATACGGTCGCTGGTGGCGGCGGAGAAGGCAGAAGGGGCGCGCCGCCGGTGACGGGCATCCTGCTAGCCCTGTCGGCGGCGCTGGGGTTCGCCGCCAGCGCGGTGTTCGCCCGCGTGGCGCTACGGCAGATACGGGTCACCACGGGGACGCTCTTTTCCTTGGTGGTGGGAGCGGCGGTCGTATTGGTCATCGCGGTGGCGCTGCATCCGAGCGAGTTCGTCCAGATCGGCATCATCGGGTTCCTTTGGATCCTGCTCTACTCCTTCCTGAACTTCCCCGTAGGGCGCTTGTTCAACTTCACGGGGGTGCAACTCGTGGGTGCGTCGCGGGCAAGTACCATCATCTCCGCATCGCCGCTGTTCACGATGGTCCTGGCAATCAGCATCGGTGGAGAAAGCGTCAACTTACCCATCGTGCTTGGCACGCTGGCGGTCATCGCCGGGTGCGGGCTGATCGTGAGCCAGCGATGAAGGTCTGGCTGCAGGCCAACCGCACCATCGTGCTTGGGTACGGGGCGTCGCTGATCTCCGCAGCGGGCTACGGGACAGGCGCAGTGGTGGGGCGCAAGATCGTGGACGACTACGCATCGCCGTTGGTGGCGACGGCGATGGCGCTGGTGCTTGGGTCGCTGCCGCTGCTGCTGCTTTCGCAGCGGCATATCGCCAACGAGATAGATAACGTACCCCGGCGGGCGTGGGTGATGATGGCGCTGGCGGGGCTGGCGTCGGCCTGGGGCGTGGCGTTCATGTTCCTGGCTGTCGCCGAGGCGCCGGTGGTATTGGTGGCGCCCATCGGCGGGGTGTACCCACTGTTCGTTATCATCCTGATGTATCTTTTCCTGAAGCGGTCGGAGCGGATAACATGGCAGACGATATTGGGAGCGGTGCTCGTGGTGGGTGGTGTCGCGGCAATCACGGTTGGACGGGAGTAATTCCAGAGTTTAAGATTTAAGGCGGGGACAGATGCCTGCATCGAAGGCTGAACTGGACGAACTAGCGCTGACGGAGGCAGAGTACGAGGCCATCGTCGAGCGCCTCGGCCGTGAGCCGAACCACCTCGAGTTGGGCCTGTTCGGCTCGCTTTGGAGCGAACACTGCGGCTACAAGCACTCGAAGCCGCTGCTGAAGCTGCTCCCCGCCGAGGGCCGGCGGCTGCTGGTGAAGCCGGGCGCGGAGAACGCGGGTGTGGTGGAGATCGCCGAGGGCATGGCGGTGGCGATGAAGATTGAGTCGCACAACCACCCATCGGCCATCGAGCCAGTACAGGGCGCGGCGACTGGCGTCGGCGGCATCGTGCGGGACATCCTGGCGATGGGTGCAAGGCCCATCGCGCTGCTGAACTCGCTGCGGTTCGGGCCGCTGACGGAGCCGCGGAACCGGTTTCTGTTCCACGGTGTCGTGGGTGGCATCTCCAGCTATGGGAACTGCATCGGCGTGCCGGACGTTGGCGGCGAGATCGTGTTCTCGAAGTGCTACTCAGGCAACCCGCTGGTGAACGCGATGTGTGTGGGGTTGTTGGACCCGAAGCGGCTGGCGCGGGCCGTGACGGGCGAGCCGGGCAACCTGCTCCTGCTGGTCGGGGCCGATACAGGCCGCGACGGCATCCATGGCGCGTCAGGGCTGGCATCGCGGACGTTCGAAGAGGAGCGGGAACTGCGGCCGACGGTGCAAGTTGGCAACCCGTTTCTAGAAAAGGTGCTCATCGAGGCATGCCTGGAGCTGGCGCAGACCGACTACTTCGTGGGACTCCAAGATTTAGGCGCGGCGGGCATGACGAGCGCGTCGGTGGAGTCGGCGCACCGCAGCATCCGGGGCATCGAGATCGAGGTGGCCGACGTGCCCCGACGGGACACGGGGCTGACGCCGTACGAGGTGATGTTGTCTGAGTCGCAAGAGCGGATGCTTGTGGTGGTGAAGCCTGGCTTCTTGGTCAAGGCGAGAGCCATCTTCGAGAAGTGGGACCTGCAGTGTACGGTGGTGGGCCGGGTGACGGACGACGCCACAGTGCGTATCCTGGAGTCCGGCAAGGAGCAGGGACGCGTGCCCGTGGGCCTACTGGTGGACCCGCCAATGTACCGGCTCACAGGCGTGAAGCCTAAGTGGATGGAGACGGCGCAGAAGCGTGACCTGACGAAGGTGCCGCTGCCGAAGCTGGCGCCAGGCGAGGTGCTGCGGAAGCTACTGGCATCGCCCAACATCGCGAGCAGGGAGTCGGTCTATCGCCAGTACGACCACCAGGTGCAGACGAACACACTGGTGGCGCCGGGCCAGGGGGACGCGGCGGTGCTGCGGCTGAAGGGCACTGACAAGGCCATCGCGGTCTGCACCGACGGCAACGGGCGGCTCTGCTACCTGGACCCATTCGTCGGCGGGGCCATCGCGGTGGCGGAGGCGTGCCGCAACGTGTCATGCACCGGCGCGGAGCCTATCGCGCTCACCGACGGATTGAACATGGGCAACCCCGACAAGCTCGACGTCTATTACCAACTCGAGGAGTGCATCAAGGGCATCGCCGAGGCGAGCCGCGCGCTGAATGCGCCGGTCATCAGCGGCAACGTGAGCCTATACAACGAGACGCAGGGCAAGGCCATCTATCCGACGCCCATCATCGGCGCGCTGGGCGTGTTGGAGCACGCCGAGAAACACGTGGCGATGGCGTTCAGGGATGAAGGTGACGTGGTCCTGCTGCTGGGCGCTGCCGGGGTGAAGGGCGATGCGGCAGACCTGGCGGGCAGCGAGTACCTGGAATTGGTGCACGGCCTGGTGGCCGGGCAGCCACGGCTCGACCTCAAGCTCGAAGCAGCGGTGCAGCGGGCCTGTCGAATGGGAATCGCCAAAGGACTGGTGAAGTCGGCACACGACTGCTCGGATGGCGGACTGGCCGTCGCAATCGCCGAAAGCTGCATCGTTGGGAGGAAAGGGTTTAAGGGAGAAGCGACGCCTACTGGCCGGTGGGATACGGCGCTGTTCGGCGAGGCGCAGTCGCGGATCGTGGTGTCTGTGGCGGCAAAGTCGGTGGCGGCGATGGAAGCGCTAGCTAGGGCGGAAAGCGCGCCAATATGCGTATTGGGACAAGTTTACGGAGTGAGGCTGCGGCTCGGCCCGCTGGATGTGGCGTTGGCTGAGGCGACGGCTGCTTGGCGCGGCGGACTGGCGTCGGCACTGGCAGCTGGGACGCAGCCTTCAGCTTGACGATAGCTTTGGCCGATGCTATATTGGGAAAAAGACTAGCAGTCGGATAAACCGATTGCTAGCCCCTCGTGTGGTGTAGCTCTCTTGCCTACTTACGACTACGAGTGCTCGTCCTGCCGTAACGAGTTCGAGATGCGGCAGGGATTCTCTTCCGAACCGGTCGCCGACTGCCCCAAGTGTGGAAGACTGGCGCGCCGGGTCATCCGCGCTGTGCCGGTCGTGTTCAAAGGCTCCGGCTGGTACGTGAACGACTACGGGAAGAAAGGCGCCGCGGCCACCTCGGCCCCGCCCAAAGAGGCCGGCGAACCGAGCGTCAACGGCGCGAAATCCGAGGCCCCAGCCAAATCCGCATCGGAGCCGGCGAAGGCGTCCGGGGAATCGCCGAAGGCCCCCGCAAGCGCGAAGTCTTCCAGCGAGCCCGCGAAGGCCCCGGCCTCCAAACTCTCCAAAGCCTCCGAGTCCGACAGCAAGTAGCCGGTGCGCGCCCTTCTCCAGAGGGTCAGCCGCGCCTCCGTTTCCATAGACAGCGAAGTTGTAGGCCGCATCGGCCCCGGCTTCGTGGTGCTTTTGGGCATCGCCCTCGAGGACACCATCGAAGATGCGCGCTACATCGTTGAGAAGACCGTCAACCTACGGGTGTTCTCCGATGCCGAGGGTAAGTTCAACCTTTCCGCGCTCGACACGAAGGGAGAACTGCTGGTGGTGAGCCAGTTCACGCTCCACGCCGACACCCGCAAGGGACGGCGACCGAGTTTCCTCGACGCCGCGCCGCCTGAGCAGGCTCAGCCGCTGTTCGAGCAGACGTTGGCCCTGTTCCGCGCGTCAGGGTTGAAGGTGGAGACAGGACGCTTCCAGGCACACATGGCCGTGTCCATCGAGAACGACGGGCCGGTGACCATCATGTTAAACTCCTCCGACCTGGAGCACCCCCGCCGCTCCTGAGCGCCTATCTGGCGCCAGGCGACGCCTACCAGTTGGGGCGGCCCTCTAGGGGCCAGATGTCCACGAGCTTGTCGCGGCTGACCACGTTGTAGTGCGAGTACATGATGGCCGTCTGGTAACAGTGCGGCGTCATCAGTTCGACCACGTCGCCAACCTTCATCCGGTCTCCGGGCTTAGCGAAGGTGATGCGGCCCATGTCGTCGCCGATGAGGGTATAGACCGCGCCTTCGGGTGCGCCCTTCATTATGACGGCGTTGACCTTGCCGTTGAGGTTATCAATCTCCTTGATACCCGCATCGGTCACGACGAAGCCGGGCTGAGCCGCGCTAACGACAGTGGTCCGCACCGATAGTGCCTGCTTGAAGGGGTGCGGGTCGTCGCGGCGCATGACGACGTTGCGGTAGTTCATGTCCATAAAGACGTACGTACCGCCCTGCACCTCGGTGAGGACACCGAGCTCGTAGTCGAAGTCGTGGGTGCCCGTGCCGCCGCCGGAGACGATGCGCGGCGGGAGGTTCTTCTCGTGGAGATTCTCGACGACGCGCACCAGCGGCTGGAGCAGGTCGCGCCCGCGCTTGCAGCGGGCGTCGTAGTCAACGGTGTTCTGGTGGTTGCCTACGTAGCCTTGCAGGCCCGCGAACTCCAGCCCGTCGGTTTCGGACACCAATTGGGAGAGTTCCACGGCCTTCTGCTCGTCGGACAGGCCAGTGCGGCCACCGCCGACCTCGATGTCAACCAGCACCTGCAGCGGCTTGCCTGACTTGCGCGCGGCCTTCGCCAACTGCTTGACGTTGGCGGCGTCGTCGGCGACCACGAGCAGCCCGTCGGCCCGCGCGTTGAGGGCCGCCAGCCGTTCGAGCTTGGGCGCCGTAACAACCGAGGTGAAGAGCATGACGTCAGAGAGGCCGCCGTCCACCATCGCCTCGGCCTCAGCGAGGGTGGCGCAGCATGGCCCGCGGCCCCCGGCGGCCATCTGGCGGCGGGAGACCTCGACGCACTTGTGGATCTTCGCGACGGGGCGCACCTCGTAGTTATGTGCACGGGCGTGCTCGGCCATGGAGGCGATGTTTGCCTCCATGATGTCTAGGTCGAGCACGAGCGCGGGCGTGCTCAGGGCGTTGCGCGAACCCGGCTTTCCGATGAGGGCTTCGTTCGGTCCGCGTGTACCAGTTGGCATGCTCATCCTCCGACGTGTACCCAGATTCTCAAGCTTAGCGCACTTTAATGCGCGGGGCGCCTGCCGTCAACTGGCACGGAGCGGTGGTACAACCTCGCCGCTAGAACGTGACCAAAAGTGCTGACGGGTATGGCCGACACTTTCAAGGTAGGACTCACGCGGGACTTCCTGAGGCCAGATGGCAGCATCGGGTTCGGGGATATCGGCCTGTCGGCGCTCGATGGCGTTCCGGGGTTGAAGTGGGAGTTTATCGTCTCGGACTCGCCGGAGATAACACCGGAAGCTGCAGCCGGATACGACGCGCTGGTAGTGCGGTCGCCGAGAGTGACGCGCACACCATTGACAGGTGCATCCCGGCTGGCCCTGGTATCGCGCTTCGGCATCGGCTATGACTCCGCGGACGTACAGGCGTGCACCGACAATTGCGTCGCCTTGTCGCTGACCCCTGGCGCGGGGAAGCGTCCGATGGCGATGGTGGCGTTGATGCTCATCCTCGCGACCTCGCATAGGCTCCTCGCGAAGGACCGGATAGCACGGGAAGGCCGGTGGGGAGACAGGCTCGACTACATGGGCGTCGGGCTGACAGAACGGACGCTGGGCATCGTCGGCCTAGGCAACATCGGGCGCGAGCTGGCGAGGTTGGTGGCGCCGTTGGAGATGCGTTTGCTCGCGGCGGACCCTTATGCCGACAAAGACCAAGCCCGGCCGGTTGGCGTCGAGATGGGCAGTCTGCACGATATGCTGCCCCGGTGCGACTTCGTGGCCATCACAGCAGCGCTCAGTGACGAGACGCGCAGGCTTATCGGCGAGCGCGAGCCGGCGCTGATAAAGCCGTCGGCGTTCCTCATCAACGTGGCCCGAGGGCCTATCGCAGACCAGCGGGCGCTGACAACGGCGCTGTCGAGCGGGCGGCTGCAGGGCGCTGGGCTGGACGTGTTCGAGAAGGAGCCGACGGACAAGGACGACCCAATCCTGAAGCTGGACAATTTCGTACTCGGAACGCATGCGTTGGGCTGGACGGATGAGGCGTTCAAGCGTGTGGGCAAGATGGCGTTCGGGGCGGTGCTGGATCTGGCCGCGGGAAGGTTTCCAGAAACGGTGCTGAACAAGGAAGTGGCGGACCATCCACGGTTCCAGGCGAGGCTGGCCGAGTATGCGCGAAAGGCGAAGAGATGAAAGAGAACAGCCTGAAGCAGCTGATAGCAGAAGGCAAGGTGCCGGTAGGCACGGCCGTCTTTGAGTTCGCGTCGCCAGGCATCGGGCGTATCGCGGCGCAGGCCGGAGTGGACTTCGTCATGTTCGACATGGAGCACTCAGGCTGGACCTTTGAGACGGTCAAGAACTTGATTGCCACGATGCGGTCCGTGCAGCTGGCGGCGACGGTGCGCGTGCCCGTCATCATCTACGAGTACTTTGCGAAGGCGATGGACATCGAGGCGCAGAGCGTCGTGGCCCCTATGGTGGAGACGCGCGACGAGCCGGAGTTGCTGGCGTCCTCGGTCCGCTATGCGCCGGAGGGGCGGTGCGGCGTGGCCATCGGGCTGGCCCTCGACGACTTCTCCGGCGGGGATGTGCAGGCGAAGATACGGGAGGCCAACCACAACGCCATGGCCGACGCGCTCATCGAGGCGGTGGCGGGCGTGGAGAACGTGGACACAATCGCGGCGGTGAAGGGCGTGGACATCCTCTGGATAGGCAACAACGACTTGACGAACTCCATGAGCATCCCCAGCCAGTTCGGCCACCGGGGCTACCTTGTGGCTGTGGACAGGATCATCAAGGCGGCCCGCAAGAACAGTAAGCCTTGTGGCATCGCGTTCAGTGACCAAGCGGACGCGCCCGTGCTCCTCAAGCGTGGCTTCGGGGCGCTAGAGTACTGAGGCGCGATGTGTGACTGTACAAAGCGGCGTTGACAAATGGGTGGCCCAGATACGCACCCATTTGGACGAGGGTCAAACAAAACCTCGGCCGCGGCGGAGTGGGCGATAAGCCTGCGAGGGTATGAGGATGGCGAGGAAGGACGTATTCGACCGGAGCGGCAAGGTGGCCATCGTGACCGGCACCTCGTCTGGCCTGGGCACCACGTTCGCCCAGGCGATGGGCCAGCCCACGCTGGCCGTCCGGTGCGACATCACCGACCCCGCTCAGGTGGAGAGCATGGTCACGAAGACCCTGCGGCGCTTCTGCCGTGTTGATGTGCTCCTCAACAACGCGGGCGGAGTCTTTGAGGAAAGGCCCGACGCCGAGCAGGTGACGGACAAAGGGTTCAAGGACACGGTGCAGGTCAACCTCCTAGGGACCTGGTATTCACGCGCGTGGTCGCATCGCACATGTTGGCCCAGCGGAACGGCTCCATCATCAACATCTCATCCATCGGCGGACTCGGGGCAATCCTGCCGATAGGCCCTGCCTACTCGGCGGCGAAGGCGGCGGTGGTGAACCTGACGCGCATCCTGGCTCTCAACTGGGGTGACCGGGGCCTGCGGGTGAACGCCATCGCGCCGGGGTACTTCCAGTCGGAGACGTCGGAGCCGTACCTGACGCTGCCTGGGGTGAAAGCGAAGGTATCAAAAATGTCAGCCCTGGGCCCCATCGGCGAGCCGCCGGAACTGACAGGGGCGCTGCTCCTGTTCGCCTCGGACGCAGGGTCATTCATCACAGGACAGACACTGGCGGTGGACGGCGGTCTTTCCGCTAGGTTGGGGGTCGTGCCGCTGCACGAGGCGGGCCATTATGTGTTCCTCAAGAAGCTGGGAAAGCCTTTCGAGAGGCGGTTGGCGGTGGATCCGTAGGGGCGCACGGCCGTGCGCCCTCACGACACCAAATGAAAGTTTAGCGTTCCCTACTGTGGCGCCCAGAAGACAAGGATACCCTACGCGATGGCTTTGGGCTGGCCAGGGCTGTCCACAGAAACGACGATGATCTAAGGCACAAGCGGCTGACTCGCGGAGGCAGTGGCGACGTCACGCCAGAGGCGGCCGGCAAAGAGACGCTGTTTGGCATCGGACGACCAGGGCGAGTGGGAGTAGGCGTACTGGTCGAAGAACTGGAAAATGGCGCTCTTGGCAGGGAGAGGGCTGGAACTCGGCGACGATAAGGCGCTGGCCGGTTGCGATGTCCAGCACGATTTAACGCAGGACGCCGTTCTGGTCGGGCAGCGAGACGTAGGCGATGCGAGAGCCGTCGGGCGACCAGAAGAAGGCGACCATCGGCTCGGGGACCTGCGGCTGCAGCGGCTCGCCGATCGGAGAGTAGAAGGTGAGGCCGCGACCCAAGAGGAGTGGCTGGCCGAAGTAGTCCAGGGCGGTGTCGGCGGAGTGGACGGCCAGCCGGTCGGCTGAGGGCGACCAGAGCATCGAGGCCTGAACGGCCTCGGAACGGATCCGCCGCCGGGCAAGGCCGTCGGGGTCGGACAGAAACATCGTCAGCCCTAGCGGGCCGTCTTGGGCGACGAATGTGACGCTGTCGGCGCCCGGCTGCCACGCGGGGACGCGGTAGGCGTCGGCGGCGAAGTCGAGGTTGCTCACGGTGTAGCCGCTCTCGATATCCACGAGGAGTTGGTCGCTGCCCCTGTGTGTCATGAAACATAGCGAGTGGGGCGACCAGGTCGGCCAGGTGTAGTAGCAGTCGCCGCCGGGGCTAAGGCGAGTCTTGGCGACGCCGTCGAGGCTGTTCGTCCGGATCTCGCCGTCTTGGGTCACAAAGGGGATGGGGCTCAACGTGCTCCTTGGAGGGGCGACATCCTCATTTCTTCCTGCTATGGCGCCGACCACGCTCACCACAGCGAGGAGTCCGGCAAAGGATGTGAGGAATGCGAGACGTGGCACCCGCTATCTCGCCGGGTCCTGGGCGACTTCCAGGCTCAGGTCGATGGAGGGAGCCGAATGGGTCAGTGAGCCGATGGAAATGAGGTCCACGTCGGTCTCGGCGATGGCGCGGAGGGTCTGAAGGTTGACGCCACCGGAGGCTTCCAGCACTGCCTTGCCATTTGCGATGGTCACCGCCTGGCGCATCGTGTCCACGGGCATGTTGTCCAGCATGATGATGTCGGCACCAGCGTCGAGCGCCTGGCGGAACTGGTCGAGGCTGGTCACCTCGATCTCGACTTTCAGCGTGTGCGGCGTGTGCTGGCGGGCCGCCTTGATGATGTCGGCGATGGACATCCCGCGGGCGTGGCAGGCGGCGATGTGGTTGTCCTTGATGAGGACGCCGTCGCCGAGGCTGCGGCGGTGGTTTGTGCCGCCGCCCATGCGGACGGCGTGCTTTTCCAGGGCACGCAGGCCGGGCGTGGTCTTGC
The DNA here is from genome assembly GCA_016872515.1 of SAR202 cluster bacterium. Lineage (GTDB taxonomy): Bacteria > Chloroflexota > Dehalococcoidia > Lucifugimonadales > VGZR01 > VGZR01. The sequence continues at coordinate 11,960 of VGZR01000015.1, forward strand.
GGGTGTCCGCGATTCTGGCGTGGGTACCCGCGACGGCGTCCACGTACCGGCGCGTAAGGGTGGCGATGCCGCTGAGGCGCTGGAGGAGGTTGAGGGCGGTGCGCTCGGCGGTGAGGATGGAGGCCAGGCGGTCCGAGACTTCGAGAACAGCAACGCCATGCTTCAGACGGGAGCCGTCGGGTAGGCAGACGCGGACGGCGAGGGACGGGTCAACGCGGCGGAAGACTGCGGCGGCGGCCTCGGCGCCCGCCAGGACACCCTCGGCCTTGGCGATGACCATTCCCCTGCCCGTCTGGCTGGAGGGGATGAGGGCGTCAGTGGTGGGGTCGCCCGCTGCAAGGTCTTCGGCAAGGGCGCGGTCTATGAGGGCTTGGAGGTCGTGGGAATACAGACCTGTCAATGAGCCAATCCTTTCTCAAAGGGACAAGTGGAGTCAAATAGTGTCATCCTGAGCGAAGCGAAGGACCGGCTCCTGGCCGGAACCATTCATCTGCAAGGTCTTGCCATTTCGGATTGACGGACTCAATCAAGGCTATCTTCTTAGCTCGGACCCAACCCTTGATTTGCTTCTCCCTGGCAACAGCTACTGCAACGTCGTCAGTTTTTTCGAAATACACAAGTCGTGTAATTTAGTACTTTCGAGCGAACCCAGGCGCCAACCTCTACTGGTGCTCCAGCGCTCGTCTCATCAGGTCATTAGTCACGCCGGTATACAGCCGCCGATTCTCATTGCTCATGATGTAGGCGTAATAATTGTTTCACAGAAACGGGGGCCTGTTCTTCGGCCCGTCCGCTTTGGGCGGACCGGGCCTCAGAATGACACCAAAAAGGCCTCTGTGCGATGAAGAAGCCCCGCTGAGGAAGGTATGTAGAAAGGGCATCCACAGCGACAGGTTTTTAGCCTCTTCCCTCCCCGCTACACGACGGAGAGCATGCGGTCGAGCGCGACGCTGGCCTCTTCGCGGGTCTGCTCATCCACCGTGATCTGGTTGACGACAGCACCCTGGTTGAGGCCGTCGAGCACCCAGAGGAGGTAGGCCGGGTGGATGCGGTACATGGTGGAGCAGGGGCAGACGACGGAGTCGAGGCAGAACACGGTCTTGTCCGGGTTCTCCTTGGCGATGCGGTTGACGAGGCTGATTTCGGTGCCGACGGCCCAGACGGAGCCGAGCGCGGACTCTTTGATGACCTTGATGATGTACTCGGTGGAGCCGTTGCAGTCGGCCAGGTCCACGACCTCTTTGGTGCACTCGGGGTGGACAATGAGCTTGATGCCGGGGTGCTTGGCGCGTGCCTGCGCTATCTGCTTGACGTTGAAGCGGGTGTGGACGGAGCAGTGACCCTGCCAGAGGATAAGCCTGGCGCGGCGCAGCGCCTCGGGGGTGTGGCCGCCGAGGGGCTTGAAGGGGTTCCAAACGAGCATCTCGTCGAGGCCGATGCCGACCTTCACGCCGGTGTTGCGGCCCAGGTGCTGATCGGGCAGGAAGAAGATGCGTCTGCCCTGCTCCAGCGCCCAGCGGAAGGTGGCCGGGGCGTTGCTGGAGGTGCAGACGATGCCGTTGTTGCGGCCACAGAGGGCCTTGATGGAGGCGGTGGAGTTCATGTAGGTGATGGGGGTGATGCCGCCGTCGCCACCCAGGACCCGCTGGAGGTCGTCCCAGCAGTCGAGTACGTCATCGATATGGGCCATGTCCGCCATGGAGCAGCCGGCGGTGAGGTTCGGCAGGATGACCTTCTGGTGGGGCTGGGCGAGGATGTTGGCGGTCTCGGCCATGAAGTGGACGCCGCAGAAGACGATGTACTCGGCGTCGCGCTGCGATGCCGCGAACTGGGAGAGTTTGAACGAGTCGCCACGGAGATCGGCGTACTTGATGACCTCATCGCGCTGATAGTGGTGGCCCAAGACGACCAGACGGGTGCCCAGAGCCTTCTTGGCCTCGGCGATGCGGGCGTCTATGACTTCTGGCTTGAGCTTGAGGTACTCGATGGGGAGCTTCTGCCAGCGGACGCCAGCCGAGAACTCCTCCTCGAGTGTCTTGGACTTGAGGCTCTCGTCGGTGCGACAGAAGGCCGACTGCTCAATCTCGGTGATTGGTACGGTCGGCCTCTTTGCTTCTCTGAGCAGAGTCGTCATAGCTATCAGACCCTCCCTCCGGCGAGTGCCGGAGCCTTGGCTACCATCCCCTGAAGCGACCAGGGGCTTGCCTTCTCAACTCTCACGGAGACCAACTCCCCTACCCTGTCCTCGGCGCCCTCGATGTGGACGAGCTTGTCGTTCCGGTTGCGGCCGTAGGCCTTGCCTCCCTGGACGCCCTCAACCAGGACTTCGGATGTTCGGCCCACCAGGCTTGCGTTTACCTCGGCGGCTATGGACTCTTGCAGGGATTCCAGGGCCTCCCTGCGGTCCTGCTTGACCTCGGCGGGCACGGTGTCTTCAAGATGGCGCGCGGCGATGGTGCCGGGGCGCGTGGAGTAGGCGGCGATGTGGACCTTGTCGAAGCGGATGTCACGGACGAGGTCGTAGGTCTGTTGGAACTGTTCGCTGGTCTCGCCGCAGAAGCCGACGATGATGTCGGTGGTGAGGGAGACGTTGGGGATACGCGTGCGGATGAGCGCAATCTTCTCACGGTACTGGGCGTTGGTGTAGCCGCGCCGCATGTTGGCGAGGACGGCGTCATCGCCGGCCTGGAACGGCAGGTTGATGTGCTCACACACCTTATCGAGAGATGCAACGGCGTCAAGGATGTGCCTGGTCATATCGTTGGGATGCGACGTGAGGAAGCGGATACGCTGGAGGCCGTCCACGCCGTTGACGGCGGCTAGCAGGTCGGCGAGGTCGGGCGCGCCGGGCAGGTCGTGGCCATACGAGTCCACGTTCTGGCCCAGCAGGGTGACCTCTTTTACGCCGCGCTGCGCCAGCAGCTCGGCCTCGCGGACGATATCGGCGACGGGGCGGCTTACCTCGCGGCCACGGCGGTACGGAATGATGCAGAAGGTGCAGAACTTGTCGCAGCCTTGGATGATGGGGATGTAGGTGGCGACGGCTGGCTTGGCGGTCAATGGGCCGACGCAACCCTCGGGGTCAATGCCCATCCGTTGGCCGAGGAGTTCGATGAGTGGCTCGTACTGCTGCGGACGCATGAAGACGTCCACGTAGGGGAACCGCGACTGCAGCCTATCGGCCTTTGGCCCGACCATGCAGCCCATGAGGGCGACGACCCGGTTGGGTTCGCGGATCTTGAGCGGCTTGAGGGAGGTGAGCATGCCCACGACTCTGTCCTCGGCGCTCTGGCGGACGACGCAGCTATTTAGGACGACGACATCGGCGTCGTTCGGGGACCCAGTGGGTGTCAGGCCCATCTGGGACATGGCGCTTTCCAGCCGCTCGGAGTCGGCCTTGTTCATCTGGCAGCCTATCGTCCAGAGGTAGTAGCTGCGCATCTGCTCCATATTGTCCGGCGTGTGTGGCGGAGGGAATGGGATTCGAACCCATGAGAGGGATTACTCCCCCCAAGCGCTTAGCAGGCGCCCGCACTAGACCACTATGCGATCCCTCCGCAGGTATCCGCAATCCGACAAGAACTATAGCAGAGAAGGGTGCATGTGGCAAACCTAGACTTTGTGATTTTCGGCACTATCGGGCTGCTCTATTCGTAAGTCGTAAGTACCACTAAGCTCAGGGAGTCCTGTAGTCGTAATGAGTGTTTTCGCTGGCTGTCCATGCCGCAGACTTTGGTAAAACTTTCACAAATATACGTCGCACCAGAGTTTCCAACCCATGGGAGACCTGCATGTTGCGAGGACAAACGCAGGGACGTCCCATTTCTCTCGGGTCGCGCCTGCGACCAAAGTCCTAACCTGCGTTTCGTTCGCTTGGTCTAGTCCTCTTCGCGGTCGTTGGCGAGGTAGGCTATCTGCGAACCTTCGTGGACCTGGCCCGCACCCTCGGTGTAGCTGACCGTGAACTGGAAGATCTTGATGTATCCCGGGCTATGCCACGTGCGCGGCATGCTGAGAGAGACGTCCAAGACACCAGTGGAGATGGACGACTGGGTCACGTAGCTCGTCAGGTCAATCGCAGTACCGGGTGAGGTCCTCGAGCGGAAGCAGAGGAGCTTGACCAGCCTGGCGTTGACCAGGGTGCCGCCGAGGGTGGTCTGGAGGAAGAAGCGCTTGCCGGTCTTCACCTCGATTGTGCCGATGTCGATGCCCTCGTCAATAATCTTGGAGACCATTGACGACATCTTGTCGGCCTTGACCTCGAGGCGGTCGGCCTTGCCCTCCAGGGCATTCAAGGCGCCATCGCCGCCGCCGGAGATGTCGCGGATAAGGCTGCTCAAGGTGTCCACCTTGCCCTCCAGCCGATCGGCCTTCGCCTCTAGGGCGGCGATGGAGTCGGGCGGCGTATCGACCCATTCCTTCGTCACGCGGTTGGAGCGCTGGGTGCGGCCGAAGGAGTCCACGAAGGTGGCCTCGATGGCATCGAGGCCGGCGGTGGTGCCGGTGTAGATGAAGCTGGCCATGCCGCTGGCATTAGTGAGACCGGTGCCGGTGGTACCGGTGTGCGGGCCAGCGATGACAGTGAACGTTACGGTGGCGCTGACCACGGGCGCGGGGCTACCGGAACTGTCGTCGGTCACGGTGGCCGTCACGGTGTGATTTGCTCCGGCTTGACCGTTATCTGCTTGTGACATTCTTGCTCCGTCGCCCGCGCTCATGATGCCCTGCCCCGTCCGTGAGGTCACGGGATAGTTACCCAAAATATAGTCAATACACGCGCGCTAACACACGATCGGAAGTCTTGATGGAGTGCGGACTACGCTATTCGTTCATAAAGCGTCCAAAGATAGGGGTAACACTGTGTGGCCATAGCGTGGAACGGTTGTGTTGCTGGGATGGAGCGGGCGGTACGGATGCCGGTGGTTTGGGACACCTCGGGCGGTCTGGAGCTACCTCATTTGAGCAGAATCCATGAACGAGCCTGTACCGTCCTGTGAGCCGATCCAAACAGCACCACCCTCGAAGAACTCCTTCTTCCAGATAGGGACGACCTGCTTGATGCGATCCACGGCATAGAGCGCGGCCTCGAAGGCCTCGCGGCGGTGGCCTGCGCCGACGGCGACGAGGAGACTGGTCTCGCCGATATCCACTCGGCCGATGCGGTGGGCGATGGCCACCTCGCCGATGGGCCACTTAGTCTTCATCTCGCTGGCGACCTCGGCGAGTTTCTTGTCGGCCATGGGTCTGTAGGCCTCGTACTCCAGGTGGACGATGCGGCGGCCGTCGTTGTGGTCACGGGTGGTGCCCAGGAATGTCACGATCGCGCCGTGTTCGGGTGCCTTGACGCGTTGGGTGATGGTGTCTGGGTCGAGCGGCTGGTCGGTGATGAGGATGTGGCTTTCGGTCACAGCTTCACCCTCACCCCTCACTCTTTGGCCACAACGGATCGTGGCCAAAGGCCTCTCCCGCAACGGGGGAGGGGGCGTGAATCGCCCCACCGCTGACAGGCGGGATCAGGGCGACCTCGTCGGCGTCGCGGAGGACGTGGCGATGGTCGCGGTACTCTTGGTTGACAGCGACGACGAGCCGCTTGGGGACGCGCGGCAGCCCGGGGTAGCGCTGCACCATCTCGCGGGCCAGGCCGCCGACGGTGGCGCCGGAGGGCATGTCCAGCGGCAACTCTGCCTTGCCGACAGCCTCGCGGTAGCTGGCAAAGAGCCGAACAGTGACAGTGATAGTGGTCTTGGTGGGCATGTGGTTATGATGACAATTATACGCTCGAACCCGCTACGACTCTGCTAGAGTCATGGCCGATTGTCTCCCTCCAAACTTGCTAGGAGGCCCGTCATGAAAAGGATTGCCATGCTTGGGCTTACCGCACTTGTACTGTTAGCAGTGTCTTGCTCCAAGGGACCTCCACCTGCTCCAACCCCAACGCCAACGCCTACCTTCACTCAACAACGTGAAGTAGCTGTAAGTTTCCTCCGAACCACGAATCAAGCCATGAACGACTTCAGCGACTCGATTACAGATGTAAGCCCTGTGCACGACATGTTTGGTCAACTCGATGTGCTCGCCCTAAGTGCGAATATCAATAAACTTCTCACTCAACTAGAAGGTTACAGCCGACGAATAGACGAAATCGTGGCTCCTCTCCAAGTTCCAGAAACAGTCCAGATAAAGTCTTCGCTGGTGCTAGAAGCGGATAAAATACAGAGCGCTTTAGAGGCCATCCGCTCTCCGATTCAAAAGGGCGACCAAGCCGAGCTTGATGCAGCGGTCTCTCGACTTGCGGAACTTTCCGAAGACACGGACACAGCCACAGCCAGAGTGCACAGGGTTACCCAGGAGCTCTTCACCGGGTTCAACATCCCCGACACAGAAGTAAACTATCGCCGCCCACAGTGAGTCGAAATAGCGAGCACTCTCTGAACTCACCCTAGAGCCTGGCGAATAACTCCCAAGATGCCTGGCTCGGTGCCGTGGAGCATGAGGTTTATGGCGCGGTCGCCAGAGATGAGGCCGAGGGAGTGGCCATGGCCGCTGAAGCCGACGGTGAAATACACCTCCGGCTCGTTGGGAAGGCGTCCGACAATGGGGAGGAAGTCGGGCGTGCAACCCAACGTCTCCGACGACCCGCAGCTCGCCGCGAACCCGGCGAAGCCCACGCCCACGATGTCGTGGCTGAGTTTGTCAGGCGGCGAGGATTCTTCTCGCCAGAGGGAGACGGTCATGACGTTGCGCTTCTTTGCATCCGGGCCTTCACCCTCACCCGTCCGCCTGCGGCGGACGCCCTCTCCCCTCGGGGGAGAGGGCATGCCCTACCCCGCCCTGCCTACCTGGCTTTGGCAGGTTGGGCGGCGGAGCGGACTACGTTGGCGTCCTTGAGGGCGCGGATGCGCTGGTCGGGGTAGCGCAGGATCTCGCGGAGGACCTCGTCGGTGTGCTCGCCGACGAGGGGCGCGGAGCCCACGACCATGGGCGTGCGGCTGAACTTGATCATCTTGCCCGTGACGTGGATCTTGCCCGCGACGGGGTCGGACACTTCGACCATCACCTCGCGCTCGTGGAGGTGCGGGTCCTGCGCTGCCTGGGCGCTGTCGTTGACCGGCGCGGCGGGGACGCCGAAGCCATTCAGGTGCTTCACCGCGTCCTTGGTCGTGCGGGCCGCGAACCAGGCCACTAGCGCCTGTTCCAGCACCGCAGCATGCTTCTTGCGGCCTGCGCGGTTCTTCATCCGCTCGTCGGTCTTCCAGTCGGGCTGGCCGAAGGCATCGCAGACGCGCTCCCACATGGCCTCGTTGACAGCGGCGATGAATATCCAGCCGTCGGCGGTCTTGTAGGCATTGGTGAGGCCCTGGCCGTTGCCCTCGCGCCGCTCCACCTGGCCGTCGCCGAGATACGCGGCGATGGGTATCTCGTTGACCGTGAAGCCGGTGTCGGCGAGGCAGACATCGATCGCCTGCCCCATGCCGGAGCGGTCACGCTCCATGAGGGCGGCGAGCGTGCCGATGGTGGCGTGCAGGGCCGTGATGCGGTCTATCAGCGGAAAGTAAGTGCGGATGGGCGGGTCGTCCGGGAAGCCGGTCATAGACATGAGGCCGCCGAGGGCTTGGCCGATGGGGTCGAAGCCGACACGGTCGCGGTAGGGGCCGTACTGGCCGTAGGCGGAGACGTTGACCATGACGATAGGCGGGTTGAGGGCCTTGAGTTGGTCGTAGCCGAAGCCCATGGCCTCGACGGTGCCTGGCCGGAAGTTCTGGAGGAAGATGTCGGAAACTTTGACCAGGTCGCGGAGGACCTCTTTGCCGCCGTCGGTTCGGAGGTCGATGGCGAGGCTCTTCTTGCCGCTGTTGTATTGGACCCAGTAGGCGCTCTGGCCCCGCACGCGCGGGGCATTGGCGCGGCTCTCGTCGCCGTCGAGGGCCTCGATCTTGATGACCTCGGCGCCCATGCGGGCGAACATGAGGGCGCAGCGCGGCCCGGCCTGGTAGCGGCCAAGGTCGAGGACGCGGATGCCGGCCAGCGGAGGCGCGCCTTGCGCCAGCTGTGATGTCCCGGGACGGTGGGCGTTATTAGGCATGGCAATCATCCTGGCTCTGGGGGGGGCGACCTTGCTGCTGCGCCGAGACTCGGGCGATGAGATTGTTCAGCATGAGCACACGTTGGTTCAGGTTCAAGCGCTCTCTATTAGCGGTGGCATACGCCTCTCGCTTGGCTTGCAAGTCGTCTAGTGCGGCGGGCGTCTGACGCTCCTTCACTTTGGCCCTGCTCAGCATAGCGGCGCGTGTCCACTTCGCATTGCTCCATATGCGCTTTCTTCTCCCTTTCGAGCTGCCGCGCATGAAGCTCCTGAGCCCCGTCGTACAGGTCGAGCAGTTCCTTAAGGGACCACCCTTCTGTCGCCATCGGAACACCATACCCGCGATGCCTTCCACGGGGAAGGGCCCAGGCCTACCCGTTCACCGCAATGCAGGTGGCGGTGCGTGTGACGCCGGGGAGCTTGTGGATCTTGTCGTTGATGAACCTGCCGAGGGTGTCCACATCGGCCACCTCGGCCATCACCACCACGTCGAAGGGGCCCATGACGCGGTGGGCCGTTTTGACCTCGGGGGTCGCCTTGAGTTTGCTCACGACGGAGGGGCTGGTGCCGACCTGTGTCTCGATGAGGATGAACGCGGTCATCATGGGCATGCTCCTTTGTGAAAGTTACTTGCGGCCTTTGCGTTCCAAAAAGTCCTTGAAGCCCTCCAACACGGGCGTGGGGGCAAGGCGACCGGCGCGGGCCTCGGCCTCGTCACGGTACATCTGCTCCCACCGCGAGCCGACGTGGCTCATGAGGAGGGACTTGATGCCCTGGACCATGCGTGGGTCGTTGGCGGCGATCCGCCCGGCCAGCTCCTGGGCCTTGTTCAGAAGTTCGGAGCCTGAGACCAGGTGGTTGAGGAGGCCAATGCGAAAGGCCTCTTTAGCTTCCACGATCCGGGCGGTGAACAGCAGCTCCTTGGCCATGGGCAAGCCGACCTGCATGGGGAGTATCCAGGTCGAGTTGACGCGGCCGTAGGATGCGGCGAGGAAGCGGATGCTGGTCGTCTCGCAGCCGACGCGGATGTCGAAGCTGGCGGCCATGACGGCGCCGCCGCCGTAGGCGAGGCCGTTGAGGGCGCCTATGGTGGGCTTGGAGCAGGCGGCGATGTGCCAGGAGTACTGGATACGCTTGGACTCTTCGACCTGCGGGCCGCCTTCCTTGGCTTTGCGGGCCATCTCGTGGATATCTGCGCCGGCGCAGAAGGCACGGTCGCCCCCGCCGGTGAAGATGATGGCGCGAACGGCGTCGTCGGCCTCGAGGTCGGTTAGGGCGGCGTCAAGCTCGCGCTGCATCTCGTCGTTGATGGCGTTGAGCACTTCGGGCCGGTTGAGGGTGAGGGTGGCAACGCCCTCGGCCTTGTCCACGATGATGGTGCGGTAGGTCATGCGACGCTCCAACAAAGGTGGCGACATTATAGGTGGACAAGGCGCGGCTGGTCAAAGAGACGGAGGATTGGTGGAGTTGGATGGAGGGTTAAGGGTTAGCCTTGCCTTCTAACCTTCGCAACCTATGTGATTGCCGTCCATGTCAAACCTATGTGGGTCGGCGCCCTCTACTCTGAACCCTCGATTGGGAATCTGCTTGCAGTCCAAGTCGGGAGGAGGTGGGGGTATGCACACGCCTGGATAGCTCGGGTCGCAATTCCCGATCCCCGGTGAGGGCGAGACATCGCCAGCCTCCGTACCTCCTGCACATGCCCAAAGGCCACGCCTTTCGGCCATGGCCACTTCTTGAACACCGAGGTAATCGGCGATTCGACTACTGTCTCCTTCTGTGTACACGCGTGCTAAGCCTGCCTCGGGCAAGGTACGACTCGCATCATCCCCGTCTTGGTAAACGTATGCCAAAACTCTCCTGAACGAATCGAACACAGGGGCCTCAGGATCGAGAACCACCTCAACATTCATCTCTTCAAGGGCCGTCGCCATCGTCTCGGTTGCTTTTGCACCCCAATCGTCCAGGCAGACGGTGTCAGTGATGTTCCCGTACTTATTAGGTTCGTTCCGGGAGGAGATTTCCGGTGTGTCTATCCCTAGAAGTCGGATGCGCTGTGTACCGTCCGAGAAGGCAATGTCCACCGTGTCTCCGTCCACCACTCTTGTCACCCTACCCATAAACTTCTCGTTGGCGCTGGAGTCCCTAGTAGGGCCTGGAGAGAGCCTTTGCACGCCACTCTCGCCCGAAGGAGCCGCAACTTCAGTGCAGGCAGCTAATGTCAGCAGTAGTAGAACAACGGAGAATACGTACCACCGCTTCGACATAGTTGGCCTCCTAATTCACTTCCTCGGGACGACGAAGAGCTTGACGTGCGATGGGTAGGTGGAGTCGTGGTGGACGGTCTGGAGGGCGGGCTTGAAGTCGGAGGGGGCGTCGGCGCCGATAGGGCCGCCTGTGTTGGCGTTGCGGTCGAAGCGGGGAAAGTTGCTACTGCTGACCTCCAGGCGTATCTGGTGGCCCTTGCGGAAGAGGTTGCTGGTGTGCCAGGCGTCTATGGTGTACTCGTAGATTCGGCCGGGCTCGATGAGGCTGGCGGGGGTGCGCGGCTTGCGGTAGCGGGCGCGGATGATGCCGTCGGTGAGGTTGCGGGCGTAGCCGGATGGGTCAACGTCCACAAGCTTGGCGGTGAAGTCGGTATCGCGGGCTGAGCTGGAGACATAAAGGGTCACGTTCACGGGGCCTGTGACCTCGGTATCCTGTTTCAGCGGCGGCGTCGAGTACACGAGGACGTCAGGCCGCGCCTCGACGGAGCGTTGGTCGTAGGCGCCCCAGCGCATGAAGGCTGGGTCGCAGCAGAGCTGGCCACCCATGGTCGGCACGGGGTTGAGTGGGTTGTAGGCGTAGGCGTCGGGCGGCTCGTGGCCTGGCGGGTCGAGGCTGAGCATGCCGTCGCCGTTCAGCGTGTTCGCCTTGCCGCTGCTGTGGAGGTAGAAGGCCAGCTCCTTGGCCTGGGGCGGCGGCCAGTCCTCGTAGTCGTGCCAGTCGTCCTCCATGGTGAAGACTCGGACGGGCGCCTCTTTCATCAGGCCGGTGTCCACGCCCTTCAGCCAGTGGTTGAAGAAGCGCAGCAGGCGGTCGGGCAGGCCCTGGGCGAGGGCGCTGGCATGGGTGCCGAACCAGTAGTCGCCGGAGAGGCCGGGGGCGTTGCGGAGGTGGACCCACGGACCGATGAGGAGACGCTGGCCGAGGCGGGCGTCCTTGGTCTTGGCGAGCTTGCTGAGTCGCATGTAGCTGTTGACGGTGCCGCCGAGGAAGACGTCGTACCAGCCGCCGTAATTGAAGGCGGGGATCGCGAGCTCGGTGTGAACTTCCTGGATACAGATGGACTTCCAGTACTTGTCGTAGTCCGGGTGGGCCAGCCAGTGGTAGTAGTAAGGGGCGAGGCTGTTCTTGAGGTACGGCGCGTCCTTCAGGGGGGCGAAGGCGAAGGCGGAGTGGAGGTCGTCCTTGGCGGCGATGAGGGCCTTCTTCTGCCGCTCGGTGAGCTTGAGCTTCTTAGCCAGGTTGTCCCAGTGGTACGCGGTGAGGGCGCCGACGGACCAGGAGAGGTTGAATCCCAACTCGAAGGCGCCGCCCTGCCAGGCCCAGCCTTCGTGGTAGTCGGATGCGGTGTAGCCGGGAGCCAGCGCGGCCAGCGAGGGTGGACGGCCGCGGGCGGTGAGCCACTGGGTGGCGCCGCCGTAGGAGATGCCGGTCATACCGACCTTGCCGGTGCACCAAGGCTGGCTTGCGGCCCACTCGACGGAGTCGTAGCCGTCCTTCTCCTCGTTGAAGAAGGGGGTGAAGTCGCCCTGGGAAAAGTAGCGTCCTCGCACGTCTTGGATGATGACGGCATAGCCGTTCTGCGCGCCGATGGTCGGGTTGACGGGCGCGGCGTAGTTGTCGGGGGAGTACTTGTCGTAGGGGGTGCGGTGGAGGAGAGCGGGGAACTTGCCGGGAGCGTCGGGCCGGAAGACGTTGGCGTAGGTGACGGTCCCGTCCCGGAGCGGGATGGGGACCTCGTGTTCGACCTTGACTGAGTAGGTCTGGAATTTCTGGGGCATAGACGCCTCCTGTGGGAGTTTGGGCGGGCCTCAATCTAGCACAGGGCCTAGGGACGGGCAAGGCGCATGCAAAATGCTCTATTGCTTTATTCACCAGGTCTTGAATAGACCAAGCAAACATTTCTGTTCAACCTTTAAATGGCTGTACGAAGGCATGAAAGCTCGATTCAGCACAATGCGAGCCAAGGCAGCATAGGTCGAAATGCTTTATTGCTCTATTTGTGGATACGCTAATAGAGCAATAAAGCATTTTCTCTCCATCCACAGAGGCTATAATTCTTGTATGAGCACTGAGACAAAACGCGAGGTCGCGACGCTGGCAGGCGGTTGCTTCTGGTGCCTGGAGGCGGTGTACCAGCAGCTACGCGGCGTGGAGAAGGTCGTGTGCGGCTATACCGGCGGCCGCGTACCGAACCCGACGTATCGGCAGGTCTGCAGCGGGATGACAGGCCATGCGGAGTCCACGCAGATCACGGTCGACCCGAGAGCGGTCTCGTTCCGCGAGTTGCTGGAAGTGTTCTTCACCATCCATGACCCGACGACCCTGAACCGCCAGGGGCCTGACGTCGGCACACACTACCGCTCGGCGGTGTTCTATCACAGCCCAGAGCAGAAGACGGCAACCGAACAGGTCATCGCGGAGCTGAACGCTGCGGGCTTGTGGAGCAACCCAGTCGTGACGGAGGTTGTCCCGGCGACGGAGTTCTATCCGGCGGAAGAGTACCATAACGACTACTACCGCCGGAACCGCGAGCAACCGTACTGCCAGTGGGTCATCGAGCCGAAGGTGGCGAAGTTCCGAAAGAAGTACCTGGCGTGGCTGAAGGTTTGACGATAGCGGGATATATCTGCTTTTCTTGAAAGAAGACGCCTAACCTACTTGTCCACTCTGCTATCTGGTGTGTTAGCTTAGACAGGATGGTATCGAACGAAGCGATCCATCAGCCGGAAATGCTCCACAAGCCGGCACCGGTGAGGGTATTCCCCGCCGCATACGACTGGTGGACGTGGCTGCTTCTCATCGGAGTGCCCACTGCCGTGTTATGCCTTGGCGTGACGGCTGCGGTCATGGAAGACGGGGCTGCCGCGGTCGTAGTGTTCATGGGGTTCGCGATAAACACGCTGGTGTTCTGGTTGGTGATGCCGCGGCGCTACGAGGTGTGGGCCGACAAGATTCGGATCGTGCTGGGCTGGCCCGTTGCCTGCAACATCCCGATGACCACCATCGCGGAGACGAGGCCCGCCTCGGCGATAACCGCCTATGTCTATTGGGGGTTCCGATTCGCCACGCACCGCAAGACTGCTGTGGAGATACGCCGGTCAAAGGGATGGAGCTTCGTTATCAGCCCGAGCGACCGCGACGAGTTCATACGCGTGGTGACGGAGACGGCAAAGGGCCAACCCTCCCAAGTGAGGGCGTAGAAGGCGCAATCCTCACACGGCAAGGTTGGTGTGGAATCGCGCTACTTCATGGACGCGATCGGTCCTGGACCAATCACCGACTTTGTCTTCATGGAGGAGGCCAGCTTCGAGATGCGAAGACGTGGCATCAGCGACGAACAGGTCAAGGGGATTCTGACAACTCCCCAGCAAACAAATGAGATACGTCCAGGACGTTGGATTTTTCAGTCGCGTGTTATCCTGGCTACACAGGAATATCTGATTCGCGTCTTCGTTGACATCGATAGGCCGATTCCTGAAGTAGTCACCGCTTATCGGACGAGTCGGATTTCTAAGTACTGGAGCATCTGACGCAAGTCATCTATGACTCAAAAACGGACACATTGACGATGATTCTGAAAGAAGGGCCCGTCTCGGAGAGCGATGAGGATAAGCCTGGTATTGTCCTTGACTACGATGGCGCAGGTAACCTTGTGTCTCTTGAGATTCTAGATGCTTGCACGCAGGGTTTCGCAGCCGAGGAATGTTGAGTTTCAGACATCCCCTTAGTGCTCAACCAAGCATCCGAGGCATAGAGAAAACGATAGGGGCCGCGAAAGCGGCCCCTATCGTTTTCTCTGAGGCTCTTTTGTCACTTGGCGCGCGAGGCGGCCTTCTGGATGGCGCGCATGGCGCAGACCTTAGTGAGGTGAGTGCGGTATTCGGCGGAAGCATGGACGTCGGAGAGGCAGTCAATGCCGTCGGCGGCTGCACCCGCGGCTTTCTGGATGGTGGCCTCATCGAGCTTCTTCCCTTTGAGGGCGGCCTCGGTCTTGGCGGCTCGGACGGCGTGCGGGCCGGCGCCGGTGACGCCGATGCGGACGTCCTTGCAGGCGCCGCTGGTATCCAGTGTGATGACCGCCGCGACGCCGACGATAGCGTAGCGGGAGGCCTTGTTGGCGAACTTCTCGTAGGCAGTACCGGTCATGTGCGCCAGCGCCGGGATGGACACGCCGGTGACGATCTCGCCGGGCTTGATGGACGTGGTGAGCAGGCCGACGAACCAGCTGTCTATCGGAACGGTTCGGCCTTTGCCGGCTGACGTGGCTGTGCTGATGCTGGCATTGAGTGCCAAGACGACGGCGGGCAGGTCGCCCGCGGGGTCGGCGTGGGACAGGCTGCCGCCGATGGTGCCCATGTTGCGGACCTGGACGTCGGCCACCATCCCGGCGGCTTCGGCCAGGACGGGCGCGGCCTTGGCGACGGCCCTCGAGGAAGTTATCTGGTAGTAGGTGGTCGTGGCGCCGATGGACAGGCCGCCGCTGGCTTCTTTGATGTAGGAAAGCTCGGAGACGCCGCGCAGGTCAATGACGGCCTTTGGCTGGGCGAGGCGGAGCTTCATCAGCGGGATGAGGCTGTGGCCCCCGGCCAGGAGTTTGGCGTCGTCGCCATGCTTTGCGAGGAGCTTGGCGGCCTCGGCGACGGTGGTGGGCGCGTAGTATTCGAATGCTGCTGGAATCATGTCGGCCCTCCTCGCTTACTTCAGCTTGCTGGCCGCGTATTGGACGGCCTTGACGATGTTGTGGTAGCCCGTGCAGCGGCAGAAGTTGCCCGCGATGGCGTGGCGGATCTCCTCCTCTGTCGGCTTGGGGTTCCGCCGGAGCAGGCCGTAGGAAACCATGATCATGCCTGGGGTGCAGAAGCCGCACTGGAGGCCATGTTTCTCCCAGAAGCCGTCCTGGAGCGGGTGCATCTTGCCATCTTTGGCGAGTCCCTCGAGGGTCGTGACCTCGCCCCCGTTGGCCTGGACGGCCAGGACGGTGCATGACTTGACGGCCATGCCGTTGAGCATGACGGTGCAGGTGCCGCACTGGCTGGTGTCGCAGCCGATGTGGGTACCCGTGAGGGTGAGGACGTCGCGCAGGTAGTGCGCCAAGAGCAGCCTGGGCTCCACGTCGCTGGTGTGTTTGGTGCCGTTGACGGTCACCGTGATGTTATGGCCCATGATCTTCTCCTCCGACGGCAAGCTGGAGAGTGCGTGAGAGTTTTATCAGAAACGGATGGCGCAAGCAAGCCTTTCGCCAGGGGACCCGGCCCTCGTGCGGCCACCTATTATAGCAGGGGGTGTGATAAAGTAGGGGCCGCTGTACCACGGGTGGGACGGGTTTTCAAGTTCTCGAGGAGCGGGCGTCGTGCAGATAGAGGGGACATACGCATTCAAAGCCAAGCGCCAGGCGGTCTGGGATGCCTTCCAGTCGCCGAAGTCGTTGACGAGTTGCATCCCAGGATGCGAACGGTTCGAGCCCGACGGCGAAGGCGGATACGACGTCTCGATGAAGGTGAGCATCGGCCCCATCACCGGCGCATACCGCGCGAAGATAACGCTTTCTGAACAGCAGGCGCCGTCATCTTTCAAGATGGCGGTGCGCGGCTCCGGCACAGGCGGGACGATCGCCGGAGAGGGTATGCTCACGCTGGCGGAGAAGGATGGCGGGACGGAGGTGACGGTCCGCGGCGATGCCCAGGTGGGCGGCGTCGTGGCGCGTGTCGGGCAGCGTCTGCTGGGGTCGGCGTCGAAGTCATTGTTGGACAAGTTTTTCTCGTGTATCGCGAGTAAGATTGAGGGCTGAGAGCAGGAGGAGGCGGCGGTGGCAAGGATGACGAATGGGAGAGCGAAAAAGGGCGATGTGTTAGTGCTGGTGGGCACGAGCAAGGGCGCGTTTATCCTCTCGAGCGACCCTGGGCGCGGTCGCTGGTCGCTTTCGGGGCCGCACTTCGCGGGAGCGGATGTGTTCCACGTGGCCTACGATTTCCGTGGCGAGGGCACGGTCGTCGCGGCGGTGAACCACCCCGTATGGGGAGCGGATATCCAACGCAGCCGTGACATGGGCCGGACGTGGGAGCCATCAAAGACCGGGCCGAAGTTCAAGGCCAAGGGTCAACGCGTGAACCGTGTGTGGCACGTCGAGCCGGGCCGGGCGGGCGAGCCAGGCATGGTGTACGCGGGCGTGGAGGCCGCGGCGCTGTTCCGCAGCAGGAACGGCGGCGACGACTGGGAAGCGCTGACACGAGGTCTGCCCCAGCGGAACGCCTACCTGCACTCGATGCGCGAGGGCATGGCGACGGACTCGCTCGACCCATGCGGGGTCTATGTCGGCACGACGACCAGACAGGTCTTCCACAGCCGAGACGATGGCGACACGTGGAGCACGCTGATAGACAACCTGCCGCCCATCCTCTCGGTAAGCTCCGGCAGAGTGGTGTAACGGGGCACGCGATGGCGCAGGACTACATCGAGGTCAGGCAAAGCGGCGGCGTGCTGGTCGTGAAGATGGACGACACGCCGACGCGGAACGCCATCGGCATGGAGATGGCGCGGGCCATCGAGACACAGTTCGACCGGCTGGATAGTGACCCTGCTTTGCGGGTGCTGGTGTTGACGGGGCGAGACCCATCGTTCTGCTCGGGGGCGAACGTCCGGCGGATGGACGACGCCAACCGCGCACGGCAGCCATCGGAGGCTGCAAGCCTGCCACAGAGTCCGTGGGCGGCACTGGAACGCGAGTGGACGAAGGGCGCGGCGGGAGGCTCGGAGGAGATGGACGTGGTGCGGATGCTGCCGGTGCGACTACACAAGCTGAAGAAGCCGTCCATCGCAGCGGTGAACGGCCATGCGGTCGGCCTGGGTATGGGGCTTGCGCTATCGTGCGACATCCGCATCGCCTCGGAGCGGGCGCAGTTCTCAGAGGCGTTCGTCAAGAACGGGCTTATCCCTGCCGACGGGTCATGCTGGCAGCTTCCGCGGATGATTGGCCTGGGGAACACGTTCCTGCTGCAGTACACAGGCGACCTCATCGCCGCCGAGGAGGCGTACCGGATGGGGCTGGTGGCGAAGGTGGTGCCGCACGACGACCTGACAGGGGCGGCGATGGAGCTGGCGCAGCGGCTTGCCCAGGGGCCAACCTACTCGATGGGACTCATCAAACGGCTGGTGCAAGCGTCGCTGGACGTGAGCTTCGAGGAGTCCATGCGGCTGGCAGGCCCGGCGCAGGAGTTGGCGCGGCAGACCGAAGACCACCGCGAGGGCGTCCGCGCCTTCGTCGAAAAACGCCGTCCCTCGTTCAAGGGCCGCTGATTCAGTCCCCGGCGGGAACCGCCGGACGCTGCTTCGGAGCCACCTTCTTGGCTGGCTGAACTTTCGGGGCGACTTCCCAGAACAGGGGGAGGTAGTGTTCCCAGCGGGCCAGGATGTCCGCTGCCAACGGGCTTCCTGTCGCATCGCGGTGGCGCGCGATGAGGTCGCGGAGGGGTCCGGACTCGGACTCGCGTAGCCTCTGTACCCCAACCATCTCCGGGTTGTAGAAACCCGCGAATCGGCCACCGGGGTCAAGCACGTAGGCCTGTCCACCCGACATGCCCGCGCCGAAGTTGCGGCCCGTCGGCCCCAAGACGACGACCGTTCCGCCGGTCATATACTCGCAGCAGTGGTCTCCCGTCCCTTCGACTACAGCATGAGCGCCTGAGTTGCGCACGGCGAAGCGCTCCCCTGCCCTGCCGGACGCGAAGAGCCGCCCGCCGGTAGCGCCATAAAGGACGGTGTTGCCCATGATGACGTTCTCGTTAGGGGCGAACTTTGCCCGATGGGAGGGCCGCACGACGATCTGGCCTCCACACATCCCTTTACCCACATAGTCGTTCGCTTCGCCTGTCAGGGAAAGACTGAGGCCGTTGATGCAGAACGCGCCGAAGCTCTGCCCTGCGGAACCGTGGAACTGAAGCTGTATCTGCATGTCCGCCAAGCCGGCGTTGCCAAGGGCACGGGCGATCTCCCCAGCGATGCGCGCTCCGACGGCGCGGTCGGTGTTGTGGATAGGCATCGCGATGTCCACGGAAGAGTGCCCGTCAATCGCCGGCCTCACGGATGGTAGCAAGGCGTCCTCGAGGACTGGAGTCACCGGGCGTGCTTGCCGGTCACCTGGCTGTTGTCGCGGACCGCCGGGCGAGGGCTGCAAGAGTATGCTCGAAAGGTCGAGGGTGTTTGCCTTCGGGAGCGCCGTATGCCGGACCTGCTCAAGCAAGTCTGACCGCCCGACGATCTCCTGGATGCTCCGCGCTCCGAGCGATGCCAAGACTTGCCGGACTTCTTCCGCAACATGGAAGAGGAAACGGACGAGCATCTCGGGTGTCCCGTCGAACTTCTTCCGCAGCTCAGGGTCTTGGGTGGCGATGCCCACCGGGCAGGTGTTAAGGTGGCATTGGCGGGAGATGAGGCACCCGACCGCGACGAGCGATGCCGTACCGAAGCCGTACTCCTCCGCGCCGAGCATCGCGGCGATGACGACGTCCCGGCCTGTCCGCAGCCCGCCGTCGGTCCGTAGAAGCACCGTCGAACGGTGGCCGTTGGCGACCAAAGCCTGGTGGGCTTCGGTAAGTCCCAACTCCCAGGGTATCCCAGCGTTCTTGATGGAGCTCCAAGGTGACGCGCCAGTCCCGCCTTCCATCCCGGAGATGAGGATGGCGTCCGCGCCCGCCTTGGCGACACCCGCGGCGACCGTCCCCACGCCTGCCTCGGAGACGAGCTTGACCATGATGCGGGCCTTGGGATTGACCATGCGCAGGTCGAAGATGAGCTGCGCTAGGTCCTCGATGCTGTAGATGTCGTGGTGCGGTGGGGGCGAGATGAGCCGGATGCCCGGCTGGGTCAAGCGCACGCTGGCGATGGCCTGGCTGACCTTGTGGCCGGGAAGTTGGCCGCCCTCACCGGGCTTGGAGCCTTGGGCCATCTTGATCTCCAGTACCTCGGCGCTGGTGAGGTAGGCGGGGGTCACGCCGAACCGCGCGGAGGCGACCTGCTTGATGCGGCTGTTGGAATCACTGCCGTAACGGTGCTCGCCTTCGCCGCCTTCGCCGCTGCCGCTCTTGCTCCCGACGCGGTTAAAGGCGGTCGCGATGGTTTCGTGCGCCTCGATGCCCAGCGAGCCGAAGGACATCGAGCCTCCGGACAGCCGTTTCACGATGTCCTTGGCGGGTTCCACCTCCTCCACGGGTATAGGAGCGGCCAGCAGACGGTACGTCAGGAGGTCGCGCAAGTAGATAGGCCCACGCGAGGACATCTCGGTCGAATACTTGCCATAGGCGGTGGCGCCATCGCCCGGCTGCCTGAGGGCGGTATGAAGGAGACGGGCAAGCTGCGGGGTGAACGAGTGAAGCTCTCCGGAGCGCCGGAGGCGGTAGTAGCCGTGATCGGCGAGGCTCGCGTTTGCCTGCTCCGTGGAGAAGGCTGCAGCGTGCCGCTCGATGGCTTCTTGGGCAAGTTCCGCGAACCCCAGGCCGCCGACGTGGGAGTATGAACCCGTGAAGCAGCGCTCGACGACCTCGTCCGAGAGACCGATCACATCGAAGAGTTGGGCGCCGCAGTACGCGGTCACGGTCGAGATGCCCATCTTCGCCATCACCTTTAGAAGCTGTTTCTCCAGTCCTGCCCGGTAGTTGGCGACGGCCTCTTCGGCGCTCAGGTGCTCCTCGCGGTGGGACATCAGTTGAGGTATAAGGCGGCAGGCCAGGTACGGGTTGGCCGCGCTCGCGCCGTAGCCGATGAGCGCCGTGAGTTGGTGCATGTCCCTGGCGTCGCCGGTGTCGGCAATGATGCTGGCCCTCATACGCAGGCCGGCGTGGATAAGGTGTTGGTGGACGGCGCCCACGGCCAGAAGCATGGGTATGGGGACGTTTCGGGCGTCGGCGGCGCGGTCGGAGATGATGAGGAGCGAACGTCCATCGCCCACGGCTCGCTCGGCCCGAAGGCACAGGTCTGTCAGGGCGGCCTCAAGGCCGCTGGGGCCAGCTTCAGTTGGGAAGACCGCTGACAGGGTTGCCGTGCGGAAGGCAGGGTCGCTCATGCCTCGCAGCGCGTCGAGGTCTCTGTCAGTTAAAAGGGGGCTGTCCAAGCGAAGGAGATGGGCTGACCGCTCCGTCTCTTCGAGGATACTGCCCCGAGTGCCAAGGTAGGTGTATAAGGACATAACCAGTTGCTCGCGGAGGGGGTCTATCGCGGGGTTGGTGACCTGCGCGAACCTCTGCTTCAGGTAGGCGTACGGCAACCGGGGCCACGAGGAGAGCACCGCGAGGGGCGTGTCGTCGCCCAGCGAGCCGGTGGGCTCCTCGCCGTTGGCCATGGGCTTCAGGATGAACTGCATCTCCTCCGCCGTGTAGTTGAAGGCGATCGCAAGCCGGAGGTCGGCATCCGGGGAGTGTCCGTTCGTTTCCATGACCCTCTGCATGGGGGCTTCACCAAAGTTCACGAGATGTTTGCGCAGCCATGCTCCATAAGGCTTACGCCGCGAGACGTCAGCCTTGATGGCGTCGTTTCGGAGGAGGCGTTTGTTGGCAACGTCCACCGCGATCATCTGCCCGGGACCCAGCCTGCCCTTCTCGATGACTTCAGCCTCGTCCATCTCGAGGATCCCGACCTCGGACGCGGCGATGACGAGGCCGCCGTCCGTGATGGCATAGCGCGCGGGACGGAGGCCATTGCGGTCAAGGCGCGCTCCAACGATGCCGCCGGCGGCAAAGGCGAGGGCCGCTGGGCCGTCCCACGGCTCGGTCAGGCACGCGTTGTAGCCGTAGTAGTCCCGCAGCCCTTGGTCCATGCGGGGCGCCTGCTCCCAGGCCTCTGGGACGAGCATGGTCATGGCTTGGAGGATGTCCCGGCCGCCCATGACGAGCGCTTCGGTCATGTTGTCAAGGTGTGTGGAGTCGCTGCCGCCTTGCTGGAGGATGGGAGTCATCTCACTGACGCGCTCGCGCCAGATGCCTGACTTCAGTCCAGGCTCGCGCGCGCGGACCCAGCTCTGGTTGCCCCGGATGGTGTTTATCTCACCGTTGTGCGCGAGCAGCCGGAAAGGCTGGGCAAGGAACCAGCTGGGAAAGGTGTTCGTGCTGAAGCGCTGGTGGAAAACCGCGTAAGCGGTCGCGTAGCGTTGGTCACGCAGGTCGGGGTAGAAGCCGCGCAACTGGCCAGCGGCTAGCAATCCCTTGTACACGATAGTGTCGTTGGACAAGGAAGGGATGTAACAGTCGTCGAGACCTCCCTCGAGCAGACGCCGCTCGGCCTCTTTGCGGGCCGCGAAGAGCTCCTGCCGGAACAACGGGATGGCCATGCGCTCTGGACGAGCCACCAACAACTGAGCGATGGAAGGCATCGTTTTCCGCGCCCTGGCGCCCAAGACGGCGGGGTCCGAGGGCACATCGCGCCATCCGACCATCGCCAGGCCACGGGCCGCCGAGGCCGACTCGATGATGCTCCGGCACCGTTCGCGCCGCTGGACTGCAGCGCCTCCGCCGGGCAGGAAGACCACGGCGACGGCGAGATCGCCGCGCGGCACGGCACGCTGCCCAAGGCATTCGGCTTCTTGCGCGAAGAACTCCTTGGGGAGTTGGGTCAGGACGCCCGCGCCGTCCGAAGTCGACGTGACGGCGTCAACGCCGCCGCGGTGAGCGAGGTTGGCGAGCGACGTGAGTGCGTGCTGAAGGATGGTGTGGCTCTGGCCACCGCCGATATCCGCGACGAACCCCATCCCGCAGCTGTCATGTTCAACCGACGGCTCGTAAAGCGAGCGCTTGCTACGTTTCGTCATCTCGTTCCCGTACAGCGGGACCGACCGCATGTACGCTCAATTCAGAAGTACCTGATGCCCTTGCCTTTAGGAAATGCCTCTCTCCATCAGACCCGCCCTGGTGCGAGAGAGCTTGAAGCTATCTCAGCTTGAATGGTGGATGCACTGTGAAAACTATCACAATACGAAGACGCTGTCTATGCCTCGTGCCGCCAGGTCATGTTCACCAGATGTGGGCTGATGAGGAGCCGACCCGAAAAACCGTAACTCACGGCCCCCCATGAACTGGCGGCCTAGGCAGTCACCGGCGTTTGCGGGGGAGATAGCGCCTGGGGAACTTCGCGGAGACGGAGTAGAGGGTGTCCACCATGTTGGCGAGGCGGACCTTGGCGACGTGGGAGCAAAGCTGGTAACCAGCCATGCGATCGATGCCGTAGTCGGCCTCGAGCCAGAGGACGAGCTCGTAGAAGGCGATGCGGGCGGCGTCCTCCATGGGCTTGGCGCTGCCGACGGTCATGATGAACTCCTCATTGACGATACGCGGCGCGCGGATGGGATGCTTCTTCATGAGGCCGAAGGTGAAGACGCCGCGTGTCGGCACCTCGACGGCTGCGCCGGAGACCTCGGCGTCGCCCTGGACGGCGTGGCCGTCGCCGACACAGAACAGTGCGCCGGGGACCTGAACGGGCAGGTGGACAGTGTTGCCGGGGCAGACGTCGGGGTCGTCCATGTTGCCACCGTGGAAGCCTGGTGAGAGGGTCGTGATGGCCTCGAGGTTCGGCGAGGTGCCGATGGTGCCGTAGAACGGCTCGCAGGGGATCTTGGGGATGGCCAGGCCCTGGCCCCAGATGATGAGGCCGTCCTTGATGAGGTGTTTGAAGATGCGGGGCTTGAGCGGGTCGTTGAGGACGCGTGTCCAGGATGTGCCGCACACGCCGCCGAAGTCGGGGATGATGGTGCTGAAGCCTTTTTCGCTAGTGATTTCGATCTGCTCGATTTTCACGGTCAGGGTGTCGCCCGGCTCCGCACCCTCGACATAGATAGGGCCAGTCACCGGATTCACATAGGGGAACCGCACAATCTTCATGAGGTCTTGGCTCTCGGAGGTGAGCTTATTGCCAAAGGCATCCATCGTCTCCAGGACGACGGGCTCGCCCGGCTTGACGGTTGCGATGGGCTTGGCGTAGGGCCCGATGACGCAGACCCAGTTCTCGAAGTTAGGGTCGGGGGCGATGGTGCGCATGACTGCCTCCTTGAACGCGCACTAGGGTATGGGATGAAGGGGGCGAAGACAAGCGTACGAGACTACCCTACCCTACGGCCATCGTAGGGTCGTGCCGTCGTAAGCTTCACTCAGGAAGCGGTCGGTGAAGGCGGTCTTGTAGTCGAAGGCGTTGGGGATGGCTTGGTACTGGAGGAGGTAGTCGTAAAGAGCCTTCCACTGGGCGTCGGTCAACCAGCCGAGGCCGTGCTCCTCGGTGACGGGGCCGACGGCGTCGGCCAGCTCGATGCCGAGCATGAAGCGCTGGTGCTCGCGGTCCTCGTCGGGGGCGTACTTCATGACGATATTAAGGGCCTCTTCGGGGTCGGAGAGGGCGTCCTGCAGGCCCTTGAGGGTGGCCTTGAGGAAGCGGGTGAGCATCTCAGGGTCCTTCTCGACGAGGTCCTGGCGGGTGATATAGGTCAGGCCGAGGCTGGGGATGCCGAAGTCCCCGGGCGCCCACTGGACGACCTCGAAGCCCAAGCGGCGGACGGTGTCGGGCTCGTTGGACTTGAAGACGGCGAGGAGTTGGACCTGGCCTTCGATGAGGATGCGGGGGTCGAAGCCGACCTTGACCTCCTGGACCTTCGAGCGGTCCACGCCCGCGATCTCTAGGATCGCGAGATACTCGGGCGGGACGGAGGTCTTGTAGCCGAAGGTCTTGCCTTCCCAATCCTTGGGCGTGGTCATGCCGGAAGAGGCGAGGGCGATGTAGGCGTTCTGGCCCTTCTGGCCGAAGAGGGCGAAGGCGACGATGGGCGCCGCGGGGTCGGAGCGGCGCTTGAGGACGGAGTCGGCATTTGCTGTGGCGATGTCCACGTCGCCCGCCAGGAGGAGCTTGAGGTGCTCTCCTTGGGCGGCGTGGAGGATCTGCACATCGAGGCCCTGCTGGGCGAAGTAGCCCTTCTCCTGGGCGATGTAGGCGGCGACGAACGGGAGGTTCGCCTGGGGCTTGAAACCGGCCATGAAGACGACCTTCTGCGGCGCAGGCGTGGCGGTGGGTTCGGGCACAGCGGTAGCGGCGGGCTGCGCTGTCGGGACCGGGGCCCCAGATTGCGCCGCGCTCTCGCTGGAACAGGCAAGATCAAAAATCAGAGCGAACAATCCGGCGATGAGCACCAATCCGAGCAGAGGCTGCCTATTCACGTGTCTTTCCTCGCCATGAAATCAGTTGGTGATGTTCGACTCGTGCCAGAAAAGGACACGCCTTTCGAGTTGCCAGGTCAGGACGGTGAGGCCGACACCAAGGATGGCGAGGGTGAGGATGGCGGCGAAGAGCGTGGGCATGTCGAGGTTGTTGTGGGCGACGATGATGACGCTGCCGAGGCCACGGTCGCCGCTGAACCACTCGCCGACGACAGCGCCGATGACGGCCAGCGGCACACAGATGCGGAAGGCAGCGAAGAGGTAGGGCAACGAGCCGGGCAGGCGCAGCTTCCAGTAGGTCTGCATGTTGGAGGCGTTGACGGAGCGGAAGAACTCGTGCGCCTCTGGTTTGACGGAGCGCAAGCCGGTGAGGCCGTTGACGAGGACGGGGAAGAAGGTTATGAGGGCGGCGATGAGGACCTTGGGGAAGGAACCGAAGCCGAACCAGATGACGAAGAGCGGGGCGACGGCGACGATGGGGGTGACTTTGACAAGGACGGCCAAGGGAAACAGGCTGCGCTCGAGGACGCGGGAGTGCGCCATGAGACTGGCTCCGGCGATGGCGACGCCGGCGCCGAGGGCGAAGCCCGCGAGTGCTTCGGCCAGCGTGATGGCGCCGTGCTTGGCGAAGAAGCCGATGCCGGCGAAGAACCTGTCGAGGACGACCGAGGGCGCGGGGACGATGTAGGTCGGAACGTCCGCGGCGCGGACCCACAGTTCCCAGACGACGGCGGCGGTGATGAGGGCAACGGCCGGGGGGAGGACGTAGAGCGCAACTTCGGTTAGCGCCCTCGTTTCGCCGGGCGCGGCACTGACGCCTTCCGTTGGCCTCGCTCTAGCCCCCCGCAGCAGCCTGGGCAGCGGCAGGAGCAAGTGCGCTCCCCTTTGCGAGTGAGTCCATTATCCGGTCGGCGTACGCGAAGAAACGCTGGGAGCGTTCGACATCCGCATGTCTGGGACGGGGCAGGGCGATGGCGACGTCGTCCACGACGCGGCCCGGCTGGGAGGACATAACGACGACGCGGTCCGAGAGCAGCACAGCCTCGGGGATGCTGTGGGTGACGAAGATGACGGTTTTTCGGGATTGTTCCCACAGCCGCAGAAGCTCGTAGCGCATGACGGTGCGGGTCATCTCGTCGAGGGCGCCGAGCGGCTCGTCCATGAGGAGGACGGATGGGTCGAAGGCGAGGGCGCGGGCCAGGGCGACGCGCTGCTTCATGCCGCCGGATAGCTGGTGCGGATGGTAGTCGCGGAAGTCGGCAAGGCCGACGGCGGTCAAAAGCCGCTCAGGCTCCGCGTGGCGCGCTTCGGAGCCTCTCGAGTTCATCTCAATCGGGAGGCGGATGTTCTCGATGACGGTGCGCCAGGGGAGCAGGGCTGGTTCCTGGAAGACGAAGCCGATGGTCTTGCGCCGCTGGGCCTCGGCGGGCAAAACGCCGTCCACGAGGATAGCGCCGGAGGTGGGCCGCAACAGGCCGCCGATGGCGCGCAGGAGTGTGGTTTTGCCAGCGCCGCTTGCGCCGATGACGGACACGAACTCGCCCCGCCCTACGGCGAGGTCAACGCCGGAGAGGGCGCGCAGGGTGCGGCGGCGGTCGGCGAAGACGTGGGTGAGGCCACGGACCGAGATGTGGGCGAAAGCGGTCAAGGACGCCTCGCTACTCAGATTGAGTCAGACGCGATGATGATACCACACATGACGGAGAGAGCGATCTTCGCCGGAGAGTATGGCCAAGACGGAGGACGCGACTACGGGTTGGGAGAGTCGAGGGAGACGCCGGTGTTCTCGGCAACCTTTTTGAAAAGGGTGCCCGCCACGTTGAGGCCGATCGGGGAGCCGCCGGAGTTGACCTCGTGGATAGCGCGCCGGACCTGCCCGGTGTCGGCGGTCTTCATGATGTAGCCGTCCGCGCCTGCGGCGATGGCTTCGGTGAGGAACTGCTCACCGTGGCCGCTGAGGATGAGCACTTGGGTTTCAGGCCAGCGGGCTTTTATCTGTTTGGTGGCTTCGATGCCGCTGAGGCCAGGAAGCGTGATATCCATGACGATGACGTCCGGCCGCGCCTGTTCGAGGCGCTGGAGGGCGTCCTCGGCGGAGGCGGCGTCGCCGACGACGGTGAGAGAGTCGTCGTCTTCTATGACGGCGCGAAGGGCGTCGAGGACGAAGGCGTGGTCCTCGACGATGAAGACGTTGATGTGTTGCGCTTCCTTCTTGTGCCCTGAGGCTGGCCCTTGGCCGCTGACAGCCGCCGGCCTTCCCTGCGTAGTAGTGTCTGCCTTGTGCCCAAGGTACCCACCAGAACCATTGACGAGGGCTGGCTTACCGTTGGTGGAGGGCGGTGGCATGTTCAGAGCTTGGGTCTGGCGGTCGCCTAGTTCAGCAGTCCGAGCGAGGACGGTAACGAGTTCGCCAGCACGCTGGTACCGGTCAACAGCGTCCCTGGCGAGTGCCTTAAGCAGGATTTGGCGAACTCCCGGAGGAAGAACCTGGGCGCCGTTGGCAGCATCGCTGGGGAAGCGCACGGGCTCGGTGACATGGGCGAGGGCTGTGGCGACAGGTGTGTCGGCTTGGAACGGCGCCCTGGCGAGCATCATCTCGTAGAGGAGAACTCCGAAGGCGTAAACGTCGCTGCGGGGTTCGGCTGGTTTGCCCAGGACGACCTCTGGAGCGATGTACTCTGGCGTGCCCAGAACGGACGTCTGGTTGCTGACATAGGACTTGGCATCGAGCATGCGGGCGAGGCCGAGGTCGGCGAGGACGGGACGGCTCTGCCGGTGTCCATAAGGATGTTGCTGGGCTTCAGGTCGCTACGGACAACGCCCTGGGAGTGTGCGTAATCGAGGGCGTCGGCTAGCGGGGCGACGATGCGCATAACTGTTTGCACAGACAGCGGCCTACCGAGGTGGGCCTGGAGGGTGCCGCCGGCAATGAGTTCGGTGACGATGAAAACGTAGCCACTGTCCTGGCCGTAGTCATAGACCTTGATGATGCTCGGATGGGAGAGACGTGCAACGGCGCGGGCTTCGTGCCGGAAACGCTCGACGAATGCCGGGCTTCGGGTCCGGTCGGGGGGAAGAACCTTGACAGCTACGTCGCGGCCCAACTCTGGGTCGCGTGCGCGGTGCACGCGGCCCGAACCGCCGCTGCCGATGGTCTCAAGCACCCTGTAGCGGCCCAGTGTGACTCCGAGCAGGTTGTACCTGTCATCGGACGTCATGGGGGTGCCGAGGTCAATGGGTTGCGTGAGACTAGCCTGTGGACTATGGCGCCCTTACCATCGCGTTGCATCACCAACTGCTCAGCGCTGGGAGCATCGCATCGGTAGCCCACGCCCCAAACGGTGATGATGTGGCGGGGGTTGCGGGGATTGACCTCCAGCTTGGCGCGGAGGCTGGCGACGTCCCACTTGACCACGTCCTGGGAGTAGTGCGGGGGTCCCATACGTTCTCTAGGATGTCGCGCACGGAACAGGTCCGCCCGGCGTGCTGGGCGAGGAACCAGAGGAGCCGGAACTCGGTGGGCGTGAGGTCCATGGCCAGGCCGTTTATGCGGGCCTCGTGGCGGTCGAAGTCTATGTTGAGCATGGGATCGGCATAGCGCCGAGGCTCGCCGGTGGCCTGCTGGGAACGGGCGCGGCGCCGGAGGAGCGCGGCGATGCGGGCGAGGAACTCGTCCATCCCGACGGGCTTGACGATGTAGACATCGGCGCCGAGGTTGAGGCCTTCGAGCTTGCGCTGCTCCTCGCCAAGACTGGTGAGGAACATGATTGGGGCATCAGTGACCTCGCGGACGAGCTTGCATAACTCGAAGCCGTCCATCTGGGGCATCAGGATGTCGGCGACGATGACATCGGAGCGGGCCTGGTACACCTCTCTGAGGCCCTCGATGCCGTTGGCCGCGGAGCGGGGCGCATAGCCGGCTTCTTCGAGCCAGGTCGTCAGAAGTTCTCGGACCGGGGCCTCGTCTTCGACAATGAGCACTGTGTCGGGCATAGTCTTCTCCCTCGCATGGCCGTTTGGTCTAGTTTAGCGTTGACCGGCGCCGGCGGCTACCTGTTCAGGCGCTGGCGACACCTGGGTTTCCTGCTCTATCTGTGCTGACACAGGGACGGTGATCCAGACTGTGGTCCCCTTGTTCTCCTGGCTGTCCAGCTTAATCTCACCCTTGTGAGCAGTGATGATCTTGGGGCAGATGAAGAGGGCCAAGCCTGTACCCTTGCCAACCTCTTTGGTGGTGAAGAAGGGCTCGAAGATGCGGTCCTTGATGGCCGCGGGGATGCCGCTGCCGTCGTCGCGGACGTAGGCTTTGACGACGCCGTCCGCGGCAGAGCAGCCGACGGTGATGTTGCCGTTGCCCTTGGTGGCGTCAATAGCGTTGGTGAGCAGATTGACGAAGACCTGCTGCAGCTGCGGGCGGATACCGCGGATGGAGGGGACTTGGGCGTAGTCGCGCAGGACGCCGACGCTGCTCTTATTGAGCCTAATGCTGACCAAGGCGAGCGAGTCTTCAATCACCTCCGAGAGCTGGACCTCTTTGACCTCGTCGGTGGCGCGGGCGTGTTCGAGGAGGCGGCGGACGATCCTGGAGATGTGTTGTGGCATCTCCTGTATCGTCTCGACGTACTCCTTGGCCTTGTCGCTGCGCAGGTGCTCTTCGGGGTTCTTCAACATAAGCTCAGCCCGGCCAGCGATGGCGAAGACCGGGTTGTTGATCTCGTGAGCGAAGCCAGCAGCGAGGGTACCGGCGCTGGCCATCTTAGCCGACTGGATAAGCTGAGCCTGAAGATCGCGCAGCTCCTTGAGTCGATTCTCCAACTCCTCGGCCAGGCGGGCCTTCTCGTTGGCGGCCTGAAGGCTCCAGCGCAGAGCGGCGTGGGCCATTACGGTGGGGATGAGGATGATGAACAGGCTCCACCAGACCTGGGCCACAAGGACGGCAGCAGTAAGGCCGAGGGCCAGCATGCCGCCTTCCTGAGCGGTCTCGAGGGCGTAGGCGCGGTCCCAGGGCTTCCAGTAGCCCATGCCCTTGCGGATGGTGACCATGCCGGCGACCATGCCGACATTGACGACGTGGAGGACGGCGCCGGTGACGATGGCGGCCATGATGGGCCCGCCGGTGAGGCCGATGGTGGCGCCGTCGGGCATGAGGCCGTAGAACACCATGCCCGCGCTGGCGGCGGCGACGCCTGCAACGCCGGTGTTGAAGGCCATGGCCCTGGCCGGCGCATTGATCAGGAACTCGGTGATGAGCGTGCCGACGACGGCGACTCCCGCCGCTTCAGCAGGATGTAGAAGCAGCGCCGCCATGAAAATGGGGACGGTGTGCAGCGACGCCCTAGCCTGACGTGAAAGTTCGATGGGGAACCGTCCCGTCGCGATGACCATAAGCGTGAGCGCCGGCGTCAGCCACATGTCCGCAGTGCGGAGCGTGAGCGGCCAATGCGGACCTGCTGCGGCGACCAAAACCGCGCCCAACATCACGACCCAGGTTATGAACACCCAGGTCCGAGCTCTTACCGACATGCGAACCCTACCAATCTCATTCCGTTGCGTTAAGGATCCGCGCCCACCGAGTTTCAAGCGAAGTCGATCCCAGGGTTAGTCGTCATCGTCAGGCAGGTCGCAGTTGAGTTTCTTGTTAGCATGCCCCTTGCATGTTTCCTGGGCATCCTCTGATTGCACCGTGGCAACGATTCGGAACTTACCCTGGGCCGATACGAGCACAGTCACATACATGTCGTCCAGGTCTTCGTGTTCCTGGAAGGATGTGATGCTCGTTACCGAGCAGTCGTCTGGGCCGGCAACGGTCTAGGACAGCAGCTCGTAATCGGCGCCTTCCGGGACATGGAACGTCACCTGGTAGGGGCCGTTCACTTTGCACCACTGGTTGGGCGGCACTGCGACCGTTACGTTGTATTGAACGCCATCAATAACCACCACGGGATCCATGCGGCTCCAACGGAGACCGCCATAGGCGACAGGGACGGCGGCCAATAGGAGCAGGAGCGCCCCCCGCGGCTCCGATGATTTTCAACTTCCTCGATGTGAACTTAGACATGGCGTATGTCCTCCTCCATGCAAGACTCTTAGCTAGTCGTCCCCATCGCCGCCGCCGGACGCCGTTGAGTCATCACCGGAGTTTGGGAGGCTTCGTCTTGCTGTGGCTCGCCCTCCGGCGTCTGGGCGTAGCCCACCGGCGTGTTCGCGGCCCAGACAAAGAGTGCAACGGTGAGAAGGGCCAGGACAGAAAAACGGGGAGAACGAAGAAACCGGAGCATCTGACGACCTCCAAGACGATTGGACAAATGTGGCATCCGTCCCCGACTCAAGGACCGGAAACCACCTTCAGATGCAGGCGGCAGGGAATGTAGCATGAGTGAAAAATGGCGTCAACGCCGGATCGTTAACACGCAGCGTACGCCGTCCACCGCCCGGAGGCACGGCGTCAGCTCTTCGAAGCCACGAGCGCGGCCTCACTTTGGGGCGAGGGAGAAGGACGAAAGATGGTCGGGGGCTTAACTAGCCCTAACTAAGAGGAGGCAGCGCTCTCTGCGAGGGCCTGCTTGACGCCTGCGGCGATGTGCTCGTACTCCTTGCGGACGTCCTTGCCGGTGAGCACGGCGGGCTTGGAGGTGTCGCGGTAGTCCTTGCGCATCTGGGTGCGGCCGAGGAAGCGCAAGCCCATCTCGGCGGCGAGGGCTTCGCCGCCGCCGGAGCCGAACATGTCGCCTGAGAAGTTTTCGACGATGCCTAGGACGTTGATCTTGAGGGTCTTGATCATGTTGATGGAGCGCTCGGCGTCCACGATGGCGAGCTCCTGGGGCGTGGTGACGACGACGAAGCCGTCCATGCTCAGGGTCTGCATGACGGTCAGGGGGGCGTCGGAGGTGCCGGGGGGCAAGTCCGCGATGAGGTAGTCGAGTTCGCCCCAGTCGGTGGCCTGGAGGAGCTGCTGGATGGCGTTGTGGACCATGGGGCCGCGCCAGATGATGGCCTCGTCTTCCTTCTGCTGGAAGAAGGCCATGGACATGACCTTGACGCCGAAACGCTCGGGCGGGGTCATGCGGTTGTCCTCGCTGGCGACGGGCGGCTCATATAACTTCATGGCGCGGACGACGTTGGGGCAGTCTATGTCCACGTCGAGGATGCCAACCTTTGCGCCCTCTTGCGCGAGGGTTACGGCGAGGTTGACAGCGACGGTGGTCTTGCCGACGCCGCCCTTGCCACTGTAAACGCCGACCTGGTGCTTGACCTTGGCGAGAGCGCCGGAGATGGCGCGGCGCTGCTCGAACTGGCGCTTCATGGCCTCGATGCGTGCCCGTGCCTGGGCGGCCTGGGGATTCGGGTTCAGTTGTTGCTGCTGGGTCATCTTTTGAACTAGCCTTCGTTTAGGGGACTAAGCTTCACCCTCACCTCTTCGGCCCCGTTGCGGGGCCGAAGGTCCTCCCCCCTCGAGGGGGAGAAGGTATTACCACCCGCGCCACCGTGCCTAAGCGTAGGGGCGGGTTTGAAACCCGCCCCTACAAAGATATCACTACCGAACCCCGCCTAGTCGAGGCCGAGGAGGGCCTTGCCTTCGGGCGTGATGAGGTCGGGCGACCACGGCGGGTCATAGACCATCTCTACGTGGACATCCTCGACGCCGTCCAGCTCGGCGACGCGCCATTCGGCCTGCTGGCCGATGTAGGGGCCCATGCCGCAGCCGGGAAAGGTTAGGGTCATCTTGATGTTGACGACGCCCTTCTCGACCTCGCAGCCGTACACGAGGCCGAGGTCCACCACGTTGACGGGAATCTCGGGGTCGAATACGTCTTTGAGAGCTTCGAGTACCTGTTCTTTTGTGACGGTGGCAGTCTCGGCCATGGTCTTGCCTCCGGGTACACTTACCCAGTTATTGTAGCAGGTCAATCCCCCCAGTTTCACCAGTGCCGTTACAGCGGCGGGCGGCGGCTTCGGCCCTCGGCGGCGCGCTCGAGGGCGGCCCCGACACGCAGAATGGTGCTTTCGGTGAAGTGAGGGCCGATGAGCTGCACGCCGATGGGCAGGCGGCCGTCGCGGCTCCAGCCGAAGGGGACGGACAGCGCGGGCGAGCCGGTCATGTCCCAGTTGGAGGTGTTCTTGGAGACGTGGAAGAATGGGGTGGTCTTGCCGTCCACGTTGAGGGGCTTGCCGCCGTGTGGCGGGGCCGCGACCGTGGAGGACGGGCCGATGAGCACGTCGTACTTGCTGAAGAAGGCCATGGCGTCGCGTCTGAGCTCGCCGATATAGTCGAACTCGATGGTGAGGTACTGCTCGAAGGTGGGCAGGTCCCACTCCAGGATGAACTTCGTGTTGTGGCAAAGCTCGGACTCATGGCCCTTGATGACCGGCCTGGCGAACCGGACAGTATCCATGAGCATGACCTTCAGACCCTCCTGGAGGTAGTCGCGCTTGCGGAGCCAGGGAAGCTCGACCTGCTCTACGGCGCAACCCTGCTCGCCCAGGGCCGCAGTGGCCTTCGTGATGACCGCCTGCACCTCCTTGGCGACGGGTGCGTAACCGTCCTCGGGGCTGAACGCGATGCGCAGCTTTGACAGCGGGGCGTCGAGGTCGGGCAGCGCAGGCACCGGCACAGGCACGGCATAGGGGTCATGGCCGTCGGCGCCGGCGATGGACTTGAGGATGAGGGCGTTGTCGCGGACAGTGCGGGTCATGGGGCCGATGTGCATGTAGCGCAGCATCGCCGCAGGGTTGTGGCCGGTGAGGGGCACACGGCCGTGGGTCGGCTTGAACCCAACGACGCCGCAGAAGGTGGCCGGGACGCGGATGGAGCCGCCTACATCGCTCCCGACCTCGAAGGGCGTCATGCCGGAGGCGAGAGCGGCAGCCGCTCCGCCGCTGGAGCCGGCGGGGGTGCGGGCCAGGTCCCAGGGGTTGTTGGTCTGGCCGAAGACGCGGTTGCGGCTCTCGGCGTCCATCGCGAACTCAGGGGTGTTGCTCTTGCCGACGAGGATGGCGCCGGCCCTCTTGAGGCGGGCGGCGACGGTGGAGTCGGTCTTGGGGACGTTGTTCTTGTAGATGAGTGAGCCAACGGTGGTGCGGACGCCGGCGGTGTCGAAGGTGTCCTTGAGGGTGAAGGGAACGCCGTGCAACGGGCCGAGCTTCTTGCCGGACATGACGGCCTGCTCGGCGGCCTGCGCGCGGTCCATGGCGTCCTCGGTGAAGGTGAGGACAGAGTTGACCTTGGGGTTGACGGCGGCGATTCGGTCGAGGTGGGCTTGGAGCACCTCGACGGGCGAAACCATTTTGTTGCGGATGAGCTCAGCGAGCTCGGTCGTGTCTTTCCAGAAGAGGTCTTTCATGAAGACTCCTTGTGTGCAGCGTTCTGGATGCGCCGGTGCATGGTAGCAGGTGGAGGGGCTCACGCGTCTGTATTCCAAAAAGGGGGGAGGGGGAAATTCAGACGAGGAGTTGGTTCACCCTCACCCTTTGGCCTCGTCCGCCTCGGCCTAAGACCTCTCCCATCGAGGGAGAGGACATGAACGCCACTCCCCTATACTCCTAATCGGCGAGGACTTTACGTAAGTCGAGGATCTGGTCGCGGAGGAGGGCGGCCTTCTCGAACTCGAGGGCTTTAGCGGCCTGCTTCATCTGGGACTCGAGGTCCTTGATGAGGCGCTGGATGTCCTCTTTGGGCAGTTCGCTGCTGGTGACGTAGGAGGCGCGGGCTTCGGCGACGACGCGGACGCGTTCGGTGATGTCGTGGATGGTCTTGCGGATGCCTTGAGGGGTGATGCCGTGTTCGCGGTTATAGGCCTCTTGGATGCCGCGGCGGCGCTCGGTCTCATCAAGGGCGCGGCGCATGGAGTCAGTGACGCGGTCGGCGTACATGATGACGTGGCCGTCCACGTGGCGGGCGGCGCGGCCGATGGTCTGGATGAGGGAGGTCTGGGAGCGCAGGTAGCCCTCCTTGTCGGCGTCGAGGATGGCGACAAGGCTGACCTCGGGCAGGTCGAGGCCCTCGCGCAGCAGGTTGATGCCGACGACGACGTCGTACACGCCGAGGCGCAGGTCGCGCAGGACCTCGCTGCGCTCCAGGGTGTCAATCTCCGAGTGGAGGTGGTGGGTCTTGATGCCGACCTCGCGGAGGTAGTCGGCCAGTTCCTCGGCCATGCGCTTGGTGAGGGTGGTGACCAGGCAGCGCTCTCCCTTGGCGACGCGCTGGCGGATCTGTTCCAGAAGGTCGTCTATCTGGCCCTTGGTGGGCTTGAGCTCGATGACCGGGTCGGTCAGGCCGGTGGGCCGGATGACCTGCTCGACGATCTGCTGGGAGTGCTCGTACTCGTAGGGGCCGGGCGTGGCGGAGACGTACACGACCTGGTTGATGTGCTCCTCGAACTCGCCGAACTCGAGGGGGCGGTTGTCGAGGGCGGAGGGCAGGCGGAAGCCGTACTCGACGAGGACCTCCTTGCGGGAGCGGTCGCCGCCGTACATGGCGCGGACCTGGGGCAGCGTCATGTGGGACTCGTCCACGAAGAGCAGCCAGTCCTCGGGGAAGTAGTCGAGGAGGGTGTAGGGCGTGCTGCCGGGCGCGCGGCCTGCGAGGGGGCGGGAGTAGTTTTCGATGCCGGCGCAGTAGCCGGTCTCGCGCAGCATCTCCAGGTCGTAGTTGGTGCGGGACTCCAGCCGCTGTGCCTCCAGGAGCTTGCCCTGTGCCTTCAGTTCAGCCAGCCGCTCCGCCAGCTCGGCCTCGATGCGTCCGATGGCGTCGTTGAGCTTGTCCTGGGAGGTGACGAAGTGTTTGGCGGGGAAGATCTCGATGTCGTCGCGCTCGCTGAGGACCTCGCCGGTAAGGGGGTCGAGCTGGGTGATGCGCTCGACCTGGTCGCCCCAGAACTCGATGCGGACGGCGATGGCCTCCTCGTAGGCGGGGATGAGCTCGAGGGTGTCGCCGCGGACGCGGAACCGGCCGCGCTGCAGGTCGAAGTCGTTGCGGTCGTACTGCATGTCCACGAGCTGGCGGATGAGCTTGTCACGGTTGCGCTTCTCGCCCTTGCGGACGTAGGCGACGAAGCTCTCGTACTCCTCGGGGGAGCCGAGGCCGAAGATGCAGGAGACAGAGGCGACGATGACGACGTCGCGGCGGGTCAGCAGTGCGCGCGTGGCGGCGTGGCGGAGCTTGTCCAGCTCCTCGTTGATGTCGGAGTCCTTCTCGATGTAGGTATCGGTGCTGGGGAGGTAGGCCTCCGGCTGGTAGTAGTCGTAGTAGGAGACGAAGAACTCGACGGCGTTGTTGGGCAGGAACTCCTTGAACTCGGTGGCGAGCTGGGCGGCGAGGGTCTTGTTGTGGACCAAGACGAGCGTCGGCTTCTTGACGCGCTCGATGACGTTGGCCATGGTGAAGGTCTTGCCGCTGCCGGTGACGCCGAGCAGCGTCTGGTGGCGCAGGCCACGCTGGAGGCCGTCGGCGAGCTGCGCGATGGCCTCGGGCTGGTCGCCCGTAGGCTTGAAGTCGGAGACGATCTGGAAGTCTGGCATGAGGCAAATGGCCTACGGATAGAGGATTGGGTCAAGGACATTATAGAAGAAAGACGTGGGAAGGCCTTAAGGCTATCCCTAACGGCACAGGCAAGGATTGCCGCCCTGAGTCAGGGGGTCTCACATTGCCGCTGCACATGGGAGCACCGGCCATTTCGAGCAGGAGCACCGGCAATCCCAGCTACCACTAACCGTCAGGAACCTCCATGAGAACCGTCATTACGGGGAGAGCCGCCAGACGACGGCGGCGCGCTCGTTCAATCTGAAAGACTGAAGAGCTAGTTCCTGATGTCCTGCTGACCCTCGAGCGGAGCGAAGGGAAACTTCTCCTCCTGGTGCCAGTGCAAGAGGCCGACCGATGCTTAGGGACATCGGGGAAGGACCCTTCGCGCGCCACTCAGGGCGACTAGGAGACTCCGTCCAGCAGGACTTGCGGCGGCGGAGGGCCATCCAGGCGGCGATGACGGCGAGCGCTGCGCCGAGGGCGGCGAGGCCCCAAGCCGAGGCACCGGGAACGGGAAGTGGCGTGGGTGTGGGAGTAGGGGTCGCGGTCGGAGTCGGAGTTAGATTTGCCGCAGTAGTGAAGGCGTATGCCGAGCCCTGACTGATGCCACCCACGTGGTGGCTCGGCGCTCCGACGACTGCAAGATCACCAGCCAAAGCGACGAAATGGCCAAAATCATCGGAAGCGCCGCCATCGGAGGCCGTCATGTTGGCTCGTTGGGTCCAAGTAGTGCCGGAGCGGGTGAATACGTAGACTGAGCCTTGGTCGAGATTGGCGCCGATGTCATCTCCATCGGCTCCAGCGATGACGGTAGCGCCGGACACAGCTACTGAATAGCCTAACCTGTCGTTTATCGCGCCGTCACTGGCCTCGAGCTTAGCTTGCTGACTCCACGTGATATCAGAGCGAGTGAAGACATAGACTGCGCCTTGACTTGAGCAACACGTACTGCTGCCCACGAAGTCATGATGAGCCGCCCCTACGACGGTCGTATCGCCATCGACGCTCACCGAGAAGCCAAATGCATCGAAGGCAGCACCTTCAGAAGCAGTGAGCATAGCCTGCTGGCTCCAGTTGGAACCTGAGCGGGTGAAAACGTACGCAGCACCTTGCCTGGACCTACTGTCAATCTCGTGACGGAATGTCCCAGCAACAGCGGTATCATCGTCTACCCTGACGGAATAGCCGAAAAGATCGCCTCCGGCGCCGTCGGAGGCCACAAACTTGTCCTGCTGAGTCCACACTCCGCTCGCACGAGTGAAGACATAAGCTGAACCCTGGTCGATATTGCTGCCAACATCGTCGAACCACGCCCCGGCAACAGCGAGGTTACCGTCAATGGCTGCCGAAATGCCCAGTGAATCACCTGTGGCGCCATCAGACGCGGTGAGTCTTGCCTGCTGCGTCCAAGTAGTGCCGGAGCGGGTGAATACGTAGACTGAGCCTTGGTCGGTATTACTACCGACATCATCCCAGTAAGACCCAACGAGCACGGTGTCGCCGTTCACAGCAACCGAGATGCCGAAGTAATCCTGAGTGTCACCATCGGAGGCAATGAGTTTGGCTTGCTGGCGCCAAGTACTGCTAGTTGTGTTGCGAACGAAAACGTAGGCTGACCCCTGTTGGATGTTACTGCCGATGTCGTCTCGATATTAGCCAACTATGGCGGTGTCACCGTCTGCATCCACTGACCAGCCGAAGCTATCACTTGTGCTGCCGTCGGAAGCGGTGAGCTTGGCTTGCTCAGTCCAGACATGTGAGGCCTCGAGGGCAACGACGACGGAGAAGGCGACCGCGACTGCGAAGAGGGCATGGAGGAGCTTCGTCATGGCGGCCTCCTACCCCTTACCGATGCGCTCCAGTGCGAGGCGGACCTTGTCTTCGAGGGTGAGGGCGTCGCCGGAGGGGAGCGAGGCGACGGCGTCGCGGGCCTCGGCGGCGGAGTAGCCGAGCGCGGTGAGGGCGGAGACGACGTCGGCGGTATCGGGCTGCGCGGTGGCGACGGCCCACTCGGCGGCGAGCTTGCCTTTGAGCTCCAGGACGATGCGCCCGGCGGTCTTCTTGCCGACACCAGGGATGCGGTCGAAGGCGTCGAGGTCGGCCCGCTCGACGGCGACGGCGAGCTGCTCGGGCGAGAGGCGGCTCAGGACGGCCATGGCGATCTTGGGACCGACGCCGTTCACCGCCAGGAGGCTTTCGAAGGCGAGGCGGGCATCCTCGGTGGGGAAGCCGTAGAGGGTGAGGCTGTCCTCGCGCACCTGGAGCGAGGTGTAGAGCTTGACAGGCTTCCCTACCCTGCCAAGGCCCTCTAGGGCCGACGCGGGCACGAAGAGGCGCAGGGTGACGGCGTTGCCGACCAGGACGTCGGCCCAGTCCACCCCCGCTTTCACCAGCGTCCCGCTCACACCTGTGATCATCTTCTGTTCCTGGAGAACCTCTTTCTGCCCAGAAAGATGTTCTCGATACCTCTCCAGAAAGACTTTGCAGCATACCCAGGGGGTGGGTATCGTACCCACCCCCTGGGTATGTTCCAAGGTCTTCTTGAAGGGGACTAGGAAAAGCTGCTTCTGTCTAGAAGAAGTTTCCCCAAGAACGGAAGGCTATCACGGGCGGGCGCGGGAGGCTAGGGGCTGTGGGGATGTAGGAAGCGTTGGAGGGGCTTGTGCTCGCCGACCTCGTGGACGGCGTAGGAGACCAGGACGACGACGGCTCCGCCGATGGCGTCTATGAAGTAGTGGTTGCCCGTGGCGGTGATGGCCAGCAGGGTGAGCGCGGGGTACGCGATGCCAACGACCTTCAGGTAGGGCCGGTGCTTGCTGCGGAAGAAGAGGACGCCGAACAGGACGGTCCAGCCGAAATGGAGGCTGGGCATGGCGGCGTAGGCGTTGTAACAAAAGGTCTGGTCGCGGTTGCCGTACCAGGACGGGCCGTACTGCTGGATGGTGTCCACGAGGCCGATGCCGTCCATGAAACGCGGCGGCGCGAGGGGGAAGAAGGTGAAGATATAGGCCCAGTTGAGGACGATGGCGGCGTGGGAGTGGCGAGCGATCCACTCCTGCAGGGCCGGTTCCCAGAAGATGCCGAGCGACCTTTCGAAAGCAACGACCTGCGCCCCATGAGCGAGGGCCTGGGATTCCCCACCCGACTCGATGAACCTCTTGATGAGCATGTACGCGAAGTAGGCCAGTCCCACGAGGACAATCTCGCTCAAGAAGAAGAGGGCTTTTCGCTGCCTGTCGGAAAGCCTGCCGCCGGACATCATTCGACCCACGCCTCCAGCTTCAGGTCTCAAAACTCTGGGACTCTAGGATGGCGTGTGGATATGAAAGGGCCGTGAATACCCTGGACTAGGCCATGAAGGAGTCGCGGGGGGACACCCCCAGCCCCGCGATTCTTCGCTTCGCTCCAGAATGACAGAAGGATAAGCGGCGGCTACGAACGGGCGCGGGAGGTGAGTTGCTGAACGCGGTAGGCGGCGTGGTGGCAGAGGGCGACGGCGAGGGCGTCGGCGGCGTCGGGCTCGGTGGGGGTCTGCGGCAGGACGAGGAGGATCCGGACCATCTCCTGGACCTGCTCTTTGGAGCTGCCGCCGTAGTCGGTGACGGCGCGCTTGATCTGTGCGGGGGCGTAGGTGGTGATGGGGAGGTTGCGCTGGGCGGCGGCGAGCATGGCGACGGCCTCGGCTTGGCCGACGGCGATGGCGGCGCGGATGTTCTTGGCGGCGAAGGGCTCCTCGACGGCGGCGGCATCGGGTTTCCAGGCCTCGATGACGGCGGCGAGGCGGGCGTGGATGTCGCGG
Source organism: SAR202 cluster bacterium (assembly GCA_016872515.1). Classification (GTDB taxonomy): domain Bacteria; phylum Chloroflexota; class Dehalococcoidia; order Lucifugimonadales; family VGZR01; genus VGZR01. Next base: position 51,808 of record VGZR01000015.1, read on the forward strand.
AGGCGTTCGGGCAGCGGCAGACGGGAGTCGGCGGAGATGACCTCGAAGTGGAGGCAGCGGACGGCCCCGCCGTCGTCTTCTACGAGGCCGATGCCCATGTGATGGGTGCCTGGGTCTATGCCGAGGATGCGCATGGGGAGGATTATACGCTTGGCCGTTAGGGCTGGCCGACTGCCGGAGGCTTGTCTCACCCTCACCCTTTGGCCTCGCCTGACTCGGCCAAAGGCCTCTCCCCTCGAGGGAGAGGAGGCGCTTAGGGGCTTCCTCGCCCTTTGCGGGAGAGGCCTATGAGCCCCGTTACATCCGGGCGAATAGGGTGAGGGGTAAGGAACTCCCTACTCGTTGCGGTACTCGTCGAGGACTTTGTCGGGGAAGTCGGCGTTGCTGTACACCTTCTGAACGTCGTCGAGCTCTTCGAGGCGGTCGAGGAGCTTGAGGGTCTGACGGGCGGCATGGTCGTCGAGCGTCATGGGGGTCTTGGGGAGCATGGAGATCTCGGAGGACTTGATGGCGGCGCCGAGAGAGGTGAGGGTGCGGCGGATCTGCTCGAGGACGGCGACGGGCGAATACACGTGGAGTGTGTCGCCGTCGGTCTCGAAGTCCTGTGCGCCGGCGTCTATGGCGGCCATGGCGAGGTCTTCTGCCTTGCCGGGCGGCGTGCTTGCGACGACGACAGCGCGCTGCTCGAATTGCCAGGAGACTGCGCCGGACTGGGCGAGGTTGCCGCCGGACTTGGTGAAGACGGCGCGGATGGCGGAGGCGGTGCGGTTGCGGTTGTCGGTCATGGCCTGGAGGAGGATGGCGCTGCCGCCGGGCCCGTAGCCTTCGTAGGTGACTTCGTCCACCTGGTCGCCTTCGCCGACCCCACCGGTGCCGCGCTTGATGGCGCGCTCGATGTTGTCGTTAGGCATGTTCTGGTCTTTGGCACGCTGGATGGCGATGCGGAGGCGGAAGTTGCCTTCAGGGTCGCCTCCACCCTGCCGGGCGGCGACGATGATCTCCTTGGTGAGCTTGGTGAAGGCCTGGCCCCGGCGCGCGTCGGTGATGGCCTTGGCGTGCTTGATCGTTGCCCATTTTGAGTGACCAGACATGGCATGTCCCCTAACTGGACGCGATGGCTTGCAGGGGTGATTCTAGCACCGGAAGGGAGTATCAGGCAAAGGCTTATTCGTACTCCAGCAGGCGGACGGTCATGCGGTTGTTGTCGAGGTCCACTCCAAGGATGCAATCGGAGGTGGCGGGAACCAGGGTTTCGCCTCCGCCGTCGTCGCGGACGACGTACACGTCATTGGCGCCGGTGCCCATGATTGCGGCGACGACGCCCAATTTGATGCGGCGGTGGTCGAAAACGTCCATGCCGATGATCTGAAAGTGGTAGTAGGCGCCGTCGGGCGGCGGGGGGACATCGGCCTGGGGCACGGTGAGGAGCGCGCCGCCGAGGGTTTCGGCGTGGTTGCGGTCTGGGACGGTGTCGAGCTTGATGACGAGGTCGCGGCCCTTGGGGTGAGCGGAGACGATCCGGGCGGGCTGGCCGTTCAGGTGGACGGCGCTGCCCGGCGCGAGGCGGCCGGGGACGTCGGTGAGGGCCTCGACCTTGACTTCGCCGCGGATGCCCCATGCGGCGACGATGCGGGCGACGATGACGTGGCCTTCGGGGACCCGCTCGCTGGAAGGGCTTTGCTCCTGGTATGGCAACTCTTCACCCCCACCTCGTTCCTCCCCCCTCAAGGGGGAGGAGGTCCCAAACCCCTCCTCTCCCTCGAGGGGAGAGGACTATGAGCGCGTTTGGCGCGCGAATAGGGTGAGGGTGAAACGCAAGGAAGCTAAGGCCTACGGCTGGAGGTGGTGACTGCGACCGGGTGGCGATTGCGGTGGCGCTAGACGATCTCGAGAACGGCGCGGGTGCCCTTCTTGATGGCGGCGACACGGAGGAGGACGCGGATGGACTGGGCGACGCGGCCCTGGCGGCCGATGACCCTGCCCTTGTCCTCCGCAGAGACCTCGAGCTTGAGGATGACGCGGCCCTCGCCGTCGGTCTCCTCGGTGACCTTGACGGCATCGGGCTGCGAGGCCATGGACTTGGCGATGTATTCGACCAGCTCTTTCATGTCGCGGGCGCTTCGGCCGTCACCGTCACTTTCACCTTGTCCAGCGTCCCCTTGCTCTTGAGCATCCGCGCGACGGAGTCGGTCGGCTGCGCGCCGTTGCGGATCCACTTGAGCACCTTGTCCTCGTCATACGTGACGGTGGGCGGGTTGGTCTTCGGGTCGTACAGGCCCAACTGCTCGACGATGAGTCCGGCCCGGGACGTGCGGGCTTCGGCGACAACGATGCGGTAGGTAGGCTGTTTCTTGGTCCCTACCCTTTTGAGTCTGATTTTTAGCAATGAACGCACCTCACAGTCTTGGGATTGTAGCTTGGGATACGAACGAGTGTCAACGTGGACAAGGGGAAAACTGGGAGAATGCCGGGTTTGCCACTCGACGGCGCAGGTGTCGTAGGATATCATCGTTGCTTGCGCGTGCGAGTGTTGGTATGATAGTTATCGCACGTGCGTTCTAGTAACTGGGTAGAGGTCAATGAGCTATGGCTGTCAAGGTTGTCTTTCTCCAAGATGTGCCGGGAGTCGCCCACGGCGGCGACATCAAGACGGTGAAACCGGGGTTCGCCCGGAACTATCTCATCCCACAGAAGCTTGCTATCCCCGCGACGGCGGAGGCCCTGAAGCGGTCTGAGCGGCTGAAGAAGCAGGCCGAGGTCGGCCGGCTGAAGCGGCTCGAGGACATGAAGGCGCTGGCCCAGGCCTTGGACGGGCAGCAGGTGAAGGTCGAGGCGCGCGCTGGCGCCGCGGGCCGGCTATACGGCTCGGTGACGACGATGCAGGTGGCCGAGACGCTCTCGAAGATGATCGGGCGCGAGGTGGACAAGCGGACAGTGCAGATGGCGGACGCCATCCGGCAGGTGGGTGTGTACCCCGCTAAGGTGCGGCTGCACCCGGAGATCGAGGCGTCGGTGACGCTCATCGTGTACCCAGCCGGAACGGACCCGATGGCGCTGCTGGCCAAGCCGGAGGAGACGAAGGCGGAAGCCCCGGCCGCTGCCGCCGCAGCCCCGGCGGAAGCGCCTGCAGAGGCGGCCGCGGAGCCGGCGGGCGAAGAGAAGACGACCGGGCAGTAAGGCCCGGCCGCCGATGTGGCGGCCATCTCTGATTCATCCATTCCCTTCTCTCCGGTGGTTCGGTAGAATACCCGGCGGCAACCCGCCGGGCTGGGCCATCCCCCAAAGGACCTCCCTGTGAGCATACCTCGCACTCCCGTCCTTCCAACCCTGGACGGACACCTTACCCTCAACCTCCTTTCTCCAAGGGAGGGGAACCACCCTACCCCACTCCATCCGGGCAGTTCCCATGTACGCTGAACGGCTTCTGCCGCACGATGCTGGCGCGGAGCACGCGGTCATCGGCTCGTTGCTGATAGACGGCCAGGCGCTGACGAGGGTGGCGCCGTTCCTGAAACCCGAGGACTTCTACCTGCCCAGAACACGCTGGTGCTTCGAGGCGAGCCTCGCGCTGTTCAACCGGGGTGAGGCCATCAACCAAGTGACGGTGGCGCACGAGCTTTTGCTGCAGAACAGGCTC
>VGZR01000016.1 GCA_016872515.1 SAR202 cluster bacterium
GATGCTGGCGCGGAGCACGCGGTCATCGGCTCGTTGCTGATAGACGGCCAGGCGCTGACGAGGGTGGCGCCGTTCCTAAAACCCGAGGACTTCTACCTGCCCAGAACACGCTGGTGCTTCGAGGCGAGCCTCGCGCTGTTCAACCGGGGTGAGGCCATCAACCAAGTGACGGTGGCGCACGAGCTTTTGCTGCAGAACAGGCTCGAAGAGATTGGCGGCGCAGCGTTCCTGGGGCAGATGGTGCTGGGCGTGCCGACGTCAGTGCACATCGAGCACTACGGGCGCATCGTCCACCGGATGGCGGTGATGCGGCAGCTCATCCAGGTGGCCGGGGACATCGCGGCCATCGGGTACGAGGGCGGCGCGGACGCGGATGCGGCGATGTCGCAGGCGGAGAACCTGCTTTTCAAGGTGCGGTCGGGCCGCGCGACGCGCGACTTTGTCCACATCCGGCAGGTGCTCGACCAGTACATGGAGCAGACGGCCGGAGGACACCTGAGCTTCGAGACGAAGCTGGCGCCGGTGCCCACCGGCTATACGAGCCTGGACAAGCTGCTGACGCACGGGATGCAGCGGTCTGATCTGCTCATCCTGGCGGCCCGGCCCAGCCTGGGCAAGAGCAGCCTGGCGTTCAACATAGCGCGGAACGTGGCGGGCCGCGGGTCGCGGGTGGGCATCTTCAGCCTGGAGATGAGCGCGGAGCAGATCGCGGTGCGCATGCTGTCCGGAGAGGCGCGGGTGCCGGGCAACAGGGTGCGCACGGGGCCGATCAGCGATGTCGAGGAGCGGCGGCTAATGGACGGCATCGGCGTGCTGTCCGACTTGCCCATCTACATAGACGACACCTCTTTTCAGACGGTGGTGGAGATACGCTCGAAGGCGCGGCGGCTCCAGGCGGAGGCGGGCGTGGACCTGTTGATCGTGGACTACCTGCAGCTCATCGGCGGCTCGTCGGGGCGGCCCGAGAACCGCGTGCAGGAGATGAGCGAGATATCGCGCTCGCTTAAAGGGCTGGCGCGCGACTTGGACATCCCCGTGCTGGCGTGCTCGCAGCTCAGCCGCGCGGTCGAGCACCGCGAGTCGGGGCGTCCGAAGCTCTCGGACCTGCGCGAGAGCGGCAGCATCGAGCAGGACGCGGACGTGGTGGCGTTCATCCACCGCGAGGACAAGGTCTTCACGCGGGAGGAGTGGGAGAAGCGGTTCCCCCAGGCGGATTACCCGGAGAACATCGCGGAACTCATCATCGCCAAGCACCGGAACGGGCCGACGGGGATGGTGTCGCTCCTCTTCCGGAGCGACCTAGTGCGGTTCGAGAGCCTGGAGCACCGCAGCCCCTCGCGCGAGTTCGCATAGCGTGGAGAAGCGCGGCTTCCCGCGAAGGATGGAGTACACTCCGGTGCCCAGTCCGCTTCTAGGGCCGCTGCTGGAGGAGATCGAGGACCCGGACGAGCTCAGGTTGACACTGAGGGTAGTGTGGATCATTCACCAGGGGAAAGGAAGCCTCCGGTGGTTAACACAGGAGGACTTGGAGGCGGACGCGGTGCTGGCGCGGGTGTTTTCGGGACGCCCAGGTGTGCTGGCGAAGGCATTGCAGGCAGCAACAACGAGGGGAACCCTGGTGGCGGTGGGTGGGCCGAGCGGAGGGACCCAATACACTCTGAATACAACGAATAACTGGCGGGCAGCAAGTAAATCACTTGACCCAGAGGCCCAAGTCTCAGGATCCGATTCCGAAGGCGCAGGGTCTGGCGGAGTTGGGCGAAGCACCATCTTCGCGCTGTACGAGGACAATATCGGGATGCTGAGTCCGCTCATCGCCGAGCAGCTCAAAGAGGCGGAGCAGCGATATCCCGCGCAGTGGGTGGTGGACGCGTTCAGGGAGTCGGTGGCGCAGAACAAGCGGAGCTGGCGGTACATCCAACGCATCCTAGAGCGGTGGGAGCGAGAAGGCAGAGGCCATGCAGGAACTGGGCGATATCCTGAAAAGGGTGGCGGCTATCAAGAGTCCGGGCCGGACAGGAACAGGCCTTTCCGGTACTGACAGCGCTGGTCCGGGCGGCGGCGGGAACGACTGCCCGCGGTGCGGCGGCCTCGGCTGGTACACGTTCGATGTGCCGGTGGGCAGCCCGGAGTTCGGCAAGGTCATCCACTGCGACTGCCAGAAGGAGCGTGTCGAGGAGGAGCGGTTCGCCCGGCTGCTGCGGTACAGCAACCTGGGGACGCTATCGCGCTACACCTTCGAGTCGCTGGACCCGAACGGGAAGACGGACGACCCCGAGGGGAAGCGGCAGTTCACGGATGCGGCGGCGAAGGCGCGGGAGTACGCGGACGGCCCGAAGGGGTGGCTGGTGCTGGTGGGGCCGCACGGGTCGGGGAAGACGCACCTGGCGGCGGCCATCGCCAACCGGCGCATCCAGCGGGGCAACGTGGCGCTGTTCATCCACGTGTCAGACCTGATGGACCACCTGCGGGCGAGCTTCGCGCCGAATAGCGAAATAGCGTACACGGAGCTGTTCGAGCAGGTGCGGAACACGCCGTTCATGGTGCTGGACGGGCTGGGCGGACAGACGACGAGCCCGTGGGCACTGGAGAAGCTGCAGCAGATCGTGAACCACCGGTCGAACGCGGAGCTACCGACGGTGCTCACGACGACGAAGGAGCCGCAGGAGCTGGACCCGTACATCGCCAGCCGGCTGACCGGCGAGTCGTGCGCGGTCGTGCGGCTGCCGGGCCAGACGAGGAGGACGGCGCACGGGCTGGGGCGCGTGCCGCCGCAGATGGTGCAGCGCATGACGCTCGAATCCTTCGACGTGCGGGGGAATAACCCAACGGCGCAGCAGCGGGCGAGCCTGGAACATGCCTTGGGCGCGGCGAGGAACTACGCTGCCGACCCGGACGGATGGTTGACGCTGTTCGGCGGCACGGGCGTGGGTAAGACGCACCTGGCGGTAGCCATCGCGGGGGAGCAGCTCAAGCGGGGCAAGCGGGTGTTCCTCGCCTTCGTGCCGGAGCTGCTGGACTATCTGCGGTACACCTACAGCCCGCAGAGCACCATCACGTACGACCGGCTCTTCGACGAGGTGAAGAACGCAGAGCTGCTGGTGCTGGACGACCTGGGGCAGGAGCACACGAGCCCGTGGGCGTACGAGAAGCTGTACCAGATCGTGGTGTACCGGCACAACGCGCGGCTGCCGACGGTGGTGACGACGATGGTGGACTTCACCGAGGAGGCCGGCCCCATCGGATCGCGGGTGCAAGACCCGTCGGTGGGCCAGCTGGTGCGGATGGACGCGCCGGACTACCGGAACAAGAACCGCGGGGCGCAGCGCGCCAGGGGCACGGCGCGGAGGACATAGCGCCAGCCCCATCCCTTTCGTCTTGCCCTTTCTCTCTGAAGGGGAAGGGTTATCACACTCCCCCTGCAAAGAGCGAAGGCAAGCTTGAGCATGGAAGCAGGTACGCCCCACCCGACAGCGTGTGTGTTTTGCGAGATCGTCGCGGGCAGTCGAGGAAGACGGTTGCACTACGAGGACGAGAAGGTTGCCGTCTTCGACAACCAGCTCACCTGGGTGCCGGTGATGCTGCTGCTAATCCCGAAGCAACATATGACGCAGGCGGAACTGTGGACCGATGGAGACATGGTGGCGCGCCTGGGGAAGCTCGCGGTGAAGTTCGGGCAGGAGCTTTGCCCGAACGGGTTCCGCATCCTGTCGAACTTCGGAGCGGACGCGTTCCAGACGCAGCCGCACGGCCACATCCACGTCATCGGCGGCCGGTTCTTGGGAAGGTATGTGCAGTACGAGGCGCGAGATGGCGAAGCGGATAGGCGTACTTACGGTGCACGGGATGGGGGAGCAGAAACCGGACTTCGACCAAGGCCTCCGGCAGCGGCTCACGGCGCAGTTGCCCGCGAACGTGCGGAAGGATGTGGCGTTCCAGACCGTGTTTTGCCAGGACCTGATGCAAGGGAACCAGGGGCTGGTCTGGGGGAGGATGGAGGGGAAGGGGCTGCGTTGGAAGAGTTCGCGGCGGTTTTTCCTGTACAACTTCAGCGACGCGGCGACGTACGAGCATGCGCACTCAAGCGGCGGACAGCGTGTACCGGAAGGTGCATGGAACCATCCGGAAGGCGGTGGACAGGCTGCGGGGTGAACTGGAGAGCGACGCGTCGCCGGTGGTGGTCATCGCCCACTCGCTGGGGTGCCAGGTCATCTCGAACTACATCTGGGACGCGGCGGCGGGCAAGGGCGTCTGGGTGGGCGCGGCGCCGACGGGCTTCCAGAGGTTCGGGACGCTGCGGTACATGTTCACGGCGGGGTGCAACATCCCGCTGTTCGTATCGGGCAAGGCGAAGATAGAAGCCATCCACAAGCCGAACCCGGACTTCCAGTGGCTGAACTTCTACGACAACGACGACTTCCTCGGCTGGCCGCTCAAGCCGCTGAGCACGGGGTTCCCGAACTCGTACGATGCGGTGGTGGCGCGGGACATCGAGATGAACGCGAGCGGGCTGCCGGGGTTCCTGAACTGGCTGAAGAGCTGGACGCCCGCGGCGCACACGGCCTACTGGGAGTCGGACGGCTTCATCAAGCCGGTGGCCGAGGGCATCGCGCGGGTCCATGCGGGGTTGCCGTAGGGTAGGCCGAGCTATATCCGTTATCCCCTAGGTCGGCCCCTTCGACGAGCCTGCAGAGGGGAGGACGCCCCTTCGTAAGACGCTCGCCTGGCAGCTACCAACCGAAGAACTCCGAAAAACTGTCTGGTACTATGCGGCTGCGTAGCCAAGAAGAGGGACGCGCGTTGAAAGTCATTAGTCTGAACCAACGCCAACCCAAGGCTGCCCGGCTAGCGACGTTCACGCTCTTGCTCGCCGTGGTCATGGCGTGTTCCAACACGGCTCCACCGCCCACGCCTGACCCACGGTTGGATGAAGTGCAGCAAGGCCTTAAAGCCATTCAGGAGCGGTTCGACCGTGTCGAGAAGGAGGTGGGACAACTCACCGAGCCGACGGCGACACCAGCCCCGACGGCGACGGCCGTGGCCTCCCCTACCCCGACGCCTACGCCGGGCGTGGCATTGGGGGATGTCCGAGACCTAGTCACCGACCGCATCGCAGCAGCCCTCACCGCCATCCCCAGGCCCATACTCGTTCCCAGCATCGAGCAAGTGGAACGTCTGATACAGGCCCGTGTCACCGAGGCCCTCGCCGCCATCCCTACGCCAGAATTCGTGCCGACCCCGATCGCTGTTTCTGTTACAGCACTAGTCAAAGTCGTGCCCCAGGTCTCCGGCTCTGCGGAGGCCTCCGTTCAAGAGGGAGTCGAACTCACCATCGAGCCGGGGCTGCCCCTGGCCGGACAGGACGTCAGATTCATCCTGGAAGGCCTCGACCCCTGGCAAGGGGTGACGATAGAGTTCGTTGACCCGCGGGGTGCCACGGTACCCTGGGTAACGGAGGATGAGGTCAGCTACGCCCCGGTGAATGGAGCTCCTGTAACCAACCGCACTCTCTATGCCGACGGCAACGGCAAGGTTTCTTGGATGCGAGTGGGAACCAAGGACGCCGAAGGCATTTGGACGGTCCGCATCACCATCGGCAACAAGACAACCGCAGTGACTTACCCTGTAGCCCAGCTTCAGGTACCGGTGCAGCAGGTAGTTACCGTGGACGCCGAACTGCGGCGATGTCAGGGGGTGGTCTCGGACACCTACTTCTCGGCCCAGGTGCCCACGACGCTGGCGCTGGATTCCCAGGCACATCTGGCCTGGGTTACGGCACAAATCAACCAGCGGCTAGGGATCCAGAGCACGATGATTCCCGACATCTACCTGCTGGGCAACGAGTCACTGCTCAAAGAAGTGGCCCGGACGGTGGGGACCAATGTGGGATTCGAGGTCGGCTTTCACAAACGCAGTGGCACCAACCCTGGTATCGATATGAGGACCGACAGCTATCAAAGCGACCTGCGGCGCACCCTCACCCACGAGTACGTCCACCTGGTGCTGGACGAGATAACTGGGCACGTAGACCTACCTTCATGGTTGAACGAGGGGCTGGCCGGTTACATAGAGTATGAACTAAGGCTCGACTCGGCCAAACCCCACGTGACGACAAGTATCCTTTACATCAGGGTCGATAGAGCCAGGCGGCCGCCGCCGCTAACGCTTTGATCCCGCTGGCATCGCTGGAAAGTCAGGCCATATGGAACTCCCAGAGAGACGAAGCCCGGGTCCAACTTCAATACGCGGAGTCGCAGATGGCAGTGCGGTACATGGCTGAGACGTACGGTCCTACTTCTCCGGTACAGGTTATGAAGAAGTATGCCTCTGGAGTCGGGCTTCCAGCGGCGTTCAAGGAAGTCACTGGCAGATTTCGAACAGAGCTTCACGAATTGGTTGAGGGATAGGACTGACCCGCAGCGCGAGGCCGTACGGGGCTACGTGGCAATCGCGATGCAAACCATGGACGGCGTCCAGGCAGTGTACGATCGAAGGGAAGACGAACTGAACAGAGCGGATACCCTCGCTACCAACACCCGCCTGGAGATGAAACGACGGAATGTGGACGACGCCAAGACCTTGCGCACGCAGCTTCAGGGCGCGGCGGAACCGACCACCGTGCAGGCTGTGCATCAACAATTTTTGGTATTCATGGATAGGCTCATCGAGTGGCTCCAGCTCGAGTTAGACTGGCTCGACCAAGGCAATGACGCTAAGCGGGTGGCGGCCTACGCCATGATTCCGGAGATTAACGCACGTGATTTTGGAGTCTCGCGTGATTTAGCGGACATCCAGTACCAGTATCAAGTGACGCCGTGAGCAAGGGCAGCATGGCCTAGTTCCTTCGACCCCTTTCCATCTGCCCAAGGCGCCGGAGGGCGGTGCCCTCCATGACTCAAGGAAGAAGGACTCCAGCGCCACTTGGGCCAAATCCTTCGAGCAGGGAGTAGAGGCTGTCGTCCTCGCCGCCCGCAGTCCCCGGTTCGGACGTCTGTTGCAAACGGCGGACGCTTAGGCTTATCCTTGCCGCGAATCTTGGGCCGACCTTGAAGGGCAAGCGCCGTCAAGCTGTCCACGCCAGGGTCTGAAAGGCCGGCCATAGAGCAGGAGATGACATGAAGATCGTCATGGTGTTGTACCCAGGGGGAGAGGCCGGAAAGAGGGTGCCCGAGCTGTTGGGCTGCGTGGAGAACGCGCTCGGCCTCAGGCAGTTCCTCGAATCGAAAGGGCACAAGCTGGTCGTCACCACGGACACGAGCAAGGAGATGGAGAAGCAGCTCGAGGACGCCGACGTGTTCATCTGCCAGCCGTTCTGGCCCGCCTATATCACCCGCGAGCGCATCAGCAAGGCGCCAAAGCTGAAGCTGCTGCTGACTGCGGGCGTCGGCTCGGACCACTATGACCTGGCGGCCGCCGCGGAGCGGAACATCACCGTGGCCGAAATCACCGGCAGCAACGTGGTCAGTGTGGCCGAGCACGTCGTGATGCAGGTCCTGACCCTCGTGCGAAACTACATGCCCGCGTACCAGGAAGTGGTCGCCGGCGGATGGGACATCGCCAAGGTGGCATCGAGGTCGCACGACCTGGAGGACAAGACGGTTGGCATCTTCGGCATGGGCCGCATCGGCCAGCGAGTCGCGACGCGGCTCAAGCCGTTCGATGTAAAGCTGTTCTATTACGACAACCGGCGGCTCACGACGGCGGAGGAGCAGGTCGTGGGCGCGCGCTACATGCCGTTGGAGACCATGCTCCCCATCTGCGATGTGGTGAGCATCAATACGCCGTTGACGCCCGCGACGGACCGGTATTTCAACAAGCAGCGGCTGATGAGCATGAAGAAGGGCGCGTGGATGGTGAACACTGCGCGTGGCCGCATCGTGGACACGGACGCGCTGGTCGAGGTGCTGAAGTCGGGCCACCTGGCGGGCTACGCGGGCGACGTGTGGTACCCGCAGCCGGCGCCCGCCGACCACCCGTGGCGCACGATGCCCAACCACGCGATGACGCCGCACGTGTCGGGGACGTCGCTGGAGGCGCAGAAACGGTACGCCGATGGGGTCCGCGACTGCCTCACGAAGTTCTTCGAAGGGAAACCGCTGGAGCGCGAATACATCATCGTGGACGGCGGCAAGGTCGTCAGCCCGAGCTACAGCTACGCCTTCGAGAAGAAGTAATCTCAAACAAGGGCCTGATTGGACAGGGGGAGGGGTTGTTGTCCAACCCCTCCCCTTTTCATTGCGGCGGGGTCAGGCGCAGCAGGCGTCGCCGGACGAGCAACATGCGCCTGCCTCGGTGCAGCATGTGTTCGAGGAGTCGCAGCAGGCGCTGGCGGGGGTCAGCTGGATAGTGAACTGGCTCACGCTCTTGGCGAGGCGCTCGACGGCGCCGGGGGCTATGCAGTAGCAGACGGACGGGCCTTCGATGCGGCCCGCGATGAGCCCAGCGTCTTTGAGCACCTTGAGATGCTGGGAGACGGTGGACTGCGCTAGGGGCAGCTCGTCAACAACTTTGGAGCAGATACACGGCTTCTCGGCGAGGACCTGCATGATTTTGAGACGGGCGGGATGGCCGAGGGCGCGGAAGGTGTCCACCAAATTCTGGTCTCTTTCAACGAGTTCGATGTCTTTCATTGATGCCTCCTTTATCGTAACAAGACGATGTATGGTTCTTTTACGATGAATCAGCAGGATGTCAAGAGTTGGGCTTTTCCGTGCAGGCGAGAGAGCGTATGCTTTCGCCGGAGGTAAGGCGATGGAACGGAAGAAGGTCATCTTGGACATGGACCCGGGCGTGGACGACGCGCTGGCCATCATCCTGGCGCTGCGGTCGACGGAGCTGGAGGTGCTGGCCATCACGACGGTGGCGGGCAACATGGGCATCGAGCACTGCGTGAAGAACACGTTGCGCGTGCTGGCGCTGCTCGGCATCAAGGACCCGCCGCCGGTGGCGCGCGGCGCCTCGAAGCCGCTGAAGGCGAAGCCGTACGATGCGGCCAGCGTCCACGGGGCCGACGGCCTCGGCGACTTGGGCGACAAGTACTACCCAAAGCTGGGCTGGGACGCACTGGTGAAGGAGCCTGCCGCCGACCTCGTCGCGCGCATCGTGGCAGAGCACCCGGGCGAGGTGACCATCCTGGCCGAGGGGCCTATCACAAACGTAGCCGAAGCGATCCGCCGCCACCCGAAGGAGATGGCGAAGGCGAAGGGCATCCAGGCGATGACAGGCGCGGTGCGCGTGCCCGGCAACATCCCCCCGCTGGGCGCGGCAGAGTTCGACGCGTACGTTGACCCGCACGCGCTGGAGGAGGTGCTTGCGTTCACGGTGCCGGTGCTCATGGTGCCGCTGGACGTGACCCACACCGCGCCGCTGCGCCGGGAGATCGCGCAGTGGGAGTTCGGCAAGCAGAAGGACCGCATCTCGCGCTTCGTGCTCGACGCCACGGTCCACTAGATGGACTTTCATCGCGACGTCGAGGGGTTCGACGGCTGCTACCTCCACGACCCTCTGAGCATGGCCATCGCCGCCTTCCCGACCATCGCACGGACGGAGGCGATGCGTATCCATGTGGATACTTCAGAGGGGCTGACGCGCGGCATGACCCTACCCTACCGGCACGCGCAGCACAAGAAGCCGGAGCCGAACTGCCAGGTTGCGGTCAAGACAGACACCGAGCGGTTCACGCGGGTGTTCATGGAGCGGGTCCGCGGCGGCAGGGTCTTCTAGTCGGACCCCCAGTACGGAAGACGTAAACGCTTCACGTTTCTTGCACGTATAAGCGTCTCCTTTTCACGCGCGCTGCACTCCCAGTTGCCATGGTGGAAGTGAAGGACTTGCACCGAGCCAGGCTCGGCACTGACGGAAGAGGAAGGCGGACAAAGGGATGTGGGATTGATCCCGATCTTCTGGGTGACCGGCGCCCTTATCGCCCTAGGCGTCATCGGAACGTTCCCGCCTTTCTTCGAACTGTTCGCCGGAGGGTAAAGGAGAAACGCATGAGGATCAAAGATGTGATGTCCAGCGAGGTTGCAACCTCTGCCGAAAATGAGACCATCGCCGGCGCCGCCAAGAAGATGGCCGACATGAACGTCGGGTCTCTGGTCGTGGTCGAGGCGGAGATAGTCTACGGGCTCATCACGGACCGGGACATCGCGACGGGCTGCGTCGGCGAGGGGCATGACCCGCGGGTGTGCGTCGTCTCCCAGCACATGAGCAGCCCCGTGTACACCGTCAGGCCTGACACCGACGTGCTTGAGGCCGCACAGATGATGACGGTCAGGCGCGTGAAGCGGCTGCCGGTCGTGGACGGCGTCCGGATGGTGGGGCTCGTCTCCATGTCCGATTTGGCGAAGGCGATGGAGCAGCCGATGCACAACCTCCGGGCGAGCATCGGGATGGATGCGCCGAAGAGGGCAAGGTAGCGGGGGAAGCAGTCGGCTGAAGGTCCAAGCTGCGTAGGGGCGTCCCATGTATCGGGACGCCCCTACGCTTTTCACCGGGATGGAGTGATTACTCGAAGAGGAGGACGCTCCGGGCGACCTGGCCCTTGGCCATGGCGTCGAAGGCGTCGTTGACCTGGTTGAGGGTGAAGCGCTTGGTGATGAACTCGTCCAGCTTGAGCTTGCCGGTCTTGTAGAGCTGGACGTACCGGGCGAAGTCCACGTGCGGGCGGGTGCTCCCGTACATCGAGCCGATAAGGGTCTTCTCATACAGGACGGCGCGGGCGCTGATGGTGACGTTGAGGCCCTCCGGCGCGTGGCCAACCCAGATGGTCATGCCGCGGTGGCGGGTGGCGTCTATGGTCTGGACGAAGGGCTTCTCGACAAGGCCGATGGCCTCGAAGGCGTAGTGGACGCCCTGGCCGCCGGTCAGCCGCTTGATGGCCTCGACGGGGTCTTCCTTAGAAGAGTTGACGGTGTGGGTGGCGCCGAACTCCTTGGCCATCTGGAGCTTGTTGTCGAGCATGTCCACGGAGATGATCTGGGTGGCGCCGGCGATGCGGGCTCCCTGGACGACGCTCATCCCGACGCCGCCCGCGCCGAAGACGGCGACGGTGGTGCCAGGCTGGACCTGGGCGGTGTTGATGGCCGCGCCGACGCCGGTGGAGACGCCGCAGCCGATGAGCGACGCCTGGGCGAATGGCATATCCTTGTCAATGGCAACGGCGGTGGGCTCGCTCACGATGGAGTAGCTGCCAAAGCTGCCGACGCCGGCAAGCATGAAGACCTCTTTACCGGAGCCCTTGAGCTTGGCCTTGACCTGGCCCCGGCGGTCGTTGTTGCAGACCTGGGGGAAGCCCTTGACGCACATCTCACACAAGCCGCACTGGGGCATCCAGGAGAGGATGACATGGTCGCCCCTCTTCAGTGTGGTGACGCCGGGACCGATGGCCTCGACGATGCCGGCACCCTCGTGGCCGAGGACGGACGGCAGCGGGACGCTGGGCCACTCGCCCTTGACGATGTGCCAGTCGGAGTGGCAAACGCCGCTGGCCATCATCTTGACCAGAACGTGGCCGGGGCCTGGGTCGGGTAGCTCGAGCTCTTCGACCTTCAGAGGCTTCTTGTGCTCATAGAGGACAGCGCCGCGCAGGGATGCCATGGGTATCACCTCCGTAAACCGGCGGCAGTGTAGCAAGGGCATGGGGGCGAGTCAATGATGAGGGAAAGAGATTTGCGGTACGGCTCGGGCAGTGTTACGCTGTGAGAGACCTCAAAAAACTGTTGCGAACGTTACGTCCCCCTTACACCTCTCGCAGGCCCCCGAAAGGTCAACGGACAGGTCTCCAAGGCGTATGTGACGGTTGCCACCCGATGAGGAGTTCACCTTGAGGGAGGGAAAGTCAGTATGAACATCTATGTGGGGAACCTGGACGAGAAGGTCACCGAGCAGGAACTGCAGACCGCCTTCGCCGCATTCGGCAAGGTTGACACCGCCCGGCTCATCACCGACCGCTTCACCGGCAAGCCAAGAGGCTTTGGGTTCGTGGAGATGCCCAATGCGACCGAGGCAAACGCCGCCATCCAAGGTATGAACGGCAGGCCGCTCCAGGGCCGTCCGCTGACGGTCAACGAGGCCCGCCCGAAGACGGAAGGCGGCCCGAGGCGCGACAGCCGTGGCGGCGGTGGCGGCGGCCGCTGGTAGTCTCCTTCCGCGGCGGCTAGCCATCGCGGCGCGCTGCTCTTCCCGCACACAACTCCTGGTCGCTTAACGCAACCCCCTGGACAGGGCGTGGACACGCCGGGCCGAAACGGAGGTCCACCGATGGCATTCAGTGTGAGCGATGGCGTCCTCACGATCGTGGCGCAACGGCTTCAGTAGGCCAATCCCAAGCCTGGCCAGGTCATCCGTCTGGCGAGGAACAAGGAAGGGAAGCTGAAGTTCTTGTTCGTCCAGCAGAAAAATGACGACCAGGTCATCAGCCGCAAGGGCGTGGCCGTCCTCGTGCTCGATCCCTCTCTCCAAGAGACGTTCGCCGCCAAGAAGCTGGACATCGTGGAGCGCGAAGGCTCCTTTTCCTGGAAGCTCGTCAAGGCCTGAACTCCTCCAAGACAGGCTCCGTTCCGAATGAGAAGGCTGGCCGTTCATCGTGACATGAACCGGCCGGCCTTCTTTGCTTCACGCCCGCACCCTTGACAGGAAAATGTGCTCCAGGTTTACTTGCGCATATCCACGGCAAAGGAGGGGCTATGTCGGAGTCCGAGAAGAATAAGGAACTGCTGCGGCAGTACACGCAGGAGGCGCTCATCGAGGGGAAGCTGGACGCGGTGGCAAAGTACATCTCGCCCCAGTACGTGCACCACGCGCCGCCCGGGCCGGACATCCGTGGCATCGAGGGGATGAGGAGCGCAGTGGTGGCCTACCGCAAGGCGTTCTCCGACCTGCGAATCGAGATTCATGACATGGTGGGAGAGAAGGACCGCGTGGCGACGCGCCTGACCATCCACGGGACGCACAGCGGGGAGTACGCCGGAATCAAGGCGACGGGAAAGAAGATCAAGCTGGCGGTCATCGCGATAGACCGGTTCGCCGACTGCAAGGTGATGGAAGGCTGGGAGTTCGCCGACGTCGCCGGACTCCGCGCCCAGCTCACTTCCTAAACCACGGTGACCTTCATATAGAACCTCTTACCTCAGAAAGAGGTTCTCCGAACCACTCGAGAAAGACTTATGGCATGTCGGCCCTGCTGAAGGGGCCTGAGAGCTTTTTCGACAGAAGGAGACACCCAGGATGGGCCGCCGTGACCTGGGAAGCCTGCGGCAAGCCTAACGGGACTTTTTGAGACGCTCAGAGACGGCCTTGTGGATTTTCAGGAAGGGCTGTCCGAGGTAGGCTAGGTGGTCGTCCTGACCGTGGGCGTGGATGACACTGCCGTGGCGATGCTGGCCGGAGCGCTCGCGGATGTAGCCGAGGTCGCCCTCGATGAGGGTGAGCATGTACTGGGCGTGGGCGCGGTCGAACATCCACCACTCGCCCTTGCAGGCGACGTAGATGGGCGAGGTGTGGGCGAACATGCCTCTGCGCCAGACGTCGTAGTGGACGACGCGGTTGTAGTAGTCGGGCCCGCCGCTGCGGGCGGCGAACCAGGTGTGGCCGCTGACCTTGACGCGCTGCTTGAGGTGGAGCCGCCTCGCACCCCGTGCTGAGCCGGTGGAGGCGACGCCCTTTCCGGCCTGGATGACTTGCAGCGTGCTCTCGGCCCACGCCTCGACCTCGACGGTGCCGGGGCCGGACATGCGGACGGTGCCGCCGACCTCCTGGCCGTCCACGCTGAGGTAGATGATGGGGCCGCCACTGAGGAACGTCCTGCCCTTCGCCACACTCGTGCACCAGTTGTCGCAGGTGAACTCCTCGCCCTCTCCGAGGCGCGCGTAGGTGCGGTACATGCCGACGGGGACCTCGCTGCTCATCTTGTCGGTGCCGCCGACGAGGGGGAGTTTGTAGCCGCAGTTGAGGTAACGGTAGTACTCTTCGTGGTTGGCCTTGGCCATGCGGATCATCTCGATGGCATCGAGGCGGCCTGAGGCGACGAGGACGGCCTGCTCGCCGTTGGGTTCGGGGAAGTGGGTGCCGAGCACATAGCCGCCCTGGGCGTGGGCCGCGTCGGCCCAGCGGCTCAGGGTGGTCTCCATCGCGCCGCCGTACTCGCCCTCGCCGGGGCCGTAGGACGACCAGGGCATCACCTGGCGCTTGAT
Organism: SAR202 cluster bacterium; assembly: GCA_016872515.1. GTDB lineage: Bacteria > Chloroflexota > Dehalococcoidia > Lucifugimonadales > VGZR01 > VGZR01. The sequence goes on from VGZR01000016.1 coordinate 14,193, forward strand.
GCCGAGCAGGGTCATGTGGCCCATGAAGTGCTGGCGGTTCTCCGAGGACACCGAGACGATGCTGTTCCCCTCGCGCGACACGCTGGGCTTGCCGGTGAACTCCTCGACGTTGGTGAAGAGGCTGCCCCACTGGGCCTGGAGTAGGTTGATGACGTTGAGGTCTTCACCCTGGGCCTCGGTGTGGCTACCCCGCTCGGAGAGGAAGTGGACATGGGTGTCGCCGCTGTACCAGCGCTGCTTTGCCATGTTGGTCCAGCGCTTGATGCGCAGGGTCAACTCCCGCTGGCCTGGAGCAATCTTGACTTTGGCACGTAACGGCTCGTACTCAAAGCCGCGGGCGACGTCCACGATGACGTCTCCTCGGGGCAGCCAGCCCTGGCAGGTGCCGTTGATTTAGGCGTAGGTGATCTGGCCGAGGCGGACGTCGCCGCCGACGTCAACGTGCCAGGTGTCCGCATTGGAGTTGACGTGGTTGTGGTGGCCGTGCGGCTGGAAAGGCACGCCGTCGGGCGAGCGGAAGTGGACACGGCACGGGACGGGCTTGCCGGTCTCGTCATCCACGACGGTCACGTTGACCCAGTTCTTTTCGGGGTCTATGAGCTCGAGGCGAACGCGCGCGGACTTAGCGACGCCTTTATCTTCGACATCAGCCCACCGAACCTTGCCGAGCTCCTTGCCTCCCTGTTTCACAGACACGGTGGCGGACGGGACGGCGGAGACCTCGACGTAGGCAGGACTGGAGGTGGGGTTCTGGGCCTGGCCGCAGCCGGTGTGGTAGTCCTTCAGGAAGTCGGCACTGGTGCCTTCGGGCAAGGGGAAGGTGTAGGTGGCGAAGCCCCTGTCCACCTCAACGTCGAGGTCGAAGGGCTTCTTGGCATCGGCTGGGTTGGTAAGCACGACGCAGACCGGACGCCTGCCTTCCCTAGCGAAGGGGTGCTCGTCGGCGTGGCCGAGGGTGATGCCGCCAACGACGAAGCGAGGGCCGGCTGGGACGATCTCCAAGGACTCGAGGACAGTCTTGGGGTCGGGGTTGGCCCACGCCCACAGGTAGAACGAGGTCATGACGGTGCGGTAGTCGTTCTCCATCTGGCGGTAGCCGGCGATGCTCCACGAGCCTTCCTTGCGGGGGAAAAGTTCGAGCCGTTCGGAGGGGCGTCGCGAGGTAGGCCATGCTGGGATGCCAGGGATCGAAGGGCCGACTGGCCACGCCAATCTCGAACCGCTCGCGGATGGGGACGCGCAGAGTGCGGCCTCCCGCGAGTTGGAATACGTACTCGGCGACGGTAGCACCGAGCGGACCGCCGTCTGGGACTTTCGACTCCATGAGGCGGTGGGCGAACACCACCCGGCGGGCGGCCTTGCCGATGGGGATGGTGACGGCCTTAGAGGGTGCAACTAGGCAGGCGCCGTGTGCGGTTGCCCTCCTGCCTCCAAGGAGGAACGGCAGGCCGCGGAGCTTCTGGAGGCCTGGCTTCACATTCGCCTCGGGGCCGAGGACGTCTATCTTGGCGTTGCACCACTTGGAGAGGTCGAGGGGTTCGTAGTCATTGCTGGCGGGCACCGGATTCACCCCCACCTTCATCCTCCCCTCTCAAGGGAGGAGAGTATCAATACAGTCCTCTTCTGATGTAGGCGTAGCTTTTCTCCAGGCGATCCTGTGGTGGTCGTCACGCTGTAAAGATGCCTTCCGGCAGCAGGGCGGAAACGACGAAGTTGGGGACGTCCACGACGTTGCTGATGCGAAGGTCCACTGCGACGCTGCAGATGATGTAGGCCTGCTGGCGGGTCCAGCCGCGGCGCTCCAGGAGGTCGACCATGGCGAGAAGAGCATTGCGGGCGGCGAGGGAGAGGTTTTCGCCCTCATTGACGCCGTCGTCGCGGATGGGCATGCCCATGGTGGCGGCGAACCGCTCAGGGGCTGCCCAGTGCGGCGGAGTGAAGTAGGAGTCGCGTGTGAATTGCGGAGCGCGTACGTTGCGGCGCTTCGCCTCGCCCTTGAGGACGCGGAACCGGACGTAGACGGTCGCGCTCATCTCCACGGCGGTGACGCAGACCTCGCCGTCGCCTTGGGCGAAGTGGGCGTCGCCGGTGGAGAAGAGGGCGCCCTCGACGGCGACGGGCAGGAGGAGCTTGGCGCCCTTGGTTAGCTGCTTTACGTCGAAGTTGCCGCCGTTCTCGCGCGGCGGGATGGTGCGCAGCCCATCCTTGGCCGCGGCGCCGGTGGACGGGACGGCGCCGTGCGCGTCGGGAGGTAATGCGAAGCCGCCACGGGAGGCCAGCTCCCGCTCGCGCCGCTGCCAGGCCCGAACCTGTTCGCGGGAGGGTGCGACGCCAGAGACGCCCATGAAGGACGCATTGGGGATGCGGACGCCGGGTAACTGCGGTGAGGTGGCCCAAGCCGCGGTGAGGTTCCAATGGACCATGTAGGGTGTTGTGAAGAGGTCTCTCAGAAAGCCGAACCCAGGCAGGATGCAGCTGAAGGCCCACTTCTCCGGGATGATGTCGAGAAACTCGACCTCTAAGAGGTCACCGGGCCTGGCACCCTTGACGAAGACGGGGCCGGTGAGCGGATGGACTCCACCGGCATCCACCTTGGCGAAGTCGGCCTCGGTGAACTTGGGGTTGAACTCGCCGTCCAAGGCGTCGCGGGTCTGCAGCACCACCTCCTCGCCGGCGGCGACCTCCAAGAGGGGCTTGATGTCTGGGTGCCAGCGGTTGTGGCCGGTCGCGGGCTGCTGCCGGAGGGACCTGCGGCGGTCTATCTCGATGGTTTTCACTGTAGGCTCCTATTCGGGTGTGACTAAGCGAACGTGAGGATGCGGCGGGGGTTGTCCACGAGGATGGCGTGGATCTGCTGTTCGGTGAAGCCGCGCTTCCTCATGCGGGGGACGATGTTCTCCAGGATGTGCGCATAACCCTTGCCGCCGTAGCGGGACATCTGCCATTTGAAGAAGGTGTCCTGGGCGACGACGATGCGTTCGCCGCCGCCCTTGGAGATGATGAACTCGAGCATCTCCATGCGCTGGACGTCGCTCTGGAGGTAGATAGAGGGGTGGACCTGTTGGCCGATGGCGGTGGTCTCCATGCCGAAGACGTCGTACTCCATGTAGCAGCCTGCCTTCACCAGGCCGGCGATGATCGCGCGATCGGCGAACAGGTCGAGGTGACCCATGATGACGCGGCTGATGTCTGCGCCCCCCTTGTCGAGGATGTCGAGGATGGCCGGGGGCGAGTCGGGGAAGAAGCCTGGGTGGATGAGGATGGCCGCGCCGGTCTCGCGTTGCGCACGGGCGGAGGCGCGGAGCACCTTGTTCTGGTTGGGGGTCACGGGCCAGAAGTTGCCCACCTCGCCGATGATGCCGCACTTCACGGCGGTGTCGCCGACGCCAACGGTGAGGTCGCGGACGATGTTCTCCGCGATGGCGTCCTCGGAGCGCTTGTCCATGTCGGGCGGATAGGACACTGGGACGTAATGCGAGGCGCCCATGATGATGTTTAGGCCGGTGGCGCGGGAGATGCGGGCGAGAGCCAGCGGGTCGCGGGCAAGGCCGATGTTGGAGGTGTCCACCAGCGAGCCTCCGCCTGCGTGCCTGAAGGCGGACAGCTCCTCGATGGCGGCCTTGACGTCCCAGAGCTTCTGGTTGTCGTGGTTGTAGGCCCAGACACCGGGCAGGATGCCGAGGATGTCCATGGTGACAGGGGCGTTGATGAGGGCGCGAAGGCTTGCCTCCTCGGGCACCTGGAAGTAGCAGCCACAGTCGCACATGACATGCTCGTGGGTGAGGGTGATGCCCAGGTCGCGGGGCGCGATGGCGCCGAGGACGGTCTGAATCTTGCCGGTCTGGGGCGAGCGCTTCATGGGGCTACCTCCGGGATGCAGACGATGGCGGATACTGTGCAGATTCGTGGAACGGATGTCAATGGCGATGGGGGAGATGGAGACCCTTCACCCTTGAGTGGCGGAGGTTGGCCGGCGCTCCCCTGCCCTTCTTAGGAGTTGGAAGGGGTTCCCGGCTTGCGGCGTAGGCGGAGCCACCAGAAGCCGCCGCCCACGGCAAGGACTCCGGCGATAGCGGCGACGACGGCAATGATGGCGACGGGCGAACCGCCCGAACCGGCGGAGGCAGCCGGGGCAGACGCTGCGGCGGCCGTGGCCGCGGTGTCGAGGTGGGAGCCCGCCGTTTCGACTGAGGATTGGGTCTGCCGAGAAGCGACGGTCTCGGCGCGGGCGTCACTGGAAGCAGGCGCTGGAGTGGCCGCCTGACCCTCACTGGCGGCTGCGCCGTTGGCAGTGGTGTCCCCGCTGGCAACCGTGGGCGCTGGTTCATCGGCGGGCGCGACGACAGTGACGGCGCCGAGGAGACGCTCGACGCGGACGGCGTAGCCGCCGGGGATGCGCGGCGTCCGGGTGAAGCTGATGGTGCGCGACTCACCCGCGTCCAGAGGCACGGTGTAGGCGATCTCAACCGTCTCAGCGACCCAGAGGCTGGCGGGATAGGTGCCGTCTCCATCGCCGATGTTGCGTACCTGCGCCGTGATTGTGACGGCCTGGCCCGGCGCGGGTGTGGCCGGCTCGATGGACAGGCCGGTGACCTCGAACTTCGGTTCGTCGAGCTCCTCGCTGCCGGTGATGGCGATGGTGGAGAAGCCAAGGACGACGACGGTGTAGAAAACGCGCTCCCTGTCTTCGCGGACACGTTTGGTCTCGAACGGCACCAGGTGTTGGTCTCTTTGTTGAGGTGTTGGAACTGGAGCGACCATTTGTGGACATCGTTCGCCTCGAGCCAGGCTTTCTCGACGAAGATAGTCACGTGGGCAGCTTGGATGTCCTCCGGCTCAGCGCCCTCGACGTTGATGTGGCAAGCCGAGTTGAGTTTGAGGCCGGATCGAAGGCCGGGGCGCTGGTGGGCAGCCCCTCGAGGCTTTCGACCGTGACCTGGAGGCTGGTGAGGTCTTCAGTGAACTTCGCCAGCAAGCTGCTCAGCGGCGGCGGGCTGCCGACGAGTTTGGCCGAGGCGTCTGCCTTGGTCTGGGCGACGCCGTAGAGCGAGGTCTTATCGGAGAGTTCGGTACCTCGGGAAGAGGCAGGTCGGGGTCCGGGACGGGCGGCCCCTCCCTGATGAGTTGCTCGACGGGGACATTGGGAAGCTCTTCGAGAACCACTTCGTTTGGGAGATTGAAGAGGGTATCGGGGGCGGCATCGGGCAGGCGATCGATGAGCTTGTCCTTGTCCATGGCTTGGAGGATTTCGACGACCTTATCGGTGACGAGGCCGTCGAGTATCTCGGCGGCCTTGCCGGGGTTCTGGTCGGCGAGGATATCGGTAGCCTTCGCGGTGTCGAGGCGCCCGACGATATCGGCGGCCTTATCAACGCCGACATCTTCGAGCACATCGACGGCCTTACCCACATCCTCTTGCTCCTCGATGATACCGACCGCGGCCTCGGTGTTCATGGACTCGACGAGGTCGGCGGCCTCTTCCCTGGAGAGGTTCCCGACGATCTTGGCAGCCTTCTCCCTATTGGGCTTCTCCAGAATCTCGACCTCCTTGTCGCGCCCAAGGTCGGCCACGAGGCCGGTGGCCGTGTCCTCGTCGAGGAAGTTGACAGCGTCAACTGCGTCGTTGGTGTCGAGTTCTTCGAGCTTCTTGACTGCGTCCTCTTTGGTGCGGCCCTTGAGGTCTTCGACGACCACGACGATCTCGGGGCGCGGCGTGGGTGTCGGCGTCGGAGTGGGTTTCTCGGGGCGGGCCTTCTCCGGCTCCCTAGTCGCCTCTCGCTTAGTCTCGCCAGCGTTGGGCCTGTCTTCAGTCTTCTTGTCTTCGACGGCCTCGGTAGGGGTCTCGCCAAGGCGTGAAGGCGGCGTTGGCGACGGCGCGGCCGTGATGGCGACCTCAACCGAGATGGGCGTCGCGGTCGGCGTATCAAGGCGGCCCTTCTCTTTGCCGGAGGCGGTCGGCTCTGTTTCCTTCTTCGCTTTCTCGACGACTTCTGTGGGCGTCACAAGCCGCCGCGAACGAGGCGTCGGTGTCGGTGTGGCCGTGACAAGGACATCATCGAGGGAAACGGGGGTGGCCGCCGGTCCGGCTACCTCCTCTTCCTTTCCCTTGATAGGCTTAGGGGTGTCGTCGGCAGGCTTTGACCGCTTGACGGCCTCGGTAGGTGTCTCCGCGAGGTTCCTGCCCCTCTGAGGGTTCGCTTCCGCGCGGACGACATCAGGAACGGGCGTTGCGGTAGGCGGCAAGGGTGTCGCTGTGGGTGGAATAGGTGTGGCATTGGGCGGGACAGGCGTGGCTGTCGCCTGGACAGGGGTCGCGCTCACCGGCGCCGGTTGGCCTTTGCCATCGTCGCCCGGGTCGTTGGGCCCGCTCGCCGGGACGCCCGGCTGGCTATTGACGGCGAAGAGCGAGGCTGCGGCAGGGGGGAGCGCCCTGTGGTTCAGGACGGCCCGCGAAGGCACAGGATACGCCGACTATGGCGAGGGCGGCGACGAGGACGAGAAAGGACAGGAGCGCCGCCCAGCGTGGATGGCTGGCGAACCGGGGCAGTCTCACGACGCTTAGTAGCCTGTCCATAGCGTTGGCCTATAGACCGATGATACACGACATAGCGCAAGCAGCGCGCACACGACTTGGCTAGAGCAGAGATATGCCGGTGATGCCTGTGACGATGAGGGCGATAGCGACAGCCTTGAGGATCAGGGTGTCGCGGCGGAGGGGTTCGTTCATCACATTCCAATACTTGGTACTCAGGAGCGTACTGAGGACGAATATCCAAACGGGTACGGTGCCGATGACGGTCGCGACGACGGACACCGAGCCGGTGGCGGTCGCCTGGAGGATGAACAGGATGGCGATGGGAAAGAGGACGAACTCCGCTCCCACGACCAAGGCGAGCGTGCTTGGATCGCGCGCGGAGGCGGCAATCTGCCGGATGGCGCCGCCCCGCAGGTTGATGGCGAGGCCCGCGAACATGCCGACGCGTAGCAGCCAGAAGCCGGTCAGGGGCTCCATCTCTTCCAAGGCGTATTCTGCATGACCTGGCCCGAGGCCATGAAAAAGCTGGCGGCCGCCAGGACGAAGAAGGCGCTGTCGAACTTGAAGCCTCCGCCATCGCCTCCACGCTGGAACGAGATGAGGACGGTGCCCAAGACGGCCAGGACGATGCCGCCCCACTGGAAGGCGGTCTAGACTTCGCCCTCCGCCGTGGGCTGCAGATGGGGCAACAGGAACACGGCCATGATGGCGACATAGACGGGGTTGATGTTGACGATCGGCCAGACGCGGGAGACTTCGGCGTTGCGCAGGACGCGGTAAATGAGGTTGGCGGCGATGCCCCAGGAGATGCCGCCGGCAACGATGACGAAGACGTAGCGCAGCGGCACGCCTTCGGGTATGGGGTAGAGGTAGGACATCACGAGGGCGTGTGGCAGAGTGGCGAGGGTGAACCAGCCGAGGAACACCTGAGCGCTCGGCAGCCGCTTGCTGACGAGGACCTTCTCGACGAGGGTACCCGCCGCGATGAGGGCTGTGGCCAAGAAGAGCAGCGCCGTCCACGACATATGCTAGTTGCGGCTCATGATAGCCGATACGTGAGCGATAGGGCCAAGTCAGGGCGAGCCGGCCGAATGGCGGGTGGCGCTACATCATGCGCAGCGGGGGTCGTCGAGACGCCAGCGGCGGAACGTGGGGGTCTCGTTGCGCGCGAGGTTGGAGCGCACTTCTTCCCAGCGCAGGCGCCACTCGGCCGCGTCGTGCAGCTCGGTCTCCGGACGGGCGCGCGAGCGGGCGACGAAGCCAGGGAAGAAGGGGCGGCCTGTCGGGTGGCCGATGGGCTGGTAGCGGATGTCGAAGCTCCAGCGGATGGTGTCGCTGTTATTGGGGAGCGAGGAATGCATGGTCTTGGTGTGCATGAAGTACACGTCGCCGGGGGACATGGGCACGGGAGTCTGGTTGGGGCCGAGGTACTGGTCGGGGATGTGGAGGCCGTTCTGCTTGGGAGAGCGCAGGCAGTGGAGGGCCAGCTCGCCCTCGTGGCTCCCCGGGACGGTCACGAGGCAGCCGTTCTCGACGGTTGCCTCGGTGAGGGGGAACCAGACAGTGAGGATATTAGAGCGGTCGGCTTCGGCGAGACCCACGCCGAGGTCTTGGTGCCAACTGGTCTTGGCGACGAGGGAGTTGCCGAGGGCATCCTTCGGCAGCAGGCGCTCGGGCGGCTTGATGCGGACGTGCTGGATAGGGTTGGACAGTATCTCGGGACCGATGAACTCCTCGACGGCGTCGAGGAGGCGCGGGCTGCGCAGGAGGTTGAAGACAGCAGGCCCGAAGTGGAACGGGGTGTCCTCGGCGATGTTGGACTGGGGGAGCGAGATGTCGAGGTGCTGGATGACCTCGCTGGGCGGGACCTCGCCCATGATGCGGGTGAGGCGCTGGCCGAAGGGGAGGCCGGAAAAGGTCTGCGAGAGCCTGCCCTCCTTATGCCATTTGGCGGCCAGCCGGCCGAGCAGGCGCGAATACTCGTCCACGACCGGCGCGAGGTCAAGCTCCCAGCTCAGGAGGCCCTTGACCACAACGTAGCCCTGCTCCTGGAAGACGTCCATGTGGCTTCTGGTGAGTGTGGTCATGCCGTTTTCTCCTCCGGACGCAACGCCGTTTCCGGCGACATCAAGGGCGGACGACGGTGGCGATAGTATAGCACTTTGCGGGAACGCGCCGCCGCTGTGCCGCTACGTCGGAGGTAGTAGTGGAGCCAGACCCAGACAGCGGAGACGGCCAGGGTGCCGATGACGCAGAAGAGGCTGTACTCGAAGAAGTGCCAGAAGCTGATGTGGTAGCCCTTGGACCGGGCGGCATTGACGACGACGTTGGCGGACGCGCCGATCATTGTGGCGTTGCCGCCGAGGTCGGCGCCGAGGATGAGCGCCCACCACAGGGGGTTGATGACGCCTTCCGCTGCGGAGGGTATCTGCTTGACGACCTCGGCCATGGCGGCGGTGTACGGGATGTTGTCCATGATGCCGGAGGCCGCGCCGCAGTCCCAGACGAGGAGCATGGCAAGGGGCCGGTCTCCCCGCGGGCGACGGCTTCGTCGCCGCCGGAGATGGCGATCATGATGTCCTTGACCTCGGTGATGACGCCCGTCTCCACCCCAAGTTGCCCACCAGGATAAAGAGGCCGAGCGTCGGCCACTCCACCCCGTGGAGCACCTGACGGACATCGATCCTGCTTACCAAGACCATGAGTGCGGCCCCCATCATGGCGACGAAGGCGACCTCGACATGGACAAGGTTATGCAGCAGGAAGCCGAGGATGGTGAGGCAGAACACCGCCCCCACCCGCAGCAGGAGCAGTCTGTCCTTGATGAGCTCTTCTTGTGGAGCGTCCATCAGGGCTTGGCGCTTGTCGGCGGTCACGCGGACATCCTTGCGGAACCAGACCCACATGAGACCGATGAGGACGAACATACACAGGATGCTGACCGGGGCGACGTTGAGCATGAAGGTGACAAATGGGATGTCGGCGGCACTGGCGACGATGATGTTCGGGGGGTCGCCGATGACGGTGGCGGTGCCGCCGACGTTGGAGGCGAAGACCTCGCCGAGGAAGAAGGGGATGGGGTTGAGCTCGAGGGTCTTGCAGAGGGCGATGGTGACCGGAAGCATGATGACGACGGTGGTGACGTTGTCTATGAAGGCGGAGACAACGGCGGTGACCAAGGCCAGGAGGACCAGGACGCCGATGCAGCTGCCTTTCATCATACGGATGCCCTTGGTCGCGATCCAGTCGAAGATACCGGTGCGGGCCATGATGTCGGCGACAATCATCATGGCCGCCAGGAGGAGAATGACGTTCATGTCTATGTGGCGGAGTGCGTCTTCGCTATCGATGAAGCCGGCCAGCACCACAAAGGCGGCGCCGATGAGGACGACGACCGTGGGATTTGGCTTCCCGCGGATGATGAAGAGATAGACGAGGCCGAAGACGATGGCGGCCCCGATGGCTTGGCCGCTCATGTCCCCGTTTCCCCGGTGAGCAGGGCACGGACTTCTGTCGTGCTATCCATAAGGCATGGCCCTAGTTCTTGGCCAAGGCTACGACAGCCAGAGAATTGTACCATAGCGGGGAGGGGTTTCATGTATCTTAACCCCATTGGAGATGCGGCGTTGTATTTCGCTAGAGGACAGGTGAGGTGAGCCGGGCCATGAAGAGGGTTATCGCGGCGGCAGTGGTGGCGACTGCCACGCTCGTGGCGTCATGTGGCGGGACGGTGACGCCCTCCGCAGCACCATCCCCTACTCTGCGGGCCGGAATCCCCACGCCGGTTGAGCAGACGGCGACGCCCGTCCTGCCAGAGCAGGGCGAAGTGGCAATGACGGTGGCCGAGGGAACGAAGGCCGCCTACATCGTGCGGGAGCAGCTCGCGAGACTCGATTTCCCGAATGACGCGGTGGGCATCACCAAGCAGGTGGAGGGCGCCGTCGTTTTCAAGGCCGACGGGACGGTGGATGCGGAGCGGTCGAGGCTGCGGGTGGACCTGCGGACGCTGAACAGCGACGAGAGCCGCCGGGACAACTTCGTGCGGGAAAACACGTTGCAGACCTCGCGGTTCCCGTTCGCGGAGCTGGCTGTGCAGCGCGTCGAAGGGCTCTCATGGCCGCTGCCGACGTCGGGGCACGCGGAGTTTCAGGTGCATGGCGACATGACCATCCACGGGGTGACCAAGCCGCTGACGTGGCAGGTGACCGCGACATTTTCGAAGAGCAGTGTGTCGGGGCAGGCGACGACCAATTTCAAGTTCGGCGACTTCAACATGAGCGTACCGAGGGTGTTTGTGGTGTTGAGCGTGGAAGACAATATCCAGCTGCGCATCGAGTTCGAGATGAGGCGTACGGGCTAGGATAGTCACGCCTCCCTATCGTTCGTGCGAGCGTTTGTGACGGCGCGCACAATTTTGACAATCGTAAAAGACGTGTTTTGAGTTGGTCTTCTAGGGCTAGGTCGAAGCGCTAGGACCACGGAATGCGCGTGTGGTCTTCGGAGCGGGTTGGGTACTTCCGCCAGACCGATCGAAGCGCCGGTCCGACGAACCAGAAAAGCCCCTGAGCGCACCAGGCGAACGAGTGGAGCCCGCATTAAGCCGCACGGCGCTGTAGGAATGTTACTGACGAAGTGCGGCGGCTTGTTTTCGTCTGAGGAGGTGCAAGATGTTCAAGAAAGTGCTGATTCCGATGGACGGGACGAAGGCAGCCAAGGGGGTTTTCCGATAGTGAATGGTGACCTTGCACCCGATGCCGAGGTGATTCTGGTGCATATCGTGATGCAGGCGCGGTCACGCATGGTGGGCGGAATGCTGCGGGACGGACGGCAGATCGAAGATGATGAGAAGGAACGAGCGCTGGCGTATCTCACGGGCTTCGCGCACCACCTTCCGGAGGGCATCAAAGTCCGACCTGAAGTGAGCGTGGCCGAGCCTGTGGCGCGAGGGATCGTCAATTTCGCCAGCCATGAGCAAGTGGACGTCATAGCGATGTACACGCACGACAGGAACCCGGTGCTGAAGATCGTGACTGGCAGCGTGGCCGACGCGGTGCGCAAGACGACCAATCTCATCGCGGTAAAGGTGTACCGCCCGAAGGAGCTGGCGCTCGCGAAGGCGTCGCAAAGGGACGTACGAGGGAGTCCCTCCAAACCGCCGGACGTAGTAGAATCTCCGGCGATACGTCTCATGGGAGAGGGATCCCCCAATGATAAGGGCTGCGTTCTTTGGGCTCCTAGCCGTGCTATTGGGAGCGATGGCCTGCGGCTCCAGCGCCACCACGCAGCCGACGCCGACCGCCCAGGAACCCACGCCGTCAGCGGGCGCGGCGCCCTCGCCGACCCAAGAGGGCATCGTGGCGGACAAGCGCACCATCAAGCCCGATGTGCAGGGAGAGGGTACGCCCATCGCGAAGGCGGGTACGCCTGCCGTAGCGGCGTTCCCAGACCACATAGGCACGTGCAAGATCGAGCCGAAGAGCAACTGCGAGGGGGCTGACATGCGCGGGGCCGACTTGGCTGCCTACCGCGCGCAGGGCTTTCAGCCGGCGGTGCATGCCGACCTCAAGGGGGCCAACCTGCATAACGCCGACCTGACCGGCGCCGACCTTGAAAAGGCTCGGCTGGACGAGGCGAACCTGAGCGGCGCGAACCTCACCGATACCAACCTCACCGAGGTGACGATGTACAAGGCCGACCTGCGGGGCGCCAACCTCACGGGCGCGAACATGACCTTCGCGGACCTGGAGGACGCGCTGCTCGAGGGGGCCATTTTCTGCCGGACGACGATGCCCGACGGCACGGTGAACAACGAGGGCTGCCCGTAGGGCGAACTGTTCACCTAGGCTCTCCGCCAAGTACGCCCGCGTCCGCCTCTCCGCACTGGGGATACCTGTTTCTCCGCTTTGACCAGGGCGTTCGCCTCGGCTTTGACTTCGCCATCCATCCGCACACTATGCGCCTCCAACCGCTCGACGATCTGGCCAATCTTGACCTCCCCATTTCGCCTTGAAGCGGTTCGACTGTTCACTTCTGGCGCCGACGAAGGTGATGAGTTCGCCTTTGATGTCTTGAGAAACCTCACCGTCCATCTCGACGATGACTTGGTTCCCCTAGGCGTCCTGCGCGACCACGTTGTTCCCTGATACCTCAACGACCGTGAGGCCGCGGTGTTCGCGCTGAGGCCGGACTGGGACGACCATGACTTTCAGGGTGCTCTGGGCGCCCGCTTTGCCTTCAAAGAAGAGGCCCCCAATCTGCGGGCCTCTTCGCAGGATGGCTGAGAAGGGTAGTTTCAGTCGGATATGGGGCGCGGGCTCATCAGGCCGTTGAGGTCATCCGGGAGTGGAAGGGGCGTTGGGATGACAGTATTGGAGGTAGGGATCCGGATAGTAGTGAGCTCAGGCAAAACAGTTGCCGTTGCTGTGGGCCGGACCGGCGTTGGCGTAGGGGTATGGTTGGGTTCTTCTTGAGCTTGCGGCGTCGGCGTGGGTGCAAAATTAGAGGCCCTAACACCCGTATCCGGGAAACGATGATAGTGCCGTCCCTTGCAATGACCCCTTCGACCCGTACCGAGGCTCCAGGGGTTATCAATCCTCCCTCTATCCTTGTGTCTGTGGAGATTACGATGGCGCGGTCACCCACGCGCCAATGGTCGCCGTCGAGAAACTCGAGGATGCCGGCGATGGTAATGCGAACGGGCCGCTCCTGCTGGGATCCGTCTTCCGGTGTGGGCGTCTCGTCCGGTTCTTCTTCGTCCTCGTTCGCATCGCGGTCTGGCGCACGAGTTCGGAGCGAGTGTGCAACGACAGTCCCGTCCTTTTGAAGTTCACCGATGGCTGCCGCGAACGCCCCTCGCGTCACCGCACCCTGGAGGTCGGTTGCGTTCGTGAGGATGACCTTAATACCGTTGATGATGAGATGGTCGCCCTCTATAGCCTCTATGCGCCCCGTCACCGCCACCTGCTCAGGCCTTCGCGGCCCTTCCGGTTCCTGTTTCGCCTGGACAGCGATGACCCTTGCAACGACCGTGCCGTCGTCGCGCCGGGTGCTCTCGACACGCGTCTGCGTCCGATGGCCGTTTCACCAGTGACCTTCGTCTCGGGCAGGATGAAGACTCTATCGCCGCCAACAGCCCACACTGTCGGCGTCAGTGCCGTAATCTCGCCGCGTATCTCCACGGCGTTGGACTCGGATCCCTCAGACTCGTTGTCGTCCTCTTTATCCTCTCAGTCGTTCCTGCGCTCCTTAGGTTCTTTGGACCTGATTTCGGTCACCGATAACGAGCCCTCAGACTGGATAGAAGCCTCTATCTTGACCCGCAGGCCGACGGCGAAATCACCCTCAATCTCGGCGTCGCTGCCGAGGACGAAGCGCATGCCCTTCACGGTCAACCCGTCCGCCGCCATCGCTTCGATCCTGCCCACGACTTCCACTTTCATCTTGCGCCCAGTGACTTTTCGTTCTTTGACCTCTTCTCGTTCTATGTCAGGCCTCTGGTCCTCCGCCCGCTCGCGTTCCTTCTCCTTTCGCTCTTCAGGCTCCTCGGCAAGGACACGCACTACTGGCTTGAGAGCAAACTTGTTTTCGCCTGTGACGACGAGCGAGCGCAGCCCATCTAAGTCTATGAAGACCGTGGTGGTCTCGCCCTCCACGACCCAGATGGGCCTCGTCAAATCGAGCCTATCGCTTGGGACATCGGCCTCATACTTCACACCTGCAACGACAACCGTGGCTCTGGTGATGTGGAAGCATATCTTCGTGTAGGTGCCAGGTTCGACCTACTGCTCGCCGAGGAACCTCTGGACATCCACGATCTTGAGCAGGTCGAAGATTTCCGGTTTCTCGGTGATGGTGACCCACCGGCCTGCGTCGCCTGCCAGCAGACGGGCCTCCAATCCCTCGACTTCGACTAGCACCGCCTCGACACCAGGCCGCGGCGGGTCTATCGCCCAGAAGCTGAGGGTGCCGAATGCTGTCGAGGCGGCAACCTAAGCCGGCGCACTCGCGGATACGGACTCGATGGTGCTTCCGAACGCCTCGCTGGAAGCGATGAAGGCGTCTGTGGCGGCGTCCCGGCTGTGCTCGGGCGCCCCCTCCACCGCGGACTGGAGGGTCGCGAGGGCTTGCGACGCGGTTCTCTCAGGCCGTTGCCTCAAGACGGCAACCTCTTGTTGGTCTTCGACTCTCCCGGCAATCTGCGCCGCCACGGCGAGCGAGTTCTGCAGGTCTTCTTGAGCGGACTTCGCTGCAAGCGGGTCACCGGAGGTGACTAGGGAGCCGATCTCGTCTGCGCGGCGCTCCGCGTACCTGAGGTGTAGATCCGCCTTACCCGTATCGGAGAACTCGAACGCCAGCCGCCACCACTCCACCGGGAGTTTGACAGGGTACAGTGCGTCTCCGGGGAGGGCGCTGTTCGAAGCCGAAATCACCGCGACACTTTCCACCGCAACCACAAGCACGGCGGCCAAGCTCACCGTCAGCAAGCGCAGACGCAGCCCGAAGATGTCCGGCACTCTCCAATCCTTGCTGGCCTGTTCCTTTGCCTGGAGCTCCCTACGATAGTCGTGGACCCGCCGGCGCCAGCGCGTCTGGGCCTCGGCGCGAGGCGCGAAGGCCGCATCCTAGGCCGACATCACTGCGGTGCGGAGCAGCGGCTCCAGCTCCTCCCGCACCTGCGGGTAAAGCCCGAGGCAATGTTCGACCGTTTCCCCGCGAAGGAAGACCCGGTCGAGGCATTCGTCTAGAATCTTGTCGAGTTCTCTATCTACGCCGTCTTCCATATGTTCCTGTCATGTGGAGCCCTCCAAGGTGCGCGGTATCTTGTTTATCGCAGCACTCTGCATCTCCCGCACTGCACCGGGCTTCTTGCCCAGCACCGCCGCCACCTGCTCCGAAGTCATCTCCGCACCGAACCGGAGACTCAGTAAATGTTGTTGCAACTCGCTCACCTGGCCCATCGCTTCTCTGAGCCGTTCCATGTCATGTGTGTTCTCCACAATTTCGGAAGGACTGATGCCGCCGCTGACCACGGGCAACGCGTTGTCCAGTTCCACCAACGCGGGGCGCCGGCTCTTCTTCCTTAGACGGTACACTACGATGTTGTGGGCTATCTTGAATATCCAGGCTTCCAGTGGCGCTCCTGTTGGAGTGTACCGGTCGGCTGACTGAAGGGCACGCATGAAGACCTCCCCAGGCAGGTCCTCGGCCTCATCCCTGCTGCCGATGCGGACGAAGATGTATCTCGCGACCCGTCCATAATGAGTCTCGTAAAGCCGCGCGACTGCATCGCGGATGGAGGAGGAAGTATCGCCTGCCAACGCGCTTAGGACCCACCCATTGTTGAAGGTATGGATGGAGTAATTCTAGTGTGTTTCCTACACTTGATTGCGGGTGGTCTGCCAAGAGGAATGCGGGAGGATACCGAGTTCTTGGCAGCTTGGCTACGGCCTTAGTGTCCAAAGTGCATTTCTCTGAGCCATGTCCCATATTTTTGATACGAAGACTTATCGAGGGATAGCCGTAGCGTCGTAGCCTGTTGCGGGCATCGCAAAGCCCTCTCCCCACCGTCGGCCTCGGACATTCGCTACAGGTCCGCGCTGTGGGTTTGAGCGCCAAGGGGCATAAGAGTATTCGACATGCCCGCAGTGCACACACAGGTTTTGCCCCCGGTCTATCCAGTCTGCCTGGATGGTGCCGTGGCACCGCTTGCATCCGTTGAAGATGAGTATTGAAATCCTCCACCGACAAACAGAACACTGGGCGGCAGCGAATGTCAGTAGCGGGATAGTCCATACCCCGGGATGGTCTCTGCACAACTCGCGACGAACGCAGTTCGAGAGGTTTGTCAAGGACGAACTGTTGGCCTGAGAAGATGCCCTGCTGCCGAGATTGCTTAGGTCGGCGGAATCCCGCACCGCGGCCGTCCCCAATGCAGGCGGCGACATAACGGCGTTGATTGCCCACAAATCAAGGAGGGTGTGGCGCTTCGCCAATCTGACCGTAGATGTACCCGCCGGGACTGCCTACCTGGGGACAAGTCCATTGGGCCTTGCAGAGTTCGAGTTCGTATTGCTGGCATGCCTGATACGAAGACCGCACCAAGTGGTGCCGCTGGAAGAACTCACCCGCAGGGTGGTCATCACGTCCGACACGGTGGGCCAGAGGCTGGTGGAATTGACCGTCCACCACCTTGGGCGAAAGCTCGAGCAGGGCGGGTCGGCCAGACTGATCCACTCAGTTCGGGGCGTCGGCTACACCCTGCGGGAGGACGAGCCAGGGTAGGCGCCAGGATACATGTCTCACAGAAGTCAGCGTCAAACGAGCTTCCCGTCGTCAGCTTGAGAAACGGTCCAAGCTGCGAGTGGCCACGCCCTACCAACCGGCGTAAGGGGCGATGGCTTTGTCGGAGATGTCACCTTCGAGGTAGTCGCGGGTCGCGCGGGCAAGGATGTCCACGCCCTCGTCTATCTCGGCGCGGGTGAGGATGAGGGGCGGGGTGAGTTCGATAACGCTGCCCCACATGCCGGCATAGTAGCAGACAAGGCCCAGCTCCCAAGCGCGGAAGACGATCTTGGCGGCGGCCTCGCGGTTGGGCTTCTTGGTCTTGCGGTCCTGCACCAGTTCGATGCCCTGGATCATGCCGATTCCACGAACGTCGCCGACGATGTCGAAGCCGCCGAGGGCCTCTTTGAGGCGGCGCTGAAGGTAGCGGCCGTTGCGGCCCGCACGCTCGGGCAGGCGCTGGCGCTCGATTTCGGTGACGGTGGCAAGGCCCGCGGCACAGCAGGCGGCATTGCCGGAGTTGGTGAAGCCGTGGAAGCCGCCGGGGGCGTCGAGGATGTCGGCGCGGCCCACGATGGCGGAGAGGGGCAGGCCGCCGCCCAGGGACTTGCCGAGGATGAGGATGTCGGGCTCGATGCCGTAGTGCTGGTAGGAGAACATCTTGCCGGTGCGGCCGAGGCCGACCTTGATGTCGTCCACGACGAGCAGGAGGTTGTGGCGGTCGCAGAGGGCGCGGAGCTTGGGTATGAAGTCGGGCGGCGGCAGGACCTCGCCGCTGTCGGCCTGGATGGTCTCGACGAAGACGGCGGCGGTCTCGGAGGGCGGCGAGATGGTCTCGAAGATGTAGTTCTCAAGGTAGTCGAGACACTGGACGGTGACGTTGCGTCCGCTGCCGCCAAAGGGGGGCCGGTAGGCGTTGGGGTACGGGGCCTTGGTGGCGTTGGAGGCGAACATATAGCGGTTGAAGGCGGGGCTTGCCGAGATGGCCATGGAGCCGTCGGAGGTGCCGTGCCAGGAGCCGACGAAGGTGACGATGCGGCGCTTGCCGGTGGCGGCGACGATGATGCGGTTGGCGGCCTCGCAGGCGTCGGAGCCGGACAGCCCGTACCACACGCGCATGTCTTTGCGGCCTCCAGCCAACTCGACGAGCTTCTCGGCGAGCTCCACGCCGGGCTGGTGGACGTTGGAGACGAGGCCGGCGAAAGTGGTCCTAGCCATCTGGTCGCGGACGGCGCGGCGGACGGCCTGGTTGTCGAAGCCCAGGTGGCCGATAGACCAGTAGGACGAGAAATCGAGGTAGCGGCGGCCGTCGGCGTCCACGAGGCGGGCGCCCTCTGCGCGGTCCACAACCATAGGGTTGTAGCGCACCTTCATGGCCTTGGCGATGTACCGGGCGTCCTTCTCGATGAGTTGTTTATTCGTCGGCATGAGCTTGGCCTTTCACTCTGGGCGGAAGGTGTCCTGCATGGCTTCAATGTCGGAGAAGTAGAAGTCGAGGTCGGTCTCGCACGACCTACCCAGGAGGACGTAGCCACTCGTGTCCACCAGGAAGACGAGGGCGCGGGAATAGGAGTCGCAGAACTCGGCGGAGCCCGTGAATGTGAACACTAGCTCAGTGGCGGGCAAGCCGGAAGGGTGCTCGATCTCTGAACGGCCGACCAGTTCAAACTCGAGGGCGAGGGACGCCGCCTCATCCTGGGAGGAGCCGACCTGCCAGTCGGCCAGCGTGTCCAATGTGAAGCCTGTGGCATCGTAGTGGAAGACGTAGAACCGGCCGAATCCCTCGTCTCTGCTAACATCCACGTACGTTGGGTCCGCCGTATTCGCGACCCATCCGGGGGCGAGGTCTATCGCATAACGGGCTTCCTCGTTGACGAAGGTCTGCCACTCGGACGAGGGCTCCGGCTCCGGAGTCGGCGGCTCGACCGCCCCGGCGCCGGCGCGGAAGCTCTGCAGCATGGTCTCCGTGACCAGCAGGTTGAACGTATCGCCCTCGCATGCGACGCTGGTGAGGGCATAACCGTAGGCGTCGGCAAGCAGTATGTAGTAGGTGATGAACGTGGCGCATTCGCCCTGGTATTCGGCGCCACGGAGCGTGACCTTGACGGTGGAAAGCCCAGAGGCGTGCTCCACCTCTTCACGGGCGAGCAGTTCGACGGAGAGGCCGTCTCCCTCCAGGCTCCCATAGAGGGCGTCCAGTTGCAGGTCAACAAAGGCATCCAGAGGGCCTTGGAACACTCCGAAGGAGTTCAGGAGCATCAGGCTGTAGCCGTCGGAACTGCTCATCAAGACAAGTGTGGGGTCGAGGTCGTCCACGAGCCAGTCCGGCGCGAGATTGATGGAGTACGTCTCAGACTGGCTCACGTATGTTTCCCAGCCGCTGTCGTCGAGGGTCTCGACGGGCGCCGAAGCGCCATCCTCGCGGCGAGGCGCCGGCGTGGGCGTCGCGCGGCGAGGCGTGGGAGTAGCCAAGCCCTCTACGCGGACAACGCCGCCGGCTTTGAGGAAGGGGACCAGTTCATCTACGAAGCCGATGGAGATGGCGAAGCCCACGCCTTCCACGGATACGTCGCCCGCAAACTCCAGTTTCGCGGTGTTGATGCCGACAACCTGTCCGCGTGAGTTGACGAGCGGGCCGCCGCTGTTGCCGGGATTGATGGCGGCGTCGGTCTGGACGTACTCGATGTCGAGGTACGTCCTCAGCGCGGAGACGACGCCTCTGGAGATGGTGGGGTCGGTGCCCAGGATGTTGCTCAGGGGGTAGCCGATGGCGATGACCTCGTCGCCCGGGCCGACCTGGCTGATGTCCGCGAACTTGAGTGACGGCACCTCGGCGGCGACGTCGAGCTTGATGACCGCGATATCCGCCTCCTCGTCAATGCCAACGACGGTGCCCGTGTAGGTGAACCTGCGGCCAAGGATGACCTCCACTTCCTCGAAACGACCGACGACGTGGGCGTTGGTGAGCACCCAGCCGCCGGGGTCGAAGATGAAGCCGGAGCCGCTGCCATCGGCGGTCTCGATACGGACGACGGCCGCGCTCGCCTCGGCGATGATTTCCTTGAGCGTTGGTTGGGGGGTGGGCGATGGGAGCGACGGCGGCTGCGTGGTCGGCGATGGGATAGGTGTCGGGACGGGAGTGCCGGTCGGGACAGGCGTGAAGGTTGGGGTAGGCTCAGGGGCCGAAGTCGGGGTGTTTTCGGCCCTTGGCTTCGCCGTCGGCGCGGCCGTGGGAACGGCTGTAGCCGCGGGCTGCGCCGACGGCTGCGCGCAGGCCACGAGCAACGCGGCCAAGCCGACGAGCCAGAGAAGCCTGTGCGTGAGGATGACACACACCCCTTGAGGCGGATACGAGGCAAATACCAGCACAAGCGTACCCAGTGAGGCCTGTGGGGTCAATGGCGAGGCAAGAAAGCCCCTCCCGTCCAGCGCCGGCGTGGGAGATGCCGGGTGCGTGCTATCATGTGCGGCGCTTGCTTTCAACGGAGGGAACGGGCGTGAACGAAGAGTTTCTGGCCGCCAAGGAACTGCGCAAGGCGTTCAACGGCAATGTGGCCGTGGACGTGGTGTCGTTCTCCATCATGCGGAAGGAGATCTTCGGGTTGCTTGGGCCGAACGGCGCGGGGAAAACGACGACGATACGGATGATGGCGACGGTGCTGCCGCCGGACGGGGGCGACGTGATGGTGGACGGCCACTCAGTACTGCGTCACGCGGGCGAGGTGCGAAAACTCATCGGGGTGTGTCCTCAGGAATTGGCGCTCTACCCGGAGCTGACGGCGTTGGAGAACCTGGTGTTCTTCGGCCAGATGGCTGGGCTTGGCGGCAAACAGGCGAAGGAGGCTGCGGGGGAGAATCTGCTGCTGGTGGGTCTGCAAGACCGGGCGAAGGACGCGGTGGCGAAGTTCTCGGGCGGGATGAAGCGGCGGGTGAACCTGGCCATCTCGCTTATGAGCCGCCCTGCCCTGCTGTTCCTGGACGAGCCGACGGTGGGGATAGACCCGCAGTCGCGTAACCACATCTTCGAGACGGTGCAGCGGCTGCGGGGCGAGGGGATGACGGTGCTCTACACGACGCACTACATGGAAGAGGCGGACCGACTGTGCGACCGGCTGGCCATCATGGACCATGGACAGCTCATTGCGGTGGGCACGCCGCGTGAGTTGAAGGCGCAGATAGGCCAGCCGGAGAAAGTGACCTTGGAAGAGGTCTTCCTGAGCTTGACCGGGAGGAGGCTGCGGGATTGAACTGACGTACGGCAATCCAACAGGCGCCAGAGAGGATCACGACCACTCGGTGCTGATGGGGTGGCCGCCTGTAAGTCAGTCTTCATGGGTTGTTCGTAGATCCCATCGCTGCTTTCACGCGGTGTTGACAGACTTCCATTAGCTTCTCTGATGATCATCGGAACATTCAGCATGAAAAGGAGCATAGGCAGAGTGCTTACCAAGATAGCGCCGCGGGCAGGGCTGCTTGCCCTGGGCATCGCGTTCTCGTTCATCCTCGCCGTGGCATGCAGTTCATCGGACCCGGCGGCTCAGCCTCAGGCGACATCTCAACAGCAGCAGGAGCAACAGGGTTTGACAGGGGCAACGCCCACGAGTGTGCGAACAGCAGCCAAGGACGCGGGCAAGTTCCAGGTGACGGGCACGGTGTCGGAGCGGCGACAGTACTTCAGCACAGCGCTGCTCCACGACGGGAGGATACTAATCGCGGGCGGACGCCAGGTCGGGTTCGGGGCGACGCCGGACGGCGCGGGACTGAAGTCGGCGGAGGTGTACGACCCAAAGACAAAGCAGGCCAGGTCCATCGCCGATATGTCCGACCTGCGGCTGCTATTCCTGGCTGAGACGCTGGCGGACGGCAAGGTGCTGGTGGCGGGCGGCGTCAACCAGAGCAAGTTCCCCAGCAATACGGCGGAGCTATGGAACCCGGCAACGGAGAAATGGATCCCGACCGGCCCGATGCACTACCCAAGGGACACGCTGGCCTGGGTGACACTCCAGGACGGGCGGGTGCTGGCCATCGGCGGCAACGACGACAGATTCAGCTTCCTGGCAACGGCGGAGACGTACGACCCGGCCACGGAAACGTGGACGGAGGTGGCACCGATGGCGACGGCCAGGGCGTGGCACACGGCGACGCTGTTGGAGGACGGGCGGGTGCTCGTGGCCGGCGGCGGCAGGACCGACGGGCCGTACATCAACTCGGCTGAGGTCTATGACCCCGTGAAGAACGAGTGGACACCGGCAGGCACGATGTCCCTGGGCCGCGCGTTCCACACGGCGACGCTGTTGAAGAACGGGCGGGTGCTGGTGGTCGGCGGGAAAGGCAAACGGACGAAGGCAGAGGTGTGGGACCCGGCGGCGAATACGTGGAGCCCCGCCGGAGAGACGGCGGAGCCTCGGTCGGAGCATGTGGCAGCGCTGCTGCCGGACGGGCGGGTGCTGGTGGCTGGCGGGACGGGCATCCGGAGCACCGCCGAGATGTACGACCCGGCAACGAATAGCTGGTCGCCCGCCAGCGAGATGCGCTACGGACGGTACCGCCATGGCGCGGTGGTGCTGACGGACGGGAGCGTGCTCATCATCGGAGGCATCGGGAAGGACGGGGTGGTGGCGGAGACCGAGTTGTACGTGCCGTAGTCTGGGGCGTCTCCCTCTAACCAGATACAACCCAGGAGTCGTGATAGCAGTGAGACGGTGCGGCTGAGCCATGCTCCGCCCTGTGCACATCGCACTGTTCGAGGTGCGCCGGTACATCGTTGACCGGGGCGACCTGGCGTTCAGCCTGGCGCTGCCCATGGCGCTGTTCGCCCTTATGTATGGCGTGTTCGGTGGGGACGAGACGTTCAATGGAACGGCGAACGTCGTGGACCTGGACGGCGGCCCGGCGGCACAGGAGTTCGTGTCGCGCCTGGAGTCTGTGGACGGCCTGCAGGTGCGGCTTCGGTCGCTGGACGAGGCGGACCGGGCCCTGGCGCGGACGAGCATCCTGACGGCCATCGTCATCCCGCCGGGGTTCTCGGACGCGCTGGCGGCGGGCGAACCCGTGAAGCTGACCGTGAAACAGCGCGGCACGGGCGGCGACGAGGGGCAGATCGTGTCGAGCATCGCGCTGAGCGTGGCACAGCGCATCGCGGCAGAGGTGCAGGCGCGGCGATGGGCGCGAACGACGATGGAGGGGTCAGCCATTCCGCAGCCGGAGATAGACCAGGCCGCCCAGGCGGCCGTGACGCAGGCGGACGCTGACCCGGCGGTGGACGTGGCGGTGGTGGTGGAGGGCGAAAGCGGGCGGGCCGATGGCGGGCAGTTCGTGGACAGGCTGCTGCCGGGCATCCTGGTGATGTTCCTGATGTTCGCAGTGACGCTGAGTTCGCAAGTCATCGTGGATGAACGGCGGCTGGGGACGCTGGAGCGTCTGCTGACGACGCGGCTGACGTTGAACCAACTCTTTGCAGGAAAGTTCCTGGCGGGCGTTGCGCGGGCGATGCTGCAGGCGGTGGTGCTGCTGGCGCTGGCATACGCGGTCCTGCGGGTCGGAGGACCATCGAGCTTCTTCCAGGCGCTGGCGTTCGCGCTGCTCGTGGCTGCCGCCGTGGGGGCCATCGGCCTGGTCATCGGCGCGGCGGCGCGGACGCGGGAGCAGGCGACGTGGGCGGCGGTGTTCTTCACGATGTTCATGACCATATTCGGGGGGACGTTCTTCGACCCGAGCGAGACGAAGGCGCTGGACGTCCTGAGCCATGTGACGCTGAACCGGTACGCGATCGACGCGTTGGAGGGCATCACTTCGGGCGGGAAGTCGTTCGCGGACTACGGCGTCCAGGCGGGCATCATGGCGGGCGTGGCGGTGGCGGCGCTGACGGTGGCGCGTTGGGCGTTCAGGAGGACGGTGAAGTGAGCGGCCTCCTCCGGCAGGCGTGGGTGATTTCGCTGAAGGACACACGCCTGTTCGTGCGCGACCGGTTCGCGCTGGCGTTCGCGCTGGCGTTCCCGCTGCTGTTCGTGCTGGGGTTCACGTTGGCGCTGGGCAACATCAGTTCGCCGGACCAGCCGATCGTGTTGAGGGTGGCGACGCAGGAGCAGGAGGGTATCAGCACGCAGATCATCGCGGCGCTGACGGCCGGCGAGGAAAGCGTCTTCCAAGAGATAGCATATGACGAGGCCAGGCTGGCGGTGAAGCATGGACGGCTCGGGGGGTTCGTGGCGTTCCCAGCGGACTTCACGGCGTCGCTGCTCGCCGGCGGGAAGACACGCATCGAGGTGGTGTCGAGGTCGGAGGACCCGAACCGGCGGGCCGCGCTCGAAGGGTTCGCGCATGCTTTGGCGGGGCAGATCTCGCTCGCACGGGAAGCGGTGGCTACGGTCGCGGCGCTCAAGGCGAGGGAGACGGGGGCGACGCCGGCGTTGGACGTGGGCTCGCTTATCCAGCCCACGGCGTTGGTGGCCATGGAGACGGAGCAGGTAGGCCCGGCACGGCCGATCAGGGCGAGCAATTTCACGCTGCCGGGCTACCTGACGATGTTCGTGTTCTTCGCGGCAGCGATGGGGGCCGAGGCGGTGGCCCGCGAGCGTCAGACGCAGACGCTGGAGCGGATGCTGTCCAACGGGGTGCGGCGCGAGTCCATCCTGCTAGGGAAGTACCTGAGCACGGCGTACCGCGGCCTGCTGCAGTTGGCAGTGTTGTGGATCGTCGGCATCTTCGGGTTCAACGTGGAACTAGGGCCGGAGCCGGTGGCCGTCATCGCCATCTCGGTGCTCATGGTGCTGGCGTCAGCGGGGTTCGGCATCATGCTGGCGTCGTTAGTGAACACGGTACGGAGCGCGGACTCCGTCGGGATCCTGACGTCCATCGTGCTAGCGCCGGTCGGCGGGTGCTGGTGGCCGCTCTTCATCGCGCCCGCATGGATGCAGACCTTGTCCAAGCTGACGCCGCACGGGTGGGCCAACAGCGCGTTCAACAAGCTGATGCTGTTCGGGGCTGAGCCGGGCAACGTGGCCTGGGAGATGACAGCGCTGGCGCTGTTCGGCGCGGGCTTCGTCGCCGTGGCGCTGTGGCGCTTCCGGATGGCGCCCGCGCGGTGACCAACTCTTTTCCCAGGCAGAAGGAGTTCCGCCGTCAACCTTCATCGCCCCGCGCTGGCTTCGTGAAGACACGCACAATGGTGACACCTCTCATGCGCGTGTGTATGCTGGACTTCCAGGCGGCCTAATGCGGGTTGGACTCGTAGCACACGCGACCATCCACACACTAGAGCATGGTTATCGAGAGGGACACAGGGACTGAACAGAGCATGAATTGAGAGGAAAGTTGTAGGCTGAGGCCGCACATCGGGCCGCCTGGAAGAGTAAGAGGCCGCGTGACGCTGGAGAAGATGGGCGTCGTGCGGCCTCGGTGTTTTACGACGGGTACGTGGAAAAGGTGTTGCCGGCATCAGGCGTTGGGACCGAGTGAAAGGAGACCAGCTATGAAGACCAGAGCTGCGCAACTGGGCATGGTGGGATGGTTGATCTTGGCGGGCGTGGCGGTGCTTATCGCCGCCGAGGTGGCTTCCATCCTCGCAGGATTCGGACCGGTGTTTGGAATCATCGCGCTGGGATACTTCATGGTGTTGGGGGTCATTTACTGGCTGTACCACTGGGCTAGGGCCACGGAGGGCCTTGCCGGACATCCAGGCGCGGTGATGCGTGTCACCAAGCCGCACGTGGTGGACAACCGTCCGATGAACGTGGAGCTTTTCGAGGGGCTGTCGGCGGCACAGGCCAGCGAGGTCATGTTTTTGGGGGAGCGGTTCGTGGTGCCTACTGGAATGGCCCTCGTGCAGGAAGGAGAGCCGGGAGACACGTTGTACGTCGTCCTGTCGGGGCAGGCGCAATTTACGGCGCGGTCGGGCGTGGGCGAGGTCACGGTGCGCATCGCGGGGCCTGGGGATTCGTTCCCGCTGGCGACGATGGTGGGCACGGGTATTCACATCACCTCGGCCGAGGCGATGACGGACATGGAGGTGCTCGCTCTTCCGACGGCGGCGCTTCGGGCGCTGTTCGAACAGCATCCAGAGATTGGGATGAGGATGTATGCCGCGGCGGCCGGTGCGCTGGCGAACCGCTACCGGCGGACGCTGGCTCGCCTGACCGACAACACGGCGAAGGCCCTGCGGGAGACGGAATTCTTCGCTAATGTTTGAGACAGGGGGAGGCATCGGCATCCACGAATGTGGGAGGTAGCGCGATGCAAGTGACGGTCGTGGCAGAACGTGAGGTCGCGCCGGGGTCGCAGGAGTCGGTGAAGGGACTCCTGCGCGAGTTGCGCTATCGGGCGAGCAGGCAGCCTGGATTCATGTCGGGCATGACGGCGATCGACCCGCGCAAACCTGCGCGGTTCTTGACGGTCTGCGTGTGGTCGTCGCTGGGCAACTGGGAGCGGTGGGAGAGGAATCCAGACCGGTTGGAAGTGACGCGCCAGATCGAGGGGCTGTTAAACGGCAAGGCGGCGGTCGAAGTATGGGCGATGCATGAGGACGCACCGGTGGCGGCGGTGTAGCTCCGGTTTGGTTTGATGTGCTCACCGCGCCGTTAGGCATCCCGGTAGTGCGAGTGTCCGCGTTTTTCAGCGGGACGGCGACGGAGACTGCCAAGGCATGAGCTCGTATCCTCTGGAATTTCGGAAGGGCGTCGTGCTCGTCACAAGCCCGGCACGGCCAGCAAGAAGAAGAAACATGTACCTATACATAGAGATGT
Source organism: SAR202 cluster bacterium (assembly GCA_016872515.1). Lineage (GTDB taxonomy): Bacteria > Chloroflexota > Dehalococcoidia > Lucifugimonadales > VGZR01 > VGZR01. Next base: position 40,749 of record VGZR01000016.1, read on the forward strand.
GAAAGGCGAAGAAGGCTTGGCGGGAGATGCCGCGGGCGAAACGGGAGACCTACATGCGCGGCATCATGCAGGGCATGGAGGGGACAAAGAACGCGGGAGCGGAGCTCGTCGCCTTCGCGCTCAACGAGCCGGACACGCCGAGCCGAGCGGACTTCACGTACATCGCGGCATGGCGGATGCGCGACCGCTCCACAGCGCTGACCCAAGACAACTATTTCGTGAATTCGACCTGGCTAAAGTACTTCGACCAGGTCAATGCCAGGCGCGAGGCCATGACGGAAGAGGCGATGATTCAGCACCACATCGGGGCAGGGCATGGCCCTGCAACCAAGTGAGTCGCCAAGGAACGCTAAAACGAGAGTAGCCCCACGTCCCGAAGGAGCGTGCTTCACTCGGCCCGACACTGCCGGGACGACTTCCTAGCCGAAGAGGGCGTCCTTGGTTGGACACCCCATCGCAGAACGTTAGTGCTACTAGATTCTACCACACACACCGAGGTGTGAGCGGGGCAGCGTTGGTGAAGCATGACGGGCACTTCTGCCAGGAGTGCCCCGCGCCGGGGTGGTGCGGAACCTCTTCCCCCTTGAGGGGGAGGATTGAGAGCCTGTCCTGAGCTTGTCGAAGGATGGGGGTGAAGCTTCTCTCCACCGCCCAGTTCACCCCCATACTGCACCTTTCCCCCTCGAGGGGGAAAGGAATACACCCCGCTGCCTTACCGCCTACTGCGCGGCCATGCGGCCCGACGCCAGCAGCCAGATGAGCGCCAGCCCCAGGCCGATGCGCCACACGACGAACAGCAGCGTCGAGCGCCGCCGCAGGTAGCGCAGTAAAAACGCGATGGCCAGCCAGCCCGACACCGCCGACGCCGCGATGGCCACCACCAGCGTCGCGACAGGCACGTCCGCCGACCGCAGCGCCTCCGGCAGTTGGTACAGCCCGCTGGCCCCGATGGCCGGTATCGCCAGCAGGAACGAGAACCGCGCCGCCGTCTCCCGCGTCAGCCCCGCGAACAGCCCGCCCGCGATGGTCGTCCCCGACCGCGACGCGCCGGGGATGAGCGAGGCCACCTGGCACAGCCCCACTACTACCGCGTCCCACCACCGCAGCCCCGCCATGTCGCGCGCGCGCCGTCCCACTGCTTCCGCAACCCACAGCACGACCGCCACGCCGATGAGGCTCCCTGCGATGACCCACAGGTTCTTCGTCAGCCCGCCCTCGATGGTCCCCTCCAGCGCCAGGCCCAACGCCGCGATGGGCACCGTCCCCGCCAGCACCATCCAGCCCAGCTTCGCCCACCGCCGGTCTTCCTCGCTGGCCACGAGCCACCTGCGTCCCTCACCCCTGCCAACGCGCAGCGCGTTGACAGGCCCTCCCCCAGGCCTGGGGGAGGGGTCTTGCCACCCCTCGCCCCGAAGGGGAGAGGGCCTTTGCCCCGACCCGGCCGTGGCAAAGGAGTGGGGGCCTCGCCGGGCGGCGACGGCCGCCGCGTTCGCCCGCACGAAGCCCACGATGATGCGCCGGATGTCCCCCGCGAAGTACGCCAGCACCGCCGCCAGCGTCCCCAGCTGCACCACCGCCAGGAACGCCGTCCACTGCTCCGGCCGTCCGGCGTCCACCAGCCCCAACAGCCGCCCCGCGACCGTCACGTGGCCCGTGCTGCTGATGGGGATGAACTCCGTCAACCCCTGCACCAGGCCGAGCACCAGGCCCTGCCACAGCGTCATCCGCGATGTCCTCTCCTAGCGAGCCCTGCCAGCAATCTTCCCACAGCGGCGCCTGCGATGCATACCCCTGTATCGCCAGCCTTGTACCAAAATGCCGTGACCGTCACCACTATCACCCTCACCCCTTCGGCAAGCTCAGGGCAGGCTCTTTGGCCCCGACCTTTCGGGGCCAAAGGCCTCTCCCCTCGAGGTAGAGTCAGCGACACCACCTTCGACCGCATGGCCAACGACTTCTTCCACTCCCTCCGCGACGGCGGCGGCTCCCACCCCCTCGACCTCGGCGACTACACCGCCGATGTCACCTCCATCGCCATCACCCCCCCCGGCGGCGGCAAGATACGCGTCGTCGTAGAGGCCGACCTGCTCCTAGACAACCTCCCTGACCCCCACCTCACCATCACCCTCGACCTCGCCCCCTCCATCGAGGACGGCATCATCAGCGTGGACGCCGAGCTCATCAGCATCGACACCGGCATCTGGGGCGACATCGTCCTCGCCGTCATCGGCATCTTCTTCGGCCCCCTCGGCGTCCTCATCGGCGTCCTCATCGGCGCCATCAGCGGCGGCGTCACCCTTGAGATCACCAAGGCCGTCCTCGCCGACAAGTTCAACGACCAGGCCAGCAGCGCCGTCACCGACGCCGGCCTCGGCGACGCCTTCTCCGCCTTCCCCAGCCAGGCCCGCCTCTTCACCGACGCCCGCGACCCTTTCTACTTGGAGCACTACGACCTCATGATGCCCCTCGAAGGCCTCGACCTCGACGGCGGCGGCATGGGCATGGAGGGCGACTCCTCCGTCCAAACCTTCAACGAGCCGATGGACATGGACATCGTGGACAAGACCCGCGGCTCCGGCACCGTCGAAGGCATCACCGAACTCACCTACGACACCCCCTCGCAGGGCCGCCTCATCATCTCCGTCACCGAAGTCCTCGACCGCCTCGCCGACTGCCGCATCATCACCGCCGCCATGGACGCCACCCACATCCGCCGCGCCGACACTATCGTCACCGACGTCAAGTTCCAAGGCGGCCTCGACCTCCGTGTCGCCGAGTCCGTCGCCCTCCAGAACCGCGACATCCTCGAAGTCAACCGCCACATCCTCGTCCACTCCCGCCGGGCCAAGCCCCACTACCGCGCTAGGCCCAATCAGACCACCACCGACAACTTCGAAAGCCTCCCCGCCTTCTGAGGCATTAGGGCCGGGTCTCCTCCCTCACCCCGAAGGGGAGAGGGCCGCTGGACCGCCCAGGGTGGCCCAAAGGGGTGAGGGCCATCTATTCCGCCTCCCTCCTTGAAGGGAAATGCAAGTTCCTCCCGCAGCAGCGGGAACAACAAGGGCGAGGGTGTCGTTTCCTCCTCTCCCCTTAAGGGAAAGGCCTATGAGTCCCGATTAATCTGGACGAATAGGTTGAGGGGTAGTCCTCAACAACCCCTTTCCCCCCGTGCTATCCTTTCCGCTGCCATGTTCCCCATAGACTTCACCTCCATCCCCATCATCGGCGCCATCCTCGGCATGATCTTTGGCTTCCTCGGCCTCATCGTCAACCTCCTCCGCTACCTCCGCGACCGCGCCGCGAAGAGGGATTTCGGCGCCAGGAAGCGGAAGGCCAAGCCGGACGGCCAACCACCCGCCGTACCCATCGGCGGCATCGCACGCTACCCCGCCCGCATCGAAGACCTCGGCCCCGCCGCCGACCCCATCCGCCAGCGCATCGAGACCGCCGAGCGGCACGTCGCCGCCCGCCGCTGGCGCGAGGCCGAGTCCGAGCTGCGCGCCACCCTCGCCCTGCCCACCACGCCCATGCAGCGCGCCGCCCTCTACAACGCCCTCGCCCGCATCCGCTTCGCCACCGACGACCCCGAAGGCGCCGCCGACGCCGTCGTCCGCTCCCAACACGCCGCCGAGAACATCCCCGACGAGCGCGAGCGCACCGTCGCCGCAGCCACCGCCGCCGCCAACCTCAAACGCCTCTCCGCCCGGAAGAGCCAACACCCCTGACCCATCAGCGCCTGGCCGTGTCCTCCCAGACCGGATTGTGCTAAACTTTGAGGCCGCGGCGCGGCCCTAGCAGAAGAGCCCCGTAGATATCAGGAGGCAGTGCTCAGATGTTGCCAGTAAGACGTGTTTCACTCTTGGCTCTCGTGCTCGTCGTCGCAGCCTTCGGCGCCATGGCGTCGGCCTGCGGCGGCGACGGAGGCGGCGGTGGAGCCGAAGGGTCGGACATCCGCGTCGTGTCGGTGACCGCCGCCGACTTCTCCTTCACCTCGCCCGACTTCTTCAACCAGGGCATGGTGCGCCTGGCCTTCACCAACAGCGGCCAGGAGACCCATCACCTCCAGATCCTGAAGCTGAAGTCAGGCGTCATCCAGGCCAAGTTCAAGACCACGCTCAACCAGATCCTGTCCGCCGTGCCCACCGAGGGCGAAGCCGACTTCAACCGCCTCTACGAGATCGCCGACTTCTCCGGCGGCGCGGGCCCGGCCGACCCAGGCGGTTACAGCGAGGCCGTCCTGAGCCTCGAGTCGGGGGTCTACGTTTACGCTTGCTTCATCGCCGGGGCCGACGGCGTCCCCCACATCGCCAAGGGCATGACCAGGGTCCTGACCGTGAACCCCGACCCCGGCACCAAGCAGCCCGCGCCGCCCACCGCCAGCGCCACTGTGGACATGGTGGACTTCGCCTTCACCGGCATCACCGCTACCCTCCCGGCGGGCAAGACCACCCTCGCCGTCGTCAACAAGGGCCAGCAGTCCCACGAGATGAGCATCCTCCGCCTCAAGGGCATCACCGCCGCCGACCTGCGCAAGGCGCTCACCGACCCGAACGCCGCCCCACCCGCGGGCCCGCCACCCTATGAGTCCGCGGGCGGCTTCCGGGGCACAGCGCCCGGCGGGACCGGATGGGCAGTCGTCAACCTGACCCCGGGCGAATACGTCCTCGTCTGCTTCATCCCCGACCCTGCCGACGGCAAGCCCCACGCTGCCAAGGGCATGTTCAAGCCCCTGACTGTCCAGTAGCCCTCGTCGCAAACACGGAGGCGGGCATCCTCGCTTGAGGATGCCCGCCTCGTCTTACTGGGAGTCGTTGGTAGCGCATACGGGATTCGAACCCGTGGTCTCCTCCTTGAGAGGGAGGTGTCCTGGGCCGCTAGACGAATGCGCCACGTGAAGTCCCGTTCGTGCTCAGGCCATCGAAGCACCACGGGGGCATCCCGGCTCCATCGGGACTGGCTGGGGATCGAGGATTCGAACCTCGGCTAACAGATCCAGAGTCTGCCGTCCTACCGCTAGACGAATCCCCAACGCACTTACATTCTACCAGCTACGCGCCCACCCCTTCAACCGCTTTCCGCACTGCTTCCATCCCCAAAGCCACCCTTCACACGCCCCCCGGCAAGGTGCATAATGACGGCGCATTCCCCGCCGGCCGTCGAGTCCGGCTACCACAAGAGGGAGGTGCGCCATGCCAGTCACCGTCACCGTCGAACGCCACATCGCTCCAGGCACGCAGCAGCAGGTGAAGGCGCTGCTCGGCCAGCTCTGGCAGATGGCCAAGACCCACCCGGGCCACATCTCCGGCCGCACCCTCGTGGACGCCTTCAACCCAGGCATCATCCTCACCATCAGCGAATGGACCGACCTCGCCGCCCGCGAACGCTGGGAGAAGGACCCCGAATGCGTCCGCGTCGTGAAGACCATCAACGCCCTCCTCGCCAAGACCACCCCCATCCGCGTCTGGGTACAGGACGACGACGCCCCACCCCCGGCCGTCTGACCCTTCGCTGGCGGCGACAGAGACCATGCGGAGAACCTTCTTCTCGTGGAAAGAGGCTTCTCCGCGCCTCTCCAGAAAGACCTGGGAGCACGATGAAGGGGCATGGGGGAACTTCTTCTACCAGAAGGAAGTTCCCCCGCGTCGTCTCCGCCACCGCTAGCGGAACGTCAGCGCCCGCTGCGGGTTGTCCGTCAGCATCGCCTGTATCTGCGTCACCTTCATGCCGCGCCTGCGCAGCCGCGGCACGATGTTCTCCAGGATATGCGCGTACCCCTTCCCGCCGTTGCGCACCAACTGGAACTGCGTGCACACATCGTGTCCCAGCAGCACGCGGTTGCCTGCGCCCATGCTCACCGTGAACTCGATGTCTTCCATCCGCCGCACGTCCGTGCCGAAATCCACCGGCTGGCCCGCAACCGCGCCCAGCTCCGAGTCCTCCAGCCCGAAGATGTCCCACTCCAGGTAGCTCCCCAGCTGCACCAGGTCGCGCAGCCACGCCCGGTCGTGGAACGCGTCCAGGTGGCCCAGGATGATGCGGTCGGCGGGAAGCCCCGCCTTCGTCAGCGTCTCGAAGATGAACGGCGGCGACTTCAGGTGGTAGCCCGGATGGATGTTCACCGCCGCGCCCGTCTCCAGCGCCGCCCGCGCCGACGCCCGCAGCACCCGCACCTGCACGTCCGTCGCCGGCCACATGTTCCCCACCTCGCCGATGACGCCCGTCTTCACGCCTGTGTCCTTCACGCCCACCGTGATGTCGCAAATGATCTCCTTGGCGATGTCGTCCTCCGTCTTCTTCTTCGTCCCGGCGGGATGCGCCACCGGCATGTAGTAGCTCCCGCCCATCACCACGTTCAGCCCCGTCGCCCGCGACACCGTCGCCAGCGCCAGCGGGTCGCGGCACAGCCCCGTGCTCGTCACGTCCACCAGCGTCCCGCCGCCCGCGTACTTGAACCGCAGCGCCTCCTCGATGGCGGCCGGGATGCTCAGCAGCGCATTGTTGTGGCACCCGCCCAGGAACCGCTTCCCCAGCCCGCCGCGCCGGTCCATCGTGAGCGTCGCATCCTTCCACGCCCGCTCGCTCGCCTCCTCCGGCACCACACCGAGGTGCGACACATCGAACAACAGATGCTCGTGCGTCAGCGTCGCCCCCAGCGACCGCGGCTCCACCGGCCCCAACACCGTCTGCACCTTGCCAGTGATCGGGCTCTTCTTCGCCATATCGCCTCCTTACATGGCGCGGCAGCATACCACGACTGCCCTCACCCTTGGCGGGGGAGGGGTCGCCAGACCCCTCCCCCGTTTCACGGAGGAGGGCCTACGCCACGCCTGGCGTGGCGTAGGGGTGAGGGTGCAGCATCCTCCTCTCCCCTGGAGCCTGCCCCGAGCGAAGTCGAAGGGGAGAGGCCTATGAGCGCACCCAGTGCGCTAATAGGGTGAGGGGTACTACAATGAGCCACCATGAGCGCGTCCGGCCCCCGCCCCAGCCGCAGGCCCTACCCCACCCATCCCCTGCACTACTTCCTCGTCCTCAGCGCCGCCAGGCTGCCGGACAAGGTCGCCGTCTACGACGGCAGCCGCGCCATGACCTACCGCCAACTGCTCGACGCCAGCACACGCCTGGCCTCCTCGCTCCACGCCCTCGGCGTCGGCAAAGGCGACCGCGTCGCCCTCATGGCCTTCAACTGCCTGGAGGTCGTCATCGCCTTCAACGGCATATCCATGGCCGGCGCCGTCGTCTCGCCGCTCAACCCCAGCTACCGCCAGAAAGAGGCCGCCCACCAGCTTGCCGACAGCAGCGCCAAGATGCTCATCGCCCAGGCATCCCTGCTCGACGTCGCCCGCGACGCTATGCGGGACGCCCCCAACGTCCAGCGCCTCGTCGCCATCGGCGCGGCCCCGGACGCGGGCATCCTCACCTTCGCGGACCTCCTCGACAAGGGAAGCAGCCAGCCGCCCCATGTGTCCATAGACCCCGCCCGCGACCTCATGGCCCTGCCCTACTCCAGCGGCACCACCGGCCTCCCCAAGGGCGTCATGCTCTCCCACGCCAACCTCGTCACCAACCTCTCGCAGTACCTCGGCGTCGGCGGCGCAGGTGCCCCGCGCGAGGACGACACCTTCCTCGCCTGCCTCCCCCTCTTCCACATCTACGGCATGAACCTCGTGATGAACGCCGCCATCGCCCGCGGCGCCACCCTCGTCGTCATGCCCCGCTTCGACCTCGACAAGGCCGTTGCCCTCATCCGCCGGCACAGGGTCACCATGCTCCACCTCGTCCCGCCCATGGTCCTGACGCTCAACCAGTGCCCCGACGCAGCCCTGGCGGGCCTCTCGTCCGTCCGCGTCGCCTACAGCGGCGCCGCGCCCCTGTCCGGTGAGCTCCAAGAGCTTCTCGAAGCCCGCGCGGGCATCCGCTGCGCCCAGGCCTACGGCCTCACCGAGACGTCTCCCCTCGACAACGCCGACTTCGCCGAGCCGGACCGCCAGCGCCGTGGCAGCGTCGGCCCTCCCTTGCCCGACACCGAGGAGAAAGTCGTTGACCTGGAGACGGGCGAGCGCGAGCTGCCGCCGGGCGAGGTCGGCGAGCTCGTTATCCGCGGCCCGCAGGTCATGCGGGGCTACTGGAACAACCCCGAGGCCACCGCCCGCATGATTCGCAACGGCTGGCTCCACACCGGCGACATCGCCCGCATGGACGCCGACGGCTGGGTGTACGTCGTTGACCGCATGAAAGACCTCATCAAGTACAAAGGCTTCCAGGTCGCCCCCGCCGAGCTCGAGGCCGCCCTCCTGGAGCATCCTGCCGTGCAGGACGCTGCCGTCATCGGCAAGCCCGACGCCGAGGCAGGCGAGGTGCCCAAGGCCTTCGTCGTCGCCAAGAGCGCCGTCACCGCTGCCGACCTCCAGGCCCACATCGAGGCGCGCCTGGCGCACTTCAAGCGCATCCGCGAGGTCGAGTTCGTCGCCGAGATTCCCAAGTCCCCCTCAGGCAAGATCCTCCGCCGCGTCCTCTTAGACAGAGAGCGCTCTAAGCAGTGAATCAAGAGGGACATCACTCCCACCTCAATCCTCCCCCCCTCAAGGTGGAGGAGGCCCCACGCCCCGTCGGGGAAGGTGTCGATGAGCAAAACAGCGAGAGCGCGAGCATCCAGAAGGAACCCAACGGACGCCGAGAGAGTGCTGTGGCAATACCTCCGTAGACTCCAGGTCGCAGGCCATAGATTCCTTAGGCAGCATCCTCTCGGCCGGTATATCGTGGACTTTGTCTGTCTAGAGAGCAGACTGACTGTGGAACTAGATGGTGGACTCCATTCGTTAAGGATCACGTCCGATGCCCAACGGGAGGCGTGGCTACAAGCGGAGGGCTATCGTGTGCTACGAATCTGGAACAATGAAGTGTTTGAAAACATCGAGGGCGTAGAAATGGCGATACGGATGGCACTGGAGGAAACTGAAGGCTCTGATTGAGCATTACATGGGTGCCGTTGATACACTTCCTTCCCCCTGGAGGGGGGAAGGTGCAGGATCGGGGTGAAGTGGACGTACTGGTACCAAAGAGGTAGGGGGTACATTACCCGACAGACGTCCTATTCTAAGAGAGAACTGAAAGAAAGCCAAAGGAGGCCCCATGCAGTACGTCCAGTACGAGAAGCACTCCGACCACATCGCCGTCATCACCCTCAACCGGCCCGAGCGCCTCAACGCCCTCGGCGCGCAAATCGTCGTGGACATCGAGGAGGCCTTCTGCCGCTACGCCGACGACAAGGCAGCCCGCGTCGCCGTCCTCCGCGGCGCGGGCAAGGCCTTCTGCGCCGGGGCCGACATGAGGGAGTGGGGAGTCAAGGGCGGCCCGCCCGACGTCCCCGAGCACCGCAAGGTCTTCATGGACCCGATGGGCACCCCCAGCCTCATGAAGCCCGTCGTCGCCGCCGTCCACGGCTACTGCCTCGGAGCCGGCCTCAACCTCATCCTCATGCGCTGCGACATCCGCATCTGCGGCGAGTCCACCAAGTTCGGCATGCCCGAGGCCGAGCGCGGCATCATCAACGTCGTCACCCCCTTCGCCTACAACAACATCCCCACCTGCTTCCTCTCCGAACTGGTGTACACCTGCGACATGGTCTCCGCTCAGCGGGCCCACCACTTCGGCGTCGTCAACACCCTCGTCCCCGACGACCAGGTCTTCCCCGCCGCGCTCCGCATGGCCCAGCGCATCGCCCAGCAGTCCCCACGCGCCATCCGTTTGACCAAAGAAGCCCTACAGCGGAGCGTGGAGCCGCCTCCCACCGCCTTCGTCTGGGAGCGCTACCTCACCTCAAAGTCCTTCTACAGCCCCGAGTCCCAGGAGGGCATGCGCGCCTTCGTCGAGAAGCGCGAGCCCCGCTGGCCCGCCGACCCAGGGTAAGTTCTGCCCTCTCCCTTCATGGGAGAGATCGCTGGCCGCACTTCGTGCGGCCAGAGGATGAGGGTGTAACGGTCCCCAACGAAAGCGAGGTCATCCATGCCCTGCCCCTCGATAGTGCCATGATGCCGCGCAATCGTTATGGCGTCTTGGAACAGCGACGGAAAGGAGTGCGTCATGCTCAGAGCCAACACCGTTGTCACCATCAACAAGCCCGTCGAACAGGTTTTCAAGGTCGTCGGCACCGACTACATCCAGAACCACCCACAGTGGGACTCGCGCAACATCAAGACCGAACTCCAGGGCTCCATGGCCAAGGGCGCAAAGGGCACCGAGACCCGCAAGGACGGCGGCCGCACCATGACCTACAACTTCGAGTTCACCGAGTTCCAGCCCAACAAACACATGCGGTTCGACGCCAAGGGCGGCTCCGTCACCTTCTCCGGGAGCTACGGCTTCCAGCCCGCCGCCAACGGCACCCAACTCTCCATCGAGTTCACCATGCGCATGGGCGGGCTCCTCCGCATCATGGAGTTCTTCATGGGCGGCGGCTTCAAGAAAGACGTCACCGCCACCGGCGCCCGCATCAAAGACTTCGTCGAAAAGAGCTAGGGATGGGACATCCCCTCCTCTCCCCTGGAGCCTGTCCTGAGCGAAGCCGAAGGAACCTAAGGGCCGGCCAGGTCACCCCGAAAAGGTAAGGTGAAACTCAAGCCCGCGCTCTCGGCACCGCGATCTGCGCCTCGTCCGGCCATCCCAGCGCCTCCACGCGGCCCTGCGCGTACAGCGCCGCCGTGTACCCCGCCAGCGCCGCATCGCACGCATCGTGGCCTGCGAGCAACCCCTCCCCCGCGTGCGGGGCAGGGCCTACGGCCCGCAGCGGGCCGTAGGGGTGAGGGTCGGGAGAGTCCTCCCCCACCAACTCCGCCACCTTCTCCCTCAGCCACCGCAACCCCTCCGGCGTCGTCTTCTTCGGGATGGGCCTGCCCCACAGCCGTACCTTCGCCGCGTACGGGTACACCTCCAGCACGCACCGGCCCTGCATCCGCAGCTCCCACGCCAGCCCGATGGCGCGGTACACCATCGGCTTGATGAAGCTGCGCTTCGTCGTCGGATAGAGCGAGATGCCCTCCGCCACCAGCGCCCGCTCGCACGCCCGCAGCGTGTCGCCCACCGGCGCACACGCGCACGACGCCTCCAGGCAGCACATCCCGCGCGGATACCCCAGCGGCGCGTCTATCCCCACCGTGGACGCGCCGAACTCCCCCGCCAGCGCCAGCAGGTCGGCATCGCCATACCGCTTGCCCGCGTCAATCAACCGCCCCTGCCCATCCACCACCGCCCACGCCGTCGCCTTCCGCTCCGCCATCGTCGGGTCCAGACCAAGGTACATCGCCTACTCCGCAGGGCCGCGGAGGAACTTCCTTCTTGTAGAAGAAGTCCCCCATATCCCTTCCACGTAACAGTTTCTCATTTCCTTCGGGGGTCCAGATTATTGGCCTGGAAACCTGGCTCAAGCGGTTGTATTGTACTGCCTGAGTTGTCCTGGCGTGACCACATGGCGTTGGTCAAGACCCAGCGTCCTGGGCGGCTCGGTCAACGGCGCTCGCCTGAGGAATTAGCGGACTGGGTGCGAATACCCAGGACATGCCGATCGATGCCGTACTGTACTGCCCCTGTTGAGAACTGAACGGGAACCGACTATGCCATGAAACCGTGATATGGATGCCCGCAGAGATTTGGCTCGCACAATTGGTGAATTCAGTTTCCGACAGGAGGACCGTACTTGCCTTTTGGCCGCGGACGATGTACGCTGCGCCGGACGGCTTTATCCGGGTCCCCCAATGTAGGACAGGTGCGCAACGCCTCTTTCGCTGGTAGAGTTTCTCGCACGAGTCGCTTCTCGTGCCTCGTGGCCGCGCTCATGGCGGTCATCACGGCCTCCGCCGTTGTGGCGGGCCTGGCCACTGTCGCGCAGGCGGCGGGACCGGACACACAGCAGGCCAAGCTGACGGCGTCCGATGGCGCCGCAGACGACCTGTTCGGCTATTCGGTGGCCGTCTCCGGCGACACCGCCGTCGTCGGGGCCTGGTCCGACGACGTGGGCAGCAACGACAACCAGGGCTCGGCCTACGTGTTCGTCCGCTCGGGCGCCACGTGGTCCCAGCAGGCCAAGCTGACGGCGTCCGATGGCGGCACAGAAGACCGTTTCGGCGAT
>VGZR01000017.1 GCA_016872515.1 SAR202 cluster bacterium
TACCTCACCCCGCAACAGTTCCTGGTCCAGTGGCGCACCCAACGAAAGGAGGCCCACTGTCACTGATCTACTGGACGAGTACATGACTTGACAACACAGCGGCAAGGGTGTTTACTATCGACCACCAAAAAAGCCGGGGACGGGCTCGCTTTGTATTGAGACCGAGGCCGCGCTGGCGCCAAGTCTGGGGAAAGGGAGGCAAGAATGAAACGTACGGTGGTATTAGCTCTGGGAGCTGCTATGCTGCTCAGTCTACTCGCAATAGCCTGCGGCGGCGGGGAAACGGTTGTGGTGAAAGAGGAAGTCGTGGTCACCTCGGTCATCGAGAAGGAAGTAGTTGTCGAGAAGGAAGTCCCCGTCGTAGTTGAGAAGGAAGTGGAAGTCGTAAAGGAAGTGGCCGTCGAGAAGGTCGTCAAGGTTACCGTCGAGGTCGAGAAGGTTGTCCAGGCCACGGCGGAGAGTCAGGCCAAGGGCGTTGAAGTTGAGCAGAAGAAGTACGGCGGCACTCTGCGCGTCGTTTCTCAGGCCAGCATCGAAAGCCTGGATATCTCCTTCACCGGCGCGTGGGTCACCACCGTCGTGAATGCGCACATCTGGGATCGGCTGTTCGAACGCGACACCGAGCTTAAGTCCCTGCCTCAGATGGTTGACACCTGGAGCGTTAGCTCCGATGGCCGGACGTGGCTCTTCACCCTCCGCGATGGGCTGAAGTTCCACAATGGCGACCCGGTGACCTCCGCCGACGTCATCCCGTCCCTCAAGCGGATTTGGGTGACTCAAGCGCACGGCTCGTTCATGAACTCCTACCTCGTAGCGGATGGAATGCAGGCCGTCACCGACAACACGTTCAGCCTGGAGTTCGATAGGTCTATGGGTGTGGTTCTGGATGGTCTGGCCTCACCTTGGCCGTTCAGCAATATCTATCCCAAGGCGATAGGTGAGATGGAAGCCCAGAAGGACTTTGGCGAAGAGAACGCCATCGGCTCTGGCCCTTACAAACTGAAGAACTGGGAGAAGGGTAACAAACTGGTCTTGGAGCGCTTTGAGGACTATATCCCGCGCGCCGAGAGCGGAAGCTACCTCTCCGGCGGTAAGAAGGCCTATCTCGACCGGATCGAGTGGCTGGAAGTTCCCGCCGAAGAAACAAAGATCGCTGGCCTCGAGACCGGCGAGTGGGACCTGGTTGACGGCGCTGGCTTGGACTTCTATCCGCGCATCAAGTCCAATCCAGATATGGGCATCGCCGAAGACCGCAACCACATCTCGGACTTCGACTTCAACCTCATCTCTGAGCCTGCCAACAACATCGGCGTCCGCCAGGCCATCCTGGCCGCCTCGGATGTGGACGAGTTGATGGCCGGCATCGGCCCCAAGGAACTGTGGTTCAAGACTGCCGCCCGCTACTACAACTCCCCGTATCACACCGAGGTTGGGTCCGAGTACTACGACCAGGGCGACATGGCGAAAGCCCAGCAGATCCTGGCCGGATCCGGCTACAACGGCGAGACACTCCTCCTCATGAATCCCAACGACTACGCCACCATCACCTTCCTTGGCGAAGTCCTGAAGCCCATGATTGAGGAGATTGGAATCACGGTGGATATGCCAGGCATGGACTGGGCGACACTGCTCTCCAGGTTGCCCGACCCAGACTGGGACATCATCACCGACTGGTGGGTCCAGTGGATCATGGCCGACCCGGTCATGGATCCGATGCCTTCCTGCAGCCTGTACTTCGGCAACTGGGGCAAGACGGATGGTTGCCAGATCATGTTGGCCAACCGCGAGAAGTTCGCCTTCGCGACCGATCCCCAGGAGCAGATGAAGTACGTCGAAGCCATACAGCTTCAGCTGTACACCGACGTGCCTCACGTCTTCTTGGGTTGGTGGTCGGCCATCTACCCGTACAGGGACTACGTAAAGAACTTCTCCGTGCCAATCATGCCGGTGTTCGTCAACGTTTGGTTAGAAAAATAGCCTGACAAGTTAAGTCGAGTTGGGGGCAGGCGTCTGGGGTTCGTAGCAGAACTGTACCCGGCGTCCTGCCCCCGATTCATATCAGTGAGACCCTCCGCGGAAGCGAGGCCATACTCTTTAGCACGAATCGGACTCTCGCTGAGCCGCCTACCTGAACGACAAGACTTCTTTGAGGACTGCGGATTCTAGTCTATGGGCGTTTATATAATCAGACGGTTGATTGCCACCATACCGGTCATAGTGGTGGTCGCCCTCGTGGTGTTCTCACTCATCCACTTTGCTCCGGGAGACCCTGCGGCAATCGTCATAGGCGCCTTCGGTACAACCGAACAGTATGCCCGCGTCCGCAAGGAGTTGGGCCTTGATAGGCCCTTACCGGTCCAACTGGGCCTCTGGTTAAAGCACGCTTTCCAGGGAGACCTGGGTACTTCTCTTTTTAACAAAGACCCGGTCTTGGAGCTGATCCGCAATCGGATGTTGCCGACCTTCTCCATCGCGGTCTTGACTGAGATATTTGCGGTCGTCCTTGCCGTACCGTTGGGGGTCTTGGCGGCTTGGAAAGCGAATTCTTGGATCGACCGGGTCGTGATGATCTTTTCCACGCTGGGCTATTCCATCCCACTCTTCTGGCTCGGCTTCATGTTTATCTACCTCTTCGGCGTCAAGCTCCACTGGGCGCCGGCGGCCGGCTACGTCCATCCCGGCGACAGCGTTTCTCAATTTTTCATCCGCCTCGCCATGCCAATCGCTTCCACTGGTCTGGTCGTGATGGCCCTCATCGTCCGCATGACCCGCGCCACGGTTCTCGAGGTCCTTCATGAGGACTACGTCCGCACAGCTAGAGCCAAGGGCCTAGCGGAGAGTGGCGTACTCATCCGTCATGCCCTGAGGAACGCCATCCTTCCCATCATCACGGTGATAGGCATAGGGTTTGCACTACTTCTGGGTGGCGTCGTTGTCACCGAAAACGTCTTTGCCATCCCGGGACTGGGAAGACTCCTGGTTGATGCCATTGAGCACCGCGACTTCCCGGTTATCCAGGGGACACTCCTCATCGTCTCGATGATTTACGTCTTGGTGAACCTGTTGGTGGATCTCTCCTACGCATTCTTGGATCCTAGGATCAGATACCAGTGACCACGCAGAGCGGTTCAGCCACCGCCACTTTGGGAACAGCGGCGAAAAAACCCTTCTTGGCCCGGCTCCCTTCCCGGCTCTGGAGAGGTGCGCGCCGCAACCCCAACATGGCGTATGGCATCACTATCGTTGTCCTGATGGGTCTGATTGCCATCCTGGCGCCGCTTCTACTTACCGTGGACCCGGTCCGCCCCAAGCCCACCGAACGGTTTATCCCTCCATCCAGCGCCAAGTGGTTCGGCACTGACCACATCGGCCGCGATGTGTATAGCCGTACCCTCTATGGCGCGCGCGTTTCCCTGGCCGTTGCTGCCTCTGTCAGCATCATCGCTATCACCGCGGGAGGCCTGTTGGGCGCCGCCGCTGGCTACGACCGCAAGGCTGACATGATTATCATGCGCGTCATGGACGGCCTCATGGCCATCCCGTCTATCTTGTTGGGCATCGCGCTCATGGCGGCCTTAGGGGGAAGCGTCCAAAACGTCATCATCGCCCTGAGCGTGACAGAAACGCCTATCGCCGTGCGTATCGTGCGTTCGTCTGTGCTTTCCATCCGCGAGATGGTCTATGTTGACGCGGCCCGCTCCATAGGCGCTGGCGCCTGGCGTATCATGCTGCGCCATATCCTACCCAACGTCGTCGCGCCCCTCATCGTCCAAGGCACGTTCATCGCCTCCGCCGCCGTGCTTCTGGAGGCCTACCTGAGCTTCCTCGGTGCGGGCACCCCGCCGGGCATCCCAAGCTGGGGCATCATGATGGCTGACGCGCAGAAATATATCACGGTCGCCATCTGGGTCATCACCTTCCCGGGCATCTTCCTCACACTTACTGTTCTGGGCATCAGCCTCGCGGGCGATGGCCTCCGCGACAACCTCGACCCGAAGCTCCGCCGCCGTATGTAGGACCAATCACTTCGCTGGGAAACCGAAGAGGGACGGGTCGTTCGACCCGCCCCTCTTTTGCTTCTTGCCCCTGTTTGAGGGGGCTTTATCTCTTGACGGGACTTGTCCAGGCGTCGTACACCGCCTTGGAGATGCGGCCTACCGCCTCCGTTCCCTCGTGGACCGGCAGGATGAGGCTCTTGTCCTTACTCTTATCCGTCATCACCGTGATGGTGTAACGCACGTTCTTCGTCTCCACCAGGCCCACATCCGCACGGCCGTGCAGGTACGCGCCAATCTTGTTGGCTAGGATCGCCTCCGGAGTAATCTTCGACTCCGGGATGAATTCGTTGATGGGCAGGTAGCGACCCAAGTAGTCCACACCCTGGCACAGCCGCATCATCGCCAGAATCTGGTCACACTCCTTCTTCGCGGGCGCCTTGCCGGTGGCTACCAGTGTGATGAGTGACGTCAGGTCGGCCGGGCTGGACACTGCGTATGCGTCGATGTCCAACCTATGTATCTGTGAGAACGTCTTCAGGGAAAGGTCGCTCCGAAGCTCCATCGTCTTGAAGCCCAACGAGCGCATCCGCTTGTTGACGTTGGCGTGGCCGACCTTCTCCGAGATGATCCACGTTGCTGTGTTGTCGCTCACAGTCACCATCAACATGCAAATGTCCCGCAACGTCAACTGGATGGGCGGCGTCAGGTCACGCAGCACGCCTGTCCCGCCGCGGATGTCCGAATTCTGTATGGTTATCTTCTCGTCCAGCCGCAGCCTTCCCTCATGGAACTGCCAGAACAGTTCCACCATGATGGCGAGCTTGATGCAGCTCAAGGTCGGGAAGACCACGCCTCCGTTGATATCGAACGTCTCGCCGGTGGTCAAGTTGTGTGCGTTGACCCCAGCACGGCCTGAGAACTCCCTGATGACCCGCTGCACCCTAGAACGCAGCGCGCCACGCGGGTCGGCGACCTTCACATCACGGTACGAAGTGATAGCCATTTTCCCTCCTCATATCCGGCGCCCCCTTTTGATACTGAAGACAGACCGGTTCATGAACGGCCCGAAGGGTACCATCGGCTATGCGGTGCGTCAAATGGTGTACAATGCACGCCCGCATGGAGGTAGGACCCCTCGCGATGAGAGACGTCACCCACACCTCTGCCGCCAAACTGGCCAGGGCCATCCGCCGAAAACAGGTCTCGTCCGCCGAGGTGGTGGATGCCTACCTGAACCGCATCGAGGAAGTCAACCCGAAGCTTAACGCTGTCGTTCAGCTCACTGCTGACGCCGCACGGAAAGCAGCCCGCAAGGCCGATGCCGCTCTTGCCAAGGGCCAGGCGCTCGGTCCGCTCCACGGCGTCCCGTTCACCTGCAAAGACGCACTCGACGTGGCCGGCGTCGTCTCCACCGGCGGCACGCTTGGCCGTGCCGGCAATGTCCCGTCACAGGACGCCACTGTGGTCGCGCGGATGAAGGCGGCGGGCGGCATCATGCTCGGCAAGACAAACCTCACCGAGGCCTGCCTAGGCTGGGAGAGCGACAACCTCGTCTATGGCCGTGCCAACAACCCCTACGACCTCGGGCGCACCCCAGGCGGCAGCAGCGGCGGCGAGGCCGCCATCGTCGCGGCGGGCGGTTCGCCCGTCGGCCTGGGCAGCGACGCGGGCGGCAGCGTCCGCGTACCTGCCCACTTCTGCGGCCTCGCGGGCATCAAGCCAACGACCGGCCGTACTCCAAGGACAGGCCACTGGCCCCTGCTCAACGGCGTTCCCGAGGCTTTCAACCAGGTCGGCCCGCTGGCCCGACACGTCGAAGACCTCGCCCTTATCCTTCCAATCATCTCCGGGCCCGACTGGCGAGACCCGCACGTCGTCCCGATGCCGCTGGGCGACCCGCGTAAGATCCGCGTCCGCGGCCTGCGCATCGCTATGTATGTTGATAATGGTGTCCGCCCTGCCGAGCCGGACACCGCCGCGGTCGTCCTCTCGGCGGCCAAGGCACTGGAAGCCGCGGGAGCCAACATCGAGCAGCGGCGCCCACCCCGTATCGAGGAGGCATACGGACTCCTCTTCGACATCTGGGGCGCCGACGGTGGCGAGAACATCCGTGACCTGTTCAAGTCAGTAGGCACCACCAAAACCCACAAGGTTGTGGGAGGCTTCCGCGAGAAGCAGGGGAGCGCCCCCAAGCCTGCAGCGGAGCTAGCGAAGCTCCTGATAAGGCTGGACGAGTTCCGTACGGCCATGTTGGCCTTCATGGAAAGCTACGACGCAATCCTGTGTCCTGTGGGCTCCGGATCAGCTCTACGCCATGGCGAGTCGCTGGGGCGTGGTGGCTATCTCAAGCTCACCTACACCAGCGCCTTCAACCTCACTGGCTGGCCCGCCGCCGCCGTCCGCTGCGGCACGTCCAAGGAGGGGCTGCCCATCAACGTCCAAGTCGCCGTGCGGCCCTGGCGCGAGGACGTTGCATTGGCCGCGGTGCAGGCCCTCGAGCAGGAACTAGGCGGCTGGCAGCCGCCTCCGCTGTAGGTCCGTATCGCTGCGGCGAGAAGGAGACCATGTACGCGAAAGTCAACGGCACACGACTTTACTATACCTCCCTTGGCAAAGGCCGTCCCGTTATCTTCCTCCACGGCGGCCTCGGCTTCGACCACACCTACTTTCGCCCCTGGGTGGAGCCGCTGGCCAAGCGGTTCCGCGTCATCTTCTATGACCACCGTGGCAACGGCCGCTCCGAGGGCCGCGACAGCCTGCAAGACGTTGACCACTCCACATGGCACGACGACCTCGACGCCCTTCGTGCCTACCTCGGCTTCGACAAGTTCGTCCTGGTCGGCCACTCCTACGGCGGTGCGCTGGGGCAGGGGTACGCCCTCCGCTATCAGAAGCACCTCAGTGGACTGGCGCTTGTGACCACGTACTGTGCCTGGGATTACATGGACGAGATCGTCGCCAACGCCCGCGCGCGAGGCACTCCCGAGCAGGCCAAAGCGGTCAAAGACATGCTAATCAAGCACGTGCCCAGCGATGAAGCCTTCGCACAGCTCGGTGGGGTAATCCTCCCGCTCTACTTCAAGCGGTTCGACCCCAAGGTGGCCGAGCGCATCGGCGCCACCACGAAGCTCAGCTACCAGGCCTTCAACCGCGGCTTCATTGACTGCCACAAGACTTTCGACCTCACCGCGCGGTTGCCTGAGATCAAGGTCTCGACACTCGTCATCGCTGGCCGCGACGACTGGATCATGCCCGTGCCACGAGTGGAGCGCATCCACCGGGGTATCCCGAACTCGAAGCTGGTCATGTTCGAGGAGAGCGGCCACTTCCCCTTCATCGAGGAGCGGAAGAAGTTCCTGAAAGTCCTGGGTGATTGGATGGAGGCGCTACCGGCCTAATTCCGACACTGCAGGGATGCCCCCCAGCCCCGTGGCCTTGCGCACGCTGCGGATGATGGCTTCGCTTGTGCAGCGGGCCACTGCCGCGCAGAGCCGTGTCATGTCGGCCTGCCCCGCATACGCGCCCGTCGCCAGGGCGAACATCGTGTCTCCGTCGTGCGTCAGGTGCGCAGGCCGCACCGTCAGCGCCAGCCCGTCGTGGGCGGCGGAGGCTAGTCGGTTCACCTCCTCTTTCGTCAGCCGCGCGTTGGTGGCGACGACACCGATGGTCGTGTTGCTCTGGGGAAGCCACTTCGGCGGGACGAAGTCGGGCGAGGTGAGAAGGGTGATGGAGTCGCGCATGGTGCCGTCCTCCGTGCGTGGCCCGGCGACGACCTGGCCTGTGTGCGGGTCGTTGACGCCGCCGACGGGGTTGGTGACGACAAGCGCGGCGGCGATGAGGCCATCCTCCAGTTCCGCCGACGCGGTGCCGATGCCGCTCTTCATCGCACGCTCAAGGCCCAGCAGCTTACCCGCTGTGCCGCCGGTCCCTGCGCCGACCGTGCCCTCGGGGACAGGCCCGGACGAGGCGTTCTCGCAGGCCGCGTAACCGTTTTCGGCGGTGGGCCTGACCTTGTGGGTCACGAGGGCGAGATCGTAGATGACGGCGGCGGGCACGCGCGGGATGCGGGCCATCCCGACACGCAGGCCGATGCTGTGCTCCGCCAGGTAGCGCACCACGCCCGAAGCGGCGTCGAGGCCGTATACGCTGCCGCCCGTAAGTGTGATGGCGTGGATCTGCGTGTCCCACTTCGTAGGAGAGAGCATGTCGGTCTCGCGGGTCGCGGGGAAGTTGCCGCGCACGTCCACTCCGCCCATGGCGCCTCTACGGCAGATGACCACGGTGCAGCCGGTGGCGTTGGCTAGGTCGGTGTAGTGGCCGACCTCGATGCCCGGGACTCTCGTGATGCCATCGGTGGCTATGGTTTCCGGCATGGTGTGTTTCCGTCGTAGATTATCACCACGCACTCGACCTGACGAGGGCGCGTCAGGGTCGGGCTAGGTCAGCGTCAGCGGCTGTCCGCACCGCCGTCTCGGGGTGGAAGGCGGCCCAGGCAAACCAGAAGTGGTTGCCGTGGACGACGCGCGCGAGCGTGGTGCCTGTGAGGGGGCCTGAGACGGCTTGGCCGAGGATGTTCCACACCGAGCCGGTCTGCTCGTCCACGATGAGGCCATCGCGGGCGGCGAAGGCGAGGTGTCGGCCGTCCACGCGGGGGTCGTAGGCCGCGGCGGAGCCGACGGGCCGCGAGGGCATGAACTCCTCGGGCGGCGTCTCCTTGAGCAGCCGCTCGGCTTCCCTTCGGTAGCCCTCAGAGCCGAGACCAGAGACCCTACCGAGGATGTCGCTGTCAGGGAAAGGGGTAAGTGTGCTGCCTGTATAGAAGACGACGACGGGTTGGTCGCCGACCGTGTCGTTGACAACGGGATGCTCTGCCAAGACAGAGAAGGGGTAGGCGACTGCCTCGCCCCCGATATCTAGGGTAAGCACGCGCTCCACGGCGCCAAGGCGCTGGTCTATGGCGCCCCGGAAGAGGAACGGGCGCGAGTCCAGCAGGTCGTAGCCGTCGTACGGAGGCCGGTCGTAGTCGCGGAGGGAGCCGGTCTCGCGGGTGAGAAGAAGGCCGTCGGGGTAGGCGTCTCGGAAGTCGCCCCAGGAGACAAGCTGGACAGGGATGAAGGTCAGCCTAGAGCCGGTGAGCTCGCCGACGATGGCCTCGCCCGTGATTTGCTGCCACCAGGACTCGGTCTGACGGTCCCACATCACCAGGTCGCTGTTGCGGAGGTTGCCCGTAGTACCGAAATCGAGGACGCGGCCGCCAAGCCTGCGGTCGAAGACGATGGCGCTGTTGCATAGTGGGCAGTAGTTGATGGTGACGGGGACTCCGCCGATGGTGTCATTGACGATCTCGTGTCCGATGAGGATAGCAAGAGGATAGGCACGTGCCTCGCCGTTCAACTCCAGGCTGACCACCGGCTCGTCGTCGCGCATGTAGGGCGGCGGCTCGGACGCCTGAGCAAAGACAGGCTCGTCTATGGGGCGGATGCCGTCCTTGCCAGGCCCGCCGGTCGAAATCTCCCTCAGCGGGGCCGAGTGCTTGCTGAAGTCAGTCCTCCAGCCGGAGGTCATGAAGTTGGGGAACTCGCCTTCCTCGTCGGCGGACACACCGGGCATAGAGGTAGCGGTGGGTGTGGGCCTCGGAGCCGTGGACTGCGCTTCTGAGGAGGGTACATCGGAGAAAGCCTGGCCGCAGGCGACGACGAAGGTAGCGATAGCGGCCAGCGACAGCAGTCTTGGACCTTTGGTACGCAGAAAGGATGTCAGCAACCTTCGCTCACCCCTCAAAGCCGGTCTGTCAACTTGAAGGTTTCACCCGTTCTTTGCTCAGATTAGAGTCAGCAAGTGGGCGAAGGGATTCAAGGGAGCTACTGTGCCGTCCAGCCGCCGTCTATGACCAGTTCGCTGCCCGTCATGTAGGAGGACTCGTCGGATGCGAGGAACAGGACGCCGTTGGCGACCTCCTCGGGCCGTCCGTACCGCCCCAGCGGGATGCGGGCGAGGAAGCGCTTGTACAGCTCGGCATCGGCGACGGTGTTCGCCGTCATGGGCGTGAGGATGGGACCCGGATGGACAGAGTTGACGCGGATATTGTCTTTGGCATGCTGGATGGCGGTGGCCTTGGTGAAGATGCGGACCGCCCCCTTGGAGGCGTGGTACTCGGGGCTGACCGTCTCCATGGCGACCATGCCGAGCTGGGAAGAGATGTTGACGATGGAGCCGCCGCCAGACTTGCGCATCTCAGGGATGGCATGCTTGGTGCCGAGGAAGACCCCTGTGGCGTTGACGGCCATGACGTGGTCCCACTCCTCCACTTTCTTGTCCTCCACCTCCCCGTAGGTGCCGATGCCGGCGTTGTTGACAAGGACATTGAGCTTGCCGAAGCGGGCGACGGTGGCTCGGATAGCCTTCTGCCACTGGGCCTCGCTGGTGACGTCCAGATGTATGAAGACGGCTTGTCCACCCGTCTCATTGATCTGGGCTTCGAGTTGACGGCCCTCCTGCTCCAGGACGTCGGCGATAGCGACCTTGGCGCTTTCGAGGGCGAATAGCCTGGCCTCCGCCGCGCCCATGCCACGGGCGCCGCCGCTGATGAGGGCGACTTTGCCGTCCAGTCTCATGGCAACCTCCGCGGCGACGTTGACTCGGCTTGCAAGGGCTGGTACATTCCCGCCGTGCCGACGGTAAGGCGGGCCTCGGACCGCTGAGAGGGCGTGACCCGCCTCGGACTCGAACCGAGAACCTACTGATTAAGAGTCAGTTGCTCTTCCAGTTGAGCTAGCGGGCCACAACCGTCTCATTCTAGGTTCCGGCCCAAGGCCAGTCAAGGTAACGATCCAAGAGCCAGAATGCCTGAAAGAAAGCAAGAACAAGGAGTTGACGATGGCGAAGGCATCGGCGAAACGCGGCTCCAGCGCGGCCCAGCAGGGGGCGCTGCGGCGGAAAGTGCAGGGCATCATCGGGCGGTTTTCCGGGCAGGTAGGTGTGGAGGCGCGGAACCTGACGACGGGCGAGACGCTGAGTGTGAACGAAACGAAGCGGTTCCCGACCCTGAGCACCATTCGTGTGCCCATCATGACAGAGCTGTTCTTCCAGGTGCACGAAGGACGGCTGAAGCTCACGGACAAGATGGTGGTGCGGCGGGCTGACCATCGTGGTGGGACGGGCATCCTGATGCGGCTAAGCACGCCCATCGAGTTGACAGTGCGGGATGTGTGCGTGCTGACCATCAAGGAGAGCGACAACACCGCGACGTGGTTGATGGTGCAGAAGCTGGGGAAGGATAACATCAACAAGCGGATGCGCTCGCTCGGGCTCAAGGAGGTCGAGCTGTTCAGCGACCTGTCGGCGGCGATGTTCGCGGTCATCCGCAAGACGGACATCGCGTCGGTGGCGGTCTCATCGCCGCGCGACTTGGCCACACTGGTGACGAAGATGGCGGAAGGGACACTGGTCTCGAAGAAGGCTTCGGCCGCGATGCTAGACATCCTGCACACCTGCTCGGAGCCGGACTTCATGGGGCGCTATCTGCCGATAGACCAACTACCCGAGGATACGGGTGTCACGATGCCTGCGCGTCTCTCCAACAAGACGGGGAGCTTCCTCGACGGGCGGACGGATGTGGGGCTGATCGAAACTAGGAAGGTGCGGTATGTCCTGGCGGTGATGACGCACAAGAGCAAGGATCCGAGCTATCTGCTGTTCCAGCACGAGGGGGTGAGGACGATAGGCAAGATATCGCGGGCTATCTACGAGGCGTGGGTTGGCAAAAAAAGATGGCGCACCGGTTCGGACTAACAGGGTGGTATAATCTTGTGAAATATTGCACAGGCGTTAGTTATTGGGGGCGTTTAGTCGGTGCTATTGGGGCGCTTGACCAAAGCGACGGAGCCCAACAAAGGGGCGAGAGTGGCGTTTAGGGCTGTAGCGCTGGCAGCGCTGCTGGCGGCGTTCGGCCAGATCACACTTGGGGGTGTGGTTCGGGTCAGCGGCTCCGGTTTGGGCTGTGGTGACGACTGGCCGCTCTGCAATGGGCAAATCATCCCGCCTTTCGACTTGGCGACTACCATCGAGTATTCCCATCGGCTGTCGGCAAACCTGCTAGGCGTCCTGACCCTGGCAACGCTGGTGCTGGCCTGGCGGTTTTATCGGCCGCGGCCGTGGGTGCTCACGCCGAGCGTGGCGGCGATGGGACTGGTGATTGCAGCAGCCCTCTTCGGCGCCATCACCGTGCGGACAGAACTTTCCTGGGGCGGCCGGTTGGTGCATCTAGCTATCGCCGAGTTGCTGATCACCTGTCTGGTGGTCGCGAACGTGGCGGGTTGGCGGCCCATCGGTGATGAGGGAGCGTCAGAACAGGATGGCCGCAGCGGTGGGGCCGGGCGGTTGCTATGGCTGGCTTTGGCCGGCGTATTCGCTTTGATTCTGTCGGGCTCGTATATGGTGGGGCAGGGCGCGGGCTCGGCTTGTGCCACCTGGCCGCTGTGCCGGGGGAGCCTGTTTCCGGATGGGGATGCGTATGCCATCCACATGGGTCACCGGCTGCTGGCGGCAATCGTCGGCCTGCTTGTGCTGTGGACGGCTGCGATGGTATGGGTGCGAGGCAGCAGGTGGCCGGGGGTGGGCTGGGTGGCGGCTGCACTGGTCGGAGCGCTGGCTGCCCAGGTGATTTTCGGGGCGGCGACGGTCTGGTCAGGCTTCGCCAGTGGCTTTAAGGCGGTGCATCTCAGCCTGGCGACCCTGACATGGCTGACGGCGAGCGTCCTGATGGCGGTCATCTACGTGCCGCCACGGTTAACCACGCGCCGGGTGATCGCTGAGAGGAAGGCGCTCTCAAATGCCGGAGGGACAGCACGATGATTGCGCAGACAGTCCAGCCTCGCAGCGTCGTACGGGACTACGTGGCTTTGACAAAGCCGCGCATCATCTCGCTCCTTCTAGTCACGGCGCTCGGTGGGATGTTCCTGGCATCTGGGGGAAGCCCCGACGTAAGGCTGGTCTTGACAGTGCTAGGGGCGGGCTCGCTGGCGGCCGGCGGCGCGCACGCGATGAACCACTTCTTGGATAGAGACATCGACTCGGCGATGCGGCGGACGCGTAATCGGCCGGTCGCAGGCGGGCGTATCGCGCCAAGAGACGCGCTCCTTTTTGGAATCGCGCTGAATGCGGTGGCGTTTGCCCTGCTGATTACCCTAGCGAATCCGCTGAGCGCGCTGCTGACGATGGCAGCGACGCTGGTGTATGTTTTCGTCTATACGCTCGGCTTGAAGCGAAGGACACCGCAGAACATCGTGATTGGCGGCGCGGCTGGAGCGTTCCCGCCCATGATTGGGTGGGCGGCCGTGACGGGGAGTGTGGACCTGCCCGCGCTGTACCTGTTCGCCATCATCTTTTTCTGGACGCCGCCGCACTTCTGGGCACTGGCGCTGATGATCAAGGACGACTACGCCGAGGCGCGTATCCCGATGTTGCCCGTGGTGACAGGAGTGGAAGAGACGAAGCGGCAGATCCTGCTTTACTCGCTGCTGCTGGTGGTGCTGACGCTGCTGTTCGTGCTGACGGGTGCGGTGGGGTGGGTGTACCTTGGCGGCGCTGCGGCTCTAGGCGTCTTACTGGTGTACGAGGCGATCCAGCTGCGGCAGCGTCCTGGTATCGAAGGCGCGAAGTCGGCGTACCTGTATTCGCTGCTCTATCTGGCCCTGTTGTTCGCCGTGGTCGTGGCGGACAGCGTGGTATCGGCCTGACAGGGTTGATGTCATGCTCGAGAGGCGATGGATCGGTGCCCGGTGGCTCACGTGGGTGCCATATTGCGCTTGACGAGGGAGTGAATGACTGGTAGATTTCCATCCCAGTGCCGGAAAATACGTCCTAGCTTCGGAAGGAGGCTCCGAAACATAGAGATGTCCAAGTTTCGTCACCGGTCGCTGCACCTGCTCGGCGTCCTTCTGACCGGTCTTCTTTTCACCCTCCTTGCCGCATGCTCTAAGGCGAATCCACAGTCCACCTTCGACACTCTCGGACCGGTGTCCCGCAATCAGGCCACCATCCTCTACGTGATTGCCGGGGTGGGGACGTTCGTCTTCATTCTCGTCTTCGGCATCCTGGCATACACGGTCATACGCTACCGCCGCCGCAGCCCGGACGACCCGGATCCGCCGCAGATCCACGGCAACGACAAGCTGGAGGTTGCCTGGACCATCGCGCCGGCCATCGTGCTGATTGCGGTCGCGGTGCCGACCCTGCAGGGTATCTTTTACGCGGCCAACCCGCCGACCGAGGCCAGGCTCACCGTCGAGGCTACCGGTCACCAGTGGTGGTTCGAGTTCAAGTACCCTGAACTCGGCGTGGTCACGGCCAATGAGATGCACATCCCGGAGGACGAGGCCGTAATCGTCGAACTGCGCTCGGTGGACGTCAACCATAGCTTCTGGGTACCCAAGCTCGCCGGTAAAGTGGACATGATCCCCAACAACGAAAATCGGCTCTGGCTTCAGGCCGATGAATCGGGGATGTACTACGGCCAGTGCGCGGAGTTCTGCGGGGAGTCGCACGCGAAGATGCGGTTTAGGGTGGTGGTGGAGCCGCGGGCGGAGTTCGATGCCTGGGTCGCCCGGCAGCAGGCAGCGGCCGCGGTGCCCGGTGACCCGCTCGCGAAAGAGGGGCATGACCTCTTCATGTCCAACCAGGCACGGTGCTTCGCGTGCCACACCATCGCAGGGACGCAGAAGGCACGAGGAACGGTTGGGCCGAACCTCACGCATTTCGCCAGTCGGCAGCACCTAGCGGCGGGGAACCTAGAAAACACGCAGGAGAACCTGAGGATGTGGCTGGAGGACCCGGATGCGGTCAAGCCCGGGAATCTCATGTCCCGGGACGCGGCGGTGTACAACGGCCAGGGCGAGCCGCTAACGGAGCCCCAGATATCGGCCCTGGTGGCCTTCCTGAGGAGCCTGGAGTAAACACTATGACGACGCTGTCTTTCCCCATCATCAGACGGCCCATGCACCCGACGGGAGTGTGGAGCTGGATCACGACGATCGACCACAAGCGCATCGGAATCCTATACGGGGTGACGGCGTTCGCCTTGTTCATCCTGGGAGGCATCGAAGCGCTGCTCATCCGTACACAGCTCATCGGCCCTGACAGGGACTTCGTGTCTGCGGAGGTTTTCAACCAGCTCTTCACCATGCACGGCACGACCATGATTTTCTTGGCAATCATGCCGTTAGGAGCGGCGTTCTTCAACTTCGTTATCCCGCTCCAGATAGGGGCGAGAGATGTCGCCTTCCCGAGGCTGAACGCGTTCAGCTACTGGACGTTCCTGGCGGGAGCCATCATCCTGAACGCGAGCTGGTTCCTGGGCGGGGCTCCCAACGCAGGATGGTTCGGCTACGCGCCGATAACTGGCCAGGCGTTCAACCCCGGGCACGGAATCGACTTTTGGATCATCGGCCTGCAGGTGCTGGGCATCGCGTCGTTGGCGGCCGCGTTCAACTTCATCGTGACCATCATCAACATGCGGGCTCCGGGGATGACCTGGATGCGCCTGCCTTTGTTTACCTGGATGACATTCATCACGGCAATCCTGCTTGTGCTCGCATTCCCGGTCATCACCGTGGCGCTCATCGAGCTGATGTTCGACCGGAAGTTCGGGACGAACTTCTTCTTCACGCCCGCGGGTGGCAACCCGGTGCTGTGGCAGCACTTGTTTTGGGTATTCGGCCATCCTGAGGTGTACATCCTCATCCTGCCGGCGATGGGTATCGTGTCGGAGGTCCTGCCGACCTTCTCAAAGAAGCCCCTTTTCGGGTACCCGACGGTGGTGCTAGCGGGTGCGCTTATCGGGTTCATGGGCTGGATGGTCTGGAGCCACCACATGTTCACGGTGGGCCTGGGCCCCATCGCCAACTCCGTCTTCACCATCACGACTATGGCCATCGCCGTTCCGACGGGCATCAAGATATTCAACTGGCTTGGAACGATTTGGAAAGGTTCGCTTGACTTCAGAACGCCGATGCTCTTCGCCCTCGGGTTCATCGTGCTGTTCACCATCGGCGGCATCAGTGGCGTCATGCACTCGATGGCGTCCTCGGATGCGCAGCAACAGGATACGTACTTCATCATCGCCCATATCCACTACGTGCTTTTCAGCGGGGCCATCATGGCCATCATGGCCGGCATCTACTACTGGTTCCCCAAGTTCTCGGGGCGGATGTACGACGAGCGGATGGGCAAGATGCACTTCGTGTTGATGTTCATCGGGCAGAACCTGGCGTTCTTCCCGATGCACTTCTACGGGCTGGATGGGATGCCGCGCCGCATCTATACCTACGACGCGGACATGGGGTGGACGGCGCTGAACGCTCTATCTACATCGGGGGCATACTTGATTGCCTTCTCGTTCTTCATCTTCATCTTCAATATGGTGAAGAGCTGGCGGAAGGGCGAAAAGGCGGCGAACGACCCGTGGGACGGCCGGACGCTGGAGTGGTCTATCCCGTCGCCGCCGCCTGAACACAACTTCGATGAGATTCCCACCGTTCACGACAGGGATGACTGGTGGGCGCGGAAGCGCGGCGGCGTCAAGCACGGCGTGCCGGTGAGCGGCGGCTCCGGCGAGGGCCACGCCATCCACATGCCGCAGCCTTCGTTCTGGCCCATCGTGGTTTCCATCGGCTTGCTGGTGGGCGCGTTCGGACTCATCTATAACGTGGCGGTGGCCGGCATCGGTGGTGGCATCGCCATGGTCGGAATCTATGCCTGGGCCTTCGAACCGGTGAATGAACCGGACGAGAAGCAGCCGGCCCATCATTAGGAGAGCTTAGGAAGTGGCTCAAGTAACCGCAGCGTCCCACGGGGAGCACGAAGCGACCACAACCGGTCTGAACCACCGGAAGATGCTGATGTGGGCCTTCCTAGGCTCCGACTGCATGTTCTTCGGCAGCCTAATCGCCACCTATCTGGTCTATAAGGGCAAGAGCAAGGCAGGGCCGTTCCCTGAAGATGTCTTCAGTATTCCCGTCACCTCGGTGAGCACGTTCGTGCTGCTGATGAGCAGCATGAGCATGGTGTTGGCTTACGCTGCCTTGACGCGAGGCAATATGAAGGCGTTCCGCATCTGGCTGGCCTCAACAGTCATCATGGGCGCGACCTTCCTGGCCTTCCAGACGTTCGAGTTCTACGAATTCGCTAATCACGAAGTGGTGGTGGAGTGTAACGACCCCGATGCGGCCGACTGGACGGATTTGCAGGCGAAGGTCGGTTCGGCGTGCGGCTCTTTCGTGGCAGGCGAGGAGACCGAGGTCACGATAGGGGAGTACACCGTCAAGGTGTTCGAGGAAGACGGACATGCGGTGGCGGAGACGACGGCAGGACTGACCCCGCGGACCAACCTCTTCGGCACGACGTTCTTCACGCTGACCGGCTTCCACGGGGCGCACGTGACGCTGGGCGTCATCTGGCTGCTGTCGCTGTTCTTCTTCTCGTTCCGCAAGGGCGGGGTGACGCCGAAACGGAATCTGGATGTGGATCTGGCGGCCCTCTACTGGCACTTCGTTGACGTGGTCTGGATCGTGATTTTCACTGTTGTCTATCTCTTTGGCGTGTTCCAAGGATTCTGAGGTCGAGCGATGACACAACAAGCCCATTCTGCAGACGCTCACCACGCAGAGGCCGCGCCGGTTCACACCGGGCACCCGACGCCGGGGACGTACTTCAAGGTCGCCATGGCCTTGACTGCCATCACGGCCCTGGAAGTGGTGGTCTACTTCTTTGAGTGGCTGAGCTACGGCATCATCCCCATCCTTGTAATCCTCTCTCTCGTTAAGTTTGCGCTGGTGGCCATGTTCTACATGCACCTGCGGTACGACCACAAGCTCTTCTCGACGATGTTCGTGGCGGGCCTGGTCCTGGCGCTGCTGGTGGCGTTTGCGCTGCTGGCGCTATTCAAATGGTTCATCTAGCGGCAGGCCGCGGGGTCGTCGCCAATGGCGGGTGAGTTCACAGGAGCAGTCTGGACGCACTGGCATGGGCACCCCGACGTCCTCATCGGACTGGCGGCCTTGGAAGCGGCGTACCTGTTAGGCGTAGGTCCGCTGCGGGAGAAGTACAGCCTGGCCGACTCGGTGGACCCGAAGCAGGTGGCGACGTTCACTGCGGGGGTGCTAGTGACGCTCGTGGCACTGGTATCGCCTCTGCACGTGCTCGGAGACGA
The DNA here is from genome assembly GCA_016872515.1 of SAR202 cluster bacterium. Classification (GTDB taxonomy): domain Bacteria; phylum Chloroflexota; class Dehalococcoidia; order Lucifugimonadales; family VGZR01; genus VGZR01. The sequence continues at coordinate 18,205 of VGZR01000017.1, forward strand.
CTATCTATTCAGCGCCCACATGGTTCAGCATATGGTGCTGATGCTCCTGGCTGCGCCGCTGCTCATCATGGGAACGCCCGACTGGCTATTGCGACCCCTGCTGAGACCGGATTGGGTGTTCCGCACGGCGAGGGTGACAGTGCATCCCATCATGGCCTTCGCCTTATTCAACGTCATCTTCTCGATGTGGCACCTGCCGAGCTTGTACAACGCGACCCTGTCGTTCCAGGGGTTGCACATCTTTCAGCACATACTGCTGCTGGCGATATCGGTCATCATGTGGTGGCCGCTGTTGAGCCAGATGCCGGAGTTGCCGAGGCTGTCGGACCCTGGGCAGATGTTATATCTGTTCGTGTTGTCGGTTGCATCCATCATCGTGTTTGCCCCCCTGGCCTTCGCCCGCCACCCCATCTATGATGTGTATGCTGCGGCGCCGCGGGTGTGGGGACTTTCGCCGGTGGTGGACCAGCAGATCGGCGCCATCATCATGAAGGTGGGCGGCGGGATGCTGTTCATGACGCTGTTCATTATGACGTTCTTCCGGTGGTTCGGCAGGGAAGAGGCAAGAGCGAAGAGCGACAGGGCGCAATTGGGAACGTCGAGTTAGGAAAGGCAGGAGACGAGGCGATGAAGAAGGACCGGATGATGATGGCGGTGCTGTTCCCGCTTCTGGCGGTCGTGACGGTGGCGACGCTCGCGTTTGGGCTGGGCGGAATCTTCATCGCGTTGAACGAGACTGGCGCCGGCCACTGGGGCGCAATTATCATCGGGGCTGCGCTGGTCGTCGGGGTGCCAACTGTCGCCTTCCTGCTTGAACGAATGACGGAGAAGCGGGGCTGAGACGTACCGCTCTTCGCTCGTCCGTTCCTCGGCATCCTGAGTTGCGACTCCTTTTCCCCATCAGCGGCCTAGCCGCATTTTTTATCCTCCTTGCGGCCGTGGCCTGCTCACAGGCCGAGCCGCTGAAGGGCACCGCGCTCAACCCTCCCAGGCCCGCATCCCCGTTCCAACTTTCAGACCAGGACAGCTCCCTCATTTCGCTTTCGGAGCAGCGCGGGCGGGTTGTGTTACTGACGTTTCTGTACACGAGCTGTGCCGACATCTGCCCAGTGGTGGCGGGCCAAGTGAAGAAGGCGTATGAGCTCTTGGAGGAAGACGCGGAGCGGGTCTCGGTGCTCATCGTCAGCGTGGACCCGGCACGCGACACGCGGGAGGCGGTGACGGCCTACCTGGACGAGTTGGGGATGCGAGGACACTGGCGATACCTTGTGGGGACGGAGGCGGAACTGGCAACGGTGTGGCGGGACTACTACGTCGCGCAGGCGCGAGACGGGCAGGAGAGTGCGAACACGGACGGGACAAACGATGGTGCAGTGGAGTCGCTGGCCCAGGAGATTGCAGCGTATACCGTGACCCACTCGGCGCCGGTGTATGTGATTGATGAGGAGGGCCTCATGCGTTCGGTGTTCACGCTGCCGATAGAACCAGCGGACTTGGCGCACGATGTACGGGTGGTGTTGGGAAAATAGAGGCGAAACTAAGGGATATGAAACAGGAAGGCCAGGGAAACACTCCCTGGCCTTCCTGTTTCCCGTGCCGGATGAACTTAAGCGGAAGCGGGGCCGAGCTGGGCCCTGGCCTGGTCGGCGACCTGGGCGAAGGCCTGTGGGTCGCGGATGGCGAGCTCGGCGAGCATCTTGCGGTTGACCTGGATGCCGGCGAGCTTGAGGCCGTGGATAAGCTTGCTGTAGGTGAGGCCGTTGGCACGCGCCGCGGCGTTGATGCGGACCTGCCAGAGGCTGCGCATGTCGCCCTTCTTGTCGCGGCGGTGCTCCCAGCTGTACCGGAAGGCGTGGATGAAGGACTCGTGCGCCCGGCGGTACAGTGAGTGGCGCACGGAATAGTGGCCCTTGGTGAGGGCGAGTATCTTCTTATGTCGGCGGTGTTTGGTTACACCGCGCTTGATTCTGGCCACGTGAAATGTCTCCTGTGAAGTGAGTTAGGCCGCCCCGTAGGGCATGACCGATTTGAGCTTCTTGCGGTCAACGGGAGCAGAAGCAATCTTGCGGGAGAACAGGCGGCGGACCTTGGCATGCTTGGTGCGGCGTATGTGGCTGCGGTGGCCCTTCATGCGCACGAACTTGCCCGTCCCGGTCTGGCGGAACCTGGCCGCTGCGCCCTTATGCGTCTTTAGCTTCGGCACTCTTGGTCTCCTTGTTTTGTGGTCTGGCCGGTTTGTTGTGGTTCGGCGTCAGGATGATGCTCAGGAAGCGCCCCTCGAACGCGGGCGGTTTTTCCATCAGTGCGTCGTCAACGAGGTCCTGCGTGACGGTCTTGAGGACGTTCATCCCGAACTCGGGGTGGGTAATCTCGCGCCCGCGAAAGAGGACGGAGACCTTCACCTTCGCCCCCTCTTCCAAGAGCCGTCTGATGAGCCTTACCTTCGCCTCCCGGTCATGCTCGCCGATGCGGGTCTTGAATCGCACCTCGCGCAACTCGTTGGTGGCTCTGGACTTCTGGACCTTGCGAGCCTCGCGCTCTCTGCGGTCGATCTGGTACTGGAACTTCCCGTAGTCCATGATGCGGCAGACGGGGGGCTTGGCGGCAGGGGCGACCTCGACGAGGTCGAGGCTGCGTTCGTCGGCCATCTCCAATGCCTTGCGGATGGGGACGACCCCTATCTGATTTCCTTCGTCGTCGATCAAGAGGACTTCAGGCACGCGGATAGCGCGGTTGACTCGGTAGTCTTTAGCTATGTTGTTGTTCCCTCCTACTTACCAGCGAACACATGGTGGCAAAGCCGTAAACGACTATAGCACAAGGTGTGAAGTCGGGCAACGGCGACAAGGCACCGCCGGGGTCAGCCGGCGGCCGGACTAGCCAAATCGCCGAGACAACTCGGCGAGGTGCTCCCAGTCGTGCTCCAGCATGCGGCGGAAGGCCCTGCGGGCCGACCAGGTCTTCACGCCGTGCTGGACCATGGCGGAGTGTTCGGCTTCGGTGATGGCCTCCAGGCGCTCGGTGGCCATGCGCCAGAAATCGGCCAGGGCGGCGGGCAGGCCTGGGCCTTCCTCGACGAGACGGAGGGCCTGGGATAGGCCCTTGGGTTTGGACAGAGGCGACTTGAGGTAGGCGTAGTGGGCGCCGGCGAGGTGCTCGAGGATGCGGCGGATAGGGCGGCCGCCGCTCTCCGGCTGGGTTATGAGCTGCTTGGGCGGCGTGTCGCGGGCGATTTGGAGCAGGTCGGCCTCCAGCCAGGACATGCGCTTGAGGTAGGTGGCATAGTCTTTCGCGGTCAGGGGCTGGAAGTCGGCGGCGAAGCCTGGGTCGGGGTCGCCTCGGCCGAGCCAAGTGCCCTCCATGACGTGCTGGACGACCTTGGTTGCGAAGGAGGCATCGGGCTTGACCGCATCCCCATGACGGTGGAGGAAGCGCAGGTAGTTGCGGATGGCATCGGGCGTGGCGTCGAGGGCGGCCTTAGTGGTCGGCCCATTAGCGATGCAGCCGAGGAGGTCGAGGACGTGGACCATGGTCTTTCGGCGCTTCGGGCCGGACTCGACATAGAGCGGATATTCGGTCATTCCGCCGGACCGCCTAGCGCCTGTCGCGGATGTCCTGCTGGATGCGGCTGACGATGTCGGCGATGGGCAGGGCGCGGAGGTCTTCGCCGGAGCGGAGGCGGACGGCGGCGGCGCCGGCCTGGGCCTCGCGGTCGCCGACGACGAGCATGTAGGGCACCTTCTGGAGTTGGGACTCGCGGATCTTGAGGTTCATGCGCTCGTTGCGGTCGTCCAGCTTGGCGCGGAGGCCTGCGTCGGCGAGCTGGCCGAGCACCTTGTGGGCGTAGTCCTGATGACGGTCTGCGATAGGGATGACGACGGCCTGGACGGGGGCGAGCCAGACTGGGAAGGCGCCAGCGTAGTGCTCGATGAGGACGCCCATGAACCGCTCCATGGAGCCGAGCAGGGCGCGGTGAATCATGTAGGGCTGGTGCTCTTTGCCGTCCTCGCCGACGTAGGTGAGGCCGAAGCGCTCGGGGAGGTTGAAGTCGAACTGGACGGTTGTGCACTGCCAGAGCCGCCCGATGGCGTCGCGGATGTGGATGTCTATCTTGGGGCCATAGAAGGCGCCGCCGCCCTCGTCCACCTCGTACTCGACCTTGCGCTGGATGAGGGTGCGGCGAAGGGACTCGGTGGCGAGGTCCCACTGGTCGGGGCGGCCAACGAACTTTTCGGGCCGGGTGGAGAGGCGCACCTCGAACTCGTTGAAGCCGAAGCTGGTGAGGAGGAGGAAGGTGAGGTCGAGGACGCCATTGACCTCGGCCTCAACCTGGTCGGGGCGGCAGAAGATGTGCGCGTCGTCCTGTGTGAGGCCGCGGACGCGGAGGAGCCCCATGACTACGCCACCGCGCTCGTAGCGATAGACGGTGCCGAGTTCGCCGGTGCGCAAGGGCAGTTCGCGGTAGCTGTGCATGGCGGTGCGGTAGTACATGATGTGGAAGGGACAGTTCATGGGCTTGAGGTAGTAGTCTTGGCCCTCCATCTCCATGGCGGCGAACATGTTGTCTTTGTAGAAGTCAAGATGGCCGCTGGTCTGCCAGAGGTTGGCACGCCCGATGTGGGGGGTATAGACCAAGTCGTAGCCGGCTTTGTAATGCTCGCGCTTCCAGAACTCCTCGACAACGCCGCGGACGCGTGCGCCCTTGGGGTGCCAGATGATGAGGCCGGGGCCGGTCTCGTCGTGGATGGAGAAGAGGTCGAGTTCCTTGCCGAGGAGGCGGTGGTCGCGCTTCTTGGCCTCCTCGATGCGGTGGAGGTAATCGTCGAGGGCGGCCTGGGACTCGAAGGCGGTGCCGTAGATGCGCTGGAGCATGGGGCGCTTTTCATCGCCGCGCCAGTAGGCGCCGGCGACACTGAGGAGCTTGTAGGCGGCAATCTTGCCGGTGGACTCGACGTGGGGTCCGGCGCAGAGGTCCTCGAAGTCGCCGTGTTTGTAGGTGGAGATGACCTCGCCCTCGGGGATACCTTCGATGATCTCGAGTTTGAGGGGCTGGTCGGCGTTCATCTGCTGGGCCTTGTCGCGGGGGTACTCGCGGTACTGGAACGTGTGGTCGCGGGCGACGACGTCCTTCATGCGGCGCTCGATGTCGGCTAGCTGCTCCTGGGTGAAGGGCTCGGGCGCGAGGAAGTCGTAGTAGAAGCCATCGTCGGTGGGGGGGCCGATGCCAAGCTTGACGTTGGGGAACATCTTGGTGACCACGTCGGCCATGACGTGGGCGCTGGAGTGGCGGATGCGCTTGCGGAGCTCGACGAGTACTGGGTCGGTTTTCGTGGGCATAAGGGCGGTTCACCTCTAGGCTTATGATAACGGAGCCAGGGGCGGTTTGTCGTTTAGTGGAGGAGGGAGATAATCACCCCTACCTCTTTGGGCCGACCGATCGGCCCAAAGGTCCTCCCCCCTCGAGGGGGAGGAGAGATTACGCCATCCCCGACTAACCGTTGCCTAGTTTACGGGACTGCTTGGCCGGCGAGGACGCCGGTGCAGCGTTCGTTGTCCACGGCGACCTGGCCGTTGACGAGGACGTAGGGGATGCCGGTGGGAAACTGTTTCGGGTCGTCGAAGGTGGCGTTGTCTATGATGCGGTCGGCGTCGAAGACGGCGAGGTCGGCGAAGTAGCCTTTCTGGACGCGGCCGCGCTTCGTCAACCCGAAGCGGCGTGCTGGGTTGTCGGTCATGCGCTGGACCATGGTCTCCAGGGACATGATGCCGGGCATCTGCTTGCGGAGGCGGCCCAGGAAGCGTGGGAAGCAGCCGTAGGCGCGCGGGTGGCAGAGGTTGCCGACGGGGATGGCGTCGCTGCCGACCATGTAGTCGGGGCGGGATAGGAGTTCCATCTGGTCGCGGCCGAGCTGGCGCCAGGTGGCGACGCTGGCGGGCGGCGCGCCGCGGAAGCCGACCTGGAGGTCGTTGTCCACGAGGAGCTGGCGGACCGCCTCCCCCATGGATTTGCCCCGCTTCTTGGCGAAGTCGGGTAGGCTGAGGCCTTCGGCGTCGGGCGTGTTGGGCGTGTGGGTGAGGACGAACTCGGCGATGGAGCGCGCCTCGTAGCCGTCTATGAGCTTGGCGATGGCCTGCTTCCGGGCTGGGTCTCTGAGGCGTTTGAGGATCGCGTCGGGGCCGCCCTCCTGCTCCTTGGGGGGCAGCACCATGGGCAGAAAGCTGCTGCCGATGGGGTAGGGGTAGAGCTCCAGGGTGCAGTCGAGACCGCTCTTTTTGGCCTTGTCTATGGGGGCGATCTTGGGCGCGATCTGGCCTGCCTCTTCGGGCAGCGTGCGGAAGTGGGAGAAGTGGACGCGGATGCCGGAGCGGCGGCCGATCTCGATGGCCTCGGGGACACCGCCGCCACCGAAGCCGCGGTCGGTGTTGACGTCGCGGAGGTGGGTGACGTAGAGGGCGCCAGCAGCGTGGGCCTCCTTGCACAGCTCCACAAGCTCGGCGGTGGTGCTCCAGCAGTTGGGGTAGTAGGACATGCCGGTGGAGAAGGCGACGGCGCCCTGCTCGATGGACTCATGGACGAGGCGCTTGGCCTTCTTGAGGGCGTCGCCGACGAGGGGCACGTCGCGGAAGCCGAGGGTCTCGACGCGGATGGCGCCGTGGGCGACGCAGTAGGCAGTGTTGACGGCACACTTCTTGTGGTAGTTGGCACGGAAGGCGGTGACGTTGTGCATGTCGAGGTCAGCGGGCGGCAGACCGAGAAGTCCCGCCAGGTAGCGGCTGTACATGCGGTAATTGGCCGGCGACAGGGGCGCGTAGGAGAGACCGTCCTGGCCCAGGAGCTCGGTGGTAATGCCCTGGCGGATGCCATTGGCATGTTGTGGGTCGAGGAGCAACATGCCGTCGGAGTGGGCGTGACTGTCTATGAATCCAGGGGAGACGGTCAGGCCGTGGGCGACGATGACGCGGTGGGTCTCCGCCTGGCCCAGGTCGCCGATGGCTTCGATGCGTTCGCCCGCGATGCCGACGTCGGCCCGGTAGGCCTTCTTGCCGGTGCCGTCAACGATGTTTCCGCCGAGAATAACGAGGTCGAACATCCTTCCTCCCGGGTGCTATGTAGCTTGCCTCAGCGGCAGCCTGGGGAGTATAGCACTTCCTATTTCAGGAGTGTCTTGAGTTTTTTGGGGGCTGATGTTGCCGCCGCTGACGATGCAGACGACGTTGGCGTTCTGGGGCACCTTGACGAGGCCGTTGAGCAGGGCGGCAAGAGGCGCCGCGGCCGCAGGTTCGGCGAGGACCTTGCAGCGTTCTAGGATGAGCTGCATGGCCTCGATGATTTGGTCGTCGGTGACGAGGACGACGTCGTCAACCAACTTCTGGACGTGGGCGAGGGTGTGCTCGCCGGCGAAGGGTGCCGCGCAGGCCGTCGGTGACGGTGTCCACGCGGTCGAGGCGGACGGTTTTGCCGTCCTTGAGGCTCTTGGTCATGGCGCAGGCGCCGACCGGCTCGACGCCGACGACGCGGGCCTTGGGCCGATGGCCCTTGACGGCGACGGCGACGCCGGAGATGAGGCCGCCACCACCGATGCCGGCGACGACGAGGTCGGCGTTGGGAACATCTTCCATGACTTCTAGGCCGACGGTGCCCGCACCTGCGATGACCTTGGGGTCGTCGAAGGGCGGGACGTAGGCGAGGCCGCGTTTCTGCTGGACACGCTGGCCGGTGTCGAAGAGAACTTTAGGCTCGGCCGAGATGACCTCCGCCCCGTAGTTGCGGGTGGCCTCGACCTTGCCAGGGTCGCTGCCGGTCATCATGACGACGACGGATGGGATGCCTGCGACAGAGGCGGCGTAGGCGAGGGCCTGGGCGGTGTTGCCGGAGGAGATGGTGACGGCCCCCTTGGCGCGCTGGGCCGGGTCGAGGCTTTCGAGCTTTTTCAACACGCCGCGAACCTTGAACGAGCCGGTCTTCTGGAAGGACTCGAGCTTGAAGTGGAGGCGGCCGCCGAGGCGCTTGCCGAAGTAAGAGGAGCTGATGGTAGGCGTGCGGTGGACGCGCCCGGCGATGGTGCGCTGGGCGTCGTAGATGTCGTTATACTTGACGAGGTCCGGCATTTTCGTTCCCCACTCCGTGAAGTTGCGCGGCCGCATTATCCCGCTTTGTAAGGAGGATAGCGATGCCTATCATAGACCATACGAAGGCGCCAGAAACGCCTTGGAGACCGGGCTACCGGCGGTGGGAGTTGGCCGGGCCGAAGCAAGGGATGTCGTGCGAGCTGTCGTACCATGTCGGCGCTCCAGGCACGGGCGCGCCGCTGCACGTCCACGAAACGGACGAGCTCATCGTGGTGATGGAGGGCACGCTGAAAGTGAGGCTGGGCAACGAGATACACGAGGCGGGGCCTGACCACACGCTGGCGATTCCGCCGGGGACGGCGCACGGGTTCACGGTGACGGGCGACACCGATGCCAAGATGATCGTCTTCTTCCCAACCCCTAATCCCTTTGGCAAGACCACGTATCTTGAGGGCACACGCCCGGCGGGGGTGTAGGCGGGCCGGAAGAGCTCCTCCTACGCTGCCTCAAGCAGACTCAAACACACGAATCGGCGGTTAGGGCTGTGGTCCCAACCGCCGATTCGTGTGTTTCCACGCCCTTCTAACCGGAGCCTAGCTGCTCCGCGCCAGGGGCCGTGCGGGAATCTTGTGCCGCACCGCCGGGTTGACGAGGGACATGGGCAGGGTGCCGCGCATGATGCGGGCGGCCTCCTCGCCGAGGCGCATCCGCCCCGCGACGGCGGAGTGGTCGGAGGTGCCGGCGGAGTGCGGCGTCAGGACGACGTTGTCCATCTTGAGCAGTGGATTGCTGGCGGGAGTGGGTTCCTCCTCGAAGACGTCGAGGCCCGCGCCGGCGATTTTGCCCGACTTGAGGGCCTTGATGAGGGCCTGCTCGTCGTGCGTGGGGCCGCGGCAGGTGTTGATGAAGTAGGCGGTGGGCTTCATGGCCTTGAAGAGGGACTCGCCTGCCAGCTTGCGAGTGTTCTTGTTGAGGGGGACGTGCATGGAGACGAAATCGGACCTGGCGCCCAGTTCCTCGATGGTGGGCGCGGTGCCGATGCGGTACTCCTGGACGACCCAGGAGGGAAGGAAGGGGTCGAAGACGAGGACGTTAAGGCCGAAGACAGTGGCGCGGCGGGCGACGGCGCGGCCGATGTTGCCGAAGCCGACGAGGCCGAGGGTCTGGCCCTCCAGATGGCCCATCGGGTAGAAGGGGAGAGCGCCGCGGTTGGTGCTTGCCGTCCAGTTGCCTGACTTGACCAGTTGGTGCATGGCGATGAGGCGGCGGGAGCAGGCGAGGAGGAGCATGATGGTGTGGTTGGCGACCTCCTCGGCGCAGTAGCCGGCGCAGTTGACGAGCATGATGCCCTTGTCGGTGCAGGCGTCGTCGTCGATGTGGTTGAAGCCGTGGCCGAGGCTGACGATGGCCTTGGCCTTGTCTATCTGCTCGATGACGGCGCGGGACATGGGCACGACCTCGTTGATGATGATGTCGGCGCCTTTGACGGCCTCGATGATTTCCCCGTCGCTCTTGCAGATATGGTGGTCAAGCTCGTAGTCAACACCCTTGAGCTGCTCCGTTGTAAGGGAGATATCAGACTTTCCTCTGGCGATGTAGGCGACCTTTTGCTTTGCCATTCGTGTTCGCTCCCATCTTTAGTTTGAACGTCGTTAATTCTTGGCAGGTGCTTTGAGGAGTTTGGCGTACTCGTCGCGCCACCATCGGGCGAGGGCGGCCTCGTCGTCGCGGCGCTCGTAGTACTTCGAGTCCTTGCCGACCGGGTTGGCCTTGTACCAGTCCACGGTCTGTTTGATCCAGGTGTCCATGGGCGTGGTGCGCATGTTGAAGTCGCGGCGGGCCTTTTCGATGGCCATGACGTAGGTCTTGGGACGCGAGAAGGGGTCGAAGGCCCAGTCGTGCCAGGGAAGTGTGGACTTGGCCTCGGCGACCTCTGCGGGGACGGAGACGGCGTTGAGGGGGCGGCCGAGGGCCTTGGCCATGGACTCCACGAAGCGGCGGAGCGTGGCGATCTCGGGCTGACAGATGTTGTAAATCTGGCCGGAGGTTTTGGCGACAGGGATGACGTCGAGGATGGCGGCGGCGATGTCGTCGCGGAATCCCAGGCGGAAGACGTTGGAGCCGCCGTCGCGGAGTACGAGTTCCTTGCCGTCGAGGATACGCTGCATGTACCACCAGAAGCGGAAGCTGGGGTCTTCGGGGCCGAGGGTGGCGGGGACGCGAAGGACGACCCATGGGAAGTCCTTGGTCTCGGTCAAGAAACGCTCCATCATGCGCTTGCCCTGGCCGTACTCGTGGGTTTCTTTCACGTAGTCCCACTTGACCTTGGAGAGGTCGGCGTCTGTCTCCCGGATGGGGCAGCAGGCGGTGAGGTCCACGAACTCGTCCACCCAGAGGGGACGGTCGCGCTTCGAGTAGTCGCGCCACTCGATGGCGTGGCCCGGGCCGCCGTAGATGGAGACGGTGGTGGCGACCACGTACTTGCCGATGCGGCCCTTGAGGGCCTGGACGACCGCCTTGACGTCCTCGGTCTTGAAGGCGACGTTGTCTATGACGGCGTCGAATTGCTTCCCCTTGAGCTTGTTGACGAAGTCGGCGTAGTCGTTGCGGTCGCCGTTGATGTGGTCAACCTTGTCCCAGAAATCGGGCTTGGACTGACCACGGGTGTAGAGGGTGACCTTATCGCCGCGGGCGAGCATGGTGCGAACGGCGACTTTGCCGAAGTACTGGGTGCCGCCGATGACTAAGACGTGCATCTCGTTCCTCCTCTGCTGCCCAGCCTGAGGTGGGCCGGACAACGGCGCCAATTATACGGGAACGCCCAAAGATGTGTGCCAGAGTGGGTTTGATAGTGCTAATATGTGGCGCAACTCCGCGGCCAGGGAGTTCCCGGCGCCAACCGAGGTGGTGGCGCCGGTGTTTGTATGGCGGCAAGTCCGGAGGACGGTGAGTGTTCAACAAGGTCCTGGTAGCGAACCGAGGCGAGATTGCCTGCCGGGTCATCAAAACGCTGCGGCATCTGGGGATCAAGAGCGTCGCGGTGTTCTCAGACGCGGACGCGAAGGCACCGCACGTGAAGCTGGCGGACGAGGCGTACCCCATCGGGCCGGCGCCGGTTTCTGAGAGCTACCTTAAGATTGACAAGATCATCGCGCTCGCGCAGACCACTGGGGCGGAGGCCATCCACCCTGGATACGGGTTCATGTCGGAGAGTCCTGACTTCGCGGAGGCGGTGACGTGTGGCGGGTTGGTGTTCGTGGGGCCGACACCGGAGGCACTGCGGGCTCTGGGAAAGAAGACGGCGGCGCGGCGGCTCCTGGCAAAGGCGGAGGTGCCGACGGTGCCATGGACGGAGGTGCCGGCCACCGACCTTGCGCGCATCCGGGAAGCGGCAACGAATATCGGATTCCCTGTGATGGTGAAGGCGTCGGCGGCAGGCGGCGGCGTCGGCTCGACTGTGGTGCGGGACGCCGACCAGCTCAGTGATGCGGTGCAAAGCGCGGTACAAGTGTCGCAACGGTTCTTCGGCAACGCGCAGATCCACCTGGAGAAGTTCCTTCAACATGCGCGACACATCGAGGTACAGGCCATCGTTGACCAGTTCGGGAACGCGGTGACGTTCCCGGAGCGCGAGTGTTCGATGCAGCGGCGGTACCAGAAGGTGGTGGAGGAGTCGCCGTCTATCGCTGTGTCCCTCCTCCTGCGGCGGCATCTGTCCGAGGCGGCGCTGCGGGTGATGACGGCAGGGAACTACGTGAACACCGGCACTGTGGAGTTCCTCGTGGACGCATCGGGGGCGTTCTATTTCCTGGAGACGAATTGCCGCATCCAGGTGGAGCATCCGGTTTCGGAGATGGTGACAGGCGTGGACATCGTGGAACAGCAGCTTCGTGTGGCGGCAGGACAGAAGCTGCCGCTCCTGCAGCAGCAGGTGCGGGCGAGGGGCCACTCCATCGAGACGCGGATCTACGCGGAGGACCCGAGGACGTTCATGCCGACAACGGGCATGATTACCAAGTACCGCGAACCTGCGGGGGAGGGCGTGCGGGTGGACAGCGGCATCCGGCAGGGGTACGAGGTGACGCCGTTCTACGACCCGATGCTGGCAAAAGTCATCGTGTGGCGGGAGACGCGGGAGGAGGCCATCGGGGCGATGATCGCCGCGCTGGAGGACTATGCCATCGAGGGGCTGGTGACAAACATCCCGCTGCTGTTGAAGATCATGCAACATCCCGCCTTCGTCCGGGGCGAGTATGACACCGCGACGTTGACGCCTGACTTCGCCAAGTCGCCTCTGCCCACCAAGCGGCGGCTGGGCGACCTGTCAGAGCTATGGCGGTACGGACGGTAGACAGGGTTCCGTAGCCCACGGATTCTCTTCTTTGACCCTTCTGGGCCTCGCCAATAAAATGCGGGCAGGGCTCCAGGCTGAACGGGGGATGAGGATATGTACACGACAAGTTTCACGGTCTTTTTCGACTACAACTGACCCTACGTCCACAATGCAGCCGTGTGGTTGCAACGGGTCAGGGCAGAGAAGGTCAAGCGCGGCGAGCTCTTGGACGTAGCCTGGCGCCACTTCTTGCTGGACCAGGTGAACAGTAAGGAAGGCCCCGGTTGGAAGCTCTGGGAGCAGTCTGAGGAGAACCAGGGCAAGACGATGCTGGCGCAACGGGCGGGCGAGGCGGCGCGGCGCCAGGGCCGGGATGCCTTCGAACGGTTCCACCTAGCCCTGCTGATCGCGCGGCACGGCGGCGAGGGGCGCATCGCCCTGAACGATGCTGAGGCGCTTGGCGAGTTGGCGCGAAAGGCAGGGCTGGACGTGGAGCGGTTCAAACGCGACCTAGCCGACCGTTCGCTCGTGGACATCATCGGGCGCGACCACACGGAGGCGGTGGCGAAGTATGGAGTCTTTGGGACGCCGACCTTCCTTTTCGAGAGCGGCTTGACGGTCTATCTCAAGATGTTCGTACCACCGCTGGAAGATACGATGGGACTCTTCGAGCACTTCACGGCGCTGATGGCCGAACGGCCCTATTTGGGCGAGCTGAAGCGGCCGCAGCCCCCGTGGCCCAAGGGTGCGGTGAAGCCGGCGTCTCCTAGTCGTCCGTGACGTCCCCATCGGACATGTTGGACACCGTTGAAGTGAAGCTCGGGTTGCGGTTCGTCCGGCGCGAACTGCTGAGCCTAGCGCTGGTGCACGGGTCGTTCGTGAACGAGATGCCTGGCGCAAGGGCGGAGTCGAACGAACGGCTGGAGTTCTTGGGGGATGCGGTCATCAACGCGGTGGTGGCGCAGGAGATGTACCTGCGGCATCCGGAGTGGCCGGAGGGCCTACTGACGAGCGCGCGGGCGGCAATCGTGCGGGCCGAGACGCTGGCCAAAATAGCGCAGTCGCTGGAGTTGGGGCAGCATCTGCTGATGGGGAAGGGGGAGGAGGCCAGCGGCGGACGGAGGCGCCCAACGAATCTGGAAGCGACGTTCGAGGCGGTGACTGGCGCGCTGTTTCTCGACCAGGGCTACGAGGCAGCGAGGGCGTTTGTGGTGCGGACGGTCGGGGCGGAATTGGAAGATGTGCTGAAGCAGCGGCCGCCACGACACGCCAAGACGGCGCTCCAAGAGCTGGCACAGTCCATGGGGATGCCGCCGCCGACGTACAACATCCTGGAGGCGACGGGGCCGGACCACGCGCGGGAGTTCACGGCGGAGGTCACGGTCGGCGGCGAGGTGAAGGGGAAGGGCAGCGGCTCACGCAAAGCGTTGGCCGAACAGCGCGCCGCCCAGCAAGCCCTGGAAGGCTTGGGACATAGGCTCTAAGACCTCTCGGAGAACCTCCTTCTCCAGAAGGGGAGACCTCTCCTGAAGCCCTAGTGGTCTATGCCGGGGACGGGGAAGCGGGTGGTGAGGTGCTGGACCTCATCTTGGACCTGCTTCTCGACAGCAGCGTTGCCCATGTTCGTGAGCACCTTGAGGATGAGCTGTCCCACCTTCTTGGTCTCGGCGACGCCGAAGCCACGGCTCGTGATGGCAGGAGTGCCGAGGCGCAGCCCGCTGGTGACGCGCGGTGGCTTGGGGTCGTAGGGGATGGCGTTTCGGTTGACGGTGATGTAGGCGCGGCCGAGGGCTTCTTCTGCGTCCTTGCCGGTGATGTTCAGGGGGCTAAGGTCGCAGAGGAGGAGGTGGTTATCCGTCCCACCGGAGACGAGGCGGACGCCGCCCCCGGTCAGCTCGGCGGCCAGGGCGCGAGCGTTGGCGCGGATAGCCTTCTGGTACTCCTTGAAATCGGGCCTGAGGGCCTCGCCGAAGGCGACAGCTTTGGCGGCGATGATGTGCATGAGGGGGCCGCCCTGCTCCTGGGGGAAGACGGCGCGGTCAACGTCCTTGGCCATGTCCTCGCCGCACAGGATCATGCCGCCGCGCGGGCCGCGGAGGGTCTTGTGCGTGGTCGAGGTGGTGATGTGGGCGTAGGGGATGGAGGAGGGGTGCTCTCCGGCGGCGACGAGTCCGGCGATGTGGGCCATGTCCACCATGAGGAGAGCGCCGACCTCGTCGGCGATGCGGCGGAAGGCGGGGAAGTCTATGATGCGCGGGTAGGCGGTGGCGCCGGTGACGATGAGCCTGGGACGGTGTTCCTGGGCCAGGCGGCGCACCTCTTGCATGTTCATAAGCTCGGTCTCGCGGTCCACGCCGTAGGAGACGAACTTGTAGTACTTTCCGGAGAAGTTGACCGGGCTGCCGTGGGTGAGGTGGCCGCCCTGGTCAAGGCGGAGGCCCATGACGGTGTCGCCGGGGCTGATGACGGCGAAGTAGGCGCCCATGTTGGCCTGGGCGCCGCTGTGGGGCTGGACGTTGGCGTGCTGGGCGCCGAAGAGCTGTTTGGCACGGTCTATGGCGAGCTGTTCGGCGACGTCCACGTGCTCGCAGCCGCCGTAGTACCGCCGCCCTGGGTATCCTTCGGCGTACTTGTTGGTGAGGACGGAGCCTTGGGCCTCGAGGACGGCGCGGCTGGCGTAGTTCTCGGAAGCGATGAGGTTGATATTGCGCCGCTGGCGGGTGGTCTCGGCCTGGATGGTGGCATAGAGGGCGGGGTCTTGGTCCTTCAGTGGTGAAGTCATCAGGGGGCTTCTCTGTCCTCCTCAGTTTCTAGTAAGCCGGGCAGGCGCGCGTCAGCGCTGTGGGCAGGCGACAAGTCTAGCTGCATGCTCACAGGGCGTCAACGGCGGGCTGCTCAGGTGAGGTCGGGCTGGATGGGGCCGTAGTCGCCGGACCTGCGGCGGTAGAGAAGGTTGAACTGGTTGGCGTCGGCATTGAAGAAGAAGTTGTGGCTGAGGAGTTCCATCTGGGCGATGGCATCCTCGACGGACATGGGAGACATCGGGAAGCGTTTGATGCGGACGACTTTCCCAAGGCCCTCCGGCTCAGGGGGCATCGCCGACACCACTGCCGCAGAGACGTCGGCCTGCTTCCGCTGCCCAGCGCGAGCGGACCGCCTGGCCTGGGAGGTGCGGTAGTACTTGGTCTTGTAACGACGGATTTGGCGGTCCATCACCTCGGCGAGGGTGTCAATCGCCTCCAGGATGGATAGGCCGGTTTCTTGGCCACGTAGGAAGCGTCCATTGACGCTGAGGGTGCATTGGGCGATGAACTGTTGGTTCTGCGCCCGCGCGGAGGTCCTGGCGACCTCGACCTTGGCTGCGGTGAGCGCGGTCAGATGCCGTTCCAGCTTGCCGAGCTTCTTGCGGATGTACTCCTGGGTGTCGTCGTTGAGTTCAAGACCCTTGGCATGAATCTGCAGTTCCATAGGACTTCTTTCTTCAATCGTCTAAGGCCATTCTATGGCTCGCATGGCTGTGTTTTCAAGGCCGCACTGGATTGGAGTGCATAGACCCCGCGGTGTCGAACAGTTCCGGACAAGCCAACGAGAGGCTTGACGTTCAGGAGTGCGGGCATGATACCCTGTAAGGTAAGAGACATGTCTAGCTGGTCTTCTACTCTGCGGATGAGCACCCCCGCGTCCGTCCTGGACAGCGGGATGACCCACGTTTTCGGCATGACTATGACTACCACTATTACCCTTCACGGAGGGAGGGCCATCTAGCGTCTCGAGCAAGTAACCCAAGAAAGCGTGCAAAAGGCCCTCCCTCTGTGGAGGGCCTTTTTATTTGCCTGCGATCTCAACGTCGAAACGGGTGGTCGAGAAGGAGGAACAGATGGACAGTGAAGCACAACCTAGCCGAGGAGGCCCTGTGCTGGCCGAAAGGGTTGCGGCCGATGAAGCGGGGTATACGCGACCGTTTGTCAGAGATCCTGGCCGCGCGCTGAACATCGGGCTGTTGGGTATGGGAGTCGTGGGCACCGGGCTTATCCAGGCTCTTCACGCAAAAACGGCACTGCTTCAACCAAGAGTGGGCTGCCCTGTGCGCGTCAAGTCGGTGCTCGTGAGGGACCTGGATAAACCGCGCGGGTTTCAAGTTGCGCGAGGGTTGCTTACCACGAGGCCGGAGGATGTGCTGAATGACCCCGAGGTGGACATTGTGGTCGAGGTGATGGGTGGCGAACACCCGGCCCTCGAATACATCCTGGCCGCCATCGAGGTCGGCAAGCACGTGGTCACGGCCAACAAAGAGGTAGTGGCCCGGCATGGCCGCGAGATATTGGCGCGGGCGCACCACCACGGCGTGCAGGTCCGGTTCGAGGCCAGTGTGGCGGGGGGTGTTCCCATCGTCGCGCCGCTGCTGAGAGATTTGGCTGCAAACGAGATAACCTCCATACGGGGTATCGTCAACGGCACCACGAACTACATCCTGAGCAGGATGGCGCAGCAAGGCCTTGAATGCGGCGAGGCGCTGGCTGAGGCGCAGCGGCTCGGCTACGCAGAGGCGGACCCAGCCAAGGATGTCGGGGGAATGGATGCTGCTTGCAAGCTTTCCATCCTGTGCGCCCTGGTTTTCGGAGTATGGACGAAAGACTTGGAAATGCACCGACAAGGTATCAACGGACTAGCACGGCGAGACTTGGAATGTGCACGGGAGCTCGGGTACGCAGTCAAGCTGATGGCCTCGGCGAAGAAGGTTGGCGGAGTCGTGTACAGTGGAGTGTACCCAGCGTTCGTGCCCGAAGGCTCCGCCATAGCCCAGGTGGATGGCGTGCTCAACGCCGTCGAGGTCGAGACGGATCTGGCCGGCCCACTGTTGTTCACCGGCCAGGGGGCCGGACCCTCCCCAACGGCCAGCGCGCTGATAGCCGACATCATGGATGTGGCGCTGGGCACGAAGTTGAGCACGAAGGCCATGAGGGGGGCATTGCACGGCGAGGCGGCGAAGGTCGGAAGGATGGCGGACCTAGAGGCGGAGCACTATCTCCGGCTGGTCGTCGCCGACCGGCCTCAGCGCTTGACAGAGGTGCGCCGACGGCTGAGTGACCATGGCGTGGAGTCGTCGTTCGCCATGTTCAGGGAATTGCCGCAGTCGGACTCGAAGGTTGAGGTAGTGGTTATGACACGCCGGGCCAAGTTGGCGTCGGTACAGCAAGCTCTATCTGCCATGCAGAAGGCCGGAGCGGTGCTGGAGGTAGGCAATGTGTGCCGGGTGGAGGAAGCACGGTGATGGACGAAGGAGACATGCGGATGGCCCGGAACCTCTGGCGAGACGGGCGGATCTAATATGAAAGAAGGTGTCATGCGGCGGTGGGCAAAGTACCTTCCAATCACCAGCGACACGCCGATGGTCTCGCTCGGCGAAGGGGATACCCCTCTCGTCAGGTCAAGACATATCGTCCAGCGGGTGGGCTGCGAGGAGTTGTACTTCAAGCTGGAGGGGTGCAACCCAACAGGCTCGTTCAAGGACCGGGGGATGGTGGTGGCGGTTGCAAAGGCGGTGGAGTCGGGCGCGAAGGCGCTGATCTGCGCATCCACTGGGAATACGAGCGCGTCGGCTGCGGCGTACGGCGCGCACCTTGGCCTGCTCACGACGGTGATGGTGCCGGCAGGCAATGTGGCCAGAGGGAAACTGGCGCAGGCAGTGATGTACGGCGCGCGGGTTGTAGCGGTGGAGGGCGGCTTCGATGTGTGCCTACATTTGGCGAGGACGGTTGCGGACAACCATCCAGTGAGGCTGGTAAACTCAACGAACCCACACAGATTGGAAGGACAGAAAACGGCAGCGTTCGAAATCATCCAAGAGGTAGGGGGGGCGCCTGACGGAGTGTTCATCCCGGTGGGCAACGCAGGGAACATCACGGCGTACTGGAAGGGGTTTGTGGAGGCGCATGCGGCGGGCATGAGTGGGCGGCGGCCGCGGATGTTCGGGTTCCAGGCGGAAGGGGCGGCGCCGCTCGTGCTCGGACAGCCGGTGGCTGAGCCCAAGACGGTCGCAACGGCCATCCGCATCGGGAACCCGGCGAGTTGGAAGGGTGCTGTGGCTGCGCGGGACGAGTCGGGTGGAACCATTGAGGCGGTATCCGACCAGGAGATCCTGGACGCCTATCGTCTGCTGGCCAGGGGCGAGGGGGTGTTCTGCGAGCCTGCTTCGGCGGCGTGTGTGGCAGGCCTTCTGAAGATGGCGGGCCGGGGAGTGCGCTTCGACAGGCAGCGTTTGGTCTGTATCATCACAGGGTCGGGTCTGAAGGACCCAGACCTCGCGTCCGCCGGAGATACGAAAGCCAGGCCGGTCCCGGCTGAACTGGATGCGGTCGAGCGGGCGATGGGCCTGGTCTGATGGACCGGCGAGATTTCTATCTAAAGGAGACGTGTTGACCGGGATGAGCGAGGCCGAAGAGGCCTGTCAACCCTCCGCGATGGAGGGGTGGAGATAGCTGCCTCCGTCATCGTTGGAGACCTGGAGTCCAGCCGGAAGGCTTGGGAACAGGCGCTGTCCCTCTCGTCAACGGACACGGTCTTTCTGACGCCGTGGTGGCAGGAGATCTGGTGGCGTCGGTTCGGTGGGAATGCACAGCCCTATGTCTTGACCATCCGCGAGGGGGGCGCTTTACTTGGCGTCGCCCCGATGCTACGTGCGGGCCACGACCTTTTCCTGATGGGCGAACCCGACCTGTTCGATTATCAAGATGTCTTGCCAGTCAGAGGGCGCGAAGAGCCGTTCTACCGGGCGCTGTGGGAGTTCCTCTGCAAGCAGGAGTGGGCAACGCTTTCGTTGCGCTCCGTCCAGCAGGCCTCCGAGACGTTGAGATACCTTCCCGCGCTTTGTAAGACGGCAGGTTGCTCCGTCCAGACCGAGGTGGATGGGACGGTACCAGCGGCATCGCTGCCGGCAACTTGGGACGCCTACGTAGAGGGCTTGGAGAAGAAGGAGCGGCACGAGCTACGGCGGAAACTGCGGCGGCTGGAGGCAGCGGGCGATGTCCGCCAGCGGACCTATGCTGACCCGCAGGAGTTGCTGAACTGTATGGAGGACTTCTTCCGGCTCATGCGCCTTAGCCGTGAAGACAAGGAGCGTTTCCTGACTCCCGAGCGGGAGCGGTTCTTCGTGGACCTTGCCGCCGGTCTAGCCGCGCGAGGACAGTACCGCCTATCCTTCCTGGAGTTGAGCGGCACGCGGGTGGCCGGCTGCATCACCTTCGACTATGGGGATGCATACCTTCTGTATAATAGCGGCTACGATCCGGCATACGCGTCCTTGAGCGTTGGGTTGCTGAATAAGGCTTTGTGTATCAAAGAGGCCATCGAGGCTGGTAAGCATACCTTCGATTTCCTCAAAGGCCCAGAGCGGTATAAGTACGACCTCGGCGGCAAGGAGCGTCTCGTCTATCGCATGACGGTGCGCCGTTAGCGCCTGAGGCTGGAGTCTGTGGGACAACCATGAAACAGCGGATAGCTCTATTGAGCCTACATGGGTGCCCGGTCGCACGCTTGGGCGAGCGGGACACCGGTGGCATGAACGTGTGCGTGCTCCAGGTGGCTAAGGAGTTCGGCCGACGCGGACACAGTGTAGATGTGTTCACACGGCGGCACGACCCTGCCGACCCGCAGATCGTGGAGCTCGGCGAGAACGCACGAGTGGTCCATATCAAGGCGGGCGGCTACGACGAGACGAAAGAAGCGCTGTACGAAGTTATCCCAGAGTTCATCAGCAATCTGCACGAGTTCCAGCGCGCCGAGGGTCTTGACTACGACTTGGCGCATTCGCACTACTGGCTCTCCGGCCGCGCAGGGATGGTGTTGGCCCGCCAGTGGGGTGTCTCCCATGTGGCGACATTTCATACCTTGGCGAAGCTGAAGCTCCAGGCCAGGGCCGGTGAGAAGGAGTCTCCGCTGCGTGTCCCAACCGAACGCCTCATCATGGGGGCTGTGGATGCGATGGTGGTGTCCACCGAGTCGGAGAAACGGGACATAGCGCGGCTGTATGGAGTGTCACCAGCGAAGATAACGGTGGTGCCGCCTGGAGTGGACCTGGCACTCTTCCGGCCGATGGACAAGTCCGAAGCGCGAAGAGGACTTGGCATTCAGGAAAGCCAGGTTGTCCTGTACGTGGGCCGGCTGGAGCCTCTGAAGGGGATAGACATCCTCATCCAGGCGGCGGCGCAACTCGATGGCCGCGAGGACACGAGGGTGTTGGTGGTGGGTGGCAACCGGAAGGGTGACCGGCTGGTGGGCAAGCTGAAAGCACAGGCTGAGGATCTGGGCATCGGGCAGAAAGTGACGTTCACAGGACCGGTGGCCCAGAGCGAATTGCCGAGGTATTACAACGCGGCGGACGTATTCGTCCTGCCGTCGCACTACGAGAGCTTCGGGCTGGCTGCGCTGGAGGCGATGGCCTGTGGGGTGCCGGTGGTCGTGTCTCGGGTCGGCGGCCTCACCACGTTCATCTCCGATGGCAAAGAGGGGTATCTCATCCCCTGGCGGTGCCCGGACCCATTCGCCCAGCGCATCGAAGTGCTCCTGTCGAACCCCGCGCTTCGGAGCGCGATGGGGCAGGCTGCGAGAGCCAAAGCGGAGAGGATGGGGTGGGGTGTGGTTGCTGACCGGATGCTGGGGTTTTATGACTCGCTGCTGGCGAAGGCCTGGGAGAGCGCGGCAGGAGCGTGACCCATGGACGCTGAGCCGAAACACAGCCAGCGCAAACTGAGCAGGGTCGTCCAGGGCGTCGAAGGCCATGTGTTGCGCCGTATGCTGGCGGGCTTCCTCGTCGTACTTCCCCTGGGCGTGACAGTCTTTCTCATCGCAGTCGTCCAGGGCTTCCTTGACAAATGGATACGCCCTCGTGTGGATGGTTCATGGGTGGACTTTCCCGGCATCGGCATCGTCATCATCGTTCTGTCGTGCTACCTTATAGGCCTGCTGGTCACTTGGCGACTCGGCCGGATCGCCGTGGACTGGCAACGAATCATCTTGTCGCGTATCCCTGTATTCAAGTCCATCTATGGCATCGTCAGCCAAGCGACCGAGGCGTTCGCTTCGCCAACAGGGCGGAAGTTCAACAGAGTCGTCTTCATCGAGTGGCCCCGGCCTGGGATGTGGTCCATGGGCTTCGTAACTGGCTTACTGCCTCCCGACGAGTCGGGGAAGACAAAGATAGTGGTGTTCTTGCCGCAGTCGCCTACCCCCACCACTGGCAACCTGGCGTTCGTGGCGGAGGAGGACGTGGTTGACGCGAAGATGAGCGTGGATGCGGCGATGCGGGCAATCGTGTCGGCAGGGATCGTCCTGCCCGCGCAGCCTAAAG
This sequence comes from SAR202 cluster bacterium, assembly GCA_016872515.1. GTDB lineage: Bacteria > Chloroflexota > Dehalococcoidia > Lucifugimonadales > VGZR01 > VGZR01. The sequence continues at coordinate 39,954 of VGZR01000017.1, forward strand.
AGAACGGTAATGCATCTGCTGGGCAAGCGCCCAGGGCGTCTCGCCACCACTAGCCTTCGGGGCGAGGCCCGCCTGCGAACGGGGTCAAGCCAGGCCGTATCCTAGGACCGCGGAGGTCGGTAGTGCCAGCAGCAGCGGTATGGGCGCTTGTGGCCTTCGCCAGTGGATCGGTTCCGTGGGCGGTTTGGCTAACTCGTCTCATAACCCGTGCCGACGTCCGGGACGTCGGTGACAGCAACCCCGGCGGGGCCAATGCGTGGAAGGTAGGCGGGTGCCGGCTCGGCGCGCTGGTGTTGGTGCTGGACTTTCTGAAGGGGGCGTTGCCTGTTTATCTGGCTGTCAGGTTGGGTGGCGTCGAGGGGTGGGGTCTGACGCTGGTGGGCATTGCGCCGGTGCTGGGACATGCGTTCAGCCCCTTGTTGAGGTTCCGAGGGGGGAAGGCGCTAGCGACGACGGCGGGCATCTGGACGCCGCCGACGTCGGGGCAGGCGCTTCTCCCCATCTTTTTTTGCCTTGGAGTCGGCCATGCCGTGCAAAAGGTCCACGTGTGGAGTGTAGCGGCTGCTGCGGCGGGGATGTTGGTGTTCCTACTCGTGCGCTACCCGGAGCCGCCCCTGCTGACATTGTGGGCAGCTAACTTGGGGGTTATCGTCTTCAAACATAAGGTCGAACTCCAACGCGGACTGGAACCCAGGAGATGGCTCTTGCGGGCACTACGGAGGGCCTGATGGGCGCCTTCGTGTTGGGCCTTCAGTGGTTCCTCGTGGTGTTGGCGGGCTATTTAACCTTGGTGACTTTGACGAATCTCCGCTCCCTCAAGCGGCTCACCGCCACGGATATGTTCGCTGAATCGCCTCTCGTTTCGGTATTGGTGCCTGCCAGGAATGAGGAACGGAACATAGGTCGTTGTGTGGACGCGTTACTGGCCCAGGAGTACGCCGACCTAGAAGTGCTGGTCCTCGATGATCATTCCACGGACAGAACGGCGGAGATTGTGCAGAGAAGGGCAGTCCGAGCCCCCCGCCTGCGGTTGCTGAGGGGTCAGGAGTTGCCGCCAGGTTGGCTCGGCAAGCACTGGGCGTGCCACCAACTCGCGCAGGCCGCCGCCGGGAGCTTGGTGCTCTTCGTGGATGCGGACACGGTATTGGAACAGGGGACGGTCCGCGACGCGGTCGCGGTTCTCGACACTGACAAGGCGGACCTGCTCTCCCTGTTGCCTACGAGGGTGCCCGGCTCATGGATGGATAGGATGGTGTTCCCAGTGATTGACTGGGCGTTCCACGCCTGGGTGCCGTTCGCGATCGCGTACGCGGTCAAGGCCCCATCGCTGTCGCTGGCGTTCGGCCAATTCTTGCTCTTCCGGCGTGGGGCGTATGAACAGCTAGGCGGGTATGAGGCCATCAAGGACCGGGTGTTGGACGATATTGAACTGGGGAGGCGAACGACGGCGGCAGGGCTGAGGTGGCGGCTGTACGATGGCAGCGGGCGAGTCGAAACGCATATGTACGCAAGTGTGGGAGAGACGCTCGAAGGATTTGCCAAGAACATCTTCGCCTTCTTCGGAGCACAGATAGTCCTATTCATTCCGGTGTGGCTGGTGGGCATGGCCGTAGCGTTCGCGCCCATCGCGGTCATCCTCGCGGCCGCCGCGGGTGCGCAGGTCGCCACGACGGCTTTGGTGCTGGCCTATGTCACCGTCGGCCTGCTACTGGCCACGTGGGCCGTGGTGTGCCTGCGGTTCAGATATGGCCTTTGGTATGCGGTAGCATGCCCCATGACCATACTGGTGACGCTTCAGGTGGCGTTGCGCTCGATGGTGCTGACGCTGCAGGGCCGGACGCAGTGGAAAGGCCGGTCCATCGCCGTACGCAGGCTGCCCTGAGGAGCAATCGAGGTCCATGATGGTAAGTGGCAGGATGCGCGGTTACAAGACGGAGGGGGTCGTGCTGCGGCACGTGGCGTCGGGAGAAGCAGACCGCATCGTGGTGCTATACACGCCGGAGTACGGCAAGTTGCGCGCGGTGGCGAAGGGCGTGCGGCGGGTCAAGAGCAAGCTGGCTGGTCACCTGGAGTTGCTGAACAGGGTTTCGGTATCGCTGGCGGAAGGGCGTAGCATGGACACCGTGACAGAGACGGAGACGGTGCAAGCCTACCGCGGTGTGCGCGAGGACTTGGAGCGGTTATCGGCGGCGATGTTCATGGCCGAGTTGGTGGACGGCATCGCTGTGGAGCAGGCGCCGAGCCAGCCGGCGTACGCGCTGCTTACCGCGTCACTGGAGCTGCTGGAGACGGCGGAGCGGCCTGGACAAGCGGCTCGGTGTTTTCAAGTGCAGATGCTGGCGCTGTCGGGTTTTGGCCCTGAGCTGCGCAAGTGCGTACAGTGCGATGCGGAGTTGGAGCCGCGCGACCACGCATTCACCGTTGTCGGCGGAGGCATCATCTGCCCCGCGTGCCGCGCGGGGTCGCAGGACGCGCTGGTCCCCATTTCGCTGAACGTGTTGAAGGTGCTGCGGTTCTTCCAGCGGGAGCCGATGGAAAAGGCGGCGAGCCTGCGTCTGGATGCCCAGCTGTTTGACGAGTTGGAGCGGGTATTGGATGGCTACGCGCGTTACGTGCTGGAGCGGGACTTGAAGACGACAGAGTTCATGGACTTGGTGCGATCAGGCAGGACGACGCGCCAGGGCCGAGGCACCGGGGCACCAAAGACTACATGATGGAGCGTCGGACCATGGCCTGGAAGATGCGCGATGGAATAAATCGCACACCCATGACGCCGAGCCAGGCCTCGATGCCCACCGGGTAGCGGGACGCAGGGTTGCGGCTACGGATGGCCTTGTGGATAACCTTCGCCACAACGATGGGGTCGTGGGAGAAGCGCAGGATGTTGCCGTGCTTGCGGCGGTAGCGTTCCACGGCGGCTTGGTACGGCAGGTCTGGCGAGAGCGCGTTCTCGCCGACAACTTGGCTCTCGTCATAGAAATCGGTGCGGAACAGGCCCGGCTCCACCACCGCCACGCAGATGCCGTACGGCCATAGCTCCTGTCGCAGCGACTCGCTCATGCCTTCGAGGGCGAACTTGCTGGCGACGTAGGCCCCGTTGAAGGGGGTCGCGACCCGCCCCGCGACAGAACTAACGTTGATGATAGTGCCGTGACGTCGCTCCAACATATTGGGCAGCACCGCCTTGGCCATGCGAAACGCGGCAAAAACATTGGTCTCGAACTGGGCCCTCAGTTCTTCGCTGGACAGTCCCTGGAGCGGCCCCCACAGCCCGTATCCTGCATTATTCACGAGCGCGTCTATCCTGCCGAAGCGCGCGATAAGTTCAGGAACGACGGCTGCAACGTCCTCATCGCTGTTCACGTCCAATTCCGCGGGTGTCACGGAGAGACCCTTGGCCTTCGCCTGCTCTTGCAGTTCCGAAAGGCGAGCTAGGGAGCGACTGGTGCCGATGACGGCGTAGCCCTTCTGCGCAAGATAGACGGCGGTTGTAAGGCCGATGCCGGACGAGGCCCCGGTGATGAGGACGACGTCGGCCTGCTGGGTCTTCATGACGGACAACCTCTGGGCCGGAGAGATGGGCGCATTATACGGCACCACCGCCGCGGGCAGCCTGACAGGCCGGAACGCGATGGTATAACCTAAGGATCGCAGCGTTGAAAACGTATCGAGCAGAGGGCTGGAAGGTGATTGTATCTGTGATAGGGGCTTCCAACGCTAACCCGGAGTTGGTGGACCTTGCGGAGCAGGTTGGCCGCGAGTTAGCCCGCAGAGGGGTCGCCGTCGCCTGCGACGGGCTTTCTGGGGTGACGGAGGCGGTATGCCGGGGCGCCAAGAGCGAGGGCGGAACGACCATTGGCATCCAGCCCGGGAGTGACCCGAAGGACGCGAATCGGTGGGTGGACATACCTATCTGCACCGGCATGGGGTACGCGCGTAACGCCATCGTGGTTAAGACGGGCCGGGCGGTCATCGCGGTCGGCGGCGCCTACGGGACGCTCTCCGAGATCGGCCATGCGCTGGCCGAGGGGACGCCGGTCGTCGGGCTGAAGACCTGGGCGCCAGTGCGCGAGGGGAGGACGGACGAAGGCATCATCGTGGCGAAGACGGCGAAGGAGGCGGTGGAGCGGGCGCTGGCGGCGGTGGCTCGGCGGGACGGGGGCTGGCAACAGCGGCTGCCGTCGGGGAATCCGAGATGACGACCATCGCGCGGGTCACAGCAAGAGAGGTTCTGGACTCACGGGGCAACCCCACTGTGGAAGCCGACGTCGTGCTGTCCGACGGGTCGCTGGGCCGCGCCATCGTGCCCTCGGGGGCGAGCACGGGGAGTCGCGAGGCGGTGGAGCTTCGTGATGGGGATCCAAAGCGGTTCCGAGGACTCGGAGTACTGCGCGCCGTGGAGAATGTTCGTGGTCCGATTGCGGGGAGCCTCGAAGGGCGCCGCCTGCTCGAACAGCGTGAGTTGGACAGCGTCCTCAAACGGCTCGACGGCACGGACAACAAGTCGAAGTTGGGGGCAAACGCCATCCTTGGGGTCTCGCTGGCCTATGCCCATGCGACTGCGGCGAGCAAAAAGGTGCCGCTGTATCGCCACTTGAGCGTGGGCGGCGAGCCGGCCCTGCCCGTGCCGATGTTCAACATCATCAACGGGGGCAAGCACGCGCTTGACTCCACCGATATCCAAGAGTTCATGGTTATCCCCGCAGGGTTCGATCGGTTCAGTGAGGCTCTGCGGGCTGGGGCCGAGGTCTATGGGGCATTGCGTAGGCTGCTACGGCATTCGGGTCACCGCACTACTGTCGGTGATGAGGGAGGCTTTTCCCCGACCCTTCAGTCCAATCAGCGGGCTGTCGAATTGGTCGTGGAGGCCATCGAAGCGGCAGGCTACAAGGCAGGTACGGAATGCTTCGTGGGGTTGGACGTGGCGGCCTCGGAAGTATGGACACCGAACCTCAGATACAACTTGGCGAGCGAGAACAAGAGTCTGACGGGCGCAGAGATGATGGCGCTGTACGAAACCTGGGCGCACGAGTTTCACGTGATTAGTATCGAGGACGGGATGCCAGAAACCGATTGGAAAAGCTGGCAGGACTTGACGGCGAAGATGGGAGGAAAGACACAACTGGTGGGCGATGACCTGCTGGTGACCGATCCCAAGCTCATCACTCAGGCAATCCAACAAAAGGCGGCCAATGCCGCGCTTATCAAACTCAACCAGATCGGGACGGTCACGGAGACGCTGGAAGCGATACGGACAGCGAAGGACGCCAGCTGGGGTGTCGTCGTGAGCCACCGGTCGGGCGAGACAGAGGACACGAGCATCGCCGACCTAGCCGTTGGGACGGCGGCCGGGCAGGTCAAGGCCGGTGCGCCTGCTCGTGGGGAGCGGACCGCGAAGTACAACCGTCTGTTGCGCATCGAGGAGGAACTTGGACCGAAGGCACAGTTCGCGGGCCGGAATGTATATGAACGGTTTCTCCGGAATCGGCGGTAGTGTCTCATCCCTTGTCTCAGTCCGAATCGGGTAGTAACCTAATGGGTCGCTATTGTTGTAATCAGAGTGAGTAGGGGGTTATCGCATGGCTATCCGGTTGGGGATCAATGGCTTCGGGCGCATCGGGAGGCAGGTGCTCAGGGCCTCCCTGGAGCGTCATCCCAAAGAGGTGGACGTGGTCGCGGTCAACGACCTGGCCGACACGGCGACGAACGCCCACCTGTTCAAATACGACACCAACTATGGTATCGCCCCGTGGCCCGTGGAAGCCACGGAGGACGGAATCGTCATCGGCGGCAAGGATATCAAAGTGCTGGCCGAGCGCGACCCGGCGAAGCTGCCGTGGGGTAAGCTGGGTGTGGATATCGTGGTCGAATCCACGGGCTTCTTCACCGACGCAGCCAAGGCAGGGGGACACCTCCAGGGCGGAGCGAAGAAGGTCATCATCTCGGCGCCAGCCAAGGGCGAGGACATCACCATGGTGCTGGGTGTCAACGAGGATAAGTATGACCCCGCCAAACACAAGATTCTCTCCAACGCGTCCTGCACGACGAACTGCATCGCCACGATGGTGAAAGTGCTGCACGACAACTTCGGCGTGGAGAGAGGGCTGATGAGCACCATCCACGCCTATACCAACGACCAGCGCATCCTCGACCAGGTACACAGCGATTTGCGGCGGGCTCGCGCCGCTGCCATGAATATCATCCCGACCACCACGGGCGCTGCCAAGGCGGTCGGGTTAGTGTTGCCGGAGTTGAACGGGAAGATCCACGGGATGGCCTACCGTGTTCCCACGTCCACGGTTTCGGTGACGGACTTCACAGCAATCGTGAAGAAGAGCGCCTCGCCCGAAGAGATCAACGCGGCCTACGAAAAGGCGGCCAACGGCTCCCTGAAGGGCATCCTGCAATACTGCTCTGAGCCTCTGGTGAGCAGCGATTTCCGGCAGAACCCGCATAGTTGCATCATCGACGGCCTGTCCACGATGTCGCTAGGTGGCAACTTGGTCAAGGTTGTCGGCTGGTACGACAATGAGTGGGGATATAGCTGCCGCACGGCTGACCTGGCGGCGTTCCTGGCAAAGAAGGGCGTCTAGCACGACTCGAAGACGTCTCCAAGGCCTCGCACTGCTCTGTCTAGCCGTGGCACTGGGCCTAGCCGTGGTTGCTCTTGCGGCTCCGGCGGGCCGACTTTCCCCATCGAGCCATCGCCGGCGCTGGTGGAGCAAGGGAAGGCACTTTACTCCGCCCAGTGCCTCACCTGCCACGGCGACGAGACTGGACAGAACAGGCAGCCCGACGCCCCGCCGCACAACGGAGAGGGGCATACGTGGCACCACCCAGACCGGCTGCTGTTCCAGTGGGTTATGGACGGCCCACCACTGAGGACAGCCATGCCCACCTTCCGCAGCAAACTGTCGGAGCGGGAGGTGGTGGCGGTGTTGGCCTTCATCAAGACCATGTGGACAGATGAGATCCGCAAGGGCTAGGCGGAGTTCTCTCAGGCGTATGAGGACCAACTCAAGGAGCTCGGTGAGTAGGGAAGGCCTAAGCTCCTGTGAACCCGCCTAGTGCTTTCGCCATCGTCCTGACCCCATCCTCGATTTCCGGCTCGGTGACGCCGGTATAGCCGAGGAGGAGACCGTGGTGGTTCCTGGTCTCTATCGAGAAGCTGGACAGGGCCTCGGTTTCGATCCCGGCGCCGGCCACCAGCTTCGACGCACGAACATCGCTCCAGCCCTCCGGCATGCGCCCGACGAGGTGCATCCCTGCGTCCTCGGGGCGTACGTCCAGTATCCCTTTGAGGTAACGATGCGCGGCGGCAACGAGGGCCGCCTGCCTTTGCGCATACAGCGTCCGCATCTTTCGCACGTGACGGGTGAAGTGCCCCTCCGCGATGAACTCGGCCATCACCGACTGATGGAGCCAGGAAGAACCACGGTCGGTGACGGCATGGGCCGACGTAAAGCTCTCCACGAAGTCGGGAGGGACGACCATGTACCCCAGCCGGAGCGACGGGAACATCAGCTTGCTGAACGTGCCGATGTAAATCACCCTGCCCTCGGTATCGAGACCTTGCAGCGCCGCCAGGGGAAACCCCTTGTACCGGTATTCGCTATCGTAGTCGTCCTCAAGGATCCACGCGTCGATATCGGAGGCCCAGTTGAGTAGCTCGAGGCGGCGCACGAGGCTCATCGTTACCCCTAACGGGTACTGCCGGGAGGGCGTCACGCTGATAAGTTTCGCATGGGGGGCACGCTCTCTCGCCACATCGACATCGAACCCCTCCGCGTCGATGGGGATCGGCAAGACCGTCGCTTCCGAACCCCGTATGGCGGCGAGTGAGCCGAGGTAGCCCGGGTCCTCGACACACGCCACGTCTCCATCGTTGAGCAGTATCCGGGCTGAGAGGTCGAGCGCCTGTTGGGAGCCGTTCACGATGATGACCTGCTCTGTCTTACAGCGTACACCGCGGGTGGTCGAAAGGTAGTTCACGATCTCCTCTCGGAGGGGGACGTATCCTGCCGGGTCTGGGTAGTGCAGCAGTTCCTCTACCTGGTCGCGGTACCGCCGGGATGCCATCTGCGCCCACAGTTTGAAAGGAAAGGCGTGGATATCCGGTAGGCCGGTCTGGAAAGCGCGAGGCCTTTTGATATGGTCCCGTAGCCCCACCGACGCCGTCGCGAGGGTGTGCCCGCGTTTGGATATCTGCCTCCGACTGGTTCGAGTGCGCCCGTACGTGGAGGGCGGGCCGGAGGAAAGCAGCTGCTGGGCTCTCAGGAACGCGTCTGGGAGATTCTTTACGACGAACGTCCCCGCTCCAACCTTGCTTTCCAGGTACGCCTCGGCCACCAACTGCTCGTACGCGGCCATGATTGTGTTCCGCGAAAGCCCCAACTGCTCCGCCAGGTCCCTGCTGGAGGGCAAGCGGGTTCCGGGCGCAACGCTCCCGCTCAGTATGGTGAGCCGTAGCTGCTCGTACAGCTGTTTGGTAAGGGAGTCCCGGGAAGACCCGTTGATGGTTAGATTGACCAGTGGAAAGACCAAACTTGCACCCCCGGCTTCGTGAACAGGCCTGGATGGAATGGCACCATCGTTTTTTGTAGAATGGCTCTTGAACGAAACCAATCCTTTGAGACACAATCTAGCTCATCCATGGAGGGATGTCCATCGAACCTGATGGCGCGGATGGCCGCCCAAAACCTGGCCTCGATTG
>VGZR01000018.1 GCA_016872515.1 SAR202 cluster bacterium
TCGCCCTCGGCCACGTCGTCACCTCCCGCCGCGATTATAGCAGGGGTGCAAGGTGCAACCCTGCTATTTCGCCATCCAGCCGCCGTCCACAACCAGGCCTGTGCCGGTGATGAAGGAGGACTCGTCCTAGCAGAGATACACGACCGCCTCGGCGATGTCCTCCGGCTCGGCGAAGCGCTTGTTGAGCTGTTTCTTGAGCCAGAGGGCTTCCGTTTTCGGGTCTTTCTCGAAGACTCCCATGACCATGGGCGTCTTGACGATGCCTGGGCACACGGCGTTGACGCGGATACCGCGTGTGCCGTACTCGAAAGCGGCCTGGCGCGTGAGGCCGAGGACGCCGTGCTTGCTGGTGTTGTAGGCCGCAGTGCCGCCCGCCTGGAGGCTGGCGATGGAGCCGGTGTTGACGATGGCGCCGCCGCCCTGCTTGAGCATCTGGATGAGCTCGTGCTTCATGCAGAGCCAGACCGCGCGGAGGTTGACGGCCATCACCTGGTCCCAGTCCTCCTCGGTGAACTCGTGGGTCTGGACGACCGTGCCGGCCATGCCCGCGTTGTTGTGTGCGCAGTCGAGACGGCCATACGCCTTCACCGCCTGCGCCACCAGCGTCTGCACATCCGCCGTCTTGGTGACGTCGGCATGGACGAACTCGGCCTTGCCGCCGTTGGCCGTGACGATGCGGACAGTCTCCAGGCCAGAGGCGGAGTTGATGTCAGAGACGACAACCTTTGCGCCCTCGCGGGCCATGGCCACGGCGGTGGCGCGACCGATGCCGGAGCCCGCGCCGGTCACCAGCGCCACCTTGTTTTCTAGCATGCCTGCCATTTGCCGCTCGTCTCCCAGTCTTGCACAAGAGTCCCGTTGGTCACAGATTCACCCCCACCTCAATCCTCCCCCCTCAAGGGGGAGGAGGGCGTAACAGCAGCCCTCTGCTGTCTAAGGCACAGTTTTCTTGTGCAAGGTTGCTCGTTTCCCCTCAGTGGACCGTCCAGCCGCCGTCCACGAGGATACTGGTCCCCGACACGTGCGACGACCTGTCCGAGCTGAGCCACAGCACCAGGTCGGAGACCTCCTTGGTCTCGCCGAAACGGCCCAAGACATGCATCGCCTTCCACTCGGCGGTCAGCACCGGGTCGAGCTTCTCGAACCGCTCCAGCATGGGTGTGTGGATGCCAGCTGGGCAGATGGCATTGATGCGGATGCCTTTGTCGGCGTAGATGAGGGTCGCGGACTTGGTGAGGCCGATGACTCCGTGCTTACTGGCGTTATAAGCAGGCGAGGCGCCGCCGACGTGGCCGGCGATGGAGGACATGTTGATGATGGAGCCGGAGCCCTGCTTGAGCATCTGGATGATTTCATACTTCATGCAGAGCCAGACGCCCTTGAGGTTGACGGCGATGGTGCGGTCCCAGACATCCTCCGGGTACTCGTGAGTGATGGGGCCTTCGCCCTCGATGGCGGCGTTGTTGAAGGCGAAGTCGAGGCGGCCATAGGTCTCGACGATCTTGGCAATCATGGCCTCGACCGCTTTGGCCTGCGAGACATCGGCCCGGACGAAGATGGCGTCACCTCCTAGGGCCTTGATGTCTTGGACGGTCTGGCGGCCCCGCTCGGCGTTGGTCCCGTTGACGGCGACCTTCGCGCCGGCCTTAGCATAGGCGAGGCACGTGGCCTTGCCGATGCCGGCGGTGCCGCCGGTCACCAAGGCGACGCGGCCTGTGAAGTCGTGGGTCATGGGGTAGATGCGCTGGGGTGAATCATCGAAAACTCGGGCAGTATAACAAATGGTCTGGAGGTGGTATCTCTCACGCCCCTGCGAGGGTGCGCAGCTCTTGCAGCAGCTTCTCGACGCGCTGCGGGGAGTCGGCCTCGGCATAGGTTCGAAGCAGTGGCTCCGTACCCGAGAAGCGGACAAGAGCCCAGTAGCCGCCCTGGAGGACGAAGCGGTAGCCGTCGCGAGTGTCCACATCGGCCACCTTGAGGCCGGCCATGGCCGGCGGCCGCGCCGCTTTCACTCGTGCCAGGATGGCCTCGCGCTGCTTGGCTTCGTAGGTCAGGTCAACGCGGTGGTAGTAGTAGGGGCCGACCTTGGACACGAGCATGTCCAGAAGCTCCGAGACGCGCTTGCCGGTCTTGACCATCATCTCCAGCAGCAGCAGGCCGCTGAAGATGCCGTCGCGCTCGGTGATGTGGCCGCGAAAGGCGTAGCCGCCGCTCTCCTCGCCCGCGGCCAGGGCACGCTCACTGACCATGAGGGGCCCAAGGTACTTGAAGCCCACCGGCTCGACGAACACCCTCACGCCATAGAGTTCACCCAGCCGATCAATCATGCTGGACATGGTGATGGAGCGCACCAGCGGCCCGCGCTTTCCGAGGACCTCGAGTTGGTGGAGGCAGAGGAGGGAGAAGGTCTCGAGCGTCGTGACGAATCGGCCGCGCTCGTCCACGACGCCCAGGCGGTCGGCATCGGCGTCGTTCGCGAGGCCGACGTCCGCGGACTGCTTCGGCACCGCCGCCATGAGCTCGGCGAGGTTGTGGGCCAGCGGCTCCGGCTGGGCCATGCCAGGGAAGAGCGGGTTGCGCTGGCCGTGGAGTTCGGTGATGGTCGTGGCGCCGGAGAGCAGGGCGGGGAAGTGGCCCATGCCCGCGCCGTACATGGGGTCGGCGACGACCTTGAGGCCTGCCCGCCTGATGGCGTCCAGGTCCACGAGCTTGGCGATATGGGCGAGATAGGCGGGTTGCGGGTCGAACCGTGCGAGGAGACCCTTGTCCGCTGCCTCTTTCAGCCGCATGCGCGTGACCTGCCTGTGCGCCTCGACCTTGGCGACAGCGGCCTCCAGTTCGTCCACGGTCTCTGTAGCAGCGCTTCCGCCGTAGCCGGACTTGTACTTGTAGCCGTTATAGCGGCCGGGGTTGTGGCTGGCGGTGATGACGACCCCGCCGCCGAAGCCGCCGTTGGTGACGGCGAAGCTAAAGGCAGGCGTCGGGGCCGCGCGGCTGGCCAGGGTAGTCTTGATGCCGTTGGCGGTGGTCACTTCGGCCACCGCTGCCGCGAACTCTTCGGAAGCGAAACGCGTATCGTAACCGATGACCAGGCCGCGCTCCGCCGCGCCTGTCTCGCGCATGTAGTCCGCGGTCCCCTGGGCGCAGAGGCGCACGTTATCGAACGTGAACTCATCAGCGATGACCGCGCGCCAGCCGTCGGTGCCGAACTTGATGGGCATCGTCCCGTGCCTTAGGAGGCGGTCTTTGGCTTGGCCTTGGGTGCGGCGGTGATGAAGGCTTCGCGCCGGATGGCGGCGGCCTTGTCGGTCCGTTCCCAAGGAAGGTTGAGGTCTGTCCGCCCGAAGTGGCCGTAGGAGGCGGTCTGCTTATAGATGGGCCGCCGCAGATCCAGGTCGCGGATGAGGGCGCCGGGCCGCAGGTCGAAGTGTTTCCGGACCAATTCGACAATCTTCTCGTCGGGAATCTTGTTGGAATCGAAGGCCTCGACCGAGATCGAGGTGGGGGTTGCCATGCCGATGGCGTAGGAGACCTGGATCTCGATGCGGTCAGCAACACCCGCGGCCACCAGGTTCTTGGCAACCCAGCGGGCCGCGTAAGCCGCGGAGCGGTCTACTTTGGTCGGGTCTTTGCCGGAGAAAGCGCCACCGCCGTGCCGGGCGAACCCGCCGTAGGTGTCCACCAGGATCTTGCGGCCCGTGAGGCCGGAGTCGCCGACCGGGCCGCCGGTGACGAACCGCCCCGACGGGTTGATGAAGTACCGCGTGGTCTTGTCCCGCAGTTCGGTGGGGATGACCTCCTTGGCCACCTCCTCGGTGAGGTCGCGGGTGATGACCGGCAGGCTCACCTCTGGATTGTGCTGCGCGCTCAGGATGACGGTGGATACCCGCTTGGGCTTGCCGAAGGAGTACTCGACTGTCACCTGGGACTTTCCGTCGGGCCGCAGGTAGGGAAGGATGCGTTCTTTGCGCACCTCGGCCAGCCGCCTGGTCAGCCTGTGGGACAGGGCGATCGGCAGTGGCATGAGTTCTGGCGTTTCGTTGCAGGCGTAGCCGACCATCATGCCCTGGTCGCCCGCGCCCAACGACTCAACCTCCTGGTTGTCGTTGCCCTTTTCGCGCACTTCCAGTGCTTTCGTTACGCCGTGGGAGATGTCGTGGGACTGCTCCTGGATGGACGTGGTGACGCCGCAGGACTGGTAGTCGAACCCGTAGGAGGAGTCTATGTAGCCCGCGTCGCGGATGGTGTGCCGGGCGATGGTCTGGATGTCCACATAGGCGCTCGTGGTGACCTCGCCGAATACGAAGATGAGGCCCCTCGTGGTGCAGACCTCGCAGGCGACCCGTGCCTTGGGGTCCTGGGCCAGGATGGCGTCGAGGACCGCGTCCGAGATCTGGTCGCAGAGCTTGTCCGGGTGGCCCTCGGTGACCGACTCGGAGGTGAAGAGGTACGACGGTGACGTAGTAAAACTGTGTGCCATGTGACTCATGTCCTTTCTTACGGGGCCTTTGTTCCGTGTCAGGCCGAACCTGCCCTTTATTTACTTACTTTCCTGAGACTTTACGTTCCCATCTCCCAGCCGGAAAGGTACTTCTTTTGCTCTTCGCTCAACTTGTCTATCTGGATGCCCATGGCCCTGAGCTTGAGCCGCCCGACCTCCTGGTCTATCTCCTTTGGGACGGGGTACACCTGCGGCTCGAGATTCTTGCCCTCGTGGACGAGGTACTCCACCGACAGCGCCTGGTTGGCGAAGCTCATGTCCATGACCGCGGAGGGGTGACCTTCCGCTGCAGCGAGGTTGATGAGGCGTCCTTCGCCGAGGAGGTAGACCTTCCGGCCGTCCTCCAGTGCGTACTCTTCCACGTACTGGCGTACGGTGCGCTTCGTCTCGGCCATCGCCTCCAACGACGCGATGTCTATCTCGACGTTGAAGTGGCCGCTGTTGGCGACGATGGCGCCGTCCTTCATCACCTCGAAGGCACCTTTGCCGATGGCGTTCAGGCCACCGGTAAGGGTGATGAAGATGTCACCGGTCCTGGCAGCCTCGGCGATAGGCATGACCTCGTGGCCGTCCATGGCCGCCTCTAGGGCACGGATGGGGTCCACTTCGGTGACGACGACGTGAGAGCCCATGCCTCGGGCGCGGGATGCGACACCGCGGCCGCACCAGCCGTAACCGCAGATGACAACGCGCTTGCCGGCCCAGAGGACGTTGGTGGCGCGGGTGATGCCGTCGAGGGTGCTCTGGCCGGTGCCGTAACGGTTGTCGAAGAAGTGCTTGGTGTCCGCGTCGTTGACGGCTATGATGGGGTAGCGCAGCCGGCCCTCCTTGGCCATGCTCCGCAGGCGGATAACGCCGGTGGTCGTCTCCTCGCAGCCGCCGGTGACGCCGTTCAGCATCTCCTTGCGATTCGTCAGCAAGGTAGATACGAGGTCTGCGCCGTCGTCCAGTGTGATGCGCGGCTTCGCGTCCAGCACCGCGTTGATGTGTCTGTAGTAGGTTTCGGTGTCCTCGCCCTTGATGGCGTAGGTGGGGATGCCGTGGTCGGCGACCAGAGCTGCCGCGGTGTCATCCTGGGTGCTCAGGGGGTTGCTGGCGCAGAGGGTGACCTCGGCGCCGCCGTCCCGCAGGGCCAGCACGAGGTTCGCGGTCTCGGTGGTGACGTGTAGACACGCCGCGAGCCGGACGCCTTTCAAGGGCTTTTCCCTGGCGAACCGCTCGCGGATCTGGCGCAGCACGGGCATCTCGCGGGCGGCCCATTCGATGCGCAGCGAGCCGTCCCGTGCCAATGCCAGGTCTTTGACGTCCCCGCGAACGGCCTTCGTTTTGGTCTTGGTCTTCAACTCGTCCTCCCGTTAGTCAGATGGCTGGGCCGCGTTCCGCCACGGCAGCGACTGGCCGTTGCGCAGCGGCGAGACTTTGAAGAGCTCGATGAAGGCGCGGTAACGAGCTTCGATTTCCTCGTGGCGCAGCGCGTGCAGCCGCTCCATACTGAAGCTTTCCACGGTGAAGGAGCCCATCACGGAGCCGAGCACCACGGCGCGTTGCAGCCCGCGCGGGCTCAGGTCGCCGGTGGAGGCCAGGTAGCCCATGAACCCCCCGGCGAAGGTGTCGCCGGCGCCGGTGGGGTCAACGACTCGCTCAAGGGGGAACGCGGGCGCCGCGAACAACGAGGCATTCTGCACCAGCAGCACCCCGTGCTCGCCGCGCTTCACGACCACGCCGCGAGGCCCCATGCTCAGAATCTTCCGCGCCGCACGGATGAGGTTCGCCTCCTCCGCGAATTGCCGCGTTTCGCCCTCGTCCATGAATAGCACGTCCACCTGCCGGACCACCTCGGCGAGAGCGGCGCGATTGCCCCCGATCCAGAAGTTCATCGTGTCCAGGGCGACTAACTTCGGCCGAAACTCCATCTGGCGAAGCACGTCCAACTGGAGGGCAGGGTGGATGTTCGCCAGGAACAAGAATCGCGCCCTCCGGTGCTCCCTGTTGAGCTTGGGCGAGAAGTCGGCAAAGACGTTGAGCTGGGTGTACAGCGTCTCGCGGGTGTTCACGTCCTCCATGCCGTACACGCCCGACCATCTGAAGGTCTTGCCCTCCCGGCGCTCCAAGCCGGAGATGTCCACCCGGTGGGCCTTGAAGACGCCGACGTCGCGCTCGCGAAAGTCTTCGCCGACGACGGCGACGACGGCCACGGGTGTGAAGTAGCTGCTGGACAGGGAGAAGTACATCGCCGAGCCGCCGAGGGCGTCCTGGCGGCTTCCAGCGGAGGTCTTCACCGAGTCGTAGGCCACCGAGCCGACGACCAGCAGGGGACATGTGGCGGAGTTCTTCATGACGCGACGGCTACTTGCGGCTGGTCTGCCGCTTCTCCTTCATCTTCTTCAGGGTCTTGCGGTGCTTCTTCCATGCTTCTCGCTTGCGCTTATTCATGACTTCCTTTCCTCGTTGGTATCAGCGTTATGGTTCGTTGCCGCGGCTGGTGGGAAGGCCCTTCTCGATCCAGGCCGGCGTCCCGTCCTCGACGTTGTAGAGTTTTTCGGTGTCGAAGCCCATGGCCGCGGCCATCTCGCAGGCCAGGCCGCTGCGGACACCCTGGGCGCAGATGAACAGGAGCTTCTTGTCGGCGGGCAGCTCATCTATTCGCCCCAACAGGTCGTCCACGGGGACCCAGATGGCCTTCTTGACGTGGCCCTTGGCATACTCGTCGGGACGCCGCACGTCCACGACGGCGACGTCGGGCTCGCCGTACATCTTGGCCGCCTCGTCCACGCTGATGCGGTAATAGACCTCTCCGGCTTCTTTCCAGGCCATCTACCTCACCTCCGATGTGACCGGCACGTACTTGCCGATGATAAGCGAGAGCCGTTCCTTGACGTGAACGGGGATCGTATCCGGCGCGGTGATGATAGCGTTCTGGAGCGCGGAGCCGCAGCCACAGCCCCTGCCGGTGGGGATGGCAGACACCAGGTCCTTGAGGATGCGCCGTGAGGTCTCCACGTTGCGCCGCAGGTTTGCGACAACCAGTTCTACTGAGACGCTCTCTTCGCTATGGTGCCAGCAGTCGTAATCGGTGACCTGGGCGAGGGTCGCGTAGCAGATCTCGGCCTCGCGGGCCAGCTTGGCCTCCGGCAGCGCGGTCATGCCGATGATGTGAGCGCCCCAACTGCGGTAGAGGTTTGACTCGGCACGGGTCGAGAAGGCGGGGCCTTCCATGACGACCATGGTCCCGGTGACGTGGGTGCGCGGCTGGTGGCGTGTGGCGGTCTCGATGAGGGCCGAGCGCAGTTCCGGGCAGTAAGGGTCGGCGAAGGCGATGTGGCCGACGATGCCCTTACCGAAGAATGTGCTGGCGCGGTGGCTGGTGCGGTCTATGATCTGGTCAGGCACGACCATATCGAGCGGCCGCATGTCCTCCTGGAGGCTGCCGACGGCGTTCACGGAGATGATGCGCTCGACGCCAAGGCTCTTGAGGGCGTAGATGTTGGCTCTTGCGGGGATCTCGCTGGAGTCTATGCGGTGGCCGCGCCCGTGGCGGGGCAGGAAGGCGAGGCGCACGCCGCTCAGGGTGCCAAGGACGATGGAGTCGCTGGGCGGGCCGAAGGGGGTGTTGACTTCGACCTCCCGCTTCCCGGTCAGGCCTTCGAGGTCGTAGTGGCCGGAGCCGCCGATGATGCCTAGCTTGGCTTCAGCCATCCCTGGACTCCATCAGCGTTTTCAACGACGCTTCGTAGGGTGGGGCGGCGACCCCGCGCTCGGTGACGATGGCGGCGATGTACTTGGCGGGGGTGACGTCGAAAGCTGTGTTGAAGACGGAGACTCCCTGCGCGGCGACGCGCTGCCCGGCGAGATGCGTGACCTCCTCGGGTGCGCGCTCCTCGACGTTGATCTCGCGTCCCGACGAGATAGTCATGTCTACGGTGCTGGTGGGCGCGGCGATGTAGAAGGGGATGCGATGCTCCTTGGCCAAGACGGCCAGAACGTAGGTGCCGATCTTGTTGGCGGTGTCGCCGTTGGCGGCGATGCGGTCCGCGCCGACGATGGCTGACTGGACCTTGCCTCGCCGCATCAACTCACCTGCCGCCGAGTCCGGCAGCAGCGTTGCTTCGGCGCCAGCGCGCGCCAGCTCCCATGCGGTGAGCCGCGCACCCTGGAGCAGCGGCCTGGTCTCCGTGGCATACACGTGCTTGAGTTTGCCGTCGCACCATGCGGTGAGGATGACTCCCAAGGCGGTGCCGTAGCCGCCCGTGGCGAGGAAGCCTGTGTTGCAGTGGGTGAGCACCGCGCCGGCGGGCAGGAGGTCTGCGCCGAGGCGGCCCATGCGACGGTTCGCCTCTTCGTCCTGGCGCTGTATGGCTCTGGCCTCGGCTGTGAGGGCGGTCAGTGCGGCCTCAGGCGACGCGGCTTTATGGGCGACGTCAATCATGCGGCGGACGGCCCACGCCAGGTTGGCTCCGGTGGGCCGAGCGTTGGCAATCTCCTGGGCAGCGGTGTCCAGCTGGGCGACGAAGGCCGCTTTGCTGCCCGCGCCACGCAGCTGCTGGGCGGCGAGGACGACTGCGTATGCGCCCGCGACGCCGATGGCCGGCGCTCCGCGGATGCGCATCTCCTTGATCGCCGCGATGACGGAGCCGTGGTCGGAGAGCTCCAACCATACCTCGTCGGAGGGCAGGCACGTCTGGTCGAGGAGCCGGACTCTGTCCCCGGCCCAGTCGATGCACCGCATGGCTGGGACTTGTACGGTGGTTGCCACTCTGTCGTGAATCCTCGCGTTGCTTATTTGGGAGGGCGATTCTGGCCAACAAAAAAGACTTCCCCGGAACGGGAGAAGTCTTTCGAAACTGGTTCGACTCTCATCTCCCGAGCATCGCTGCTCGCCGGAGTTGGCACCGTTTCCAGCGGCTCGCACCGCTGAACCGGTTGTCGGGCTTCAGAGGGCCGGTCCCTCCGCCACTCTTGATAAGAGCGCAGCTATTCAGTTGTAACCATAAAGATACTATGGGGTGCGAGGAGTGTCAAGGCGACCGAAAAGGGGTAGGGGGCCGACGAGGGGGCGGGCGTAGCGCGCGAACGCGGGTCGCACGAAGTACCGCCCGTGGTCGAGGTAGTCGCCGGGCATCCGCTTGACCTGCCCGGCGACCTGTTCCAACGGTGCGATCCCGACGACGCAGTGGTAGGGCCGCTCCGATTCCCGCACCAGTGAGACCATGACGCCTGCGTGCCCTTCGAGGGCGTAGCGCACGGCGGCGCGGCCCGCCACCTCCGCCTCCTCCGCGTCGGTCGGCGAGACGCATGCAGCCAGGGAGCGCTGGATGGTGCCGGGGCGCTCGCAGCGAACGCGAACCTTCAGGAGGTGCTCCAGTAGCCGCGCCAGATAGCCGCCTGCGCCCTCGAAGTACGGGTGGTCGAACTCGTCCACCCGGTAGGGACGTGCTTGGCCGCCCAGCACGCCTTTGAGACCGCGCGCGTTCTCAGCCACCACGGCGACGGCGAAGCCGTACCTACGATAGGCATCTTCCATCAGCCTCACGAACCTGTCCTCGTCAACCGGCACCTCAGGAAGGCCGAGGACATGCGGCGCGTCCCGCTCGGCGCGCTTGCCGAGCGCCGAGGCTGCCGCCAGCCATCCGGCGTCGCGGCCCATGACCTCGATGACCGCGATTGGCGAGGCCTGCCCCATCGCCTCGGCGTCGCGGCCCGCGCCCATCGTGGCCAGTGCGACGAAACGCGCGGCGCTGCCGTAGCCTGGGCAGTGGTCGGTGCCTGCGAGGTCGTTGTCTATCGTCTTGGGGATGTGGATGACGGAGAGACCGAAGCCCACCGATCCGGCCTCGCGGGCGATCGCCAGACCGGTCTCGACGGAGTCGTTGCCGCCAATCACAAAAAGATAGCCGGTGCCAAGCTCAGTCAGCCTTTCGAGGATGACCGGAACATCTGCGGGCTTGAGCTTGCGACGGGTCGAGCCGAGTGCCGCGCCGGGTGTGCGGGCCACGCGGGCTAAGGCGGCGGCGCCCTGCTTCCGCAGGTCGATCGCCTGCCCGTCCAGTAGCCCATCTAGGCCATGGACGGCGCCGTGGAGCTTCCCGAAACCGCGCCGCGCCGATGCCTCGCTGATGATGCCGACGAGACTGCGGTTGATGACCGGCGTGGGGCCGCCGGACTGCACCACCAGGACGTTCGTGTTGCGCTTCGCGCTCATAGCCACCGAGTCGCTAGTCTAACATACGGCACCGATGCGTCCGCGAGGTGGACACCCCCCAGGGCCGATGGGATAATGGCTTTCGAGATGCTTACGACCATCCTTGAAAGCGGCTGGCCCAAGGCCACCGCGGTTGTCGTTCCCGGTGGCCCAACCCTCACCTACGCGGCCCTGCGCGACGAGGTCGAGCGCGTGGCCGCCTTGCTGGCGGGCGCGGGGCTGCGTCGTGGCGGACCGGTCTCCATCATCCTTGGGAATTCGCTGGAGTACCTCGTGACGTTCCTGGCGGCCACGCGGGCCGGGGCGGTCGCTGCCCCACTCAATCCGGCGTACACCGCTGCGGAGTTCCGCTTCTATATGGAGGACGCAGGCACGCGGCTGGCGCTGCTGCCACCTGGCCCGCACGAGGCCCGCAAGGCTGCAGTGACGTTGTCCATCCCCGTCATCGAGGCGACATCTGATCCCGCAGGGCGCGTCCACCTGTCACGCGGCGACGCCGAACTGACCGCGCGGCGTGACCGCGAGCCGTCCGGCAAGGATGACGTCGCCCTTTTCCTCCACACCTCTGGCACGACCAGCCGGCCTAAGGGCGTGCCCCTGACCCATGGCAACCTTCTGGCCTCGCTCAAGAACATCCGCGAGACATACAAACTCACACCGCAGGACGTGGCGATGGTGGTCATGCCGCTGTTCCATGTCCATGGGCTGTTAGGCGTCGCTTTTGCCACCTTCAGTTCCGGCGGCTCCATCGTTGTGCCGCCCAAGTTCAGCGCCGGGGCATTCTGGGAAGTCCAGCACAGCAGCGGAGCGACCTGGTACTCGGCGGTGCCTACTATCCACAAGATACTTCTGGACCGCGCAGACCAGGACAGCGCTCCACACAAGAGCTTCCGCTTCATCCGTTCGTGTTCGTCGCCGCTCTCGGCATCGCTTCTTGGCCGCGTCGAGGAGCGGTTCGGCGCGCCTGTGTTGGAAGCGTATGGCATGACCGAGGCCTCGCACCAGATGTCGTCCAATCCACTACCTCCTGGGCGGAGGCTTGCCGGCACGGTGGGGCAAGGCACCGGCGTCCGCATCGCCATCATGGACGAGAACGGTTTCAAGCTGCCCAGCGGTGAGCGGGGCGAGGTTGTCATCCAAGGGCCGAACGTTACGCGTGGCTACCGCAACAATCCGGGGGCAAACACCAAGTCGTTCACCGACGGCTGGTTCCGGACCGGAGACCAAGGTTTCCTGTCTCCTGACGGGTACTTGACGTTGACGGGCCGCCTCAAGGAACTCATCAACCGCGGCGGCGAGAAGATTTCGCCCATCGAGGTGGAAGAGGCGCTCCTTGCTCACCCTGCCGTGTCGGAGGTCGTCTGCTTCGCCTTGCCGGACGCCAAGTACGGCGAGGCGGTGCAGGCGGCTGTTGTGCTGAGGACAGACTGCGGCGAAGCGGCGTTGAGAGTTTTCTGCCAGGAGCGACTGGCGGCTTTCAAGGTGCCGGACCGGATCTTTGTTGCCGAGGAGTTGCCGCGTACCGCCACCGGAAAAGTGCAGCGCCGCCACGTGGCCGCCAAGTTCGCGGGTCAAGCGTAGTCGCGAGCATAGAGAGCGCCGTGTGGCAGACCGGTTTTGGACGTGATACGATGCGGCCCGCAGGTTCATAAGCGAGTCGGAGAGGAGGACCTATGGTTTCCAAGAGCAAGGCCACCAAGCGGATGGACGGCGAGAAGATCGAAGAGTTAAAAACGCAGGGCGAGGCCCATTTCTGGCCGCACGCCCGCGCGACCGGCGACCTCTCCGACGACACCGGCGTCAAGCTGGTGGAGAAGGCCGAAGGCGTCTGGGTTCACGCCGCCGACGGCAAAAAGTATTTCGATGTCATCTCCGGCATGTGGCTGAAGAACATCGGGCACGGCCGCAAGGAGATCGCCGACGCCGTCTATAAGCAGATGCAGGACGTGAGCTATACGCCCGGGGGTACTGTGGCTCCCGCCACGATCAAGCTCGCGGCGAAGGTCGCCAGCATCTCGCCTGACAAAGACTCGCGCGTCTATTTCGTCAGCGGCGGCTCGGAAGCCGTCGAGACGGCCATCAAGATGGCCAAGAAGTACCAATCCAACGTCGGCCAGCCGAACCGTTACAAGGTCATCAGCCGTCGCCAGTCCTACCACGGCGCCACCCACGCAGCGATGGCTCTGGGCGGCCACCTGGTCAACCGGCTGGTGGACTATGGCCCCACGATGCCGGGCAACGTCCACATCGCCAACACGGGCTCCTACCGTTGCGCATACTGCGCCGAGAAGGGACAGTGCAACCTCCAGTGCG
This sequence comes from SAR202 cluster bacterium, assembly GCA_016872515.1. Taxonomy (GTDB): domain Bacteria; phylum Chloroflexota; class Dehalococcoidia; order Lucifugimonadales; family VGZR01; genus VGZR01. Next base: position 13,014 of record VGZR01000018.1, read on the forward strand.
CCAAGGAACTAGAGCGCACCATCGTCCATGAAAACCCGTCAACCGTCGCGGCCTTCATCGGTGAGCCCATCTCCATCGCCGCCGGCATCCATATCCCGCACCCCGACTACTGGCCATCCATCCGGGAGATCTGCGACAAGTACGGGGTCGTGATGATTGCCGACGAGGTCATCACCGGCTTCGGGCGTACCGGCAAGATGTTCGCCACAGAGCAGTGGAAGGTCAAGCCGGACATCTTCACGGTGGCCAAGGCCCTCACGAGCGGCTACCTGCCCATCGGCGCCGCCATCGCCAGCAAGAAGATTTCCGATGCTATGCTGGGCGAGGGCGACCAAACATTCCGCCACCTCATCACCTTCGGCGGCAACCCGGTGTCCTGTGCCGCCGGTCTCGCTAACCTGGAGATCATGGAGAAGGAGAAGGTCGTTCAGAACTCGGCCAAGATGGGTGAGTACCTGTTCGAGCAACTCCAGACCCTTTACGAGCACCCCACGGTGGGCGATATCCGCGGCGGCATGGGCCTGATCGCGGCGGTCGAACTGGTCAAGGACCGCAAGACGAAGGAGTCCTTCCCCGCCAGCGCCAAGGTGGACGCGAAACTAGGCGATGCCATGATGCGCAGCGGTATGCTTGGCCGAGGTTTCAACTCGATCCTATTCTTCTCGCCGCCACTGACGACCACGAAGAGCGAGGCGGACTGGCTGGTCAAGCAGGCGGACAAAGTGCTTACTGAGGTCGAGAATCAGCTCTAGAAGCATCCAAAGATCCGGACAGAACGGCAGGGGCCCCGATATTCGAATATCGGGGCCCCTGTGTTTTCTACAGGACGCCTCTGGCGGGCGAACGGGCTTAGCTTCCTGCCCAGGCCTCCAGGGTCACCTGCACTTCGTGAGTCGTCCTGCCTCCACGCAGGATGGTGAGTATAACCTGGTCGCCAGGCCGTAGCGTGTTGAAGTACTCCACGATCTCCGACAACGTGGCGATGGGTCTGCCGTCCACGGCCACGATGACGTCGCCGCGGCCACTGGGCACGCGGAACGGGTCGTCTCGCAGTTGCACCTTCTCCGCCGGGGAGTTGGGCCAGACCTGCCGAATATAGACTCCCCGCTCTATGTCGAGCCCCAGGAGGCGCCCGAGGTCTTTGTCCAGCGTCGTGCCGCTGATGCCGAGCCAAGGGCGTTTGATGACCTGGGCTATCTTCAAGTCAGGGAGCAAGCCAGCCACCGTATTAGAAGGCACCGCGAAGCCGACGCCCAGTTCTCCAGTTATGGTGATTTGGATGGCTGTGGTGACGCCGATGACCTCGCCGTCCCCGTTCAGCAGGGGGCCGCCGGAGTTCCCCGGCAGCAGCTTGGCATTGGTCCAAATCATTTTGGGCACCGGGCGGTTCGTTAGGGCAGGGCCTTCGCCCACTCCGGAGACCACGCCAACGCTTAGGAAGTTCTGGAGCCGGAACGGGCTGCCGATGGCGACGGCGAGTTGGCCCGTCTTGAGGCTGTCCGAGTCCGCCAGACGGAGGGGCTTGATGTCTTTGACCTCGTTCGAGTCCACCTGGAGGAGGGCCAAGTCGTCGGCTGGGCTCTTGCCAAGCCGGGTGGCCGCCAGTGTCCGCCCATCGGCCAACTTCACCCTTATCTCCCCGTCGTTGTCCACCACGTGACTGTTGGTGACGATGTGTCCCTCGGTGTCCACGAAAAACCCGGAACCAGAGTCGGTGGTCGAGAATCCGGCTTCGAAAGAGCTGTTGTCTATGTCGATTTCGACGATGGAGGCGCTGGCCTTGTCGTAGAGGGAGGTGACGAGCTTCTCATCGAACACGGCTTGGTCGCGCTCCAAGAGGCGACTGGACGGTGCGAAGACGATGAGGCCGATGGCGAAACCCGCCAGCACCCCAATGGTCAGGATGGCGGCCACGAAGATCCAGCGAGGGGCGTGGCGTGGAGGCCGAGGAGCAGGACGAAGTCCGCCCGGAGGCGGCACGGCCCCATACTGCCGAGGTTGCTGGTCTGGCGAAGGACCTTCCCGGGACCCCGCGGGGTACCCCCAGGGCCTGCCTGCTTCAGGACTGTCTTGTTTTTTCTCTTCTTCCATGGGCGACGCCACCATAATGATAACGAATCGCAGGGGTGAAACGGTTCCTTTTCTCGGATGGCTCGGCTCGGGTAACCGTTTGGCAATGGTGGGTCGAGGAGAGTGTCCTGGCCTTCGGGGCCTTGACAATCGGGGGGACAGGCAATACTATCGGGTCGGTTTAGGCTGGTGTACAACTAGAGGTCGAGGACCTAAGTTCTTGTTTTAGGAGGGGCAACTGTACATGGCGACTCTTAGGAAAAGTGACCTTACTTCTCGTGTGGCGGCGAAGTTGGGGGGGTCGAAGTCCGAAGGGGAGGCTGCGCTCAACGCGGTCCTGGACAGCATCCAGGCCTCCCTGCGCGGTGGCAACAGGGTGGTCCTCACGGGGTTCGGCACCTTTGAGGTGCGCAAGGTAAAGTCCCGGCGCGTCCGGCCCATCCGCGGCGGCAAGGCCGGTTCTCTTATCACCGTGCCCGCGCACAAGCGCGTTGGTTTTACAGCTGGCGCGGAGCTCAACAAGGCCGCCAAGTAATCTAACTCCAGAATCGAGACCTGAACGACACGGGCGGGCCATTGAAAATGGCCCGCCCGTGTCGTTCAGCGGTAGGAGGGCAGGATGACAGGCCAGCGCATCGCAGTGCTAGGGGGCGGGTTCGGCGGCGTAGCCGCGGCCCGTGTACTGCGAAAACTTCTCGACACAAGCCACTCAGTGATGTTGATAGACCGGCGGCGCAGAACGTACCTCTGCGGCTCGCTGCCCTGGCTCATCGTGGGCGACCGCGAGGCGGATAAGGTCTCGCGTTCGCTCGGAGCGCTCGCTCAGCGCGGCGTGCAGTATGTCCAGGCCGAAGTCGAAGGCATCCGCTTGGCCGAGGGACGCATCCACACAAGCGCAGGTATCCAGACCTTCGACTACTTGGTGGTTGCGACCGGCGCCGAGTACGACTGGGCAGCAGTGCCCGGCTCCGCCGAGGCGCACTCCTTCTATAACATCGAGACGGCGCGGCGTCTGCGTGATGCCCTGCGACGCTTCCGCAGCGGGCGTATCGTCATCGCTGTCGCGGGCCTGCCGTACAAGTGCCCGCCCGCTCCCTTCGAGGCTGCCTTCCTCATGGATGAGGCATTCTCCTCTCGCGGAACACGGCGGGATATCGCGATAGATGTTTTCACCCCGGAACCGGCGCCGCTGGGCGTGGCTGGCCCCGAGGCGACCAACTCCATCAGGACGACCCTGGCACAGCGTGGCATTGGCCTCCATCCAGCCGAAACCATCAGCCAGGCGGATGTTTCCTCTAGAAAGGCCAAGTTTCAGTCAGGCAGGGTAGAGGGGTTCGACCTGCTGGTCACAGTCCCGGTTCATCGCAGCGCGGCGCAGGTCCGCGAGGCCAACCTGACGAACCAGTCCGGCTGGGTACCCGTCAACGGCGTAACGCTAGCGACGCAGCACCCGAATGTGTACGCCGTCGGTGATGCCACCATCGTTCAGATGGCCAATGGACGGCCCCTTCCCAAGGCGGGCGTGTTTGCCTCCACGGGTGGAGAAGTCGCCGCCCGCAACATCGCCGCCGCCATCGGCGTGGGCGATGGTGCCGCGTTTGCGGGCGAGGGCTACTGCTTCGTTGACCAGGGGCATGGCAAAGCGTCCATGATTACTGGCAGGTTTCTTCAGGCCGGGCAGCCAGACGTTACGCTCGCGCCGCCTTCGTTGCGCTGGCACCGCAAGAAGCTCCAGTTCGAGGCCGATTGGCGCCGCTGGAGGATCTAAGGGCGGCCCCGGAGACTTCCGACACCTCATCTCGGATTTGTGCATACTTGTTCTTCAAGAGATTAAGGAGAGCTTGTGCATGACGACCCAGCCTAAGAGCAGCACGGCAGATGGACTGAAGGAGATGCTCTCCTTGGGACAGTCCGACCACCTCTACCTAAGTGTCTATCTTCCGACCAGTCCATCGGAAACCACGTCGGACGCCACCCGTCTCCAACTTGCGTCTCTCCTGGGAGGGTTGGAAGCCGACCTTCAGGGGAGTGCATGGGTGAAATCCTTTCAAGAGGAAAGGCCGCGATGGACGCGTGCATGCGGACGCTCCGGCCAGGGAGTCAGGGCCTAGTGGTCCTGAGTTCCCGTGCCAAGGGTGACTGGCGTGCGATCTGGTTGCCACGGCCGGTGCCGGCGTATGCCCGCTTCGGCCACTGTGCCTATGTGATGCCTTTGGTGGACACCTTGGATGAGATGGAACCCGTCTGCGTGGCCCTGATCGAGCGGAGCGGAGCCCGATTCCTCGTCGCTTCAGCGGGGTCTATCGTCGAGACCAAGGCGGTGCGATCTGACGTGCCCCGGCAGCAGAAGACGGCGGGCCGCGAGTCCGGGGGACGTGGCGCGGGCGGCATCCAAGGCCATGTGGATGAACACGAGCGCGTACAGATGAGTGCGGCGGCCCAGGAGTTGGAGCACCTCCAGCGCCGTTCCGGGTTCCGCCGGATCGTCCTTGGCGGTACGGACGACGCCCGCGGCCACTTCAAGCGGGCATTGCCCAAACAGATGGGCGACTTTGTCACTGGCGAGATGCCCGCCCACTCCCGTGCAACCGATAGCGAAGCCCTCAAGAAGGCCATCGAGATCATCGAAACCGCGGAGCGGCAGCAGGAGAAGGCGCTGGTGGACGAGGTCGTCACCCGCGCGAGCAAGCAGCAAGGCGCCGTCGTCGGCCTCGACCCGACCCTTTGGGCGCTCAATAGCCGTGAGATGCACCTCCTCGTGCTGGCTGGCGAGTCCGACAGGGACGGGCGCTACTGCCAGGGCTGCGACTTCATCCTACCGCTAGCCAATACCATCTGCCCCAATGCAACGGCAAGACCTTTCTGGTCAACCTCTGGGAGGAGTTGCCTGGCTTCGCGATGCGGCGCCGCGTCGGCCTTGAGGTCGTCCACGGAGACGCGGCCTCGCCGCTTTGGCGGCACGACGGCCTGGGCGGGCAACTGAAACCGACTCTACGATGAGAGCGCCGCTCTAGCCGCCCTCTTTCTCCATCGGCACCACGTCCGGTTCGAGGATGATGGGCCCAGAGACGAAAAGATCCCATGGATGGAAGGACTCCACGAAGGCCTTCGCTTCCTCCAGCGTCGGGATGTCTTTTTGGGCGCGGCCCGGGTCGTAACCCATAGTCTTGGCGAAGGCGTCGAAGCCCCGCGGCGTCTGCCGGACCCCGCCGACCTCTTCCACACGCTGGCCATCGGTTAACACCAGCTTCTGGCCGCGTTTCCACTCTTTCCAGTAGAGTCTCATCGTCGCCTCACTTGGGTGTGTCTAGATGTTGTTCTTGACTACCACGCCCGCCTTGACGACCAAGCGCACGTTGGCGCCGTCGGCCAGCAGGGCGATCTTGTTCAGCGGGTCGCCCGCCACGGCGATCAGGTCTGCCTGCATGCCTTCTCTGACCGCGCCGATGCGGTCCGCCATGTTGAACAGGCGCGCGTTCGTGCTGGTCGCGCTGACGATGGCAGCCATAGCGCCCAAGACCTTCGCCTTGGAGACCAACTCCAGCCCACGCCGATTCTGTTTGGCGCCGAGGAAGTCGCTTCCCGAGCCTACGGAGACGCCGCTGCGGGCCGCCAGTTTCGCGCTGACCGGCATCTGGGAGCGTACCTTTTCCAGCTTTATCATGCTGTAGTGTGACAGGCCGTGCGCCTCGGCATTGGCGGCCAGCATTTCGACGATGTGGAGCGTGGCGACCATGAACGCCTCCTCGTGCACCATCCGCTTCGCTGTCGCTTCGTCGAGGATGCTTCCGTGCTCGATGGAGCGCACGCCCGCCGACAGGGCATTGTTGATGGCGGGCGAGGTGTGGCAGTGAGCTAGGGCATAGGTCCCGGCCGAGCGGGCCTCGTACACCGCCGCTGCCATCTCCTCCACGGTAAACTGGGTACCCTCCAGCGGGTCGTTAGGTGAAGAGACGCCGCCGGAGCCCATGAGCTTGATCTGCGTGGCGCCACGGCGGAGTTGCCGCCGTGCGGCCGCCCGTACAGCATCCACACCATCGCAGATCTCCGGTGCGGCCAGGATGCCGGGAACGGACGGCATCTCGTGGTCGTCATACCGGCTGCGGTGGTCTGCGTGGCCGCCGGTCTGGGACAGGAACGAGCCTGACGGCAGGATGCGCGGCCCGTTGATCATACCCTTCTCGACGGCTAAGGCGAAGGCTGGGTCTAGCCCACCTGCGTCGCGCACCGTCGTGAAGCCTTCCTGGAGCGCGGTCTCGATATTTTCTTTGACACCGAGGACGTACGAGACGAGGTTGTCATCGGGCTTACGGTTCCGGTTCACGCCCAGGAGGCCGAAGTGGACATGGGCGTCTGTCAGGCCCGGCATCAGCGTCATGCCGTCCAGGTCAACAACCTGCGCGCCTCTGGGTCGCGCTGCGCTCCGCACTGTGCCCACGCGTCGGATGGCGCCTTCCTCGACGAGCACGGCCATGTTCGGTTTTGGGTTGGCGCCTGTGCCATCTATCAGTATCACGTTGTGCAGAAGTAATGTGACCATCCCTTCGACTCCGGGGAACAGCGTTACAGGATGTCTTTGAAGCGCTCCAGTACCTCTTTCCAGTAGGCCTTCATCCGCTCAGCCTGAGCCACGTCGGGGAGTTTGTCGTGCTGGACGACCAGCCGACACTTGGCCGGGCCTTTCTCATAGAAGGCCACGTCCAAGTTCGTTTTGCCGTCTGACCAGGTGACGCGGAGGTTCTTCTTGAGGTTGGCCTTGCGGATAGTGATGGCCTCGCCGGGCAGCCAGCGCGCGCGGGCCTTGCCATCGGCCCAGGCCTTGTAGGCTGCGGGCAGCGCCACCTCCAGGGTCTTGCTCACGCTGTTCTGGTAGTCGCCAACCACCTGGTGCTTGCCCCGGAGGCCCTTCGCCTGCTCGTAGCCGACGGTCACCATCTGGCACCACCAGTCGGGGACACTCTGCTTCTCGTGCAGGTACGTGGCGATATCAGGATGGGCCACCTTCATCGCGCCGGCCGCGTCGAGCACGGCGAACCACTCGTCCCACGTCTTGCCGGTCTTGGCCTTGACCGCTGCGCTGCCGATGCCGGCGATGCGCTTCTCTTTTTCTTTCGTCTTTATGCCGTCCACCTCCGTGGGTTCCTGCCTGCCAGAAAAGGTAACAGATTCCGTCAAGCCCGTCGAGTCTCGTTGACCGCGTCCACAGCGGCTGCTACACTCCCGCCCGCAAGCCGATTCCACCCTTCGGAGGAGCACATGCCTAAACCATCCAAATCGAAACTTTCTGGCAAAGTCCAGACTGTTCTCGGCCCTATCGAACCGGGCCAGTTGGGCATCACCCATACTCACGAGCACTTATTGATTGACTTAACCTGCTACTTCCAGATGCCGGAAGAGGCCAGCCGCAGGGCCGACGTCCACGCGCCCTTGACCATGGACATGCTGGGCCGGATGGAGAAGGCTTGGTACTATAACCTGGACAACAATCAACTCTTCAGCGTTGAGCGTGCCATCGAAGAGGTCATGGAGTTCAAGCTGAACGGTGGCAACTCCCTGGTGGACACCACCAACATCGGCCTAGCACGCGACCCGCTGGCACTCGCCCGAATCTCCCGTGCCGCCGGGCTGAACGTCATCATGGGAGCCAGCCACTACGTCCCGGTCTCCTATCCAGCCGACATGAGCAAGCGGTCAGAGGATGCCATCGCATCCCAGATCATCCGCGACCTCACAGAAGGCGTTGGCGACACCGGTGTCCGCTCTGGAGTCATCGGTGAGATCGGCGTGGTCTGGCCTATGACACCCGACCAGCGCAAGGTGCTCCGTGCATCCGCCCGCGCCCAGGTCGAGACCGGCGCGCCCATCCTCATCCACTCCGGCGGCCACAACGACTCTCCCTCGGAGATACTCGATGTCCTCGCCGAGTCCGGCGCCGACCCGAAGCGCATCATCATGGGCCACCTGGACTTCGCTATCCAGGACCGCAAAGCCCTCAAGCGGCTCGCGAAGTCGGGATGCTTTTTGGAGTACGACATCTTCGGCATCGAGGGCTCGGGCATCGAGTACATGGGCTATGAGATGCAGTTGATGAACGATGTCCAGCGGCTCGAGACGTTCGAGTTCCTTATCGAGGGAGGCCACGGCGACCAGCTCCTCTGCGCTCAGGACGTGTGCCAGAAACGGCAGTACACCCGTTATGGCGGCAAGGGGTACGGCCACATCCTCGGCAGCATCGTGCCGAGGATGCGCAGGCGCGGCTTCACCCAGGCCCAGATAGACAAGATACTGGTCCACAACCCCGCGCGTGCGCTGACATTCGCGTAGAGGGCCATGCCGAGTCAATCTGCCGCCAAGGTTGCCCTGGTCACTGGTGGCGCCTCCGGCATCGGCCGCGCCACCGCGCTCCGGTTCGCCTGCGATGGCGCGAGTGTGGTCGTGGCGGACATCAACGCCAACGGTGGACACGAAGCGGTAGGCATGATCGAGCGTGACGGAGGTCAGGCCCTTTTCGTTCAGGCCGACGTTGCCAAGGCCGCCGATGCGGATGGTATGGTGCGTGCAGCCGTCCAGAGATTCGGGCGCCTCGATGTTGCCTTTAACAACGCGGGTATCGTGTCGGCGGGCGTCACCACCGACGCTCTTCTTGAGGACGACTTGGACCGCACCTTCGCCGTGAACGTCAAGGGCGTCTGGCTCGGGATGAAGTACGCGATTCCCCAGATGCTCGCGCAGGGTGGCGGCGCCATCGTCAACACGTCGTCCATCCGCGGCCTCGTCTCCTACGGGATCCAGTCGGCGTACTCCGTCAGCAAGGATGCCGTCATCGGCCTCACACGCGTCGCGGCACTGGAGTATGCTTCTCAAGGTGTCCGCATCAACACCATCTGCCCCGGCATCATCAGGACGCCGGGCAACGTCAACTACTGGAAACACTTCCCCCAGGCCGAGCAGGACTGGCTGAAGCTCATCCCTTTACGCCGCTACGGCACGCCGGAGGAGATCGCGGAGGCCGTGGCGTGGCTCTGCTCCGACCAGGCCTCCTTCGTCCACGGCCACGCGATGCTCGTGGACGTCGGCACGACGGCAGAATAATCTCTAGGCGCTCTCAAGAAAGTAAAGCCATATGAAGATCGGTACACGCTCGAAAAGCACTTCCATGGGGAAGGGCCAGTTTTCAGGCAAGGTCGCCCTCGTAACAGGCGGCGGCTCCGGTATCGGACGCTCCGCATCGCTGCTCTTCGCCCGCGATGGCGCCCGCGTCGCCGTGGCAGACATCAACGACTCTGGCAGCGAGGAGACGGTTCGGATGGTCGAGCAGTCGGGCGGAAAAGCGTTCGTTGTCCACGCCGACGTCTCCAAAGCCGCCGACGTGGAGGCGATGGTGCGCGCGACGGTCAAGCGGTTCGGGCGTCTCGACTTCGCCTTCAACAACGCGGGCATCGGCGGCAAGGGCGTAACCACAGTGGAGCATACTGAGGAAGACTTCGACCGCACCATCGCCATCAATGTCAAGGGTGTGTGGCTCGGAATGAAGTACGAGATTCCCCAGATGCTCGAGCAGGGTGGGGGCGCCATCGTCAACACCTCGTCCATCCGCGGCGTGGGCGCCTTCCCACGGCTGGCGGCCTATGTCGCCAGCAAGCACGCTGTCCTGGGTCTGACCAAGGTGGCCGCGCTGGAGTATGGGAAACTTGGTATCCGCGTCAACGCCGTCTGCCCGGGGGTCACGGTCACGCCCGCCAACGAGCGGTTCTGGGCGCAGTCTCCCCGGGAGAAAGAAGACCGGATCAAGATTCAGCCGGTGGGCCGGTTCGGCCAACCTGACGAGATCGCGGCGGCGGCGGTCTGGCTCTGCTCCGATAAGGCCTCCTACGTCAATGGCCACGGGATGATTGTGGATGGCGGATTCGTGGCCAAGTAACCGGGAATCAATTCAATCTCTAGCCAGGAAGGTAGTAGATTAACGGTGAAATGGTGGTCCTGCGTATTCTACACATCCTGTTTGGCGTTGTCTGGGCGGGTGGAGCGATATTCCGCGCCCTGATTCTAGAGCCGCGTCTGCGCGCTGCGGGCCCGGCCGTCCAAGGCCCCGCCATGCGCAGCATCGCCCCAGCCATCGCCATGGTGCTCGGAATCGCCAGCGCCATCACCATCGCCGCCGACACGACGGCAGCCGCCAGGTTCGTGTAGCGGGCTACTTCAGCACCTGCCAGTAGCGGCGGCCTTGCACGCGGACGATGTGGCCGAACGGGTCGGGGAAGTGTGGCGATGCTGCAATCACCTTTTCCTTTTCTATCCACTTCACGGCCTTGGCCCGCGTTTTCGCGCTCTCCCGCTGGTGCACGTCCGCCGCACCCAACTCCAGCGGGTGGTCGAACTGGATGGGCAGGTGGATGGCGTCGCCCATGAAGAACATGCGCTCGCCTCTCGAGTTCAACAGTAGGCTTTGGTGGCCAGGTGTATGGCCAGGGGTGGCCATCACTTTCAGCTCGGGCGTGATGTCTTGCTCATCCTCTGTTAGGTCGTAGTTCCCGAAAGCGACGACCCTGTCGAGCAGCGGCTTCGACCACAGGAGCACGTCCACGGCGGGCTGGAAGGTGTCCTTGGGCTTGCGGGCGTGGATGAACTTCTGCGGGTCATAGATGGCGTCCCAGTCCAGCTTCGGGATGAGGTACTTCGCCCTGGGGAACGTCCGCGTCAGCGTGCCGTCGCGCAGCACCGTGTGCCAGCCGATATGGTCGAAATGCGCGTGCGAGGCAAAAACGGTATCCACGTCCTCTGGCTGGATGCCCGCGCGCTTCATCTTCCCGAGCATGTTTCCCTTGAGGTGAGGGAACTGCTCGAACGGCACCGGCCCGATGCCCGAGTCCACCAGCACGGTGTGCTTGGGCGTGATGACCGCGAACACGGCCACGTTTATGGGCTTGACCAGCATCCCGTTCGGCCTCACCTGGTCCGGATAATCGGCCCAGAACTTGGCTGGGACGCCGGGGATGAATTTCGTCACGTCGATGTCATTGACGCAATCGTTGAAAAAGAGGACTTCGGCGTTGCCGACCTTCACGCTGTTGGGCGCCATCGCTCTCCTCCTGGAGTCCGCCCCTCACCGAGGGCGGCGCCGCGCACATTCTAATGGTTCGCGCGGCTTTTGACACTACCTTACAACGCGGGTACACTCAACGGCCCAGAGGAGGAAGGCATGTCTGCAAAGAGTGGGGAGCGCATCGCGGTCGTCGGCGCGGGGCTGATGGGCCACGCCATCGCCTTGGATTTCGCCCGTGGTGGCTACCAAGTCACTCTCAACGACCGTGACGACAGCCTGCTCCGCAAGGCCAAAGCGAATGTTCAGGCCGATTTCGAGCGCCTGGTCAAGCTGCGCGTCACCACGAGCGCCAAGACGAAGGCGGCACAGGCCCGCATGGCGTACGATGCCGACCTGGAGCGGGCCGTGGGTGATGCCGACGTGGTGGTGGAGGCCATCTTCGAAGACCTTCCCGTCAAGCAGCGCATGTTCGAGCGGCTGGACAAGGCTTGCCCCAAGCGCGCCATCCTCGCCAGCAACACCTCCAGCTTCATGCCCAGCAGCCTAGCCTCGCACACCAACCGCCCGGACAAGGTGCTGGTGGCCCACTACTTCAACCCGGCACACCTGCTCCCTCTCGTCGAGTTGGTCCGCAGTCCCAAGACCTCCGATGCCACCATCGCGACGATGCGCCGCCTCTACACCGGCATGGGTAAGCGGCCCATCGTGGTGCAGAAAGAGGTCATCGGCTTTATCGTCAACCGGCTCCAGGTCGCCCTCCAGCGTGAGGCGTTCTGGCTCGTGGAGAACGGCGTCGCGAAGCCGGAGGACGTGGACACCGGCCTCAAGAGCAGCGCAGGCCGACGATGGGCCGTCGCCGGGCCCTTCGAGGTGATGGACCTGGCTGGCCTGGACACGCTGGTCAACGCCTCCGAGACCATGCTTCCGCACATCTCCCACTCCACCGAGGTATCAAAGCTCCTCAGAGAGGTCGTGCGCAAGGGGCGCCTTGGCACCAAGACAGGGCATGGCTTCCACAAGTGGACACCCAAGACCATCGAGGAGACCAAGCAGCGCATCGCCCAGGCGCTGGTGGAGATCGAGCGGTGGTCGAGAGTGGACAAGGATTAAGCAGTGGCGAGTAACCCTGGGTTGACCTGCGCGCGATGCAAGAAAGAACCCGCTGGGGAATGTACCACCTGTGGACCGACCCTGTGTGGCCCCCACACCGTGGATTGCATTCAACTCAAGCACAAGGGCCAAGCTGAGAGTAGGCAGGGTCTGTCCCATGTGCAAAGGGACAGGAAATGTACTTGGCCGGTGGACGGTTGACTTAGGGGGACGAAGTATTCAGTGCCGTCTTTGCTTCGGATGGAAATGGGTTGAGCGCGGTGAAATCAAGGAACTAGGTCCTTCGCTAGAGGAGGCCCCCGAGAAGACGAAGGAATGGATAGCCACAGAACAGGGGCACAAGGGCCAAGAAGACGAAGAAAAGAGAGAAGTAGAAGGGGCAGCCGCCCCAAGGTCTAGATCCGGTCAGATCGTTTGCCCTAACTGTACTGGTCCCACGATAAGCCTGCCTCAGAAAGAGAGATACAGACTGAATGATAGTCTGATTGTGGCGCATCGTTGCTTCTCATGTGAGAGCAGATTCTGGGTTGCCACAGAGTCGAAAGTGATAACCGTACTGACAGTTCTGGGCAAGTTGCCGGAGGGTGCCATTGCCGAGGACGCGGCATTGGAGAACGAGGGTTCCGCACAGCAGCGAGGTGCGACTAGGGGTGCCTTGACGCGATTGAAGAAGTGGATTCTGGGATAGCAACACCATCAACCTCCAACTCATACTGAGGTGACCTATGACAAGTTCCATTGAAAAGAATGCCCCCCTGCTGCCCACGACGGTCATCGGCAGCTACGCGACCCCAGGTTGGATGTGGACGGCGCTGGCCGAGGTGGACAAGGGCAACTACGGACAGACCGACATCAAGGAACTCTTCGACGACGCCGTCAACTTGGCCATCATGGACCAGGAGCGCGCCGGCGTGGACATCATCTCGGACGGCGAGATGCGCCGCTGGTACTTCGTCCAGAGCTTCTACAAGCGCATGACGGGCATCGTGCCCGACCCGCCGCTGCGCAAGGTCGGTCTCTACGGCTACGACAGCCCGACCCGTTACCACACCGTCGAGAAGGTCATGGTGCCTGAGGGGCTTGGCATCGTGGAGGAGTTCAGGTACGCCAAGACCCGCACCGCCAGGACGCTCAAGGCCACATGCCCCGGCCCGCTGACCATCTCCATGCACATCCGGCCCCGCGAGGCGTACAAGGATCGGCTGGCGCTGGCGTGGGAGTTCGCGCCCATCATCAACGCCGAACTGAAGGCTCTGGTGAAGGAGGGCGCCGACTTCATCCAGGTTGACGAGCCGTCCTTCGCCATCATCCCCGGCGAGCAGGACGACTGGATCGAGATGCTCAACGCCTGCCTCAAGGGTGTCCGCGCCAAGCTCGCCCTGCACGTCTGCTTCGGCAACCTGGGCAGCCGTCCGCGCGGGAAGCGACGCTACGCCTGGATGTTCCCCTCGCTGCTGGACGTGAAGTGCGAGCAGCTCGTCTTCGAGTTCGCCAACCGCGAGATGTGCGAGAGCAGCCTATGGAAAGACCTGTCAATAGACCGCGAGTTGGGCGCGGGTGTCGTGGACATCAAGTCCTTTCATGTCGAGTCGATCGAGGACGTGGCCGAGCGCATCCGCGAATTGCTCCAGTACGTCCCCGCCGAAAAGCTGTACATCAACCCCGACTGCGGCTTCTTCCAGCTTCCCCGCTGGCTCTCCTACCTGAAGCTGGAGGCCATGGTTGCCGGCACGAAGCTCGTCCGTAAAGAGCTCGCGTGAGTTGATGAGTGTAGGGGCGCAGCATGCTGCGCCCCTACACGTCCGAGCATGAAACCTCTTTCCCACATCAGCGTCCTTGACCTCGGCGTCAACGTCCCTGGGCCGTTCTGCTCGATGACGCTGGGCGACCTGGGCGCGCGCGTGGTGAAAGTCGAGCCTCCGGGCGGCGACCCGCTGCGCCAGACCGACCCGGGTATGTTCACCGCCCTCAACTGCGGCAAGGAGAGCATCGCCCTCGACCTGAAGACACAGCCGGGCCGCGAGGCGCTGGCGAGGCTAGCGGAGAAAGCCGACATCGTGCTGGAGGGCTCGCGGCCCGGCGTCGCCGCCCGCCTCGGCGCCGGCTACGCCGCGCTCTCTGCCCGGAACCCTCGCCTGGTGTACTGCTCCATCTCCGGCTTCGGCCAGACCGGCCCCTGGCGCGACCGGCCCGCCCACGACCTCAACTACCTCGCCCTCAGCGGCTACCTGGGCGTCCAGGAAGCCATCGAGGGCAGGCCGTGGCCGCCGCCCGTGCTGGTCTCCGACCTCGCCTCCGGCCTCTACGCTGCCATCATGGTGCTGGCAGCCCTCCAAGGACGCGAGGTCTCCGGCAAGGGCGCGTTCATAGACCTCTCGATGACCGAGTCGGCTCTGGCCCTGCTCGGCCCCGAATTGACGAGAGCCACCGAGGGCCCGTATGCGGAGCGCCACCCGAACGTCAGCGGCATCCCGACCTATGGGCTGTTCCGCTGCGGCGATGGCCGCTGGCTCAGCCTCGGCATCGTCCACGAAGACCACTTTTGGGACCGGCTCTGCGACGCTGGCGGGCTGCCCGACCTCAAGAGCTTGCCTTTCGCTGACCGCATGGCCCGCCGCGACGAGGTGCGCTCCCGTCTTGAGTTCGCGTTCCTGGCTGCTTCCGCCGCCGAGTGGGAGAAGCGCCTGCTGGAGGCCGATGTCCCCGCCGCCGCGGTCGTTGGTTTAGCCGACGTCCTCGACTCCCCACAGTTCAAGGCACGCGACGCCTTCGTGGAGTCCGGTGGTCACCGCTACCTCGCCCAGCCCGCACGCTTCTCCACCGGCAGCGTCGCGCGCGAAGGCAAGCCGCCCACCCTAGGCCAACATGCTGACATGCTCCTGTCCTCGCTCGGCTACTCCGCGGCACAAATCAGGGAGATGCGCAGTGCTGGAGTGGTTGGCCGTCCAGAAGCTATACAGTCTTCTTAAGAGAGTTTGAGAGGGCTTCTTCTGACCAGTAGAAGCCTTCTTAGGTAGGAAGTCATGTCTACTAGCTATCAAATCGGCGACTACCGCGAGACCTATCGCACCTTCCGCTTGGAGGTGCCGGAGCGGTTCAACTGGGCCTATGAGGTCTTCGACCTGTGGGGCCGCGATGCCAACAAGGTTGCGATGGTCTGGGTCTCGCCGGAAGGGAAGTCCCGCCAGGTCACGTTCCACAAGTTCGGCGAGCGTTCCCGCCGCGCCGCCAACGCTTTTGCGGGCATCGGCGCCCGGCCCGGCGACCGGGTCTTCATCATGCTCCCGCGCATCGTCGAGTGGTGGGAGGTCGTGCTTGGCTGCATCCGCGGCCGCTTCGTCTCCGTACCCGGCACGACGCTCCTCACCGTCAAGGACATCGCCTACCGCATCAACCAGGCGGGGGCCAAGGTCGCCGTCACCGACCGCGACAACCTCGACAAGCTCCTAGCCGCCCGAGAGGAGTGCCCATCGCTGGAGCAGGTCATCGTCATCGGCGGCGCCAGGGGGCTGCTCAACTACGAGGGCCTGCTGCGCTCCGCGTCGCCCAACCTCGCCAACCCGCGCAATCCGTCCAGCGACCCGCTCATGCTCTACTTCACCTCCGGCACCACCGGCTACCCCAAGATGGTGCTGAACACCCACGCGACGTACCCTATCGGCCACGTCATCACCGGCAAGTTCTGGCTCGACAACCGGCCATCCGACCTCCACTGGACGCTCTCCGACACCGGCTGGGCGCAGTGCGCGTGGACGTCCTTCTTCGCACCGTGGAACATGGGCGCGGCCATCTTCATTTGGGACGCGCGGGGTAAGTTCGACCCGGAGGCCACGCTGCGCAAGTTCGAGGAGCACCCCATCACCACCTTCTTCGCGCCGCCGACAGCCTACCGCATGATGCTGCTGGAGGACCTGGGCCGCTTCAAGCCGAAGGCGCTGCGCCACTGCGTCGGCGCGGGCGAGGCGGTGACGCCGGAGCTGGTGGAGGCGTGGCGAGCGAAGACCGGCCACCACATCCATGAGGGCTACGGCCAGACCGAGACGACCCTATGCGTGGCCTCGTTCCCCGGCCTGCCATACAAGCCCGGCTCCATGGGCGTGGCCGCGCCCGGATTCCAGGTCGCTATCATGGACGAGCAGGGCCGCGAGGCGCCGCCGGGGCAGGAGGGCGAGGTCGCCATCCGCGTCAAGCCGCAGCGGCCCGTGGGACTGTTCATCGAGTACTGGAAGCACTTCGAAGGCACAGCCAAGGCCTTCCGGGGCGACTGGTACTTCACCGGCGACCGCGCATCCCGCGACGAGGACGGCTACTTCTACTTCGTTGGACGCGCCGACGACGTCATCGGCAGCGCCTCGTACCGCATCGGCCCCTTCGAGGTCGAGTCCGCTTTGGCCGAACACCCCGCGGTCGCCGAGGCCGCGGTCATCGGCAGCCCGGACGCGTTGCGCGGCGAGGTCGTCAAGGCCTTCGTCGTCCTGGCCCCCGGCCACGCGCCTTCTGAAGCGTTGGTGGCCGAGCTACAGGAGCACGTCAAGCGCGTTACGGCGCCCTATAAGTACCCCCGCGAAGTCGAGTTCATCGCCGAGCTGCCCAAGACCATCAGCGGCAAGATTCGCCGAACCGAGCTCCGCCAGCGGGAGCGCGAGCGGAAGCTGTTCAAGGGGTAAGGCGCCGCCAGAACCATGTACCCCCTGCACCATTACTGATACGTCTATCAGTCCTCCACCGTGCATCCACCGCTGTTCCACCAAAACATTCGCAATGCAAGCAACAGGACCAAAAACGATGTGCGCTTGTTCGGACGGGGTGCCTTTGTTATCATTGGCGCAATCAGCGAAGCCTGGCGACTTCGTTGGGCATGGTGGAGACGGAATGATGGCCACATCATTGAGGCAGCACCGACGCCTACGGTTTCTGACTGTGCTCTTCCTCCTGGTTATGACTCCGGTGCTTCTGGACTGCGGCGAGGCTGCCATCCCAGCCGCCGAGGAGGCCACCTCCGCCGCTGAGGAGCCCACCCCGGTCAAACGAAACTTGCAGGGAACCACTCAAGAAGGGCACACCCCTGTCGCCAAGGCAGGCACCCCCGACGTCCAGGCGTTTCCCAGTCAGATCGGAGACTGCATCCTCGAACCCAACACCGACTGCCTGGGAGCCGACCTTCGGGGCGCCGCACTCGGTTTCCGGTCCTTCTCGTTTGGCGCTGGCATCCGCATAAAGTTGATGGGTGCGAATTTCCAGGACGCTGACTTTACAGGAGCGGACCTCTTCAATGCAGACTTCACTTCCGCGGACCTGCGCAGAGCCAACCTCACCGACGCCGAAGTTGCTGGGGCAAACCTCTATCAGGCAGACCTTCGCGGAGCCAATCTGACGGGGGCGGACCTCTCTTTCGCCGATCTTGAGGAAGCCCAACTGGATGGGGCGATATTCTGCAACACCACCATGCCGGACGCCACGGTGAATAACCAGGGCTGTCCGTAGAAAGACGCTCGCATCGAGTTCCTTCGGACCTTTGCTTGTGCCGGAGGAATGAATGGCCGAATGCGGGAGAGGGCATGCCTGCCTCTCGCTCCGTAGGGGCTGTGCCCTGGTAAAATCCCTGACATGTCCTACACCATCGTTGGCAAGCGCAATGTAAGTAAGGCCCTGGAGCAGAAGGCCCAGGCCATCCCCGACAAGCCGTTCATCGTCTTCGAGGACGTCGAGGCGCGGGCACACACCTTCACCTACGGCCGGTTCGACCAGACAGTGAACCGGCTCACCCATGGGCTGCGGCAGTTGGGCGTGAGGAAGGGCGACCGGGTCAACGTCCATCTGTCCAACAGCCCCGAGTTCCTGTTCTCGTGGTTCGCCATCGCCAAGCTGGGCGCGGTGATGGTGCCGACCAACCCGCTGTCGCCGCCCGACGAGCTGGCCTACCCTGTCCACCACTCGGAGGCCGTGCTCACCATCACCCAGCCTGACCTGCTGGCGAACGT
Source organism: SAR202 cluster bacterium (assembly GCA_016872515.1). Lineage (GTDB taxonomy): Bacteria > Chloroflexota > Dehalococcoidia > Lucifugimonadales > VGZR01 > VGZR01. Next base: position 31,218 of record VGZR01000018.1, read on the forward strand.
CCAGACGATGCGGAAGGCCTGTCCGAACGTGCGCAACGCCGTCCTCTGCGGGACGGCCAGCCCGCCGCCGGGCATCCTCGCGTTCGACAAGCTCATCGCCAGCCAGCCGGCCACGCCGCCGGACGTCGCCATCGCGCCCCTAGACGACGCGGCCATCCTGTACACCTCGGGGACAACCAGCAGGCCCAAGGGCGTCCAGGTCACGCACGCCAACTACGTCTTCCTCGGCGAGGCCATCTCCAAGAACGTCCGCCTGGGGCCGGACGACCGCCACCTGGTCACGCTACCGCTGTTCCACGGCAACGCTCAGTACTACTCCATCATGACCAGCCTCAACGCCGGCGCCAGTGCCGTCGTCATCCACCGTTTTAGCGCCTCCCGCTTCTTCAAGCAGGCCATCCGCCACCAGTGCACCATCGCCAGCCTGCTTGGCGCTCCCATCCGCATGATCCTGGCGCAGCCCTTTGACTCCACCGACCGCGCCCACAAGATGCGCCTCGCCTTCTTCGCCATGAGCCTCACCGAGGCGCAGCTGGCCGAGTGGGAGCGCCGCTACAGCGTGCCGCTGATGCAGCTCTACGGCATGACCGAGACCATGGGCCAACCGCTGGCCAACCCCTTGGACTACACCCGCGACCCCATGCGCATCGGCTTCCCGACCCTCGGCTACGAGGTGCGCGTGGTGGACGAGCAGGGGAGGGACGTGCTGGAAGGGACGGCAGGGCAGCTCATCATCCGCGGCATCCCAGGCATCACCATCATGAAGGGCTATTTCAAAGACCCGGAGCGTACCGCCCAGGCTCTGCGTGACGGCTGGCTCTGGACAGGCGATGTGGTGGAGGTCGGCCCCGACGGCATGTTCCGATTCGTGGACCGCGCCAAGGACCTCATCAAGCGGGCAGGGGAGAACGTCTCGGCAGGCGAGGTCGAGGCCGTCGTAAAGCAGCACCCCGCCGTCGCCGACGCCGCCGTGGTCGGCGTGCCCGACGCGATGCGCGATGAGGCCATCGTCGCCTTCGTCATCCTCAAAGACCACACGGCGGTTGCCGAAGGCGATATCATCGAGTTCTGCAAGGCAAGGCTGTCCAAGTTCCGCGTGCCCGAGGCGGTGGAGTTCCGCAAGGCCTTCCCCATGACCTCCACCTCCAAGATCCAGAAGAACCTGCTACGAGACGAACTCATCGCGAGGAGGAAGAAGTAATGGCATTCGACATGGTGAAGGCCGGCCAGAGCGCCGAGATGAACGTGGAAGTCACCAAGGACATGACGACCAACCGGATGGGCAGGCCGGGCGCCGACGTGCTCTCCACCCCGTCGCTGCTCATGCTTATGGAGCATACCGCCATCAAGGCCACTGACCCGCTCCTGCCCGAAGGCCATGCAACCGTCGGCTACTCGGTGGACGGGATGCGCCACATGGCGCCGACGGCCCTGGGCGCGAGGGTCCGCGTCAAAGCCACCGTTACGGAGGTGGACAACAACAAGTTCACCTACTCCATCGAGGCCTACGAGGGCGACAAGAAGATCGGCGTCGCCATGCACAAGCGCGCGGCCATCTCGACCGAACCGGCGCGGTAAGAGGCAGCAGATGAAACTCAATATCGGGATGCACACCGGCCCGCAGCGGTGCACGTTCGACGAACTGCGCCGCCTCTGGCGCATCGCCGACTCCACGGGCTTCTACCAGGTCTCTGTCTGGGACCACTTCTACGACGACCCGTCGCCCGATGGCTCCGGTCCCAACCACGAGGCCGTCTCGACCCTCGCCGCCCTCGCCTCGGAGACCAAGAACGTCCGCGTCGGCGTGTACGCCTTTTGCGTCGGCTACCGCCATCCCGCCGTACTCGCCAAGGCCGCGGCAACGCTGGACCAGATGAGCAACGGCCGCTTCGAGCTGGGCCTCGGCGCGGGCTGGTACGAGCGCGAGTACCGGACCTACGGCATCCCATTTCCGTCCGTCGGCGTACGCATGGACATGCTCGAGGAGGCTGTCCAGATCATCAAGTCCATGCTGACCAAGCGGACGACCACCTTCAAGGGGAAGCACTACCAACTGGAGAACGCCTTCTGCGAGCCGAAGCCCGTCCAGAAGAAGCCGAAGATTTGGGTCTGCGGCGCGGGCGAGAAGCGCACCCTCAACATCGCCGCGAAGTACGGCGACGCCTGGAACATCCCCTACCCCTCGCCGGAGGTCTTCGGCCAGAAGTGCCAGGTGTTGGACGACTGGTGCGCCAAGCTCGGCCGCAACCCGAAGGACATCTACCGCACGGTGAACGTCGGCCTGTTCATGGGCACCAGCGCCGCCGATGCGAAGAAGAAGCGCCAGGTGTTCGAGGAGATGTTCGGCGAGCGCGCGGCCGTCCAGGGCGGCGGCATGCTGCTGGGCACACCCAAGGAAGTGGTTGACCGTATCGGCGCTTATGCCGACGCGGGCGCCGAGGGCCTCAACATCGTCCTGCGCGCGCCCTTCCTGTGGGACAGCCTCCAGACCTTCATCGAAGAGGTGAAGCCCGCCTTCAAGTGAGTGCGGTGTGGAGCACACCTCTTCGGGGTGCGGTGCCGCAGTGGCACACCCGGCGCGTCAGGGCTTTGACACCTGCAAGGGGCGCCAGTACACTCCAAGCGGATAGTCAGGCGGCGAACGTCGCCCGGACGGGAGTGTCGCAACACCGTGCAGCGCCCCCCACGCTTCGTCATCGCTACACCCATCTGCGACGGCCACGACGTAGCCGCTGCCGCGGTCACCCGCATGTTGAGGGCTGAGGGGGCCGAGGCAATCTACCTCGGCTTCAACAAGACATCCCAGCAGATCGTCAAGGCCGCCGTGGAGGAGGACGCCTCGGCCATCGCCATCAGCACCTACAACGGAGCGCACATGAGCTTCATGCGGCAGGTGCTGAAAGAGCAGGAACGGCAGGGAATCCCGGGCGTCCTGCTGTTCTGCGGCGGCGGCGGGACGATTTTGCCGGACGAAGTGGCCCCGCTGGAGCGGATGGGCGTGGCCAAGGTGTACCGCCCGCCGATGAACCTGCGCGAGGCGGTGCTGGACATGGTGCGTGTGACGCAAGCAAGACGCCCATCGAAGGGCTCGAAGCGAGCGGTCATGAGTGACGGCGCGAAGATCAACGGCTCCGTGGCTCTGGCCCTACGGCTCACAGAGGTGGAGTGGCATACCGATGGCGCGTCCCGGCGTGCTGGTCCCGCCTCCCGCAAGGCCACACCACCTCGCGTCTGGGGCGTCAACGGCCGTGGCGGCGCGGGCAAGAGCACGCTGGTGGACGAACTGGTCTTCCGGTTCCTCAAACGGTGCGACGGCCGGGTCGCCGTTTTGGCCCTCGACCCAACACTGGGCGACCGGCTGCGGATGCTGTACTGCTACTCGCCACGGGTCTTCCTGCGGTCGGTGCGCGTCGGCCCAGAGGACTCGTTGGAGCGCAAGTTGCCACCCCTTCTCGCGGGCCTCGCCGGAGGCGCGTTCGACCTCGTCCTAGTGGAGTCGGTGGGGCTAGGACAGAACGACCTGGGCGTCGCGCCGTACGTGGACGCCTCGGTCTATTGCATGACCCCCGACTATGGGACGGACGTCCAACTCGAAAAGGAGGCGCTGCTGCGAGCCGCCGACATCGTCGTGATGAATAAGCGGGACTACCCGCAGGCCGAAACGAGGGCGCGGCGCGTACGGCACCATCTGGGCGACGGGCAAGCATTCGTGGTGACGGAGGCCAAGCGGCATAGCGACCCCGGGGTGGACGAACTATTCGAGACCATCGTGGCGAGGTCGGGGCTGAAAGCACGGCCCCTGGAAGCCAAGGCCTCGGATTCTGACGACTCGACGCCGGTGCCGTTCTCCCGCTGGGGCTACCTCGGGGCGGCCGTCGAGTCCCACGAAGCCTACTACCGCGAGATGGAGCAGGTGGCCCAGGGTGCTGCCCGCGACCGGGCCGCTGCCGAGGAGCACGCCAAGCGCTTCCGCGAGATATGGCAACAGTACGGCTTTGTGGGAGGGCGCCGGCGCGCGGAGAACGAGGTGGAGGAGGGCGGCGTCCTCTACCGCACCGTGGCGAACGGGAAGCGCGTCCCTGTCGCGCGTAGGACGACCTGCGATATCTGGGTGCCTGCACTGGCACTGCCGCCTGAGGACGCCTCCGCCCCCGAAATCGTCCGCTACCTCTATAAACAAAACGTGCCGGGCACATTCCCCTACACCGAGGGGGCCTATACCCACCGGCGCGCCGACCAGGACCCCATCCGCATGTTCGCGGGGTTCGGGTTGCCGGAGGACACCAACGAGCGGTTCCACCTCCTGCGCGAGCGAGGTGGCGCGCCACGGCTCTCCACCGCATTCGACTCGCTGACGCTCTACGGCCTCGACTCGGACGAGCCGGGGGCGCTGGCCAAGGTCGGCGAGGGCGGCGTGGCGCTCGACACCATCGAGGATATGCTCCGGCTTTACGATGGCTTCGACCTGGAGGAGGTGTCGGTTTCCCTGACGATGAGCGGGCCTGCGCCCGTCGTCCTGGCGATGTACCTGGCGGCGGCGCGGCGGCGCGGCTTCGACTGGAAGAAGCTGCGCGGCACCATTCAGACCGACATCCTCAAAGAGGTCCAGGCGCAGAACGAGGCCGTCTTCCCGCTGGAGCCGTCGCTGCGGACCATCGCAGATATGTTCGAGTTCACCATGCGCAAGGTCCCCCACTGGTACCCCATCTCCATCTCCGGCTACCACATCGGCGAGGCGGGCGCTAATGCCGTCCAGGAGCTGGCATTCACCCTCGCCAACGGCCTGACTTATGTCGAAGTCCTTCGGCAACGCGGACTACCCATCGAGGAGTTCACCAAGCGCTTCTCTTTCTTCTTCACTTTCGGCTCCGAGTTGGAGTACAACGTTCTGGGCCGGGTGGCACGGCGCGTGTGGGCCGTGGCGATGGAGCGGTACTACGGGGTCAAAGGCCCGGGCCAGGTCCTACGGTTCCATGCCCAAACGTCGGGCCGCTCGCTCCAGGACGTGGATCCCCTCCACAACCTGACCCGTGTCGCCATCCAGGCCGAGCACGCCCTGCACAATAACGCCAACTCCCTTCACAGCAACTCCTACAAGGAGACCTACAGCACACCTACCGAGGACGATGCATTGCTGGCGATAGGCAGTCAGCAGATACCCCTATGGGAGAGCGGCGACTTCCGGCTCATCGAGAACCTGCACCAAGGCAGCTATGGCCTCGCCTACCTGGAGGACGAGGTGGAGCGGGCCGTCCACGGCATCTTCAGCGAGATAGACCGCCAGGGTGGGGTCATCCCCGCCATCGAGAACGAGTACTTCCGCACGGCCATCCAGGAAGAGGTCCAGAAGGAGCAGCGGGCGCGGCACGGGGGGCAGCGGTCCATCATCGGGGTCAACCGGCTGCGTTCTGGGTCTCCTCAGGGGCCCGTGGGGCCGATCGTACACGTCCCCATGGCGGCCAAGCGCAAGCAGGTGGCGCGGACGCGGGAGTTCAAGCGGCGCAACGCCGCCGAGGCCCGCATAGCTCTGGAGCGGCTGCAGGGTGTCGCGCGCAGCGGAGACAACGTCTTTGAGGAGCTGGTGAGCACCGTTGAGTCCGCCACCTTGGGCCAGGTCACCCACGCCCTGTGGGAGGTGTGGGGCCGCTTCCGGCCCTCGATGTAGGCCACAAAGTCTGGGTCTGGAGCATCGTGCTATGGGAAATCCGTCTCCCAATATGTCCGACTACGAGAAGACGTACCGGGACTTCCGCTTCGAGGTGCCGGAATACTTCAACTTCGCCTCCGATGTCGTGGACCGCTGGGCCGAGGACCACACCAAGCTCGCCCTCGTCTCGGTCCAGTCCGATGGTCGGCGGGCGGAAAAGCATACCTTCTGGGAGTTGAAGGAGCAGTCCAACCGCTTCGCCAACGTCTTGCGCGGCCTGGGCGTCGGGAAGGGCACGCGGGTGTTCCTCATGCTGCCGCGCACCCCGCAGTGGTACGTGACGATGCTTGGCATGATGAAGCTGGGCGCGGTGCCCATGCCGGCCACTGTACTGTGCACGCCCCGCGACATTGGCTACCGCATCAGCCGCGCGGAGGCCGCGGTGGCCATCACCGACGCCGACAACGCGGCGAAGGTTGAGGAGATTGCGGCGAACTGCCCCTCGCTCAAGCACGTGATCGTGGTGGGCGGCGCCAGGCCCCGCTGGCTCTCCTACGACGACGCGATGGAGAAGGTATCGCCGTCCCTCGAGGGCGTGGAGCGGACGAAGAGCAGCGACCCGTTGGTCATCTACTTCACCTCGGGGACCGTCGGTTTCCCCAAGATGGTGCTCCACACCCAGGCCTCCTATGCCATCGCCCACCTTACGACCGCCAAGTTCTGGCACGACCTGAAGCCCACCGACCTCCACTGGACGCTGGCCGACACCGGCTGGGCAAAGGTAGCCTATGGCAAGCTCTTCGGCCAGTGGACCGTCGGCTCCGCCGTCCTGCAGCACAACGCCGTTGGCCGCTTCGACGCCGACCTGACACTGCGCATCCTGGAGCGGTATGGCGTCACCACCTTCTGCGCGCCGCCGACGGCCTTTCGCATGTTGGTTCTCCAAGACCTCAAGAAGTATGACCTGCGTGAGCTCCGTCATGTCACCGGCGCGGGCGAGCCGCTCAACCCGGAGGTTATCAAGGTGTGGGAGGACGACACCGGCCTCACCATCTACGACGGCTACGGCCAGACCGAAACGGCGCTCCTGGTGGGCAACTTCCGCTGCCTGCCCATCAAGCCCGGCTCCATGGGCAAGCCAGCTCCGGGGTATCAAATCGCCCTGCTGGACGAACATCTCGAACCGGTTGCCACAGGGACAGAGGGGCAGATCGCCGTCAAAGTCAAGCCGCAAAGGCCGGTGGGCCTCTTCGTCGAGTACTGGAAGGACGCAGAGACGACGGAGAAGGTGTTCCAGGGAGACTGGTACCTCACCGGGGACAAGGCCTACAAGGACAAGGACGGCTACTTCTGGTTCGTCGGCCGCGCCGACGACGTCATCAAGTCAGCGGGGTACCGCATCGGGCCCTTTGAGGTGGAGAGCGCGTTGCTGGAGCACCCTGCGGTGGCCGAGTCGGCGGTGGTGGCCAGCCCCGACCTGGTCCGCGGCGACGTCGTCAAGGCCTTCGTCGTCTTGCGTCCTGGGTACGTACCCTCGGAGGAACTGGTCGTGAGTCTTCAAGAGCACGTGAAGCAGACCACGGCGCCGTATAAGTATCCTCGCCTCGTGGAGTTCGTGAAGGAGCTTCCCAAGACCATCAGCGGCAAAATCCGCCGGCGCGAACTGCGCGACCGCGAGGTCGAGCGGGCGCGGCAGACTACGGCGCACTAATCCACCGGCCCAGTGGCCTGGGGAAGAACGACCTTCCGAGCACCTTCGGTTAAAAGGAGCCCCTCGTCGCTCTCACACGCCCGGAGGGCGGAGCTTGTGCCAGTTGGTGGCCTGTTCGTAGGCGTAGCCGACGCGCACCACCGTCGCCTCGTCCAGCGGCCGCCCCGCGATCTGGAGACTGATGGGCAGCTTCTCAGAGGTTATGCCACAGGGCACAGACAACGCGGGCACGTTGGCGTGACTGAACGGCGCAGTCATGCGGACCGGCCCTGTCAATGCCTCCATCACGGACTCTTTGCTGGGGGTGTGGACCGACTCCGCCCGCGGAGCGGCCCCCGACGGCATGGACGGGCAGATGAGCACGTCGAACCGCCCCAATGCCTCCAACATTTCCCTCCGTAGCATCTCACGCAGCATCTGCGCCTTGTAGTACGCCTGCCCGGATAGAAGGCTCCCCGCGAGAACGGCCACGCGCACCATGTGCGTCAGCTCTTTCGCCCTCGTACGGACCATCTTCCGGTACGTGGTCCCGAACTCCGTGTAACATATCACCCAGTGGATAGGGCCGACATGCTGCACCATCGGCAGCGAGACCTCGTCCACCTTGGCGCCCAGAGCCTGTAGCTTCCGCGCCGCAGCCTTCACCGACGACCTCACCTCGGAGGTTACCTGCTCTGCCTCGACGAGTTCCTTGATGAGGCCCACCCTCATGCCCTTGATGCCCTTCCGGAGCGAGGCGGAGTAGTTGGGGACCGGCACATCGTAGGTGTACCTGTCGTTCGGGTCGTGCCCGGCGATGGCTTGGAGCATCAGGGCGCAGTCCTCAACGGTACGGGTCATAGGCCCAACGGTGTCCATGGACCACGTTACCGTCATCGTCCCGTACCGGCTCACCAGGCCGAACGAGGGACGCAACCCCACGATGCCGCAGTACGCCGCGGGGATGCGGATGGAACCGCCGGTGTCACCGCCTAGCGACGCCGCGGACAAGAACGCCGCCGTCGCCGAGCCAGGGCCGGCGCTGGACGAACCTGTGCTTCGGTCATGGTTCCACGGGTTCTTCGGCATCCCCCACGGGAACTCGATGGTCTCCGCGATACCCAACTCCGTCATGTTCAGCTTGCCCAGGATGACCGCGCCGGACTTCCGAAGTCTTGCGGCGATGGTCGAATCCTGTGCGGCGATGTTGTCCTTGAAGACGGCGGATCCGCCGGTGCTCGGCCATCCCTTCACTCCGATGTGGTCCTTGATTGCCACCGGCACCCCGTGCAACGCGCCAGTGCTGTCGCTCGCTCGTGCACTCCGCTCCCGCTCCTTCGCCTGCCGCAGCGCATCGTCTTTGGCCACCATGATGTACGCGTGGTAGGTGTCCTCCATCTCCTCTAAACGTGTCAAATACGCCTGGGTGGCCTCGACCGGTGAAATCTCGCGTCGTCTTATGCGCCGCGCCAACTCCGCGGCAGTGAGATGGCAGATATCGCTCCTCGGCATCGTTATCCCCTCCGCCTCGCCTGTCCTATGGGAAGCAGGATCACCGGTACGTGCTCCATCGCTTCCAAGCCCGGTTCCTCGATGGTCTCGATGGCCTCCAGCAACGCGTTGAAGTGGTAAGCCACCTCGGTTAGCTCCGGCTCCTTCAGCGTTAGCTGGACCGACTTTGCGAGAGCTTTGACATCGTTCTTGCTCATGTCAGACATACCTGTGACCTCCTCGGTGTGAAGTACTGAATGCCGCTGCTCGGGGCAGCGGGTACTGTAAGTCCGTTCCGACAGCTCAGTCAACTTGTACGAATACGGACAGGCGGCTGCTGCGACGGCCAGTTTCCGAGCTAGCTGGCTGGCTGCTCTCGTTCAGAATGATTGGTGACACTGGTAAGGTGTCATCATGCAGATCAAGAGAGCGAGAGTACAAGGCGACAGGCGACCAGGGCGT
>VGZR01000019.1 GCA_016872515.1 SAR202 cluster bacterium
CTTCGACCGGCTGGTGGACGAGCGCATCCTGTCCTGGGTGAAGCCTGGCGCCGAGCTGCTCGACGTCGGCAAGCGGCCTGGTGCGAAGGGCAAGAACCCCCAGGCGGACATCAACGCGCTGCTTGTGGCCAAGGCCCGCGAGGGCAACGTGGTCGTGCGCCTGAAGGGCGGAGACCCCTTCGTCTTCGGGCGCGGCGGCGAAGAGGCCTTGGCCCTCGCCTATGCCCGCGTCCCCTTCGAACTCGTCCCCGGCGTCTCCTCCGCCGTGGCCGCGCCCGCCTACGCGGGCATCCCCGTCACCCACCGCGGCCTGGCATCCAACGTCACCGTCATCACAGGCAGCGAGGACCCCGGCAAAGCCGCCTCCTCGGTGGACTGGGAGGCCCTCGCCAAGACCGGCGGAACGCTCGTCATCCTCATGGGACGCGAGAATCTCCGCCCCATCGCAGACGCACTCGCCGCTGGCGGCCTGCCGTCCAAGACACCCGTCGCCCTGGTGCGCTGGGGCACGAGGCCACAACAGCGCACCCTGGTCGCCACCCTCGGCACCATCGCCAACGCCGCCGACCAAGCGGGCGTCGAGCCGCCAGTGGTCGCCGTCGTCGGTGCCGTCGTGCGCCTGCGGGCCAAGCTCGACTGGTTCGAGTCGCAGCCGCTCTTCAGCAAGCGCGTCCTGGTCACCCGCACGAGGGCGCAGGCAGGCGTCCTCTCCGCGATGCTCGCCGGGCGCGGCGCGCTCCCAATCGAAGTGCCCGCCATCGAGCTCAAGCCACTAGCCAGCAAGAGGCTGGACAAGGCCATCGGCGGGCTAGCCAGCTACGACTGGATCGTCCTCACCAGCGCCAACGCCGTGGACATCCTGTTTGAAAAGCTCGAGGCGATGAAGCGCGACGCCAGGGCGCTCCACGGCGTAGCCGTCGCCGCCATCGGCCCCGCCACCGCCGACCGGCTGCGCGCCAAAGGCATCAGCCCCGACCTCGTGCCGGAGGAGTACATCTCTGAAGCCGTCGTCAAGGCCCTGTCGAAGCTGGGCATCGTCGGCAAACGTGTGCTCCTGCCCCGCTCCGGCATCGGCCGCGAGGCGCTGACCAAGGACCTCGAAGCCCTCGGCGCGAAGGTAGAGGAAATCCCCCTCTACCGCATCGTTACTCCCGCGGGCGCTGCCAAGGGTCTCAAGGCCACGCTGTCTGGCGGCGTGGACGTCGCCACCTTCACCAGCTCCTCGACGGTCCGCAACCTCGCCAAACTGCTCGACGGCGACCTTTCGCCCCTCTCCGGCGCCACCATCGCCTGCATCGGGCCCGTGACAGCCCAAACGGCTGGAGAGTTGGGGCTGAAAGTTGGTATAGTGGCGAAGGACTATACTGTGGCTGGGCTGGTACAGGCGCTGGAGCGCCACTTCTCGCGCAAGCGAAGATAGTGCCAGTCGTTCAAGGCAGCGTCTCTTTTGAGGAAACGCAGCCTTTACTTACCTCCCTCCCCCTTGAGAGGGGAGGGCGAGGGTGGAGGTGAAAAACTGATGAGCCAGTTCCCTAAACTGAGGATGCGGAGGCTGCGCGAGCACCCGGCGATGCGCCGGATGGCCCAAGAGACGCGCCTCTCAGTCAGCGACTTCATCTACCCTCTCTTCGCCACCCACGGCCGCGACGTCAAAAAAGAGATCGCGCCCATGCCCGGCATCTACCAGCTCTCCCTTGGCAAGCTTATCCACGAGGTGGACGAGGCCGCGCAACTCGGCATCCCGGGCGTCCTGCTCTTCGGCCTGCCCGCCAAGAAGGACCCGATGGGCACCGAGGCCTACGAGTCCACCGGCATCATCCAGGAGGCCATCCGCATCATCAAGCGCGCTGCACCCGAGATGCTCGTCATCGGCGACGTCTGCCTCTGCGAGTACACCGACCACGGCCACTGCGGCGTCATCGCCAACGACAAGGTGGACAACGACCGCACCCTCGACCTTCTGGCCAAGATGGCCGTGTGCCAGGCTGACGCCGGCGCCGACGTCGTCGCCCCCTCCGCCATGATGGACGGCCAGGTCGGCGCCATCCGCGCCGCCCTCGATGCCAAGGGCCACACCGGTGTCGCCATCATGGCCTACGCCGCCAAGTTCGCCTCCGGCTTCTACGGCCCCTTCCGCGTCGCCGCCGACTCCGCTCCCCAGTTCGGCGACCGCCGCGGCTACCAGGCCGACCCCTCCAGCATCCGCCAGGCCCTCCGCGAGATCGAGCAGGACATCGAAGAGGGTGCCGACATCGTCTTGGTCAAGCCCGCCCTCGCCTACCTCGACGTCCTCGCAGCGGCGCGGCAGCGCTTCGGCCACCCCATGGCCGCCTACAACGTCAGCGGCGAGTACTCCATGGTCAAGGCCGCCGCCGAGAACGAGTGGATAGACGGCCGCCGCGTCACCATGGAGATCCTCACCGCCATCAAACGCTCTGGCGCCGACATCATCATCACCTACCACGCCAAAGAAGCCGCCGCCTGGCTCCGCGACAACGGCCACTAGCCGCCCCTGCTTACCCTCCACTCCCCTTGAGGGAGAGGCCTTTGGCCCCGATGTTATCGGGGCCAAAGGGTGAGGGGTTTCCGTTCCTCCTCCCCCTTGAGAGCCTGTCCTGAGCGAAGTCGAAGGAGGAATGACCTTTGGGCTGACCAGGTCGGCCCAAAGAGATAGGGGATGCAACCCCCAATGAAATACTTCGAGTTCCTATGCAACCAAACTCTATTGTCCCCTATAGCCTCCCTGCCCTCCCAGGCGGCCAATACCGCCACCACGCCCTGCCGATAATCCGCGGCCGCTCGACCGGCCCATAGGCCCTGCTGTCCGTGCTGCGCGCCCGGTTATCCCCCAGCACGAGATACTCGTCAGGCCCTAGCGCCCACTGTTCCGTGTCCACCCCCAAGACCGCGGGCAGCCCTCCCAGGTACGGCTCCGCCGGCGGCACCCCGCCCACATACAGCGTCCCCTCATCGGTCCGCACCGTCTCCCCAGGCATCCCCACGACCCGCTTGATGCTGCGCCTCTCACCCGGCGGCGCCTCGCCCACGACCACGACGTCTCCTCTGCCAGGCCCCGCTTTTGCCCGTCGAAGCCCCGTCACCAGCACCACATCGCCGTTCCTGAGCGTCGGCGCCATGCTGTCCCCGCGCACGATATAGTGGCGGCTCGTGAGCACCTTGACCAGCCAGCGGATGGCTGACAACGCTTCTCTCCTGCCCGATTCGACGAGTCCGCCATTATCTCGGATCCAGTCCATGACATACCACTCCCTCGGACTCCCTCATCGCAAGGTGGGCGGCTTGCGCGGCCTAAGCCTAGCCTGATACCCTGAGGGCACCATCAGTTGCGAGGAGGCGCCAGAACATGAATCTCGTTTCCGCCATGAAGAAGTTCTCCCCCGTCCAGGTCGCCCACGCCCATTGCGACATCCCCTGCGGCATCTACGACCCCATCGCCGCCAAGATTGCGGCCCAGACCGTCCAGAAGATGGTCATGCGCATCCAGGCCCTCAAAGCTCCCACAACCGACGTCGAGCGCGCGGCCCACACCAACACCCTGAGCCGCTACATCGCCGTCAAAGAGCACCATGCCGAGCTGGTCAGAAAAGAGATTGACATCCTCTGGCACGACTACTTCAAGCCGGAGCACGTCCAGAAGCACCCCGACCTCCACACCACTTTTTGGAACACCGCCAAGCTCGCGTCCAAGAACAAGCAGTCCGTGGACCTCGACGCCGCCAAACAGCTCGTGGACTCGGTGGACAAGATTGCCGCCGTCTTCTGGGAGACCAAGGGCGTCACCTACAGCGACCCCAACGCCCAAGCGCGCTTCGGCTCCTAGTCACCCAGTTAGCCCCCATTGTAGGCACGCCACCGGCATCCCCGCTGGCGTGCCTACGTTTTGGCTGAGGTGGCTCGCGGCGAGAGGACTCAGACACCTGGTGGGTGGGGAATATCCCTCCTCCCCCTTGAGAGCCTGTCCTTGAGCGCAGCGAAGGAGGGGAGGAACTTTGTGCCGACTTGGTCGGCGCAAAGAGGTAGGGGATAACTCACCCCTCACCCTCGGCGGGAGAGGCCGCTGCCCTAGCCGATGCTCGTGCAGCGGGTGAGGGTACAGGCACACCTCCTCTCCCCTCGAGGGAGAGGCCTCTGGTCCGCCTCAGGCGGGCCAGAGGGTGAGGGGTAGCCGCGACAGATCCACCACCGACTACCTGTCCCCCACCACCTTATTCCGCAACACTCCGATGCCCTCGACCTCCACCTCCACCGTGTCTCCCACCTTGATGTCGCCATACCCAGGGCATGCGCTCGAGAGGACGTCGCCCGGATTCAGCGTCATCACCTCCGACACCCACGCCACCAGCTCGCCGACGTTCCACAGCATCTGGCTCGTCGAGGCGTCCACCTCCGTCTTGCCGTTGACCCGGCACTGCAGGCGCAAGTTGTCGCCGTCCAGCCCAGTCGCGATGACCGGCCCGATGGGGCAAAACGTATCGAAATACTTCACCCTCATGCTCGTCCCCGCGCCCACGTCGCTCGTCGTCATGTCCACCGCGCTCACATCGTTGACGCACGTGTAGCCCAGGACATAGTCCAGCCCCTTCTTCGGGCTGACCTTACGGGCCTTCTTGCCGATGACGATGCCCATCTCCGCCTCGTGGACCACCCGTGTGCAAATGCGGGGATACACGATACGGTCTAGGTGGGCGATATTCGTCCCCGGCGGCTTCATGAACAGGCCTGGACCGTCCCGCCCCGCGCGGTCGCCGTAGTTCACCGCGATACCCACCACCTTGTTCGTCCCCTCCAGCGGCGCCAGCAGCCGCGCCTCCGATAGCGCGCAAAGCGCCCGCCCCCGTTTCGGGTTCGTGTACAGGTCACCGCTCAACGCATAGATCTGCTTCCCCTCCACCACACCCCACCTGACCTTTTCCTTCCACCGGAACCGCGCCATGTGTAGACCCTCTGAGTTCTTCACAGCAACTCCTCTCGAATTAACCTGCTCTTGCCAGCAGAACGGGGCACGCCCTCTCCCTCGATGAGCTTCGCTCCAGAAGTCTTCCCCAGGCCCTTACCTGTCATCCCGAGAAGGCCGGAGGCCGGTGTAGGAATCGGCTCCTGGAGTGGATCTGGAATTGGCGGCACGAAAGGAAAACTGGTATGTACGCAAAACTTTTCTCCCCCTCGAGGGAGGGGGAGCCTGTCTTTGACCCTGACTCTGAGCTTTTCGAAGAGGAAGGGGAAGAAACCTTCGTCCCGATAGGATCGGGACGAAGAGGTTGGGGTGAAACCCCATTTGGCACCTATTTCTTCGCCTTCGCCCTTTTCGCCACGATGTACTTCTTCTCCAGCCTCGCTTCCGCCTTCTGATACCCCTCCCTCGGCGGGCTGAAGATATCCAGCGCCACCGCCAGCCCGTCGCCGCACACCAGGCTGTGCGGCGTATTCCCAGGGATGATGTACGCATCCCCCTGCTTCAGCCGCTTCTTCACGCCCCCGATGGTGAAATCGAACTCCCCGTACAGCACGATGCCCGCCTGCTCGTGCGGATGCGCGTGCTCCGGCACCGTCGCCTTCGGCGCGATTTCGATCATGCTCATCATGATCTTCTCCCCCCATATCGGCCGCGCCGTCACCCCGGGCACCAGGTCGCTCCGCTTGATGTCGTCGAAACTGCGGTGGTACGCCATAATCCCTCCGTCGTTACTGCTGAATATCCCGCTCCGATATGTGCCCCGCGATTATCGCACACACCTTGCCGAAGGAATGGTGAGGAGCGCCTATTTTCCTCCCCCTTGAGGGGAGGAACTTTGACCCCGACATATCGGGGTCAAAACGGAGCGGTCCAGCGCCTCCAACGCCATCGCCGCTTGGAAGACCCGCTGCACCTTCTCCTCGACCCGCTCCCGCTCGACCACATACTGAACCAATGCCCAGCAGCAGCCCCATCTTGGAGACGAAATAGATGTACCCGCTCTGCCGCGACACGCCCGCGCGCTGGGCGATGTCCTCCAGCCGCACCTCGGTCCCCTGCTCGGTGAAGAGCTGCACGGCCGCTTCCAACATGGCGTCGCGAGTGGATTTCTTTCCGTCGGTTGATATGGTGTAAGTCGTTGGCATAGTCGCGGGCAATCTACGCTGTGTAACACAAGGTGAACATGCGTACACGGCTCTGCGACTTGCTCGGCATCGACTGCCCCATCATCCAGGCAGGCATGGGCTCGTTCACCTCGGCGGAGCTGGTGGCCGCCGTCTCCAACGCGGGCGGGCTGGGAAGTATGGGCGCCAGCGCCCGCAGCACAGCCGATCTGGCAAAGGAGCTGGCCCGCGTTCGGGAGCTCACCGACCGTCCCTTCGCAATCAACCACACCGTCCGGTTCCTCAACAAAGACTCCTTCGCGTTGACCTTAGATGCCAGGCCCGCCCTCATCTCCTTCGCCATCGACACTCCGGGAGATCTGGTGCGGCAGGCTCACGACGCCGGCAGCCTCGTGATGTTGCAGGTGCCGACGGCCCAGCGGGCGCGGGAAGCGGTGGACCTGGGCGTGGACATTATCGTGGCCCAGGGCTCCGAAAGCGGCGGGTTCGGTGGCTACGTGAGCACGCTGGCCCTGCTCCCGCAGGTCGTGGACGCCGGGGGCGACATCCCCGTGGTCGCCGCTGGCGGCCTCGCCGCCGCGCTGGTGCTAGGCGCGCTCGGCGTCAACATCGGCACGCGGTTCCTTGCATCGGCCGAAGCTTCTATCAACCCACGGTGGAAGCAGGAAATCTTGGCTGCCCAATCGGAGGACACCTTGAAGTTCGAGTCGTGGAACGACATCTTCCCCGCTCCCGACGGCGGGTACCACGTGGCCCCGCGCGTCCTCACCTCGCCCTTCATCAAGGAGTGGATGGACAAACGGGACGAGGCCAGGCGGGAGTCGGAGCGCCTGCGGGGAGAGATAGGCACGGCCGTCGAGCACGGAACGTGGGGCGACCTCCTCCCCTTCACCGGCCAGACCGCCGGCCTCATTCACGACGTCCTGCCCGCCGCTGACATCATCCGCCACATCATGGCCGAGGCGAAACAGACGCTCAAGGCAACTGCGAAACGCTACGTCCCGACGTAGGCCGTGATGTCCCCCCCCCCTCTACGGGAGAGGCCTCGATGGGATCCCAGGTGAGGGTGCTACCCTGTCGTCCTCCGCGCCGTCGCCTTCCGCGCATACGGCGTCAGGCACCAGAAGATGAGGTCGTTCACCGGCGTCGGCACCCCTGCCTTCTTCCCAAGCTTCGACACCGCCCCGTTGATCGTCCCAACCTCGATGGGGTTGCCCCGCTGCAGGTCTAGGAACATCGACGACGTGACCTCCGCCTTGTGCTCGTCGAAGTACTCCAGCGTCTCCTCCACGGTCTTCGGCGGCAGCGACACGCCCAGCGCCTTCGCCACTGCCGCCGCCTCCCGCATTACCCGCACCGCCAACTCCCGCGTCTCCGGCGTCTCCAGCACCTCGACGAACGACGCCCGCGTGATGCACAGCATCCCGCTGAGGCAGCAGATGTACGTCAGCTTCTTCCACAGGTCGCGCTGGATATCGTCCGAAAGCACCGCGTCCAGCTGCGCCTTCGTGAGCGTGTCGAGCACCTTCACCGCCCGCGGCGTCCGCTTGCTGTCCCACTCCCCGAAGACGATGCGTGAGCTGCCGCGCCCTACGGTCACCACGCCCGGCTCCGGCCGCGCCGCGTCTATGTACGTCAGCCCCAGCAGCACCTTCTCTTTCCCGAATGCCGCCGCCAGCTGGTCGCCCACCCCGATGCCGTTCTGGAGGGGCAAGATGGACGTGTCCGGCCCCACCGCGGGCCGCATCGCCTCAATCGCCTCCTCGTTGCTGTAGCTCTTCACGCAGAACAGCGCCAGGTCCGCCTTCCACGACCCGTCCGGCCGCTCGGCCGCCTTGACCCGGATCGTGAAGTCTCCCGGCACCACGCTCCGCACCCGCAGCCCGCCCTCGATCATCGCCCGCAGATGCTCCCCTCGCGCGACGAACACCACGTCCTCCCCCGCCCGTTGCAGCATCGCCCCGAAGTACCCCCCGACACCCCCCGTCCCGACGATGAGTATCTTCATGCTTAGATACCCTCTACTTCTTCAGCTCCACCAGGATGTTCTTGAACCGCTTCTTCCCGATGTTGATGGCGATGTGCGGCTCATGAGCGTAGCGGTACATCCAGTCGCCCGCTTTCACCTCAATCTCCCGCGCCCCCGCGTGCTCGCCCTCCACCCGCATCCGGTCCCCCTCCAGCGAGATCGTGATGTAGTCATTCGTGTGATGGTGCCACGCGCTCGACTGCCCCGGCTCCAGGACGAGGTTCCATATCCGTACCCGCTCGTTCTCATGGATGAGATGTGTCGCGATATCGCCCAGTTTCCGCTCTTTCTGTGTCATCGTCATTCCCTCGTGCCCAAGCTGGAATGGCCCCGAATTATAAGGCAGACACTCCACCGCCCGCTCGCTCTGATTCCCCCCTGAGCTTGCCGAAGGGGGTGGGGGTGACTCCTCCCCCGTTCGCGGGGGAGGGCCTACGGAGCCGTAGCGGCGTCGTAGGGGTGAGGGCATCCGCCTCCTCCTCTCCCTTGGAGCCTGCCCTAAGCGAAGTCGAAGGGGGAGAGGCCTTTGGCCCCGACGCGGTCGGAGCCAAAGGGTGAGGGGTGAGATCGTGGCTGTGAGCGACTACCTCGGAACTGCCTTAAAACCCAACCCCTTCATGCTTACAAACCCGTTCCCCCCGATGACCACGTGGTTCAGCACCTCGATGTCCAGCATCTCCGCGCCGCCGCGCACCTTGCGCGTGATGAGCACGTCCTCCGCCCTCGGCGTCGGGTCGCCCGACGGGTGGTTGTGGACCACGATGATGGACGGGCAGTTCTCCCGCACCGCCGGCCGCAGCAGCTCCGACACCCGTACGATGGACGTGTTCACGTTCCCCACGTACACCGGATGCACACCCCGCACCCGGTTCTTCGTGTTCAGCGACAGCACCCGCAGGTGCTCCTGGTCTAGCGCCACCATCTCCGGCCCCAGCAGGTTGAACACGTCCTGCGGCGACCGGATCACCGCGCGGTCCTCCGGGTGCAGCGACACCAGCCGCCGCCCCAGCTCGAACGCCGCCAGCAGCTGGCACGCCTTCGCGTCCCCCATGCCCTTGACCCCGGCCAGCTCCCCATACGACGCCCGCGCCAGCCCGCCGATGCCGCCATGCCGCGACAGCAGACCCGACGACAGGCTCAGCACGTTCTGCCCCTCCAACCCCGTCCGCAGCAGGATCGCGATCAGTTCCGACGTGCTCAGCGCCCCCGGCCCAAGGTCCCGCAGCCGCTCCCGTGGCCGCTCCCCTTCGGCATGTCCCGGATCAGCGTCATATAGACTTCCCCATCTCGCTCCGCCATCGCGCACCTCCCGCTTGGAAGCTGCCAGGAATGGTACAACCCCTGCCCCGGCCTTGACACGCCCTCGCCACCCAATACAATGGCCCCTGCCCTGAGCCTCCCGAGAGGGGGAGGGGTCGTACTACCTCCCTCCCCCATGTATGGGCGAGGGCCTTTGTCCCTCCGTGGGAGGACAAAGGGGTGAGGGTAGGGTCAATGGTGAGGGGTGCGTAGTCAAGCGAACAACATCACAAGGAGAAGACATGATCAACCGCGACCGCGTGGTCAAGACCTTCTGCGACATCGTCCAGATCGACAGCCCCTCCGGTGAGGAGGAGGCCATGGCCAAGGACCTCGTCAAGCGCCTGCGGGGCTTCGGCCTCAAGGTGAAGCGCGACGCCTACGGCAACATCATCGCCGACAGTAAAGGCACCGGCGAGCCTCTCCTCCTCTCCGTCCACATGGACACCGTCGAGCCCGGCCGCGGCATCAAGCCCCGCGTAGACGGTGACCGCATCGTCTCCGACGGCACCACCATCATCGGCGGAGACGCCAAGGCCGGCCTGACCGCCGTCCTCGAAGCCCTCCAGTCCATCACCGAGGACGCCATCCCACACATCCCCTTCCAGGTCGCCATCACCCGCGAGGAAGAGACCGCCCTCACCGGAGCGCGCAACCTCGACTTCTCCATGCTCCGCGCCAAGGAGGCCGTCGTCTTCGACGGCGAAGGCCCCGTCAACACCATCACCGTCGCCAGCCCCACCTACATCGGCTTCGAGGTCGAGATCAAGGGCCGCGCCGCACACGCCGGCGTCGAGCCGGAGAAGGGCGTCTCAGCCATCCGCGTCGCCGCCGAGCTCATCACCAAGCTCCCCCAGGGCCGCCTCGACGCCGACACCACCTTCAACATCGGCCTCATCGAGGGCGGCTACGTCCGCAACACCGTCCCCGAGGACGCCAAGATCGTCGGCGAGTTCCGCAGCCAGAACCTCGAGACCCTCGACAGCGTCCGCATCCAGCTCAAGGCTACCCTCGCCGAGGTCCAGAAGCGCTTCCCCGACGCCAAGCTCTCCGAACACATGCACACCCACTTCGAGCACTACGACGTCCCCAAAGACGACCCAGCCCTCAAGCGCATCACGGCCGCCCTCGCCTCCCTCGGCATGAAGCCCCACATGCGCCCTTCCGGCGGCGGCACCGACGGCAACATCTTCCGCACACGCGGCATCAAGTCCGTCGTCGTCGGCATGGCCGACACAGGCATGCACACCGTCCGCGAGAGCGTCTCGATCCCCGGCCTCGTGGACGCCGCCCACTTCTGCGAAGTCCTCCTTCGCAAGTAGGCTCACCCGGAGCAGATGCGCGCCCATGGGCCATCGAACGGCCATCCAAGTCCGAACCTACGGCACCTCAGGCCCCTTGGTGGTTGCCCTCCACGGAGGGCCGGGAATGGCAGGATACCTGGCGCCTATGGCTCTGGAACTTTCGGACTCGTTCAGGGTTCTCGAATCCTTTCAGCGCGGCAGCGACAACGAACCTATCACCCTCGCCGGACACATCGCAGACCTGCATGAAGTAGTAAGGTCTCAGGCCAAAGGGTCGTTACCGGCCCTCGTCGGCCACTCCTGGGGCGCCATGCTCGCCCTCGCCTACGCCGCCGCGCATCCCAGATCTATCGGCTCACTAGTCCTGATCGGCTGCGGCACCTTCGAGGCGTCGGCGCGTGGCCGTTTGAATACAACTCTTGAGGAGCGCACAGACGGCATGCTCCGGAAGCGCATCGAGCGCTTGGCCGAGAAGTACCCTGACCCAAACGAGAGGATTAGGGCCTTCGGCAAAGTAACCCTCCACCTCTACAACTACGACTCGTCGTCCAGTGAACCAGAAATCAACTCCTATGAGGCCCGCGCCAATCAATAGACCTGGAACGACACGGTGAGTCTGCAACACGAGGGCGTGTACCCCCAGGCTTTCGCAGCAATCAAGGTGCCCGTCCTCATGCTCCACGGTGCCTTCGACCCACATCCAGGCCGTCTCATCCGCGACAGCCTTGCGCCGCACTTGCCCCAACTGCAGTACCACGAATGGGAACGCTGCGGGCACTATCCCTGGCTTGAGAACCACGTCCGTGACGAGTTCTTCTCTGTCCTGCGCACGTGGCTCAGTGAAGCCAAGTCGTGAGACAAATCGCAAGCAAGGTGAGGGGCAGGGCCACCCCTCCCCCATGTCTGGGGGAGGGTCTTTGTCCCGACTCGGTCGGGACAAATAGGTGAGGGTAGGAAAACGCGACCTTGCACAAGCAGCCCCATCTCATCCAGAAAAGGTTCCCTCTTATACTCTCCCCCTTGAGAGCCTGCCCTGGGCCTGTCGAAGGGTGGGGGTGATTCTAGGGGGTCGGCAACACATGGGGGCGTCCTTCGGATGAAGGACGCCCCCATAGTTCCACTAACATGCTGGGCGAATCGCGGAAGGCGTCTCGTGACGCCCTACCCTACTTCACCTCGACGGCAGCGCCTGCGCCCTCGAGCTTCGCCTTGATCGTCGCGGCCTCTTCCTTGTTCACGCCACCCTTGACCTGGGCGGGCGCCGCGGCGGCGCTCTCCACCAAGTCCTTGGCCTCCTTCAGGCCCAGCGTCGTCACCTCGCGGACTGCCTTGATCACGTTGATCTTGTTCGGGCCGATGTCCTTGAGGAACACCGCGAACTCGTACTTCTCCTCCTCAGCGGCAGCGGCGGGCTTGCCACCGGCGGCGCCTGCGGCGGGCGCGGCGGCCACCGCGACCGGCGCGGCTGCGCTCACCCCGAACGCCTTCTCCAGCTCCCTCACCAGCTCCGACAGCTCCAGCACCGTCATCCCCTTGATGGCCTCGAGCACCTGGTCCTTCGTCATCGTCGTCATGTCAGTCTTCCTCCATCCTTTTCTTAGTGAGACTTATGCGGTTGCCTTTACCTTATGTCCACGTCCGCGGAGCCAAGACCTCTCCAGTCCAGAAGGGGAGGCGTAGCTGCTCCCTCTCCTGCAAGGGGGAGAGGGGTCATCTTTCCTCCTCCCCCCTTGAGGGGGAGGACCTTTGCTCCCGGTGCGGGAGCAAAGAGTTAGGGGGTGCGAGACTCATTGGACAAGGTCACCTACGCCCCCTTTTCCACTCTCCTCTGCAACACGATAGCCAACGCCGTCAGCGGCGCGTTCAAGACGTACACGAAGCTGGCGATGGGCGCCTGCGCCTGGCCCAGCAACTTGGCTATCAGTTCGTTCTTCGGCGGAAGTTCCGCCAGCCTCCGCACCTCGTCCACCGACAATGCCTGCTTGCCGAGGACGCCCCCGCGTATCTCCAACGTCATGCGGTTCGTGCGGATGTAGTCCGAGAGCAGCTTGGCAGGCTCGGCGGGGTCGCCGTACCCGAATGCGATGCCCGTCTGCCCCTTGATGATGCCCTTCAGCGCCGGCTTGCCCGCAGCGTCGGCCGCGATGCCCGCCAGCGTATTCTTGACCACCCGGAACTCCACGCCCTTCGCCCGCAACGCACGCCGCATCGCCGTCATGGACGCCACCGTCTGCCCGGTGTACGAAGCCGAGATAGCGATGGTGCAATCGCCTATCTTCTTCTTCAGTTCTTCGACCTCCTGGACCTTTTCTTGTGTCGGCACGTCTTAACTCCGCCTTAATCACAACGTTACATCTAGTAGAAAGTGTCGCCCTTCACACTCTTCTCCGCCTTGAGGGGGAGGACCTATGGGCCGGCACAGTCGGCCCATAGAGGTTGGGGTGAAATACTTTGCGGTACCCCTCCACAAAACGAAAGCCCTGAGCCACAGACCCAGGGCTTTCAACCGCTTCACGGCGAGTCATTAGCCTTGGAGCGCCTCGGTGGGTGAATCTTAGTCCTTCCGCGGAAGGAACCCACTGTCTGTGGCCTCAACCCCTAGATTATACCCGCTCCGGCCTCGTTGCGCCATACCCTCCTCGGAGCCTGCCCTGAGCCTGTCGAAGGGGTGAGGGCAGGGCCCTACTCGACCGACAACTCCGTCGCCTCGGTCACGTCCAGTGCCACGCTCGGCCCCATCGTCGTCGTGAGGTACGCCGAGCGGATGAACTGACCCTTGAGGCCCGACGGCCTCGCCCGCACGATAACGTCCATGAGCGATGTCAGGTTGTCCATCAGCTTATGCTCATCGAAGCTGGCCTTGCCGATGGGGACATGGATGAGCGCAGTGCGGTCGAGCTTGAACTCTACCCGCCCCTTCTTCGCCTCGCCGACGGCCCGGGCCACGTCCTGCGGCGGAACGACCGTGCCCGTCCTCGGATTCGGCATCAGCCCCTTGCGGCCTAGGATTCGCCCGAGCTTGCCCACTTTGCCCATCATGTCGGGCGTCGCGATGGACACATCGAAGTCCGTCCACCCGTCCTCGACCTTCTTGATGAGGTCGTCGCCTCCCACGAAGTCCGCCCCGGCGGCCTGCGCCGCCGTGGCGCCCTCGGCCTGAGCGAAAACCGCGACCCGCACGGGCTTGCCGACGCCGTGCGGCAGGATAGCGACCCCGCGGATGTTCTGCTCCGAGTTCTTCGGGTCAACGCCGGTCCGCAGGTGCAGCTCGACCGTCTCGTCGAACTTGGCCGTCGCCGTCTTCTTGACCAGCGCGACGCCCTCCTTCGGAGGATACCGCTTCTCCCGCTCGATGATGTTCGTTGCTTCGTTGAACCGTTTGCTGTGCTTCGCCATCTGTCTTACCTCAAAGTCCTCAAGGAGTCTTTGCATAATAAGCTGGGCTATGATCAGTCGAGGACTCCCTTCAAATTCTCCTCCCCCTAGAGGGGAGAGGATTGAGGTGGGGGTGAACCTTCCCCCTCCCCCATGTCTGGGGGAGGGCCTTTGTCCCGACTAAGTCGAGACAAAGCGGTGAGGGCAGGGGCCCTCCGCCCACCCCTACTTCGCCTTCTCCACCGTGATGCCCATGCTCCGGGCCGTCCCCTCGACGATCCGCATCGCCGCCTCGACGTCCGTTGCATTCAGGTCCTTCAGCTTCAGTTCCGCGATCTCTTTGATCTTGGACTGGGGTACAGTCCCAACCTTGTCCACGTTCGGCTTGCCGCTCCCCTTCTGTATCCCCGCCGCCTTTCGCAGCAGGTCCGCCGCCGGCGGCGACTTGAGCACGATCGTGAACGAGCGGTCCTCGAAGATCGTCAGCTCCACCGGGACGATGGACCCGATGAACTGCGCCGTCTTCTCGTTGTACTCCTTCACGAAGGCCATGATGTTCACGCCGTGCTGACCCAAAGCGGGGCCTACAGGCGGCGCTGGCGTCGCCTTTCCGCCTTCGATCTGGAGCTTCACTATAGCCTTAACTTTCTTTGCCAAACGTCATCCTCACTCGCCGATACTGTCACCTTGAGCGAAGCGAAGGGTCTCTCCCTTCGATCGCCGCCACTCAGACTGCCCGTATTCCTCCTCTCCCCTTGAGGGAGAGGCCTTTGACCCTTCCGGAGAAGGGTCAAAGGGTGAGGGGCATCGTTCTTGTTCGCTCCCCTTAGTGTCAAAACTTGCCGCTACGTCCGCTCGACCTGGAGGAAGTCCAGTTCCACCGGGGTCTCGCGCCCGAAGAAGGAGACGAGCACCCGTATCTTCGCTCTGTCGGGATAAATGTCGTCCACCGTGCCCATGAAGTCCACGAACGGCCCGTCGGTGATACGGACCACCTGGCCCTTCACGAACCCGAGGCGCACCCTCGGCTTCGAGGCCTGCATCTGATTCAGGATTGCCTGCGCCTCCGCGTCGTCCAGCGGCACGGGTTTGGGCCGCTTGTCCCGCTCGTCCTCGGCGGAAACGAAGCCGGTCACGCCGGGGGTGTTGCGCACCACATGCCAACTCTGCTCGTCCATCCGCATCCGCACCATGATGTAGCCGGGGAACACCTTGCGGGCGACCGGCTTGCGCTGGCCGTCCTTGATCTCGATCTCCTCTTCGGTAGGAACCACGACCTGGAAGATCTTGTCCTTCATGTCCATGGTCTCGATGCGGAGCTCGAGGTTCTTCTTCACCCGCTCCTCCTGGCCCGAATAGGCGTGGAGGATGTACCAGCGGGGCTTGTCGTCTGTGGCGTTTGTCGCGTTTGTGGTGCTGGTGGTCATGGCTAGCCCTGTGCAAAAAAACCTGGCTGTTTGTCATGCTGGACCCTGAGCGCAGCGAGGGGGAAGCATCTCAGGGCGAAAGGCGATTGTTTTTCCTCCTCCCTGAGAGCCTGTCCTGGGCCTGTCGAAGGAGGGGAGGATTGAGAGCCCGTCCTGAGCTTGTCGAAGGATGGGGTTGGATCCATACCCTTGACCATTGAGTGGACTTTGTTGCGAGGAGTTGCCATGGTTAACGGACGATGCGCTCGATCAACTCAGAGAAGCCGATGTCTATCAGGCCCAGGAACACGCCAATCACAGCCGACACGATGATGACCATGACGGTCAGCCGGAACGTCTCCTCACGTGTGGGCCAGGTGACGCGCTTGAGCTCGGAGGCCACCTCGCCGAACAGCCGGAACGAGAACGCGCGGCGGGCGGCCTCCGGGTCGATCCTCCTTGGACTTGAGGATGGCGCCTCCTCGGTCCGAGCCACGGGACTAGCGCACCTCCTTGTGAGAGGTGTGCTTGCGGCACCGCGGGCAGAACTTATTCAGCTCCAGCCGCTGCGGGTCGTTGCGCTTGCTCTTGACGGTGTTGTACGTCCGCTCTTTGCAGTCGTTGCACCCGAGCGTGATGAGTTGTCTGTTCTCTCCCTTGCCGGCCATCTTCCACCTACTTGAGGATCTTGGTCACGACGCCGGACCCCACCGTGCGGCCGCCCTCGCGGATGGCGAAGCGTAGCTGCTCGGTCAGGGCGACGGGGGTGATGAGCTTGATCTTCATCTCGACGTTGTCGCCGGGCATCACCATCTCGACCCCTTGCGGGAGCTCGACGTCGCCCGTGACGTCCGTCGTCCGGATGTAGAACTGCGGCTTGTAGCCGTTGAAGAACGGGGTGTGCCGCCCGCCCTCTTCCTTGCTCAGCACGTACACCTGCGCCTGGGCCTCCATATGCGGCGTGATGCTGCCGGGGGCCGCGCAGACCTGGCCGCGCTCCACCTGCTCACGCTCGATGCCGCGCAGGAGCAGGCCGACGGCATCGCCGGGCTCGCCCTGGTCGAGAATCTTGTGGAACATCTCCACGCCCGTCACCACCGTGGACTGCGTCTCGCGGACGCCGACAATCTCGATGGTGTCGCCGGGCTTCACCACGCCCTGCTCGACGCGGCCCGTGACCACCGTGCCACGCCCCTTGATGGCGAACACGTCTTCAACAGGCATCAGGAAAGGCTTCTCCTTTGGCCTGGAAGGCAGCGGAACGAAACTGTCCACCGCGTCCATCAGCTTCCAGATCGCGCCGCCCCACTTCGTGTCCTTGCCGGGCTTCGGCTCGCCGAGGGCGCCCGTGGCGCTGACACGGACGATGGGCGTCTTGTCGCCGGGGAAACCGTACTGGTTCAGCAGCTCCCGGACCTCCAGCTCCACCAGCTCCAGCAGCTCCGGGTCGTCCATCAGGTCGGCCTTGTTCAACGCGACCACGATCGCCGGCACCTCCACCTGGCGCGCCAGGAGGATGTGCTCGCGCGTCTGGGGCATCGGTCCGTCCGGCGCGCTGACCACCAGGATGGCGCCGTCCATCTGCGCGGCGCCCGTGATCATGTTCTTGATATAGTCGGCGTGGCCCGGGCAGTCCACGTGCGCGTAGTGCCGCTTGTCGGTCTGGTACTCCACATGCTGGATCGCAATCGTCACGCCCCTTGCCTTCTCTTCAGGCGCGTTGTCGATGCTGTCGAACGGGCGGTACTTTGCGTACCCCGACTGGCTCAACACATACGTGATGGCAGACGTCAGCGACGTCTTGCCGTGGTCCACGTGGCCGACGGTCCCGACGTTGACGTGAGGCTTCGACCGTACAAACTTTTCCTTCGCCATAACACTCTCTCCCTTAGACTCTCCCTTTTGTTAGTCGTGTGGCGAGCCCACAAGCAGATTTGAACTGCTGACCCCGTTCTTACCAAGAACGTGCTCTACCGACTGAGCTATGTGGGCCCGTCTCTCTATATTTTGCCTTATTTGTGTCCCGGCCGTCCGGCGGCGGAGCCCTCTCTGCCTTGTTTCGTATCCCTTGCCCCTGGCGGTGGAGCGGTGTGGAGGGGGTAGGATTCGAACCTACGTAGCCCTTTCGGACGCCAGATTTACAGTCTGGTGGTATTAACCGCTCACCCACCCCTCCGCCACGAAGGTTCAGTTTAGCACAGGCCTCCACCCAAGCCAATAGGCCGCGCCCACGCAGCGCGCTCTGCCAGGCGACGCCACGCGGCGCAGCCTGCCAGTCTGCCTTGTAAGAGAGTTCGGAAAAGCCCCAGAGGGGAGTCGAACCCACTAACCTGGCGATTACAAATCGCCTGCGCTGCCATTGCGCCACTGGGGCACGAGCGCCTCTGCAACCCAAACGACGGCCTCGACATGGTATGTGAGGGAGAATCGGGCGGGACCGCTGGGTCTTCCTTCAGGTCAGAGCTAATCCACTAGGGACAGTGTATAGAACCTGCGGGCTGGGGTCAATGCGGGTGTGGCGGCTGTGGGGGCGGCGACTGCGGAGGTGGCGACACGGGGCCGGGGGCGACGAGGAGGCAGGAGGAGGCTTCGATGACGGCCCAGACGGGGCACTAGACGGACGGAACGAGGCGTTCGAGGGCGGAGACGAGGCGGCGGAGGGCGGGCTGGCCGGTGGGCACCGACGGCGACGGCCAGCGGAGGGTTCGGGCGAGCCACCTCGCGGCCCAGTAGAGGGCGAGGCCGGCCAGGGCGCCGATGGCCAGGTTGCCGCCGGACGCCATGGCGGCGGCGGCGGCGAGGACCGCCAAGCCGAGCTCCGTAGCTGACCTGACGTTCAGGCCGAGGAAGAGGTGTTGCACGCCGACGTAGAAGAGGAGTACGCCGAGGGCCGCGGCGGGGAGCAGGCTGCGGACTTCCACGGCTGACCGCCCGAAGAGCAGCGCCACGCCGATGAGCAGCAGGCCCAGGAAGGTGGTGGCCAGCGGTGTCCGGGCACCGAGACGGTAGTGCGCCGTCAGGCCGCCGCAGCCGTGACAGTTGGGCAGGCCGCCAGTGAGGCCCGCCCAGAGGTTGCCTACGGCGATACTCAACGCTATGCGTGTGGGGGTGGCCCGCTTCGCCTGATCGCCGAAGTAGGCCTTGGCGGCGTCCGCGGTGGCGATGACGGAGTTGGCCAGCGTCAGGGGCACCTGGGGTATGACGAGCAGGACGAGGGCGGGCCAGAAGTCGCCTGCCGAAGGGAAGTCAGGGGTGAAGGGCGCGGGGCCGAGCGTCCATGTCCCGGCGTGCTCGACGGAGAGGCCGACGGCGATGCCCAGGGCGACGACCACCAGCGCGGCGGGGATTGAGCGTACCCGGACGAGCAACAGGAGGAGGGCCACGCCGCCGACGCCCAGGACAACTCCCGCTGGCACCGTGAAGCCCCCGAAGTCGAGGTGGATCTGCTGACCACTGAGGAGGAAGGGCTTGTCGAAAATCATCTGGTAGGCGCTCTTGAGGAGCAGCAGACCCAGGCCGAGCTGGACGCCTCGGATGACGGGCGAGGGCACCACTTTCTCCAACAGGCTGATGGCCCGCGTTGCGGTGAGGAAGACCAGGATGGCGGCCATGAGGAGGGCGGCGGCGGCGATGACGGGCGGGGGCGACTGGAGGGCGATGGCGAGGGCGGCGAGAGCCTTGAGGGGCTGGGCAGGCATGGGGAGACGGAAGTACCAGCCCGCCAGGATGTAGATGAGTCCCACACCGAGCAGGGTCGTGGTGGGGTTGAGGCCGTTGATGGCGATGAGGGCGGCTTCGAGGGGGATGAGGACGCCGAGGTCGCCGAAGGCGCCGTTGAGCTCGCGGAGGGTCAGCGGGTACGGTCCGATGCGGAGGTTCATGGGGCTAGCGTTCGATGGCCTCTAAACCAGTGGTTGGAGTCACCCGGCCTTGCACGATAACCTCCATTTCGCGGTCGAGAGCACACAATCACCCCCACCCTTCGACAGGCTCAGGGCAGGCTCTTGGTCCTCCCCTCCTTCGACAGGCTCAGGACAGGCTCTCGAGGGGGAGGAAGAGTTATGAAGGCAGTCCTCATTGGGTGAATGCACAACCTTTCATAGAAGGCTACTGTCTATCAAGTTTGCTTGATAATTTATAAAGTCAACTTTATAATTCACCCGTGGCGAGTGTCAAGAACAGGCTGCGGGAGGCGCGGGCGAGGGCTGGTCTGTCGCAAGAGGATTCGGCGGAGCAGGCGGGCATCAGCCAGCCGGCGTACTCGGCGATCGAGGCGGGGCGGGCGGTGCCGTCCACGGAGGTGGCGCTGCGGCTGGCGCGTGCGCTGGGGACGACGGTGGAGGCGCTGTTCTCGCTGACGGACGGGCCGGCGATGGAGGCGGAGGTGGTGGAGGGCGCGCACGCGTCCACAGGGCAGCGGGTGCAAGTCATCGAGGTGGGGGGCAAGGCGCTGGCGCGGCCTGTGCTGGGCCGGGTGGGCGCGCTGCACACGCTGGCGCGGGCGGACGGCGTGGTGGCCAAGGCGGAGGGGTACGGGCGGAGGGCAACGGTGCGGCTGTTCCAGGGCGAGGCGCGCAGGGCGCCGGCGGTGGTGATGGTGGGCTGCGACCCGGCGGTGGCGCTGTTGGCGGCGGCGCTGGCGGAGCGGGGGACGCGGCTGGTGTGGACGGAGATGGCGAGCTTGGAGGCGCTGTCGGCGCTGGCGCGGGGCGAGGCGCACGTGGCGGGGTGCCACATGATGGACTCGGCGACGCGCCAGTACAACCTGCCGTGGGTGGAGCAGATGGTGCCGTTCCCCTGCACGGTGGTGAGCTTCGCGACGTGGCGGCAGGGGTTCATCTTGCCGCCGGGGAACCCCAACCGGCTCAGCCACGTGGAGGACCTGGCCAAGCCGGGCATCACCATCGTCAACCGGCAGCAGGGGTCGGGGAGCCGCCAGCTGCTGGACCGGCTGTTGAAGCGGCACCACGTGGCCGAGGGGGCCGTGAAGGGGTACGAACGGGTCGTGCCGGGGCACCTGGCGGTGGCGGAGGTGGTGGCCGCGGGGCTGGCGCACGCGGGCGTGGGCGCGGAGGTGGCGGCGCGAGTGAACGGGCTGGGGTTCGTGCCGCTGGACGAGGAGCGGTACGACCTGGTGGTGCCGGACAAGTACCTGAACGAGCCTGGGGTGGCGATGATGTTGGACGCGCTGCAGTTGGCGGGGCTGCGGGGGGAGGTCGAGGCGCTGGGCGGGTACGACGCCTCGGCGATGGGGACGCCGGTACGGGGGTGACGGCCCCCTCGAGGGGGCCTTGCCTCAAAAGTACCTAGAAGGCATTGCTTCTTGTCATTCTGAGGCCCGCCCCAGCGGGACGAAGAATCTGGCTTCTTGGGTGAAGCAGCCCACCGTAGTGCAACGCGCACCCTAATGACACCAAATCCTTCGTTGGCCTACGGCCTCCTCAGGATGACAAGACAAGGGCCTTCATGCCACTTTTGAGGCAATTCTTCTCACGGGGCGAGGGGTGGGACGACCCCCTAACCCTCTGGCTGCCGTGGCGAACCAGAGGCCTCTCCCGCACGGGGGAGAGGAGGGAGACGCGCCCCGCCCTGAGATGCTTCGCCCTGATGAAATCGGGGCTCCAGCATGACAGAAGGCAGCGCTGCTGGACACGCTGCGGTTGACGGGGCTGCGGGGGAGGTCGAGGCGCTGGGCGACTACGACGCGTCGGAGATGGGGCAGACGGTACGGGGATAGCGCAGGCTTCTCCACCCCTCACCCCTGATTTCATCGGGGTCTCTCCCCCTTCGATGAGCTCAGTGCAGGTTTTCTAGGACAGCACAACAACAGGAACAGGAAGTCGTATCTCCTTTTCAGCCTCCCTCGTATACATCTTTACAAAGAGTCTCCCATTGTACTTCTGTGCCGCTACGAACTTCACCCTTATCGTGATTGACCTTCCTTTTCTCCGATGCCATTGAGCCTTATAGTTCCAGTACCACGTCCTATCTCTAGCCCCATCCATAGGCGGACGTACATCTACGTTGTGTGGAACCTCGTTCCGTCCAAAATCGTGAAGCCCTTTAATCTCTAACGGATAGGTTCCTTCCTCGAACCTGATTGCAATCCAATCCACTAACGAATCAATATTCAAGCGTAGAGTTAGATCAAGTGCCTGCTCAACTTCTGAAACGTCGAAGAGTGTTTTGCACGGTTCAATGTGAAAGGGGCTCGAAAGTCCAGATTCGCGCTGACGATGATGCCAAAACCTCCATACACCGACAGCCCCCACTGTAAACAAGGTGGCTGCGGACAAGGCAACAGCAGTATTCTTTTGCCACGTCATACCACGAGCACCCTGATACCAACAATCGAAACTAAGAACGAGAAGCGTGGTCGACGTGTCGCGGTGTCTCGACCCATTTCAGAGGCATTGTAGCGAGGCTCCTTCGTATGAGGGAGGAGGATACCCCGCCGCTATCAGTACTGGAGGCGGCTGACGTCGAGCTGGACGCGCCGGGCCCTGGCGGTCGCCTTGGTGGAGGCGGCCGGGGCGGTGAGGTTGACGATGAGGACGTTGACGAGCCTGCCGTCGAGGGCGACGGCGTAGAACTCGCCGTCGCGCTGGGCGCCAGCGAGTTCGAGGGTGACGCCGGGCGCGGCGTTGTACACGAGGCAGTAGCCGACCGGCTCGCCCCACTCGTCGGCGTAGTGCTTGGCCTGGCGGATACCAACGAGGACCTCGTCGCTGTTTTGGGGGTCGAAGACCTTGACCTCGAGGACGAGGCGGCGTGCGCCGGGGGGGCGTGGCAGAGACGAGGTCGGCCTTGGCGGAGCGAGAGGGGGTGTAGGGATCGGCGACGAAGTCTATGCCGCAGTCGAAGAGGTAGCGGTGGAGGTCGGTCTTGAGCCTTGCTTCGGCCTGTTTCCAGCGCGCGCCTTCGCCGCCGCCTTGGGCGAGCAGCAGTAGGGAGTCGCGCTCGAACCACTCGGAGCGCTGCTTTTAGCGGAGGAGGACGGCGCGGATGAGGTCGTCGGCGCTGCCCTGGCGTGCAAGCTGGTCGAGGATGGGGGCGACGAAGAGGCGGACGAACTGCGAGAGGGCCTGAGCGTCGGAGGGGTCGCGGTGGCCGCGGGGCAGGTAGAGGCAGCCGATGTCGCAGAGGCGGTTGCCCGTCTCGAAAGTTGACCAGCGTTCGTTCTGAAGAAGAGTCTTGACCAGGAGGAGGCCGAAGGCGGCGAGGCAGGGGGGCGACGTGTTGCTGCTCGCGGGCGACGAGGCCGTCGAGGTTGGCCTTGCAGGGGGTCGCCGGTGAGGACGTCGAGGAGGAGCTGAAGCTCGCCCTTCAGCAGCGCCGGGTGCATCGAGGGGATCGCCGCGGAGAGGTCGCGGGCGAGGGCCTGGTTGGGGTTGGATGCGATAGCGAACACATGTTCCTATATGCATTGTAGCACACCCAATGAGCAGCATAGGGGCGGGTTTTCAAACCCGCCCCTACCATTTCCGGCGTCGTGGGAGATGGCTAGGGCGGCCACGTGGGGCCGACTCTACGAGGTTGGCGGGAGGAAGGCGGTGTCGGCTTCGCGCTGGAGGATGCGGACGACGTCCTGGAGGGGGAGATTGCGGTCGAGGGCGAGCTTGCGGCAGGCCTCGTACTCGGGGGAGGCGGCGACGACCTGGCCGTCGAGCTTTTTGACCTTGACCTCGACGGGGCCGAGGGTGCTCTGGAGGGTGACGACCTCGCGCCCGGCCTCGTGGCGCCGGACGGGGGTGACGCGGACGCCGAGGGTGGTGGTCTCGCGCAGGATGAGGTCCACGGCCTTGGCCTCCGACTCCGGGGCGACGAGGGCCGAGAGGACGACGCCGGGGCGGTTCTTCTTCATCTGGATGGGGGCGAACCAGACGTCCTTGGCGCCGAGGGCGAAGAGGCGCTCCTGGACGTAGGCCATGTGCTCGGCGGGCATGTCGTCGAGGTTGGTCTCGATGAGGAGGAACCCCCTCACCCTACGATTCGCCTGGGGCGAATCGTAGGCCTCTCCCTCGAGGGGAGAGGAGGGAACAAGGGCCTCGACTTGGGAGTGTTCGACGCCGAGCCAGAGGGCGAGGGCGTTGGGGTAGCTGGGATGGTCGCGGGAGCCGAGGCCGTGCCCTACCCTTTCGAGGCGCATGACGGGCTGGCGGAAGGCGGCGAGGGTGGTGAGGATGGCGGCGCCGGTGGGGGTGACGGTCTCGCCGGCGTCGGGGACGCCCGCCGGTGGCGGCGCGACGGGCGCGTTGGCGAGGGAGACGAGGGCGGCGACGGCGGGCGAGAAGCCGGGGACGGGGCCGTGGGCGATGCGGAAGACGCCGGAGCCCTCGGGCAGCGGCGAGCAGTACGCGCGCTCGACGCCCAAGAGCTCCAGGCCGACGACGGCGCCGCAGACGTCCACGAGGGTGTCGAGGTCGCCCAACTCGTGGAGGTGAACCTTATCGGGAGAGGACTTGTGGGCGAGGGCTTCGGCCTCGCCGAGGCGCTGGAAGATGCGGCGGGCCTGGCCCTTGGCGTTGGGCGAGAGGGCGGACGACTCGACGATGGCGACGAACTCTTGCCAGCGGGAGGGCCGCGTCGCGGCAGGGTCTATGGCGACCTTGACGTGGGTGCCGTGGACGCCTCCGCGACGGTCTGGACGGGCCGAGATGGAGAAGCCTTTTGCGTTGAGTTTGGCGAGGGCCTGGGCCAGGTCGCCGAGGGGCAGGCCAGCGTCCACGATGGCGCCGAGGAGCATGTCGCCGCTGGCGCCGCCGGTGCAGTTGAAGTACGCGATCTTCATGCTTATGTCACCCTGCCCTCACCCCTACGGCCCCGCTGCGGAGCCGTAGGCTCTTCCCCATGTCCGGGGGAGGGAGGTTATCCCACCCCTCCCCCTCTGATCTACCCAAAGGGATCCAGTGTCCAGCAATCTTAAGCCTGGCCACCGGGAACCCATCCCTATCCCCTGGTGCGGCGGACGCCGGGGAGGGCGCGCTCGATGGCTTCGGCAAGGTTGGCGGCAGGCAGGAGTCCGAGGCCTGCATCTGCGCGGATTTCGCCTGCAGCGGACTCGGGGACGATGCATTGGCGGAAGCCGAGGCGCGACAGTTCGCCGAGTCTGCGGCCCATTTGGGGGACGCGGCGCACCTCGCCGCCGAGGCCGACCTCGCCGATAGCGGCGGTGGTCGCGGGGACGGGGACGTTGCGCTGGCTGGAGAAGATGGCCAAGGCCATGCCGAGGTCGGCGGATGGCTCGCTGACGCGCATGCCGCCCGCGACGTTGACCAAAACGTCCTCGGATGCGAGCGAGACGCCGAGGCGGCGGGTCAGCACGGCGCATACGAGGAGGAGGCGGCTGAGGTCTATGCCGTTGGCGACCCTGCGCGGCACGGGAAGGACGGTCGGGCTGGTGAGGGCCTGCACCTCGACGAGGAGGGGGCGGCTGCCCTCCAAAGTGGCGGCGACGACGGAGCCCGGGGCGCTATCGCGGTGCTCGGACAGGAAGGCCTTGGACGGGTCTTCGACGTCGCGGAGGCCGTCCTGGGCCATCTCCATGACGCCGACCTCGTTGGTGGAGCCGAAGCGGTTCTTGACGGTGCGGAGGAGGCGCCAGGCGCTGAGGGGGTCGCCCTCCATGTAGAGAACGGCGTCCACCATGTGCTCAAGGACGCGCGGGCCGGCGACGTCGCCGCCCTTGGTCACGTGGCCCGTGAGGATGACGGGGACGTCGCGCGACTTGGCCCACTCCATCAACGCGCGGGCGCACTCGCGAATCTGGGCGACGGTGCCCGCTCCAGAGGGGATGGCGTCGTCGTACACGGTCTGGATGGAGTCCACGAGGACAAGGGCGGGCTTGGCGTCCTCAAGCTGCTGGAGGATGTCCGAGAGCAAGGTGGACTCGAGGAGGAAGAGGCCCTTCCCCGAGAGGCCGAGGCGGTCGGCGCGAAGCTTGATCTGGGCCGCGGACTCCTCGCCCGCGATGTAGAGCACGGGGCCGACGCGGCCCGCGACGGCGGCGGCGACGCCGAGGAGGAGGGTGGACTTGCCGATGCCGGGGTCGCCTGCGACGAGGACGACGGAGCCGGGGACGATGCCGCCGCCGAGGACGCGGGTCAGCTCGGCGGAGGGCAGGGCGAGGCGGGAGCGGGAGTCGGCGGAGACTTCGGCAAGCTCGCGGACGGCGCGCTGCCCGGAGCCGAGCCACTGACGGGGGCGGGCAGCGCCGTCGCTCTGCGGCGCGCGCATCTCGGAGAGGGTGTTCCAGGCGCCGCAGGACGGGCAACGCCCTTCCCACTTGGGGGTGTCGTTGCCGCAGTCGCCGCAGACGAAGACGGACTTGGGTTTGGCGCGGGCCATCAGTGGGGGTGCCTCCGGATGGCCCATTCTAGCAGAGAGGGGCTCTGTTGAAGGCAGGTCAGCGACTTCAGCAGTCCTGGCGGTTGACTCATCGGACCACCCTCACCCCTTCGACAGGCTGAGGGCAAGCTCTTTGTCCCGATGGCATCGGGACAAAGGCCTCTCCCGTCGAGGGAGAGGAGGCATTTTCACCCCCAGCTCATCTCCGCCCTCTCAAGCGGGAGGAGAGTATGAATACAGCCCTTTGCTGCTTATGACATGCCCTTTCGTGCCAGACCGCACGGTTCCCCGAATGGAAGGGGCCAGGGAAAGATTCCCTGGCCCCTTCGCTTTGGGAGACGCTAGGGCGCGTTACGCGGAGGAGGCAGTGGTGACGGGTTTCTGGGTCTTGATCTTTATCTCGTCGCCGTCGAGCTCGATGACGGCGGTGTCGCCGGGGCTGAGTTTGCCGCCCAGGACAGCGTCGGAGAGCTTGTCCTCGATGTGATCCTGGATAAGGCGGCGCAGCGGCCTGGCGCCGAAGTGGGGGTCGTAGCCCTTTTCGGCGAGCCAGGTCTTGGCCTCGGGCGTGACTTCCATGCTGATGCCCTTGGCGACGAGCTCGCGGGACACGTTGACGAGCATGATGTCCACGATCTGCTGCATGTGCTCGCGGCTGAGGGCGTGGAAGACGACGGCGCCATCTATGCGGTTGAGGAACTCGGGGCGGAAGAACTTCTTCATCTCGTCCAGGACGTTCTGCTTCATGCGGTCGTACCGCTGCTTTTCGTCGGCTGCGTCGTCGGCGCCCTTCTTGCCGAAGCCGATGGCCCTGTCCTGGCGGATGAGGTCGGAGCCGATGTTGCTGGTCATGACGATGATAGTGTTGCGGAAGTCCACGCGGCGTCCCTTGGCGTCGGTGAGGTGGCCGTCGTCGAAGATTTGGAGGAGGATGTTGAAGACCTCCGGATGGGCCTTCTCGATCTCGTCGAGGAGAATGACGCAGTAGGACTTGCGCCGCACCGATTCGGTGAGCTGACCGCCATCGTCGTAGCCGATGTAGCCTGGAGGCGCACCGACGAGGCGGGCGATGGCGTGGCGCTCCATGAACTCGGACATGTCTATGCGGACGACGGCATCCTCGCTGCCGAAGAGGAACTCGGCGAGTTTCTGGACGAGGTAGGTCTTGCCGACGCCGGTGGGGCCGAGGAAGATGAAGGTGCCGACGGGGCGGCGCGGGTTCTTGAGGCCGGCACGGGCGCGGCGGACGGCCTTGGAGACGAGGGTGATGGCCTCTTCCTGGCCGACGACGTGCTCGGCGAGGTTCTTCTCCATCTGGACGAGGCGCTCGGTCTCGCTGGTGGTGAGCCTGGTGACCGGGATGCCGGTCCACATGCTGGCGACCTCGGCGATGTCCTCCTCGGAGACGACGGGCTGCTCGCGGCCGCGCTTGGCTTCCCACTCCTTTTCCAACTCGGCCAGCTTTTCGGTGAGTTTGGTCTCGCGCTCCTTGAGCTCGGCAGCATACTCGTACTGCTTGCCGGCGATAGCTTCTTCCTTCTCCCTCTTGAGGTTGTCCAGCATCTTCTGGGCCTCGGTGACGGAGAGGGGCGCGACGCTGAAGTTGATGCGGACACGCGAGGCGGCCTCGTCCACGAGGTCTATGGCCTTGTCGGGCAGGAAGCGGTCGGCGATGAAGCGGGACGCCAGGTGGGCGGCCGCGCGGACGGCCTCATCGGTAATCTTGAGCTGGTGGTGCTCCTCGTAGCGGCCCTTGACGCCGCGCAGGATCTCGACGGTCTGGTCAAGGCTCGGCTCCTCGACGCGGACGGGCTGGAAGCGGCGTTCGAGGGCTGGGTCACGCTCGATGTACTTGCGGTAGTCGTCCAGGGTGGTGGCGCCGATGCACTGGAGCTCGCCGCGGGCGAGGGACGGCTTGAGGATGTTGGCGGCGTCCACGGCGCCTTCGGCGGCGCCCGCGCCGACCATGGTGTGGACCTCGTCAATGAAGAGGACGCAGTTGCCGGAGTTGCGGATCTCCTCGATGACCTTTTTGAGACGCTCCTCGAACTCGCCGCGGTACTTGGTGCCGGCGACGAGGGCGCCCATATCGAGCGTCACAAGGCGCTTGCCCTGGAGGGTCTTGGGGACATCGTTGTTGGCGATGCGCTGGGCAAGAGCCTCGACGATGGCGGTCTTGCCGACGCCGGGCTCGCCGACGAGCACGGGGTTGTTCTTGGTGCGGCGGCTGAGGATCTGGGTGACGCGCTGGATCTCCTTCTCGCGGCCGACGGTGGGGTCGAGTTTGCCCGCGCGGGCGGCCTGGGTCAGGTCTATGCCCAGCTGGTCAAGGGTAGGTGTGCGGGTGGTGGACTTGCCGGCACCGGCCGGGGCGTGTGGCTGCTGCTGCACGTTCTGTGTCAGGATGCGGGCGGTCTCGGCGCGGACCTTGTCGAGATTCACGCCGAGGCTCTCGAGAACGCCGGCGGCGACGCCTTCGCCCTCGCGCATGAGGCCGATGAGCAGGTGCTCGGTGCCGATGTAGTGGTGGTTGAGGCGGCGGGCCTCGTCAACCGCCAGCTCGATGACCTTTTTGGCACGGGGCGTCAGGCCGATCTCGCCGGTGGCGGTGCGCTCTCCGCGGCCGATGATGAACTCGACCGCCGAGCGGACCTTGGTCAGTTCGACGCCGAGGTTGGAGAGAACCTTCGCCGCAACGCCGTCGGTCTCGCGCACCAGGCCGAGCAGGATGTGCTCGGTGCCGATGTAGTTATGATTGAAGCGTTGCGCCTCTTCCTGGGCGAGGGAGAGGACTCTCCTGGCTCTTTCTGAGAACTTTTCGAACCTGCTTGCCATTGAGCTGCTTTCTCCTGCCGGAAGCCTCCGGCGTAGGTTAGGCGTCCTCCCCGGCGACTTGCCTGAGGCTGAGCCCCAAACGACGGCGCTCTGGCTCAATCCTCAGTATCTTCACTTTAACACTTTCTCCCTCGTGAACAACCTCTTTCGGGTGGCTAATGACCCGGTCAGTCAGCTCCGAGATGTGGATGAGTCCCTCCACCGCTCCGCCACTTTCAGGGCCGCCGACGCGGGCGAACGCCCCGAAGTTGGTGAGCTTGGTGACCACAGCCGGCACCACATCGCCCAAATGGAAACGCTCCGACACCGTGGCCCACGGCTCCGGCTGAAGGCGTCTGATGCTCAGCCCGATCTTCTTGGTGGCGGGGTCAACCTTGAGGACGTACACGTCCAGTTCCTGGCCGACCTTGAGGGCGTCTTCGGGGGAGGCGACGGGCGTCCATGACATCTCCGAGATGTGGACAAGGCCGTCGGCCCCGCCCAGGTCAACGAAGGCGCCGAAGCTGCTTATGCCGGTCACCCTGCCCTTCCTCACTTCGCCCTCACGCAACTCTCCGATGAGCTTGGTCTTCTGGGCATCGCGGTGCTTCTCTATGTATAGACGTTCGGAGAATATCGCGCGGTTCCGCGCCCGGTTGACTTCGATGACCTTGAGGTTGAGCACCTTACCGATGTCGGGGTTGTCTTTGGGCGGCTTCCGCGGGGCGGGCACCGCCTGTTGCTGCTGTGCTTCGCCCGGTGGCTGCTCTGACGCGGCGGGGGCGGCCGGGGCCTGGAGGTCGCGGAAGTTGTCCCGCGAGACGGTGACCAGTTGTGAAGCGGGAACGAATCCCTGAACGGCCTCGACGTCCACGATGGCGCCGCCGCGGTTGAAGCCGCGGATGATGCCCTTGACGATGTCGCCCGTCTCCAGGCACTTGGCCAGGGTTCGCCAGCCCCTCTCGCCCATGGCTTTGTCAACGGAGAGGAGCGCTGGCTCCTCGCCCTTCTCGGTCCTCAGGACCATGGTGACGATGTCGTCGCCGACCTTGATGGCCCCGGCCATCTCGGGGGTCAGAGCACGCATCTCGCGTGCCGGAACGAACCCCTCGACCTTGTGCCCGATGTTTACGTGGATGCCTTCGGAGTCCACGCGCATGACCACGCCTTCGACCACTTCGCCACGCCGGATCTGTTTCATGGATTCGGCGGAGTCCAGCAACTCACCCATGTTTTGAGATTGACCGGGGGTCTTCGGTACTTCGCCGCCTTGGTCGCTGGTGGTCACACTATCTACCGCTTTCTCGTCCGGACTGGTGCGTCGTGGATGCCAACATTATAGGTAGCACGAAGGAGGGTGTAAAGAAGAGAGGTATCCCCCGAAAGGGTGATTCCACCTACGCGCGCGGCCCTCTGTTAGAACATACGGCAAGCGCGGTGGGACGGATGCGGCCGACAGATGAGGAACGTGGACAACCGGAGGCGCAAGGAGGAACGTAAGATGCCAAGTGGGGCAGGAAACAAAAATCCCCTGGCGGTGACCTATTTTCCCAGACCCTTGCAAGCCCAGTATCGTAGGCGCTGAGGCGTTTCACTTCCGTGTTCGGGATGGGAACGGGTGGTACCACCTCGCTTCAACTACCAGGGGACTTTTTCGATTGTAAAGGCCTCACCGTTTCGGCAGCGAGGTCGGACTAATCATATCGTGGGCTGGCGGCCCAGTCAACGGGTTGCACCCTCACCCCTTTCAGGACGACCAGGTTGTCCTAGAGGCTCCTTCGGCAGGCTCATGACAAGCGCTCAGGGGGAGCTTAAGAAGGCCCCCCTGCACGAGATGAGGCTGTTTGTGCAAGGTCTCCTGCCCCTGCCCTCACCCCTTTGTCCCGACTAAGCCGGGACAAAGGCCCTCCCCCATGTGTGGGGGAGGGAGCTTTTCCACTCCGCCCTTTTGGCTGACCCTTCGTCTCGTTCTACTCTGGGCCAGGGCTTCGACAGGGCCAGAATGGCATGGCCGCTCGTTGACCGCAACATGGGGCCATGCTAGGATGCGGCTAGGGATCGCATACGGTGCGTGCGCTAACGAGACCCGTCAGGAGGCAAGTCGTGACGACTACCCCAGCCATCGAAGTAACCCCAGCGGCGGCACAGAAGCTCGGAGAGGTGCTGAGCCAACAGGGCCCGGCAGGCGCGATGCTGCGCGTCATGGTCATGCCTGGGCCGCACGGCGCATTCCAGTACATGCTGGGCGTCGAGGAGCAGGCCCAAGAGGGCGACCTGGTGGTCGAGGCCAGCGCGGTGAAGGTGCTGATAGATTCGGACAGCCTGCCCCTCATCGAGGGCTCGCAGATAGACTATGTCGAGGGGTTGATGCGGAGCGGGTTCGTCATCAGCAACCCCAACGCCCCGACGGGCGGGGGATGCGGCAGCGGCGGGTGTGGATGCGGTGGCGGCGGTGGAGGTGGCGGGTGTGGCGGCGGCGGGGGAGGCTGCGGGTGCGGCGGGCACGGAGAGGGCGGCCACAGCCATTAGGGCACCAGCGACTGTCATCTAACTAGGCTGAGCGGGGCGAGTACATCGCCCCGCTCGGTTTTTCCGCAGTCCCACGAGAAAGGCCCTCCAAAAAACCTGCATACTGGTCTTGTCGGATGCTTTTCACGGCAATCGAACAGATCGCGAACTCGCCCGTAGAGGGGTTCATCACCCTCGGAGGGTTCATCATCGCCTTTCTGGTGGGGCTGACGTTCCACGAGTTCAGCCATGCGTTGCTGGCGTCGGGGCTAGGGGACGACACCGCGCGGCGGCAGGGGCGCGTGAGCCTGAACCCGTCGGTGCACCTCGACCCCCTGGGCACGCTTCTCTTGCTGATAGCGGGCTTCGGGTGGGCCAAGCCAACGCCGGTCAACCCGGCCTTGATGCGGGTCAACGAGCGGACCGGGATGGCGCTGACGGCGCTCGCGGGGCCGGTCTCGAACATCATCGTCGCGTTCCTCGCGGCTGTGGCGTTGCGGGTGACGCAGGGCGGCACCGAAGCGGTGGGGTTCTTGGCGTACAGCCGGCTGTTATACAACCCGCTGGAGTATGTGTTGGGCGCCATCGTCTTCTGGAACCTGCTGCTGGCCGCGTTCAACCTTCTGCCTATCGCGCCGCTCGACGGATTCAAGGTGGCGCTGCGCCTCCTGCCGCAACAGCTGGCCGACAGCTTCGCGCGGCTAGAGCGGTACGGCCTCATGATCCTGCTGGGGCTGGTCATGCTGGATTTCCTATTGCCTGGTCCTGGAATCCTGGGCTCCGTCATCCGGCCCATCATGAACGGGCTTGGGCGTATCGTTGCCGGCGGGGACGTGTTGTAGAATGCTTCTCACCCGCGCAAGGGCGACGGTGAAAGACATGGCAAGACAGGGAGCTACGATTTGACCAGACTAGCTATCATCGGCCTGGGGCCTCTGGGGGCTTCCATCGCCCTTGGCCTCAAGCAAACGAAGGCGGACGGCCTCTACATCGTGGCGGCCGGCGGGGACAAGGAGGCGCTCAGCCAGGGCTCCAAGATGGGCGCGGTGGACAAGGTCGCCAACACCATCAAGGACGCCGCAGCAGAGGCTGACGTGGTAATGATGGACGCGACCCGCCAGCACACCCGCGACCTGCTGGAGGCGGTAGGCCCGCTGCTGAAGCCGAACAGCGTTCTCACCGACACGGGGGCGATGAAGGTCCGGATGATGGAGTGGACCAAGCGCTACCTGCCTGAGTCGGTGAGCTATGTCGGGGGCCATCCCCTGCCGAAAGAGGCCATCACCCATGTGAAGGACGCCCGGGCCGACCTTCTGGCGGGCACCGACTACTGCATCATCCAGAGCGCCACGGCCAAGCCAGGGGCGGTAAGCACGGTCGTCGGACTTGCCGAGGCGTTGCAGGCCAGGCCGTTCTTCCTAGACGCCGCCGAACACGACGCCTTCGCCTCGGCCATGTCCTTTCTGCCCGTCGTGCTGTCGTCAGCCTTCACTACGTCGGTCTCGTCCAGCAAGTCATGGCGTGAGATGTCGAAGCTGGCATCGGGCGAGTTCAAGGGCATCACCCAACTGGCCTCGCAGGACCCGGAGGCCAACCACCTTTCATGCCTCGCCAGCCCACAGACGCTGGTGCACTGGATAGACCAGATGATCGCGGAACTCTATGCCTATCGGAAAGAGATCCAGGAGAACGAGGACGCGCTCTTGAAGCGGTTCATCCGCGGATGGGAAGCGGTCGCCCGCTGGGAGGCCGGGGCGCTGGACGATGAACCCGGCATGCCGAAGACGCCCACGATGACCGACTCGATGGCCGCGACATTCATGGGCGACCTGTTGGTGAAGAAGTACCGCGAGATGACGGGCAGGGATAGGAAGCAGTGGGAATACTTCAAAAAGGGCTGAGGCATATCAAGCGATGAA
Organism: SAR202 cluster bacterium; assembly: GCA_016872515.1. Lineage (GTDB taxonomy): Bacteria > Chloroflexota > Dehalococcoidia > Lucifugimonadales > VGZR01 > VGZR01. Next base: position 33,101 of record VGZR01000019.1, read on the forward strand.
ACGGGCTGTCCGGCCTTCCAAGAGGATAAATGGGACGCCGGTGCCGCCGGGGGACAAGTCCATCTCCCACCGGGCTGTGCTGCTCAACGCCATCACCGCAGGCACGGCGACAGTCTCCCACTTTTGCGAGGGCGACGACCGCCGGGCGATGCTGGGCTGCCTCCGCGGCCTAGGCGTGCGCATCAAGCGCATCCCTTCGCCCGACGGCGACCCCAGCGCCGACAGCTTCGTGGTATATGGCCGGGGGACGTCCGGGCTGCGGGAGCCGGAAGATGTCCTCAATGCGGGCAACAGCGCAACGACGATGCGCCTCATGGCCGGGCTGCTGGCCGCCCAGCCGTTCTTCAGCGTCCTCTCCGGCGACCGCTCGCTGCGCGCGCGGCCGATGGACAGGATCGTGCGGCCGCTGGTGAAGATGGGTGCGACCATCATGGGACGGGGCCAGGATGCGCTGGCACCGCTGGCGATACTCGGAGGCGACCTTCACGGCATCGAGTACACGCTGCCCGTAGCCAGCGCTCAGCTCAAGTCGTGTCTGCTCATCGCCGGCCTGTACGCCAAGGGCGAGACCATCGTCCACGAACCGTCCACCTCACGCGACCACACGGAGCGGATGATGCAGGCGATGGGCGCGGCGGTGACGACCAAGGGCTCGACCATCGGCATCCACCGGTCCGACCTGACTTCGATGGACGTCTGGGTGCCGGGCGACATCAGCGGCGCGGCCTTCTGGCTGGTGCTTGGGGCTTGCCACCCCAACGCCCACATCCGCGTCCACAGGGTGGGTATCAATCCGACCCGCACCGGCGTGCTGGAGGCTCTCAAGGCCATGGGCGCCAAGGTCACCATGGAGAACATCCGCCAGGACGCGGGGGAGCCGTCCGCAGACCTCATCGTCGAGTCCAGCAGGCTCCAGGCCACGGAACTCTGCGGTGAAATGATTCCGACGGTGATAGACGAACTACCCGTGCTGGCGCTGGCGGCCTGCTTCGCGAAGGGCACGACGTACATCCGGGACGCCCACGAACTGCGCGTCAAGGAGACCGACCGCATCCGCGCGACGGTGGAAGGACTCTCGCGCCTTGGCGCGAATATCCGGGAGCAGACGGACGGCATGGTCATCGAGGGCGGCGCTCCCCTGACGG
>VGZR01000020.1 GCA_016872515.1 SAR202 cluster bacterium
CATTTGGGTCTGGTGCTACGCCGATGGGGCTACCTAAGCTCGTCGGCGTCGCAGTCGGCGTGGGCGTCGCGGTTGCTGCGGGTGTGTTGGTGGCAGTCGGAGTACTGGTCGCGGTTGGGGTGGGAGTGGGAGTGGGAGTGGGCGTAGGAGGCGGTTGTGGTGTCACTGCATTGGATGGGGCTGAAGCACCACCGGCCCCCGAGGTATTGAAGGCCGTCACCTGGAACGTGTACGTAGTGCCATTGGTCAGGCCTGTCACCGTTGTGCTGGTCTGGTTGCCAGCCACGAATTTGGTGATGCCGCCTGGAGTGGAGGTAACAGCGTACTGGGTTATAGCCGTGCCACCGTCGAAGATGGGTGCGTCCCAACCCACGGTGGCTTGGCCCTTCCCTGCCACTGCGATGACGTTGGTGGGCAGGTCTGGTAGCAAGAAGGGGAGCTGGGCGAAGCCGTAGCCCCGCGTATTGTTGGGTACTGTTCCCCTCGGCGCGGCGTAGAACTTCAGGTAACCGGCCACCTCATCAGGGGTCGATGATGGGAAGGCATCGAGCACCAGCGCCGCAAGTCCCGTCACATGGGGCGATGCCTGGCTCGTTCCGAAGAAGGTGCCTGACGCCACCGAATCGCCACGATCAGCACCCACGATGTCGGGTTTCACACGCCCGTCGGTCGTCGGCCCATGGCTGCTGAACTCCTCGATGGTGTCCGTCGTCGCCCAGTTGGCCGCGCCGACCGCCAACATGCCAGAGTTGGCGCTGTCGGTGGAGTTTCCGATGCTCCTTTCGGCCGCAAAGTACTCTATGCGCAACCCTTGGAACTCCTGCACCTGGATCCAACCCGGTGGCGTCCCTGCAAAGTGAAACACGGCGATGTGGTAGGTCCCATCAACCGGTGCGGTGTACTCCAGGAACTCGAACGGCGTATCACCGGCGTTGCCTGCCTGGACATTCACGCTCCCGGCTAATGCGACGCTGAAGGACGGATCGAAGAGGTAAAGGTCAAGGTCCCGAGACGCGTTTGTCCATGAGTCATCCCAACGCAACTGGATGAGGGTTTGTTGCCCGGCAGCTAGAAAGATGCCGTTGTCCTCATCAACACCAGAGAAGTTGTGATACCCGTTCCCGTTCGGGTCGGCGAACGCGCCATACCACGTGGACAGGCCTTCGTTTCCTGCAGCGTTGACCCAAATGATGCCGCCTGCCACCGCATCGTCAACGGACACGAGAGGGCTACTGGAGAAGGGAGACGTGCCATCCCCAGGTCCATCCCATCTCCAGCCTACCGAGTGATTGATTACTCGTACACCCTGCGAAATCATCCAAGCCACTGTCGCCTGCAGGTCGGCTGGTGAAAGCGGGTTGGCGATGTAAAGAGTCACATCAGGTGCGATGTCTGTCACAGCTTCGGCGACTGCCGTGCCGTGCACGTCTGTTCCTACATCACAATCAGCCACGTTAGCGGTGAAGACCCCGATTGCGGTATAGCAGCGGGCGACTACAGTGGCAGGAAGTTCGACACCCATAAGGTTGGTGTAGCCAGTGAAACCCGTGTCAATGACCCCCACCTTGATACCCGTGCCGGTGTAACCCCCTGTATGCCAGATGTCGGCGCGGTGGACAGCGCGCCCCTGGCTGGTCACCAGCGGCTGCGGCGGGATGATCGTATCCACGCTCAGGACTTCAGGTCTTGCTTGAAGCGCAGTCAGCAGTGAGACGGGCACGTAGGCCTCGATATAGTCGGAGCCTACGTTGGCGACCGTGGCTCCCCGCGAGCGGAGGTAGTTGACGGTCCGGTACACGTCGGACGTGACACGGATGCTGACGGCCATGGGAGGGGCGATGCGGGCCTGAACGCCGTAGAGGGCGGGGGACGTCGCCTTGGCAGCAAGACTTTCGACCTGGTGGCTGAGCTCCGAGTCGAGGCGAGAAAAGCGAGGTTTTGCTGGCATCCGCACGCCGTCCGGGACGGGGCCATCGCCTCAATCCGCCGCCGCGTCCGGTAGGATGAGCATCAGAGCGCTCGATACTATGAGGAGCGCCAGCAAGATATTGAACCGCAGCCTCACTGCACACCCACCCAATGGCAAAACTGCCGCTTTTCATATCACCGAGCGTTCTGTCCCGTCCAATTCGGCAGGCCTCCCTAGGTGCCAGGGTCGCGGCATTCCGGCGGTGGACAGCCGATAGCAGCCTTGACTATAATGAGCGCGGAACCCTCATCATCTGTGCTCCCTCGGCCCAATCCACGAGCAGCCTTTGTTGGCAGGGTAGGGGAGCGAGCAAGCGTGCAGGGGTGGTGGAACTGGCAGACACGCAGCGTTGAGGGCGCTGTGCCTGAATAAGGCTTGGGAGTTCGAGTCTCCCCCTCTGCACCAGGCCCTTCCGGGGCGACGTAGCCAAGTGGTTAAGGCGGGGGTCTGCAAAACCCCTATCCGGCGGTTCGAATCCGCCCGTCGCCTCCAACAATGCACCGCATGATAGTTAGGCCCCCGGACATCCCAGGGGCCTCACTATTTTCGACTCGATTTGCCGTTTTGCCCCTTATCGCTAGTGCGGACACCTGCTCGAGGGTACGCCGCGGCACAGCTAATCGCCAGGGAATTAGCGGCGCGAACGCAAATCAGCGTCAGCGTCGTTCCAGCCAGGTTCCGGCGTAGTACGGAACCGCCTTCACCTGCCAGTTTCTCAGCTCGGTGGTACTGGGGTGCATGGGGTACCATTGACCCAGCAAGAGCGACGTGACCTTCTCGTAACGAGCGCTCTGGATTTCCTCGATGATTTTTGTCCGTCGAGCCGCATCTGGCTCCCGCGCAAAGCGCAATTGCAGATCAATTAGATCCTCATCCCGGACGATGAAATCCAAGGTACCAGAGATTAGATGGTCCTGGATAGGGCTGCCACAGCAGTAGTGCTCGAAAGCGTCCACCGCCGCACTGTACGAGTCAGTGTTGCCAAACATGCTGGTAATCGTGGCCCAGTCCAGAGCCGGCATTTCGACGGTAAACCCGATCTCCTCCATGAACTGCTTGAGCACTGGGCCTTTTGGTGTGAGGACCTCCAAGTCCGTGGGGTTCAGAATCACTGCAGTCTCACCGGCATAGTCGGAATCGGCTAGGAGTTTTCGGGCTGTCTCGATATCATTTACGTTGTAGCCAATAGTGTGAGTTGTACCATCACTCAGCGTCACGTCGAACTTCGAACCGACATGCGTCTCAAGTGGAGTGCCGCACCAATAGACCGCATCACAAACCGTCCACAACTGGGGATCACCCAGGGCAAACATGAAGTCCTCGACTCTTATGCCTGTTTGGAGAGCCTGGCGAGCCAGTAGATAGCTGAACGGCGGGATTTGCGGGTTGATGTAGACGTTGGACCGCAACCCTGGGGCATACGTTGTAACGTGGAGTTTCGGGTTATTGCTGAGGCGAGTGAAAAAGTCTAGCCCGGCGAACTCTAGGACGTCCCACTCACCAGTTTCCAGACCGGCTATTTTGGTCTCGGGGTCTGGAATTTCCAGGAATTCAAGCGTATCTATGTAGGCTACCGTGTTGCCAACGTATCCACCCGGCTGGAACGGCTCCGTGCGGTTGGAGTATTCGTTGAACCGCTCTAACACCACCTTGTTGCCCTGCTCCCAACTAACAAATTTGTAGGGTCCTGTGCCAATTCTGTTTGACACAGCCTCACTAAACGGAGTCGCGGCATCCTCCTCTTTCATCATGGGCATGGCACCGTGGGGTATGCCGAGGATGAAGATCGTGGAGCCGAGAGGTTCTTTGAACCTCCACTTGAAGGTCTGACGATTGACGACTTCGAATGCCTCTTCCCCATCAGTGAAGCGACGGATGATGCCGGCCGCTGGAGTCCCTCCGTCCCCCCATCTGCTTACCGAAGCTACAGCGTCGGCAGCGCCGAACGTATCACCATCATGGAAGTTGGATGGTCTCACGGTGAAGGTATATTCCAGCCCATCATCACTGAGAGACCATGTATCGACTAGCTGTGGCTGCGCATTCAGGTCGCTATCCCATGCGAAGAGCTGCTCGTAGAATTGCTTCGAGACGTAATTGACGACGGCGAATAGCGAGAACACGGGATCCAGGCTGCTGATACTGCCATGGCTAACAATCCTAAGCGTACCGCCGAATCGGGGTGCCCCAGCAGGTGGAGGCGTAGGCGTCAAGACGCTGATTTTTTCCGTCTCGACCGTTTCTTTGACGACTACAGTCTCTTTCACGATTACGGTTCTCACGATCTCTACGGTCGACTCCTTCTCTACTATCTGTGTAACAGGTACCTCCACAGTAGTCGCGACCGTCCGGGGTTCGCCGCATGCCAGAATCACAAATGTCGCGATTCCGAGACCAAGAACAATCATCAGAGCCTTTGTCATGCCGGGCCTCCTAGCCTGATTTGGACTCGACCTTGTCAAGCTCATTGCATCATGCACTGAATCTGCGACCTACGGTCTCGCGTAATGCCGCATACTGTCTACTTGCCTGCGGCTATTTGTCAAGTTTGTGAAATTGGGTGCATTCGCTGGAGTCCAAAGAGACGCTACGGAGCAGGCGCTGCTGGCTAAACAGGCGCCACAACCGCCGCGGTGGTGGTACCTGCGCATCAGGCCGCTTATCTCGTCTTGTTCCGACTTCTCCCGAAGATTATCAAGCCAACTCCCGCGGCGATTCCAACGATGCTTACGCCACGTAGGGCGACCAGACGGTTTCTCAGACCCTCGTAGTCTGTAACTCCAAGAGCGTCTGTTAGGTCTTGGCCCGCCCCACCCAGACCGCCGAGCGCAGCTCGATCCGATGCGAGTTGGCTTAGCTCTGATTGAAAAATAGCCAGGGCGACGACGGAGGCCGCGAGCAAGATGAGTCCGGCGATGGACCATCTCATGTCCATAGACACGACGGCTCCCCCCGTCTGCTGAACACTTGTCACTCGAGAGAGCCGCGCCCCACACTTAACACAAAGCTCAGAAAGAGGGGTGGTGGTATTACCGCAATTTTGGCAGAAGGCTGTTGCCGCCATGGGCCGTGCCCCACAATTCATGCAAAACTCGGGAGTTCCGCTAAGTTGCTTGCCACAGTTTCAGCAAAACATCGTCTCCCTCCTTGATAGTGCGTAACAGCATAAGCCGACCAGGGCTTACACCATCTTCTCGCCTACTGCATGTACTCGTCCAGTGGCGCACCCAACGAAAGGAGGCCCACTGTCACTGATCTACTGGACGAGTACACGTACTTGCCTGTTGGCCGCGGACGCTGTACGGTCCGCCGGACGGCTTTATCCGGGTCGCCCAATGGGGGACAGGTGCGCAACGCCTCTTTCGCTGGTAGAGTTTCTCGCACGAGTCTCCTCTCACGCCTCGTGGCCGCGCTCATGGCCGTCTCCGGCGACACCGCCGTCGTCGGGGCGTACTCCGACGACGTGGGCCCCAACGACAACCAGGGCTCGGCCTACGTGTTCGTCCGCTCGGGCGCCACGTGGTCCCACCTGGCCTTAGGCTACCTCACCCCGCAACAGTTCCTGGTCCAGTGGCGCACCCAACGAAAGGAGGCCCACTGTCACTGATCTACTGGACGAGTACATGGGCTTGACACTGCCGCAGCCCGCTGCTAGCATCTGTAGCTAGTGTGATGGCAAACACAAGCACCTCTGATGGCTACGCCTACCCCTTCCAGCCTGCTGGGACAGCGCTAACGTCCGCCCGACAGGCTTGCTTCTGTTGTTGCTCCTGTACCGCGCTGTAGCGCGACGCAGGGCGCTTTTCCCTCTCTAGCCTAGCCTCCAAAGCCTTGTTGCCCCGTCCCGCGTTACAGCCTCGGCGCATCCACGCGCTCGTTCGCCTTCGAGGCACGTACTTTTCGGGACAGGAGATTTGGCGATGAACACAACAACGATGAAAGGCAGGCCCGCGACATGGAGATAATGGGTACAGCCGTCTGGCTGCTCCTCCTTGTCCTCGTCGCGGGTGCGGTGGCCCAACTCATAGACGGCGCCGTCGGCATGGGCTTCGGCGCCCTTTCAGCCACCATCATGGTCGCCTCCGGAGTGGAACCCGCCGTCGCCGTGGGTACGGTGACCTTGGCAAAGGTCGGCGCCGGCCTCGTTTCCGGCCTGTCCCACTGGGGGTTCGGCAACGTCCGCTGGAAGTGGGTCGTGCCGCTAGCCGCGTCTGGCATCGTCGGCGGAATCATCGGCGCGCTCCTTTTGACGCAGCTTCCCGCCCAGGCCATCAAGGTATGGGTGCCGGTCCTGCTGCTCCTCATGGGCTTCTTGATCCTCTACCGGTTCTGGCGCACCCGCGCGCCGGTCATCGAGGGCGGCAGCCAGGAACTGTCCGGTGTTGCCCCCCGCGACCTCTTGGACGGCGTCCGAGGGGCCTACCGGAAGCTGCCCGTGCGTGTCCGCATGTCCGGCCTCGGCACCCTGGCAGGCGGCCTGAACGGCCTGAGCGGCGCCTACGGCCCGCTGGCGACCCCAGCCATCATGCTGGCCGAGGGCGGACATCCCCGCTACGCCATCGGCACCGTGAACATGGCTGAGTTCTTCGTCTCAGCCGTGGTCTCTGCCACCATCGTTATCCAGCTCGGCGGCAGCAGCTTCGAGTGGGAGTTCCCTGGCGCGCTCATGATTGGCAGTATCCTCACCGCGCTCCCCGCCGCCTACATCGCCCGCCGCCTCCCGCGCCAACACCTCGGCGTCCTGGTGGGCGTCGCGCTGGTTGCCATCAACACCTGGGCGCTCTTCAAGGCCTTCCTGTAGCCGTGTCGCCCTCGTTGGCGTGCCTTGCACAAAGAGCCCAACTCCATGGAAAGAGGGCTTCTCTTGAATCTCCCCTCCCCCTTGACGGGGGAGGGTTAGAGCCTGCCCTGAGCTCGCCGAAGGGGTGGGGGCGAATCCCTGCTCGCGGCCGTGAAATGGACGTTTCTGTGCGAAGCCACGCAGACATATGCCTGACCTGACCGCCCGCATCCTCGCCTGTTACACCGGCGCAGTCTATGATGTGCTGCGCGAGATGGGCATGGCCGATTGCGTCCTGCCCCACGATGTCCGGCCCCTTGACCCGAGGGCCAAGCTCGCCGGCCCGGTGTGGACATGCAGCGGCTCCCCCAGGCCCGGACTCACCGCCGATGATAGCCTTCTTTCGTGGACGGGGATGCTCAGCGCGGCGCCCGCTGGCGCCGTCGTCGTCTGCCAGCCCAACGACTCCACCATCGCCCACATGGGCGAACTGTCCGCCGAAACGCTCAAGCGGCGCGGCATCCTCGGCTACGTCGTGGACGGCGGCTGCCGCGACGTGGACTTCCTCCTCCGCCTCGGCTTCCCCGTCTTCTGCCGCTACTACACCCCGGTGGACGTTGTCGGCCGCTGGAGGCTGGAGTCAATGGCCCAGCCCGTCACCATCGGCCGCGTGAAGATTTCTACCGGCGACTACCTGCTCGGCGACGCTGACGGCGTTGTGGTGATTCCGCAGGCCATCGCCGAGGAAGTCGTTGCCCGCACCGAGAAGGTCATCTCAAGCGAGAGCGCCCTGCGCAAGGCCATCCTCTCCGGCGAAGACCCCCAGCAGGCCTACCTCAAATACCGTTTGTTCTGAGCCTGGCTGATTGCGTCTCTGTGGACGCCTCCCCGTCCTTGCCGTAGAATTGCTCCCCGTCAATGGCAATGCTTCTTCGGAGGAACACATGGCGAAGCGAAAGGTCCGGCTGGCCATCGTCGGCTGTGGCACCATCTCCCGCGCGGGCGGCCCCGGGTATGTGGGCCACCCCAACTGCGAAGTCGTCGCCCTCTGCGACCCAGTGCGTGAGAGAGCGGAAGAGCGGGCCAAAGAGTGGGGGATCGCGCCGAAGATCTATACCGGATACGATGACGTCCTGAACGACCCCAATGTCGAAGCGGTGGAGCTGCTGACCCCCACACACATGCACCCGTCGCAATCCATCGCCGCCCTCGAAGCCGGCAAGCACGTCTCCTGCCAGAAACCCGTCAGCAAGGATGTCGCAGGCGCCGACCAGATCGCCCGCGCCGTCAAGAGCGCCAAGACGGTCTTCCGTGTCACCGAGAACTTCCTGTATTACCCCCCGATCGTCAAGGCGAAGGAACTGCTGGACAAGGGTGTCATCGGCGAACCTTCGCTCATCCGCCTGCGCACCACCACAGGACGAAACAAGAAGTACGAGCGCATCAAGCTAGAGGAGGGTGCGCTCACCTGGCGCCGCGATCCAAAGCTCAACCCAGGGGGCCTCATCTTCGACAGCGGGTGGCACCGTTTCGCCACCGCGGTCTGGTGGGGCGGAGGCATCGAGCGCATCTCCGCGATGATCACACGCACGCCCGACTATCTTGTCGAGTCTCCCAGCGCCTGCATCTGGAAGTACACGGGCCGCGACTGTCTCGGCATCCTGGAAGACGTGCTGACGCCCCAGATGGAGATACGCGGCAAATACTACCCTGTGGACGACTTCTTCGAGATCGTCGGCTCTAAGGGCATCATCTGGGTCACCCGCTGCACCGGTGAGCTGCTCGACCTTCCGCCGGTGATGGTCATCAAGGGCTCAGAGACTACGAATATCCAGGTGCCTTCCGACTGGATGGAGGGCTTCAACGGCGCCGCGGCAGGCTTCGTGGACGCCATCCTTAAGGACGAGCAGCCTATGATGGATATCGCCTTCTCCAAGCAGGTGCTTCAGGTCACCCTGGCCGCCTACCAGGCGTCTGACTCAGGAAAACAGGTCGCTCCCAGCGCGGTGAAGTAACGGGGCGGGCTTGTCATGCCGGACCCTGAGCGTAGCGAAGGGGAAGCATCTCAAAGTGGGGTGGGGCGTCCTCGCTTCCTCCCCCTTGAGGGGGGAGGATTTTTGGGCCGAAGGAGTCGGCCCAAAGAGGTAGGGGTGAAGTCCCTTCCTCACTGGAGCCCGCCCTGAGCCCGCCTAAGGGGCTTCGTCCTGCTACTGGCTCACGGGCCTTCCCGTCAGTTCGCTGCGGTCCTTCTCGACGCCGCGGTAGGGGTCGCCGCTGGGTAGCCCGGTGAACACCTCAAGCGCTGTACGGATGCGTTCAGCGGGGTCGTAGGGCATCCAGTGCTTCCAGTCGTCCTCGAAGTTGTAGTTCCAGAGGTAGTACACGGCTAGCCGCTTCAACCCTTTGTCCGGGTTGGCCGCGTACCAGTCATGGGTGTCCTTGATGCGCCTTTGGTTGAACGCGGCCTCCTGAAGGAACTCGACTAGGTCTGGCGCGGTGGTCGCTAGGCCGGGATAGGCCGCAGAGTTGAACACATGCCCATCCAACTCATGGGTTGGCCCCAGCTTTAAGATTTCGCCGCTGGCTGCCGCAGCGTCGAACCACTCGGTGCTCGTCGGCTGCCTGGCAGCGAGGGCGATGTCCACCGTCCCGTTCTTGAGCGCCTCCGGCAGTTCCGCCTCGGAGATGGTCATCGTCTGGGTGGTGTATCCATAGCCCTCTTGGATGATATAGACCATGATGGCGTTCAGCGTGGCGTTGTACTGGTGAAGGGTCGTTGCCAGCTTGATGACCGTCCCCTTGCGGTTCGGGTCGAGGTCTTCCGGCCCGCCGCTGAACCTGGTCTCGAAAAGCTCCTCGCCGCACGCGGCTAGCAGCACCGGAAGCAGCACGGCAACCAGCAACAAGGGTGCGCGCAGCCTGGCTATGAACCCGCTCATCCCGCTCCCGTCCCCCTCGAATCAGTAAGCGTTTCCTGGTACAACGAAATACCCTGGGCTGACTCTGCCCAGGGTATGACCCTCGGACGTTTATATGGTAACATAGCGCGCGCTTCGAGGGCACCTCCACACCAGCCCGTTTTACCCTGGGCTGCCGGCAGAGTAAAGAGCGAAATTGCTCCGAACCAATCGGAGCTGAACGAGGAAAGAGACAGAATGAAGACGAGAACCGCTATCCTGACGAAACCCTATGGTCCCCTCGAAGTGGGCGAGATGGAGGTGCCGGACCCCAAGGTTGACCAGGTCGTGGTCAAGCTTTCCGCCACCGGAGTGTGCCTTTCCCAGATTCACCAGATCGAATTGACGCCCGCTGATAAGTGTCCCAACCTCCTAGGCCACGAGGGCGTGGGGGTGGTCACCAAGATTGGCAAGGGCATCACCCACCTCAAAGAAGGCGACGCCGCCATCGTCACCTGGGTGCCGCGGGCCGGCTATCCGGGCCGCCAGTTTATAGACAACGTCAGCCTCGGCATGACCTACAAGGGCAAGGCCACCTTCGGGCCGGTCTGCACCTTCGCCGAGGACACCATCGCCCATGAGCAGCTTGTCGTCCCCATCAAGTCCGAGGACGCCTTCCCCGAGGCCTCCATCGTCGGCTGCGCCGTGCTCACCGGCGCGGGTGCCGTGCTGCACACCGCGAAGGTCCGTCCCGAGGACTCCGTCGCCGTCATCGGCGCGGGCGGCGTCGGACTGTCGGCCATCAAGATGGCCTCCCTGCTTCAGGCCTACCCCGTCATCGCCATCGACATCGTGGACGAGAAGCTGGCCTATGCCAAGGAGTGGGGCGCAACCCACACCATCAACTCCAAGAAGGAAGACCCCATCAAGCGCGTCTGGGAGATCGTTCCCAAGGGCCTCGACTACGTCTTCGACGCCGTCGGCACCCGGGCAACCCACGAGGTGATGATTCCCATGACCCGCAGCGGCGGCCCCGGTGCCAACAACGTCGGCGGCATGGCTGTCCTCATCGGCTGGCCTCAGAAAGAGATGACCCTCAACGCCGAACACTTCGTGTATCACCAGCGACAGTACCGCGGCAGCCACGGCTCCAGCCTGCCCGACCGCGACTTCCCCATGTACCTGCGCCTCAGCAGGGAAGGGAAGTTTCCCCTCAAGAAGTTGGTGTCCAGGTCGTACACGCTCGACCAGGCCCAACAGTCCATTGACGACCTGAAGAACGGCAAGATCCAGGGCCGCGCCATCCTCAAGTTTCGGTAATCCCGCCTGAGGGACGTATCTACGTATAGGGGCGCAGCATGCTGCGCCCCTATACGTCTAACTGCGGAGGTGCCTTGTGGCTAAGAAAGTCCTTGTCACCGGCATGAGCGGCCTTATAGGTGGCCTTCTCAAAGACCATCTGTTGAAGAAGGGCGGTTACAATCTCACCGCTCTCAACCGCAGGCCCGTGGACGGCATCAAAACCGTCCAGGCAGACATCTCCGACCTGGAGGCCATCAAGCCCGCCTTCAAGGGCCAAGAGGTGGTCGTCCATCTGTCCGCCGTACTGACTGAAGCCACCTGGGAGGAGACGCTCAGGGTCAACGTCAACGGTACCTACAACATCTTCGAGGCCGCGCGCCTCGCGGGCGTCAAGCGCGTCGTCTTCGCCAGCAGCGGCTCCGCCATCAAGGGCTGGGAGGATGTTTCGCCCTACAAGGACCTCGTCGAGGGCAAGTATGACAAGCTCCCCAAGACCTGGCCCATGATCGGCCACCAGCACGTCCGCCCCCGTGCCTTCTACGGCGCATCCAAGGTCTGCGGCGAGGCCATTGGCCGCGTCTTCGCCGACACCTATGGCCTCTCCATCCTTTGCGTCCGCATCGGCACCGTCCGTCCCTCCAACAGACCCGAGAACGTCGAGCAGCGTTCTATCTTCCTCAGCCACGGCGACCTCATGCAGATGCTGGAGAAGTGCATCGAGGCCCCGTCGTCACTGAAATACGACATCTTCATGGCCACCTCGCACAACAAGTGGGGCTACCGCGATCTCGAACACGCCCGCCAGGTCCTCGGCTACGTGCCGAAGGACACCGCGGAGGCGTTCTATTAAGACTGCCATGACGACCTTCCGCGCGGGCGATGCCTCCTACGAACTCGCCGAGACTTGGGGCAAAGTCCCCGACGGCTACGTCTTCCACCAGGTCTCCGGAGTGGCGGTTGACCGCAGCGACAATGTGTACCTGTTCAACCTGATGACCCACGACCTGATGGTGTTCGACCGCGCTGGCCAGAAGCTCCGGCTCTGGGGTCACAAGTACTCCAACGCTCACGGCGTCCATGTCGGCGCCGACGGCTCCGTGTACGTCGCCGACCGCGATGTCCACGTCGTCCACAAGTACACCCCCGACGGCAAGTTGCTGTTCACCCTCGGCACGATTGGCGTGCCTTCGGACACCGGCTACAGCCTGGACATCGGTCGCAAGACCGCCTGGAAAGACCCCGTCCCGCGAGCCGCAGGCCCCTTCAACGTGCCCAGCGGCATCGCGGTCGCCCCCAACGGCGACATCTATGTCTCCGACGGCTATGCCAACTGCCGCATCCACCGCTTTGCCTCGGACGGCAGGCTGCTTGCTTCCTGGGGCGCTCCTGGCAAGGCCAAGCCAGGCGAGTTCCACCTCATCCACGGCCTCTGCCTGGATGGTAAGGGACGGCTCCTCGTCTGCGACCGCATGAACAACCGCCTCCAACTCTTCGACCTGACTGGCAAACACCTGGAGACCTGGACCGGCTTTGCCCAGCCCAGCACCGTCGCGGTGAGCCGCGACGGCATCGTCTGCGTCGCCGAACACATGGGCCGCCTCTCGCTCCTGGACATGGCAGGCCGCGTCCTGGGGCGGTGGGACGGGCCGCAGTTCGTTCACCCCCACGGCGTGGCGATAGACTCCCGCGGCGATATCTACTTCGGTCAGGTGCAGGTCAACAACCGCGTGACCAAGCTCGCCCGTCGCTGACCCCGTTGTTTACTGCCTCCTCCTTGAAGCCGCGTCCGTAGCTGGTAACATATGTACTGGCGTCCAACCCGTTCCGCTGCTGTCCTGTGACGCGTGCCCAGGTGGCGAAATGGTAAACGCGATGGACTTAAAATCCATTTCCCGAAAGGGATTGGGGGTTCGAGTCCCTTCCTGGGCACCTGATTGACCATTCTCATGCCTTCAAGAAAGGCGGCCTGACTTAAGTCTCAGCGGGGCTTTGACGCCCCTCGCTTTCTCAAAGGCCGTTCGTCAAATGAACCAGGCCCCCCCCAAAGCACAAAGAGGACTCGGCGCGCCCAAAACGGCCAAGCTTTTTCCCGCGCAAGGCTCCGCTCGCGCGTGGGTGGTCTTCGCCCTCTGGATCGTGAGCAGCCTCCTCGGCTTCGTCGCCGTCTTCAACCTCGGCATCCTACTCCCCGGCATCAGCGCCGACCTCGGCCTTTCTCCCGGCGAGCAGGGCATCCTCGGCTCCGCCGGCTTCTGGGGCAACCTGGCCTTGGGTATCCCCATCGGGTGGTTGACGACCCGCTTCGGCCCGAAGGCCGTCATCGGCTGGATGCTCGTGCTCAGCAGCGGACTGCTGTTCTGGCAGGGATGGTCGCCCATCTTCGCCGCGCTCCTGGCCGGACGCTTGCTGTTCGGGGTCTGCCTCCTCGCCATCGAGCCGCCCGGCGCGCTCCTCATCCAGCAGTGGTTCCCGCCGCACAGGGTCATGTTCGTCAACAGCCTAAACAACGCGGCATTCGGCCTCATCATGGGCGGCGGGATATTGCTGACACCGTTCATCTTGGAGCTCGCCGGAGGCCGGTGGAGGGTGACCTTCTACGTCTTCGGCGTGGTGTTCGCGGCACTCACGCTGGCCTGGCTGCTGTTGGGAAAGGAGCGCAGGGCGCCGCCGTCGGAGGCTGCGCAGACTCAAGACGCGCCTGAGACGGGCCTCCTGACAGGCACCCTCAAGCACCGGGACCTCTGGGCCGCAGGCGTGGGCGTCCTCGGCGCATCCATGGCCTGGTCGGCCGTCCTCAGCTTCTTCCCGACGCTTACCCTGAACTCCCACGGCATCTCCCTCCGCTGGTCGGGTGGCATCCTGGCACTCGGCCTCCTGGGCGGCGGGCTGGCCGGCCTGGGCGCGGCGTACCTGATGGCCCGCGCCGACACCCGGCGGGCTGTGCTCTTCCTCATGGGCCTCTGCATGGCCGGGGGCTACGCCGCCATGACCCTCACCGACAGCATCCCGTTGCTCATGCTGACCTCGTTCATCGCGGGCGCGGGCAGCGGCTACTTCCCCGTGCTCTACACGGTGCCGTTCCAGCTGCCTGTCCGCCACTCGAAGCAGGTCTCCGTTAGCATCGCCTTTTTCCTCACCATGGTCTCCGCGGGCAGCGTGCTGGGGCCGCTCGCCACGGGCTACCTCCAAGAGCTCTTCGACGAACTCCGCCTGCCCCTCATCATCGTCGGCCTGTCGTCCTTGACGCTCTGCCTGGCCGGCCTCATGCTCCGTCCTGCCGGCATCCAAACACAGCCAGAAAAGGCCCCGGCTTAGCATGGTTTGCTGCAGCCCACCATGACCAGTCCTTCACGAGACAAGCCATCCCAGCCGCGCATATCCCTGCCAGGCAGGGGCTTACCTCCGCAGGGCTCAGCGAAGGCGTGGACCGTGTTCGGCATGTGGGTGGCGTGCAGCCTTGCGGGCTTCATCGTCGTCTCCAACATCGGACTGCTCCTTCCCGCCATCAGCGAAGACCTGGGCCTTTCGTCGGGGCAGCAGGGCGTCCTGAGTTCCGCTGCGTTCTGGGGGGCGATGGTCATGGCCATCCCGCTCACCTGGTGGATGTCCAGGTACTCCCCCAGATGGGCTGTGACCGTCATCCTGGCGCTGTGCGCCGCCTTCTTGCTCCTGCAGGCGTGGGCGCCGGCCTTCGGACTGCTCATCGTGGGGCGTCTCGCCTTCGGCTTGGCGCTGCTGGCCATCGACCCGCCAGGCGCAATGCTGGTGCAGCAGTGGTTCGCCCAGCGCCAGATCGTCATGGTCAACAGCATCGGCAACGCCCTGTTCGGCGTCCTCCTGGGCGTGGGGCTGCTGGCCACGCCCTTCATCCTCCATGCGCTGGGAAGCGACTGGAGGATGACTCTTTACATCTTCGCGGCGTGTTTCGGGGTGCTGGCTGTGATGTGGATGGGGTTGGTCAGGGAGCGCGGCGCGGAGCCGCGCAAGAGGCGGGGCGAGAGCGCCCAGGAAACAGGCCAGGTGTGGCGCATCCTGACCCAGCGCGACCTGCTCGCCGCGGGGCTGGGGATGCTTGGCCTCAACCTGGCGATGAACGCCTTCCTCACCTTCTTCCCGACCTACGTGCTGCGAACGTATGACATCTCCCTGGAGTGGTCGGGAGGCATTCTGGCGATGCAGCTCATCACGGGCGGCGCCGCCGGCCTGGGGATAGGCTACCTTGTCACCACGACAGGCAGACGAAGGGAGGTACTCGTCGCCCTCGGCCTCCTGATGACGGCCGGTTACGTGGGCATGACCCTGACCGGCTCGGTCCCCTTGCTCCTGGCGCTCTCGTTCCTGGCTGGGGCCGCGCTTGGCGGCTCGCCTATCATCTACTCAGTGTCCTTCCAACTCCCTGGCTCGACGCCCAAGCGGGTGGCCATCGCTGTTTCCATGATGATGGTCACCATCGCCACCGGTACGGTGGTCGGCCCGCTGATGACGGGCTTCCTTGAGGGAGTCTTCGACGGCCTGCAAGTGCCGCTCATCATCGCGGGATGCTCGGGCCTGTCGTTGTGCGTCACCGGCCTGGTGTTGCGCCGGATGCCGAAGCTGGTCCCTACACCCACTGCTACGGCCCAGGAACGCCGGGAGCCCACGCCTGCGAAATGAATCTGGCCAGCATGGTTGAGCAATTCAGTGGATGGATGAAGTGTAATGCCTGGCCATTCAACGCCTGAGCTCAGCGGTTGATTAAACGGATTGACCAAATGGCCGTTTAAGCAATCCGCTGGAGCGATTTGTTAGCTGGCCCATCTTCCGCGAGTCGAAGAGATTTTAGCACGTCCGCCTGTTCTATCTTCAAGACTGCCTACGCGGCCTTCGACAGACTGTAGACCTTCCATCCCAGGACGAGTTGGAAGGTGATAATCGCGAGAAAGGTGACTGCGGCAATCACAGAGGGGGGATCGACTATATTGAAAACTGCTGCCGCGAGACCAACTGCCCCAAGCACCACGCTCACCCAGCCAAAGCCCTTGCCAAAGGTCGGGGCTCCGAGCATGGCTACCCCGAGGGCCATGAGACCTATCGTCGTAACAAAGAACCCTACGGCGAGCAGCGCACCAAATATGCCCCAGGTCGCCTGCCACATAAGGGCGAGTGTTGCCTGCTCCCCGGAGGTTGTCCCGGAAGCGTGATAGAGGTCGGAGAGCGGGGCGGTGGCGACATGCGGGAGAGCTCCGGCCGCGAGCACGGTGAGACCCAGAATGCCCAGGACGCTCCCAAAAAGAGCGGGCGCAAGGTTCGTCCTCTGAAGAGCCCGATATAAGGCAAGGAAAAAGATGACCCCCAAAATGAGCGCCACCAGATACAAGCCATTCTCTACTACGCGGGCCACTCTGATGTCGGGGAAGATGACCCACTCCTCGAGGTCGGCAGGTTCCTTCCCTCCCACGGGACCGACGAATACTACGACTATGGTAAGCATGTGAAGGATGCCGCCCAGCAGGCCGGCCAGACCACCCCATCGCAGAACGCTTATCTCCTGCTCATCCATCTTCTGAGACCCGTTCATCATTTTTCCTCCTTCGGTTTGCGATTTCCGTTTTGCACAGGAACTTATGATGAGAAAGCCGAGAAATCCAAGAAACCTAAGCGCACTGCACGTTCATTGTTCATCAGCCAGCTAACGCTCAGCATCAGCTGCGGCGCGGAGCGCCGTCCGCTGCAACCGGTTGTTATCCGCCTATCTCGCCAAGAAGCGCATGCGGTTGTCCCGAGCGTTGTGCTCCACGTCGGCGAGCCCGAGATGCTCCATCAGCGGCGGGATGTACATGCCAAAGCGCCCACGGAAGTTCTTCTTCAGCCCATACCAGCCGCCAATCGGATTATCCTCAGACCGTGCCCAGTGCTCAACTGTGCCTTCTTTGGTTTCCTGCTTCTCGTCCTTGCTGCCAAGCGGTATCCAGTCGCCGTGACTCTGCAACATCGCCGCAAGGTCGTCGATGCACCGGATGTCATGGTGCAGTACGGTACTGCCCACCGTGCAGACCAGGATGTCCCGACCATCCTTCTCTTCGACGTGCATCGTGTAGGAGGCGGTGCGGGGCGGCGTCTTTAGTGTGAGCGGCTTGTCTTTAGTGCCAACTGTCTTCCGGTAGTCAGGCATCAGATACTCTCCTCAGCCGCCTTCTTCAGGTCGGCGGCGAACTGGTTGAAGGACTCGTCGAAGGGCGGGATCATTCTGGCGAAGAGTGGGAAGAGGGGCCCACCGATCATCTCGGACATCGAGAAACGTGTTCCACCCTGCTGATTCGATGCAAGGCTGTAGACGCGAGTACCCATAGCGTCGCCCCACGAAAGTCGCGTAGGCGGCTCAAAGTCCTTGACCTTCAGCTTGAAGGTACGCTTCGGTGCCAGCGTCGAGCGAATCGATATTGTCTCGCCGGGTGCGATGCGGCCAGATACTTCAAACAATGGTGGTGTTCCATTCGGTGAACCTGCCCGCATCCGTCAGGAGACCCCATACTCGCTCCGCGGATGCCGCGATGTCGATCGAAACTGCAGTCTGGCGGCTGAAGAGCCTCCTTGTCGTGCTTGCGCGGCCATCTGTGCCTTGATCGTTCATGTACGTCTCCTCTGACAGGGCGTCACTCGGTTGTGCGGATAACAGTGTCTTTTATACAGATTGTGTTCTCGCAGCATCCTAGCACCTGCGCCGAGGCTGTCAACTACGTCACGCGTTCTCATGACTCAAACATCAGATAGGGAATTGGGGAAGCCTCGACCCTTTGTATCATCCTGGATATCGTTATGACGCACTGGATATATTCTGCCGCCGAGTTATGAAAGAGTTTCAGGGTTATCTCGTAAGGGTTGCCCATGTCCTGCCCCACCAAGGTTTGGACGCCACGCTGCAAGTCCACGAAGCCCGCGCTGAAGGGCTCCCGAGCTATCAGAAGGCGCCACGGGCGAAGCGGGGAGCAGGGACGGATGGGGGTGTAGCCCCCCACCCTAAGTCGCCTTCCCTGCCCTCACCCCTTTGTCCCGACCAAGTCGGGACAAAGGCCCTCCCCCAGACTTGGGGGAGGGGTGGCCCGACCCTTACCCCTTCGACAACCCTTCGCTCCCGCTCAAGGGCTTCGGCGCTCCAGGATGACATACCCCTCACCCTATGCTCGCGCTGCGCGAGCATAGGCCTCTCCCGCAAGGGCTTTGCACAAAAACTCCCGTTTTGGTGGCCGGAACATACCTTCACCCCCACCTTTAGTCCTCCCCTCCTTCGCCGCGCTCAAGGACAGGCTCTCAAGGGGGAGGAGAGTTTGAGGGCGCTCTGTTTCCGCTGAAGGCAAGACTTTTTGTGCAAGGCTCGCAAGGGGGGAGGAGGAAGAGACACCCTCACTCTCGTCCTTCCCGCCACGGCGGGAAGGACGGGCCTCTCCCCTCGAGGGAGAGGGCATAGCACCCGTGGTCTAGAACACCTGCGGGAGGTGGCCCTTTGCCTTCCTCACGTCCAGTTCCATGATGACTAGGTCGTGCGGCGTTCCGTCCTTGTCGCGCGTGTAACCGGGGAGCACCGCCCTCGGGTAGAACCCGATCAGCATCCCCGCGCTGCGGGCCGACTCCTCGCGGTCGGACACCACTTCGAAGGTCAGCAGTTCGATCTTCTCCTGCGCCGCCAGGTCCACCAGCATCCTGACCAGTCCCCGGCCGATGCCCTTGTTGCGGAACGCCGGATCCACCACCACACGCACCTCGCCGATGTGGCGGCGCGACCCCGCACGACGTCGGTGCAGCGTTCCGTCGGCCACGATGCGGTCGCCGCTCAGCGCCAGCAGCGGGATGGCACGGTTGTAGTCCACCTCTTTCGCCCACCGCCCAATGACCTCCGCCGAGGTCACATCCTCCTTCAGGTAGTAGCGGTCCTCCTCAGGGATGCGCCGGAAGAACTCCAGCAGCGCCTTCTCGTCCTGCGGCTGCATGGGCCGCACCGCAATCTGCGCGCCGTCCTCGGCCCGCAGCGTCGTCGGAAATCCAGGCAGCGGATATGTCTTGACCATCGTTGGTCCTCCTGAGTGGGTGTTGTACAGATCAATCATCGGGGAGGACCGTGTACCGAGCGTGAAGCGGGGCAGGGGCGATGTGAAGGAAGCGTGAAGGGTTATGCTTTTGGCGGCATGGCCAGGCCGGTGATGACCTGGACGCCCGGCACCTTGCGGAACTCTGCCGGGGGCATCTTGACCTTCGACGAGCGGCTGCCCGAGCCGAGGATGACGTAGTCCAGCTCCATGATGCGCTCGTCCACGTAGATGGGGATGCCCTCAGGCAGCGCGAAGGGCGTCACGCCGCCGATGAGCATCCCGGTGACGGCCATCGTCTCCTCCGCGGCGGCGAACGACAGGCGCGGCACGCCCATCAGCTCGCTGACCTTCTTGTTCACGTCCAGCCGCATCGAACCTTGGACGATGCAGGCTGAGTACTTCTTCGGCTCCTTCTTCGAGGCCACCAGGATGGTGTTGCCGCAGTGGTCCATCGGGAAGCCGTACTTCTCGGAGAACACCGCTGTGTCGGCGAACTGCGGGTCTATCTCGACCCACTCGTACTGGATGCCCAGCGCGGCGAGAGCTGCGCGCACCTTGGCCGCGGGGTCGTTGCCTGTCGTCACTTTCACCCCCACCTTAGTCCCCCCCTCAAGGGGAGGAGAATCTAAGGGAATCCAATGCCGCTTATGAAAGGGCCTTTTGTGTAGGTCTCTTCTTTCCCATCGCCTTCTTCGGTTTTGCAGGGACCGACGCCACGAACCGCCGCGCCTCGCGGACGATGCCCAGCCACTCGCCCTTCGTGCTGGGCGCGAAGGCGGCCCACTCCTTCATCGTCCGGCCGTGGCCAGGGTCGAAGAACTCGCCGCGGCCCGACGCCACCAGCTCCGCGACCCTCGTGCCGGGGAGCTTCACCACCAGCTTGCCCTTATGGACCATGGCGAAGTACTTGCCGTTCTCCCCGATGCCCGACACCCCAAACATCTTCGCCCGCGCCAGCGCCGCCACCACCGCCTCGAACAGCGCTTCGGCGCCTGCCGCGCTCTTGGCCTAGCCCTGCTTGGTCGTCTTTGTTTTCATAGTCCGTGCTCCAACTTCGCCTTGGCGTTGCACAACAAGGGCCATTACCTGGTGAAGGTCATGGGTTCACCCCCACCCCTTCGGCAAGCTCAGGGCAGGCTCTAGCTCTCCCACCAAGGGGGAGGGGAGTTTTAAGAGAACTCTCTCTTTGTATGAAGCAAGACTTATTGCGCAGAGCCCTTCGCCTTCACCGTCGCCTTGCGCACCGTCATCTTCTTCAGCCGCTCCGGGTCCGGTGCAGGCAGCCCCTCGGTGAAGGGAACGAACCGCTTCTTGGACGTGAGCTCC
Source organism: SAR202 cluster bacterium (assembly GCA_016872515.1). Taxonomy (GTDB): domain Bacteria; phylum Chloroflexota; class Dehalococcoidia; order Lucifugimonadales; family VGZR01; genus VGZR01. The sequence goes on from VGZR01000020.1 coordinate 20,338, forward strand.
AGCTTCGGCTCGCCCAGGTCGTTGGTGTAGAAACGGCTGGACGGGAACAGGTCGCCGGGGTAGGTGAAGTTGGGCAGCGTCGCCAGCTCCACGCACACCGCGGCGCCCACCGCGCTCTCCAGCATGCCGCCGACCCAGACGGGGATGCCCGCGTCACGCGCCATGTCGTGGACGCGCACCGAGTTCCACAGCCCGCCGATGCGCCCCGGCTTGATGTTCATGTACATGCATGCGCCGACCTTGATGGCCTGCTCCGCCGCCTTCAGGCTGTGCAGCGTCTCGTCCAAGCAGATGGGCGTCGCGATCTTCCGCGCCAGCTCGGCGTGGTCGAGCACGTCGTTCCAGTGCAGCGGCTGCTCGATAAAGGCCAGCTCGAACCTGTCTATCTTCTTGAACAGCGGCAGGTCGTCCAGCGTGTAGCCCGAGTTGCAGTCTATGTGGAACGTCATCCTGGGGAAGGCGCCGCGGACGGCCCTGAGCATCTCGTAGTCCCAGCCCGGCGCGGCCTTGAGCTTGATGCGGGGGAAGCCCGCGTCCACCGCGCCCTGGATTCGCTCCAGCAGGATGTCTATGGAGTCCTGGATGCCGAAGTCGGCGCCCGCCTGCACCTCGCGCGTCTTGCCGCCCAGCAGCTTGTGCAGCGGCTTGCCCGTGATGGCGCTCTGCAGCGTCCACCACGAGATCTCGATGGCGGCCTTGGCGAAGCTGTTCCCCTTGAAGATGGCCAGCCGGTCGTTCAGTTCCTTGGCCGTCTCGTACTCGCGGCCCACCACGTGCGGCCCGAACACCTCCGTGACGAGGTAGAAGGCGGAGCCCGCCGCCTCGTTGAGGTACGTCGGGGCGAAGAAGGGCGTGGACTCCGACCACGCCGAGTGGCCGCCGCTGTGGGCCTGGACCAGGATGGAGTGGATGTCCGCGTCCGAACCGTAGGCCGTCCGCCACGGCTGAATCAGCGGCATCGCCACGTAGTACACGTCAAGCCGGTCTATCTTCATGAGTGTTCCTCGAAATTGTGGATAGGTCACGCCAGTGCAGGGGCGCAGCATGCTGCGCCCCTAGGATTCCTTCAACGCACATGCGCGCCTTCGTAGTGCAGGCGCAGGAGGTCGGTTCCGTAGTCCTCGTCGAAGTCGCGGAGTACCGAGTGGATGTGGTTCGCGCCGTTCTGTACGTTGTCCTGTTCCACCAGGAAGCTGCCCGGCTTCATGCGGTGGATGCGGAAGTACTTGCCCTCGCCCTTCTCCGTCCCGCCGGCCCACGAGAAGGTCAGCCGCTCGAAGCCGTCCTCTTTCAGGTTCTTCCAGATGGGCTGGGCCAGCTCGTCCCTGAGCCGCCCGACGTACTCGCCGAGGAGACGCTCCAGCGCCGCCTGCTGAGACTTGCTCATCTTGCCGACGGGCAGGCCGTCCGGCGGGAGGATCGAGCCGGGGCCGTCCACGATCTTCGGGCTGTTCGTCGTGATGATGTCCAGCGGCGCTACCTCGCTCAGCAGCGCCTTGGCCCGCTGCCCTTTGTCGAGGCTCTTGAACAGCTCCGCCGCCATCTCCTCGGTGTGCATCAGGATGCGGTGCCCCTTCCGCGGCCCGGAAGGCACCTCGGCTGGGTTGGAGCCGAGGAAGTTCGGCATCGAGGCGATGAGGGCGCCGTCCACGACCGTGAAGCTTAGATAGGCGTGGTGTCCGTTCAGGCTCCATCCCCAAAGGGCCTTTGCATTAGGGTCGCCGAAGACCCGCAGGAAGTACAGTCCCGGGTCGCGCGGGAAGACGACCGTGCCCGCCTTCCGCTCCAGCTCGCCGAGGATGGTCTCCAGCTCGATAATGGCCCGCGTCTTCTCTGCGCCTATCGGCGACATCGCCGAGGCCACCAGCGCGTAGGCGAGGCCCTTCTGCCGCGCATCCATGTCGCCCAGCGGCAGGCCGCGCGACGGGATGGGCGCATAGTGCCAGATGAACCGCTCGTAGTGGTCTATGGGGAACGTGGCCCGCTTGCGCTGCCCGGCACTCAGCGAGTCCAAGAACCGCGCGCACGCCTCCCCCATCTGCCGCGCCACGTGGGGCAGGGGAGGGCTGCCGAAACGAGTCGTGTCCTTGGTCGCTTGGGCCATGTTGCGCCTCCTTCCGACAGTGCTGCCTGCCGGAAACGCTAGGGGCGTCCCAGCCGTCGGAACGCCCCTACATTACCACAGCCGCGAGGCCCCTCGCAGCCGCCTACATCCCGATGCGCGAGTGGAACTCCGGCATGCCCTTGATGCCCACGTTGATGCGGAACAGCGCGCCCGCGCCGGGGCCGTGCTTCAGCTTGTCCTGCCCGCCCGCCGTCGTCACGTAGATGTCCGTCAGGTCCTCGCCACCGAAGATGGCGCTCGACACCTGCATGGCCGGGAACTCGATGCGTTGCTCCTCGATGCCCATGGGCGAGTAGCGGTACAGCGCCCAGTCGTCCCACCGCGCCGACCAGACGAAGCCCTGCGAGTCCACCGTCATCCCGTCCGGCAGGCCCTTGCCGTGCGGCGCCTGGACGAAGACCTGCTGGTTGCCGATGTTCCCGGTCTTCTCGTCGTAGTCGAAGATGTAGATCTTCCCCGCCTTGCTGTCGGTGTAGTACATGCGCTTGTGGTCCAGGGTGAACCCGAAGCCGTTGGAGATGCCGATGCCGTCCAGGAGCTTGGTGACCTTCTTGTCGCGGTCTATCCGGTAGAGCCGCCCCGGCTTGTCCAGCGTCATGGCGATGGTGCCGCCGAACACGCGCCCCTGCGGGTCGGCGATGACGTCGTTGAAGCGGTGGTGTTCCTCGCCGGGGATAGACTCGATGATGCGGGTGAGCTTGCCGCCTCGCAGCACAGCCACCGCGCCCTTGTCCATGAACAGCAGCAGCGAGTCGTCCGCCTGGATGGTGAAGCCACCTACAGCTCCGCCCTCGAAGTGGAGCCCGTGCTCCTTCCGCGCCGGGTCATAGTAGTAGATGCGTCCCCTTGGGATGTCCACCCAATAGACGCGTTTCTCCGTCGGATGCCAAAGGGGGTTTTCGCCCACCTCGCACTTGTAGTCGGCGATGAGTTCAGGCTTCATATCCACCTCCCGGAAGGGCTTTGTACAAGGAAGTCCATTTCACGGTCGAGAACACGGAATCACCCCCACCCTAAGCCCTCTCCCCTCAAGAGGGAGGGAAGTTTTACGGGGACTCCTTTTTCGCATGAGACAAGGCTTTTGTGCAAGGTGTGCTAGCTGGAGACAGTGTTTCAAGAATGGAAAAGGCGGGCTGCTTCGGGCGGCCCGCCTTTCGTTGACGAAACCTCAGAACTATCGAAGAGGGCAGAGACTACCTGGCGGCTGAGCTCAGGTCTGCCCCGGGGGTGAAGCCCACGCGCTTGTGGGACGGGACGGTGATCAGGGAGCCGGACTTGCCGCCGCGGATGGGCCGGACCTTGCGGGCCTTGACCCTGCGGACCTCGAACGTGCCGAAGCCCGTCAGCACCACCCGGTCGCCGCTCTTCAGCGCGGCACGGATGCTGGCCAGCACGGCGTTCAGAGACTCCTCACCCTGCGCCCTGGAGCCACCCAGCTTGGACGCGACGCGGGCGGACAGATCACTCTTCCTCAGTGTACCCATGATGACGATGCCCCCTCCTTATTTGATTTTGGCCCTCGGCGCGTTTCAGGCGGTGCCACGAGCCAGACAGCCTTTTCACGTTAGACGTGATAGTAGGGACATTCTCCCGCGATGTCAAGCTCTTCCAGACACTCCATCCCCTCGCCATGCGATTCTTCAACACAAAAAACCTGTGCTACAATCCACGGACTGCACCGTCATGGACTCTACTCGACACGACATCGCCATCGTCGGCGGCGGCATCATCGGCCTCGCCACCGCCATGCGCCTGGCCCAAGAGCACCCCCGCGTGAAGGTGGTTGTGCTGGAGAAAGAAGGGCGCGTCGCCGAGCACCAGACCGGCCACAACAGCGGCGTCATCCACGCCGGCATCTACTACGCCCCCGGCTCGCAGAAGGCCAACTTCTGCGCCCAGGGCGGCCCGCTCCTGCGCCGGTTCTCGGATGAGCATGGCATCCCCTACGAGATGTGCGGCAAGCTCATCGTCGCCCTCACCGAGGGGGAGCTGCCGCGTCTGGAGGAGCTGTTCCGCCGGGGCACCGCCAACGGCGCCGCCGGCCTGGAGATGATCGGCCCAGAGCGGCTGCGCGAGTTGGAGCCCCATGCCGCAGGCATCAAGGCCATCCTTTCGCCCAATACCGGCATCATCGCCTTCCGCCGCGTCGCCGAGGCCTACGCCGGCGAGTTCACGAAGCAGGGTGGCGAGTTGGTGCTCGATGCGCGGCTGACGGCGGTGCGCCGCGCAGACGGCCGACTCCACCTGGAGACGACGAAGGGCGCCGTGTCGGCGGCCAACCTCATCAACTGCGCCGGACTCCATGCTGACGCCGTTGCCCGTATGATGGGGGTAGACATCGGCGTCCGCATCATCCCGTTCCGCGGCGAGTACTTCTCCATCAAACCGGAGCGCGCCCACCTCGTCCGCAGCCTCATCTACCCGGTGCCCGACCCGCGCTTGCCCTTCCTCGGGGTTCACTTCACCAAGCGCATCACCGGCGAGGTGGAGGCCGGCCCCAACGCCGTCCTCGCCTTCGCCCGCGAGGGCTACCGCAAGACGAGCTTAAGCCCCGGCGACACCGCCGGCATGTTGGCGTTCCCTGGATTCTGGCGCATGTCGCGCACCTACTGGCGCACCGGCTTCAACGAGCAGTACCGCTCGTGGATGAAGGGCGTCTTTCTCCGTTCCCTCCAGACCCTCGTGCCCGACATACGCATGGACGATTTGGGTGAGCCAGGATCCGGCGTGCGGGCGCAGGCCGTGGACCGCAAGGGCAAGCTGCTCCAGGACTTCTCCATCGCCGAGACCCGTAACGCGATCCACGTCCTCAACGCCCCCTCGCCGGGCGCGACGTCGTCCCTCACCATCAGCCGCTACATCGTGGACATGGCCCGCAAGTCCTTCGGGCTGAACTGAAACAAGGAGCCAAGCACGTGCCAACATTCGACATCGTGGTCATCCGCGGAGACGGTATCGGCGTCGAGGTCATCGAGGAGGGCATCAAGGTCCTCAACGCCGTCGCCAGGCGCCACGACATCGCATTCAAGTTCTCCGAGATGCCCTGGGGGTCGGACCACTACTTCAAGAACGGACGCATGATGCCCGCCGACGCCATCGCCACGCTGCGGCCGTTCCACGCCATCTACCTGGGCGCCGTCGGCCATCCCAAGCTCCAGGATCACGTGACCCTCAACGGCCTGCTGCTGCCCATCCGGCGGGCCTTCGACCAGTACGTCTGCGAGCGCCCGTCGGTGCTCTACCCCGGCGTCACCTCGCCCCTCCGCGACAAGAAGCCCTACGACATCGACATGGTGGTCATCCGCGAGAACACCGAGGGCGAGTACGCTAACGTGGGTGGCTTCCAGTACCTCGACTTCCCGCAGGAGATCGGCGTGCAGACGGCGGTGTTCACGCGCCACGGTTGCGAGCGCGTTATCACCTACGCCTTCGAGCTAGCCCGCAAGCGCCGCAAGAAACTGCATGTCACCTCCGTCACCAAGTCCAACGCCCAGGGCTACGGGATGGTGGTGTGGGACCGGGCCTTCCAGGCGGTGGCGGCGCGGTACCCGGACATCAAAACGCGCTCGCTGCTGGTGGACGCGGCGTGCATGGAGTTCGTCCGTCGCCCGGAGATGTTCGACGTGGTCGTGGGCAGCAACCTGTTCGGCGACATCCTGACCGACCTGGGGGCCATCATCACGGGCAGCATCGGCCTGGCCGCCAGCGGGAACATAGACCCGGAGCGGCGGTTCCCCTCGATGTTCGAGCCGACCCACGGCAGCGCGCCGGACATCGCGGGCAAGGGCATCGCCAACCCGCTGGCCGCCATCCTGTCGGGCGGTATGATGCTGCGCCACCTGGGCGAGGGGAAGGCTGCCGACGCGGTCGAGAAGGCGTCCCTGGCCGTCGTGGCCGAGGGCAAGACGCTCACGCCTGACCTCGGCGGAAAGGCGAGGACGTCGCAGGTCGGCGACGCCGTGGTGGCCGCGCTGGGGTAGGGCAGGGTCGGCTTTGCGTAACAATGTCCATTTCGCGGGGCAATCAGAGAATCACCCCCGCCTTAGTCCTCCCCCCTCAAGGGGGAGGAGAGTATCAAGGGGGGCGTTTTCTGGCTAAGACAGGGTTTGCCAAGGGCGGTTTCACGCGGAGCCTGAGGAGACGCCTGTTGTACAATGTGGTTAGTCCCTACTTGAGGTCGAGGACCTTCGGCTAACCCGATGGCACCGCGAGCGGGAGTAACTCAGGGGTAGAGTGCCTGCCTTCCAAGCAGGTTGTCGTGGGTTCAAGTCCCATCTCCCGCTCCAATCCCATCATCAAGACGTTCCCAGCCAAAGCCTCATAATGGGACTTGACGCGCACCGCTCCAAGACAACATAATTGGACAGAACAATCTGCCTTGGAGTGGACAACATGACTCGCAGTAATGTACTCGCCGTCGAGTCACCCGCCATTGGAAAGCTCCAGCCCTCGTTCCTTCTAGCAATGGATGCCCAGAACAAGTCCCCCCGCACCCGCGAGACGTACGTTGAAGCCTTGAAGCAATTCGAGCGCTTTTTGGCGGATCGTGGGATGCCCAGAGAGGTAGCCAACATCCGGCGCGAGCATGTGGAGGCCTGGATTTCCTATCTCCTGAAGTCGCACCGCTCGGCGACAGCCTCTAATAGATATCGGGCCCTGCAAAGCTTCTGGAAGTGGGCTGTGGATGAAGGGGAGGTGAAGGAGTCCCCCATGGCCCGTATGAAGCCGCCCAAGGTGGAAGAGAATCCCCCGCCTATCATTCCTGAAGAAGAGATGCGCCGACTGTTCAAGGCTTGCGAGGGCCAGACGTTTGACGACAGACGGGACGCGGCAGTCATTTGGATGCTCTGGGATACGGGTATGCGAAGGGCCGAGCTCGCGGGGCTGACAATGGACGATGTGGACTTGCCCAATCGCATGGTGCGAGTCCAGGGGAAGGGGAACCGGCAGCGGGTGTGTCCTTTGGGCCGCAGGGCTGCCCAGGCCCTTGACCGCTACGTCAGAATACGGGACAGGCATCCCCACGGAACAGCGAATCGGCTGTGGATTGGACGCAACGGGCCCATGACGCCGAACGGGATCAACCAAATCGTCATACAACGGGCTAGGCGGGCTGGTCTGGTGAACGTGCATCCTCACCGGCTCAGGCACACTTTCGCCCATCAGTGGCTAAGCAATCAAGGGGGCGAGTCTGACTTGATGATGCTCATGGGCTGGCGAAGCCGGAGCATGGTGTCCAGGTACGCCGCCAGTGCCGCCGTCGACCGCGCCGTGGCCGCGCACCGACGGCTCTCGCCGGGGGACCGGTTGTAGCACATGAAGCAGTTGCGGGTCTATCACCAGAACGATGTCAAGGTCCCAAAGACCAGGACTCCGGAATTCGTCATTAAGCGCAGCATTTTAGGCCAAGACTATGCTCTAGCGAGGTACCTCGTAGAGAGCGGCCGTGAGCTTCTTGTTCCTGTTTGGGCTGTACCCAATGTCCACGCGGTCCGTGTGCTCCGGGCAATCCTAGAGGACAAGACGAAGTACGGCGCCTTTAGCGCCGTTGCATTCGGGGAGGCCGCATCCCAGGACTACGCTAGTTTGGTTGGTCACGGGAACCCTATCGTGGAGACGGTTCAAAAGCTGGTGAGGACTTGCATCAAAGGCAGACATGCTGGCCATTGTTACAGTCGGGAGCTCGCTGACACCGCGTACGGCAAGGAGCGCGTGAGTGGTGGTCCGGGTCCCGACATGGCGCCGATCCTTAGGGCCGCAATAGCAGACAAGTCAAGCCGTTGTCCTCTTACGTGTTTGCAGCCGGAGGCGTTGCTTGAGCCGGTGCAAACCTTCGACGGTCTCGCAGACCGCTGGGCAGAAGTCTATGGCCGTGGGAGTGAAGTTCTACAGCTCCTTGTTAGGACTTACGCGCTCGCCGATGCTGCGGGCCATGACTACCTAGCCCTTGAAGAACGAAGACGGCAAAATCCGCGTTGGCGATTGAACTATGTTGACCAAACTCGCCGTGCTCGCTGGCTTAGGTCCCGCGCTCACCAATACCTGATCGCAAAGGGTTGGGTCTGGATGCCAGGCGACTCAATAGACGATCCTAACGCAAAGGACTTCATCCAGGCGTACCTCATCTATCCCTCAGTCAGCGCGTGGATCAGACAACACTATCACCTCGAACCCATAGAGGCGGGCTTTCTCTACAAGCGTTTCGAACCCTATCGCGAGGCAACCGGCGTCCCTCACAAACAGGTGAGTTAGCTGGCTTCCTCCGTGCACGGCTTCATATAGCCGTCGTTCCAGAGCACCGCATCGTATAGCCTCATCTAGACTGCCCTCTCGTGCGCGGCTTCACGTAGCAGTCTTCTGTGTATTCCAAACTCGAATACGTCTATCGTCCGTCATTGTGAGAGTGTGGTGCTGATGTTAGATGTAGCGCCACTGATCCTTCTCGACCTAAAGTTCACTGATCGGCTAAGGGCCGCCCGGGCCGCGAAAGATTGGCGGCTGACTGACGTGGCTGCCCACGCCACGCAAGAACTTCGGCAACGAGGCTACACAGCACCCTTAGTTGTCACCGCAGCAGATGTGTCCTGGTTAGAGCATGGCGGCTACCTTCGTCGAGAGAAACTCGGCGCAATAGTGCATGTCTTGGGGTTAGAGGAATTTGTTGCGGCGTTCTTCGGAGGCGCGCGGTGACGCCGCAAGAGCGCACTTTACGCGCCCGCTTGGGGGCCTATTCGCGCCTTGCACGCGAGGACGCCCACGAGATGACCGCTCCGGCACGTCGATCCTGGGCAACCAAGTGGGAGCAACAGGTGGATCCCAGCGGCGTCCTGGCACCGGAAGAGCGAGCGCGACGGGCGCGGGCGGCTATGCGGGCCCACATGGCGCGGCTGGCGCTCGCATCCGCCAAGGCGCGCAAACGACGATGACGACCACCCCGGTGTCACCGCAAACCCACGACGAAGCCGCGCCACCGGCGAGCAAGATTAGCCCTCAGACCTACGAGGCATTGCGGGACCGTGCCCAGCGTTACGGCGACCCGTTTGAAGCCGACAAGAAGTTTCGCTACCTCATCCGCTGCTTCGACCCCGCGAAGCACCAGAATGGCGATGCGCACCCGTCGGCACGGTGGGTGCCAGGCAGGTACGTGGCCTGTGCTGTTTGCGGCTTCAAAGAGTGCGAGAAGAAGCTTCACCAGCGCCTCGGTATAGTTCCGACCATTGGCGGTCTGACCCTGGAGGCCCTGGCCGAGGCAAAGAAGTTGCCTGTGGACTACCTCGCGACGCTTGGCTTGCGCACCGGCCACGTTGCCAAGCGTGCAGTTGTTTTGATTCCCTGGTACGGGCCGCTAGGCCTGAATGGGTCGGTGGCTGGGTACCACCGGCGCCACCGCATCGACAAGGACGGCGACGGACCCCGCTGGACCTGGGACCTTCCCAAGCGTGCTGCCCTAATACCGTTCGGCGCCGAGCTCGTTCCTCAATGGCTAGATGAAGCCCACAGCGGCAAGATCGATCCGTACGTCTGGGTTGTCGAGTCGGAAACGGATGCTTTGACGCTCCGGCTCCATGGCATGCCGGCCGTCGGTTATGGTGGTGCCGAATTCTGGCGTGGCGAATGGGCGGTGCTGTTGGCTGCATTTGCCCGCATCCTCGTGGCCGAAGAGCCGGACGAGGCCGGACACCGCGCCGCCCTTCGCGTCGCCGCCGACCTGGTAAAGACCTGCCAGCAGGCCAAGGTTTCCGTAGTCAAGTTTCCGGCTGATCTCAAGGATCCGAACGGTGTTCATCTCGCTGTAGTCGGCGAGAAGGCGGCGTTCTTGGTCCGCATCAAGGAACTCGTGGACACGGCGCTGGATGCCAAGGTACTCGTCGCCGAGGATGAAAAGTGGCGGGCGAAGGCCGCCGCTGCGGATGTGCAGAAGGAACGAGAGGCTGAGACCGCTGCAGCCCAGAAATTGCTTTACGACCCTGCGGTATTTCACAAGGCTATACACACCGCAGAAGATCTGGGCGTGGTTGGGGAGCGGCGGAACGCCGGCATCGTGCGACTTTGTGTCCGGTCGCGTTCCCTGTCCCGCCCCGCGAATCTCGAGGTCAACAGCCCTTCAAGTGCCGGCAAGAGCCATATCGTCCACACAGTCCTCCAACTCGAGGACCCTCGCGCCTTTTGGGAGCTTACCGCAACGTCGCAGAAGGCCCTGCTCTACACCGATGAGCCACTTGATCACCGGATTGTATTCATCCAGGAGCCCGAGGGCTTGGCCGAGGGGGTCGGCTTTGCCGCGATCAAGGTCATCACTTGGGAGAGCCGCTTGCGGTATGTTACGGTCGAAAAACCACACGGGGAACTCGTCGCCCGCACCATTGAGAAGGAGGGCCCCACCGGCCTCATCGTCTCCACAACCAAGCCATTGGAGGAGCAGCTAACGAACCGCCTCGTTCGGATTGAGGTGGATACGTCTGAGGCACAGACCAGACGGGTACTCGGCGTGGTTGCAGCCTCCGTGAACGGCGACCTGCCCAAAGTGGATCTCAAGCCCTGGCACGCAATGAGTCGGTTACTCGGAGGCCCGGCAAGAGTCCGAATCGTCTTCGCTGCTTGGCTCGCCGGCCACGTCTCCGTGAAGGCCCACCGGGTGAGACGGGACTTCACGCACCTTTTGACGTTCATCGGAGCCTCCGCCATCGAGCATAGCTTCCAGCGATCTAGGGAAGTCGATGGCAGGCTCGTGGCAAACCTGCAAGACTACGCGGTCGCCCACCACCTCGTCGGCGACGCGTTCAAGGCGACACAGGCCGAAGGCATCGTTCCTGAGGACAGGGCCATGGTCGCGAAGTTGGCCACACTCTCCCGGGAGAAGCCTTCGACGCAGGCCATCCTGCGCGCTGCACTAGGATTGTCGAAGTCCTCATCCTCGTACCGCTTAAACCGGCTACTACGACTGGGGTACATCTCCAACCAGGCAGACAAGGGCAAGCCGATGCAGTTGGTCATCGGCGCTCCGTTGCCAGAGGAGGCGCCGCCGCTCCCCACCCCCTGCCAGCTCGCCGAAGAGCTGCTGAGGATCGGAAGGGAGGACCTGATTGTGCCAATGGTCAACCCCGTGGACGGCAGCACGCACGATTGCTTTTCGCACATCTCCGGAAAAAGTGCTCGTCTCTGCTCCACTCCCTTTGAACCCTGTAGCCGTTGCGTATCTGGGCCAAAGCTCGACGGCAGGGGGTTCATATCTGAGGAACCCCTTGAACCCCCGCTGAACTCCGAGAACCCTGGCAACCTGGGATCGGAATCGGAAGAAGAGGACAAGGGGTTCAAAGAGGTTCAACCCGTAGCTGAACTCCTCGCCACCGCATCATCAAGCCATGCAGCTGAGGGGGGTTCAGCAGCTATGAACCCTCCAGGAAGCGCATCGCACAGCGGCGCGTGGGACGAGGGTTCAACGGTTCAGGGTGAGAGTAGGGGCGATTCTTCATACCCTGAAAAAACACAGGCGGAGTGGGGACAGGTCTGACGTGGACACCAGTACTATCCTCCAGATCCTGCGCCAGAAGGGCGTTACCGTCGTTGTGGAGGGCGACCGGCTGCGATTCAGCCCCAAGGAGGCGGTGACGCCCGAGTTGCTGTCAGCGCTGAAAGAGCTCAAGTCAGAGATCATCGCATCGCTGACCTGCTCCGCACTGGCCGGGCCAGGCTGCCAGAACACGTTCACCCCTCACGATGCGCACAAACTTCCCTGGGAGTGCGACCCATACGTCTGCGACTGTTATCGGCTCTTTGGATATCCACGATGGTGCCAGGGAGTACCTTGCCGGTGGGTGTGGCCTCAGGAGAAGCAGAACGGGGAAGCGACATGAAAGCAAGGCTGTTGTCGAACTGCCCTGGGGCAGCGCAACACAGAGTGATCTGCCGATTCTGTCGCCAGCCGCTGGGCCGCGGCACAACCTACGATACAGATCTGTCTGTCCAGCACAGCGCTCGGCACCGCAGGCCGCTTTCCAGGGTTATCGTGGCCTTCTGCTCTATCCTCCCGACGTCAGCCGGTGACTCGAACCCACCTACGGAGTACCCATCGTCATGAACCCGCGCTTTGCTTATCGGCTCCGTGTCCTCCTGGTCGAGGCGGCGTTACTGCTACAGGCAACCTGGCCTTGGGTGCTGGCCGTGGGCCTGTTTGGATCTCCTGGTGGCTGTGGCGGTGTCCCGCATGGCAGGTAGGTGGCAGTACTCAGGGCAGGACGGGTTCCACCCGCGGCTGTCGGATGTGTTGAATGAGGGATTGGTTCTGTGCGATTTGCTGCCATCGGAGGCGGCGGACCTGTGGGGCACGAGTAATCTGAACATATGGCGGTGGCAAAAGGGAGTGCGGCGGGCGAGCTGGGTCTGCGCAACGATGCTGGCGGGAACCTTGGTCAACGTACTGGCCCAAGAGCGGGGTTTGCCGCCCCCGTTCCCATACCGTGAGACACCTTTGAGGGTGAAGCGGCACCAGAAGATAGAGGCAGTCCGTCAGCGGCTGTATGAAGCCGCTCTTGAGACAAAGTTGCCAGAGGTTGGCATACTGACGGAGTCTCACCCTTCTTATTCTGTGGAGGAAATACAGGAGATGGGTCATGCATGAACGGGCTTGGTGGCGGTGGTTGGTGGTGGATCATGCCGGTGGCTTCTTCTTCCCCACCGGGCCCCTTTCATTGGCGGGGCTGGTCGCCGATTGGCGCTGAAAATCGAAGTGAGGCCAGCCCCGCCGCGTTCTTCGTGGGCGTTCCGGCGACGTGCAGGAGCGTTTCGGTGAGGTCTATATCTATGTGCATCTGCAAATCTATCGCGCGCGGGAATGACGGAAATGCCGACGGTTTCGGGCGAAACCTTCATACGTGTGCGCGCGGGTATGGGGGTTTCGCCGATGGTCTTGGCGGGCGATAAGGTAGCGGCTGCGGCGGTGGGCGCTGGCGCGCTCACGCCTACGCGTGCGCCCCCGCGCGTGAGGCGCGGCTTCGCGGGCTCGCTTCCGACGGCGGCGGCGGACGCGGCGAAGTTGGCGGTCTATCGCCGTCTGGCCCAGCTCGGCCCTGGCCAGCGGTTGTGGGCGGTGAACCTGGCAGCGGAACTCGGTCTAACGCTGGCCAGCGTCGAGGCGGTGCTGCGGCGCGGTGTGTTCCTGGGCCTGGTGGAAGCGCGGGGCCGGGTGCTGTATCCCGACAGCGGGCGGCGTCGGCAGACGTACCGGCTGTCGGCGCTGGGGTCGGCCTGGCTGGAGCTGCGGCGTCGCCGGTTGGGCCCGACGGCCTGGCAGATTGAGGAAATGGCACCAACGTCTCCCCCTGATGGGTAGGCGAGTTGGCGACCGGGAGGGTCAGTTTCTAGCAACGAACGGGTACCT
>VGZR01000021.1 GCA_016872515.1 SAR202 cluster bacterium
CCGCCATACGCCCTGGTCGCCTGTCGCCTTGTACTCTCGCTCTCTTGATCTGCATGATGACACCTTACCAGTGTCACCAATCATTCTGAACGAGAGCAAGTAGCCATATCTGCGGCTTGACCGATAGGGGCCGTCCACTATAATCACAGCCGCAGGCCGGGTGGCAGCGACACATCTGCTCTTTGCGGCAGAGACGATAAGGAGGCGACCATGCGTGCGTCCAGATACTGGGTGCTGTTGGTTGTGGTAGTGGTGCTGACCGCCCTCGTCACGAGCGGGGTGGCCTGCGGCGGCGCGGAGCCAGCCGCTTCGGCGCCGGAGACGAGCAAGGAGGCGCAGCCCGGGCAGTCGGGCGAGACGGCCAAGACGGATGTGCAGGAGCAGGCCAAGGCGCCGAAGACCGAGGCCAAGGCCGTCTTCACGGGCATCGGCAAGTTCACCGAGACGGGCAGTATGCTTGATGAACGCGGCTATATGCCTGCCCTGAAGTTGCCCGACGGCCGCATCTTCGTCGCCAGCGGACGTGCGGGGGCCGAGTCCACCTGGGCGCCCGCCTCCATCGAGAAGGCGGCCGTCTACGACCCGGCGACCGGCAAGTGGACCGAGGTCGCCAGCATGACCGACAAGCGCGAGCGCGCCACCGGCCACGTCCTCGACGACGGCCGCGTCATCATCATCGGCGGCGGCGCCGTCCGCCAGGAGCCCCTCAAGTCTGTAGAGATCTACGACGTCGGTTCGGGGACGTGGAGCCACGCCGCCGATATGTCCATAGACCGCTGGAAGCACGCCTCCGTCAAGTTACCCGATGGGCGCATCCTCGTCATTGGCGGCGAAGACCCGGAGGACGGCCTTCTGTCATCCGTGGAGATCTACGACCCCAAGACCAACACGTGGTCGCCCGCGGCGCCGATGAACGAACGGCGCGGCACGCACACGGCGACGCTGCTGCTCGACGGGCGCGTCCTGGTCTGCGGCGGCGGCAAGAAGGACGGCCCGTATTCCAAGACCAGCGAGATCTACGACCCGGCCACCGACACTTGGACGCTCAGCACGTCGGCCCTCACGAAGGGCCGCTCCGAGCACACGGCGACGCTCCTGGAGGACGGGCGCGTGCTCATAACTGGCGGGAAGGGGAAGGGCATCACGGCGGAGCTGTACGACCCGGCCGCCAATACGTGGACGGCGGCGGGGCAAATGGCGGAGTGGCGTGGCGAGCACGCCGCGGTGCGGCTGGCCGACGGCCGCGTAATGGTGGCGGGTGGCATCGGCAAGGTGGACTCGACCGACATCTACGACCCAGCCACGGGCACTTGGTCGCCAGGCCCGGCCATGACCAAGACACGCTACTCCCACGCGATGGTGCTCATGGACGACGGGCGCGTGCTCGTCATCGGTGGGCTGCACACCTCCAAGGACGGAAAGACCCAAGAGTTCACGAACACATCCGAAATCTACGGGCCTTAGGGCACGGCCACCCCCAACAGTCATTCTGAGAGAGGATGCTGAAGGCAGACGAACGAAGAATCTGGATGTGTGCAGGGGTATGCAGCACACTGCTGTGGATGGCTTCCCCCAGGATGCCAGATTCTTGCCCCTCACGCGGCTCAGGGTCAGAATGACATGGCGGAAATGGAAAGGAGCGAGAGGTGACTGACAAGCCGAAGATAGGGTTCGTGGGGCTCGGCATCATGGGCAAGCCGATGGCCCGGAACCTGATGAAGGCGGGGTATTCGTTGACCGTCCACAACCGGTCCCGGGCCTCGGTGAACGAGCTGGCCAAGGAGGGCGCCACGCCGGCCAACTCGGGCAAGGAGGTGGCGCAGAAGTCGCAGGTCGTGGTCACAATGCTGCCGGACTCGCCCGACTCGGAGCTGGCCATCCTGGGGCCGGGCGGCCTTCTTGAGGGCGCCAGCAGGGGCCTCACCATCATAGACATGAGTTCCATCGCGCCGGGGTCGTCGCGCAAGATCGCGGCGGCGTGCGAGGAGAAGGGAGTGGACTTCCTGGACGCGCCGGTCAGCGGCGGCGAGCCGCGCGCGATAGACGGCTCCCTGGCCATCATGGCGGGTGGGAAGAAGGCGGCGTTCGAACGAAGCATGCCCATCCTCTCGGCGATGGGGAAGAGCGTAGTGCTGTGCGGCGACTACGGTGCGGGCAACACCACCAAGCTGGCCAACCAGATCATCGTGGCGGCGAACATCGAGGCGGTCGGCGAGGCGCTGGTGCTGGCAAAGAAGGCGGGGCTCGACCCCAATATCGTGTTCGAGGCCATCAAGGGCGGCCTGGCGGGAAGCAACGTGATGAATGCCAAGGCCCCGATGATGATTGCGGGGAACTTCAAGCCGGGGTTCCGCATCCGGCTCCACCAGAAGGACCTGCACAACGCGCTGCTGACAGGCAAAGACCTGGGCGTGCCGCTGCCGGTGACGGGGCTCGTGCAGCAGATGATCAGCGCGCTCATGACCGACGGCAAGGGCGACTCCGACCACTCGGCCATCGCTAACTTCATCGAAGGCGGCGCCAAGCAGACCATCAGCGGGAGATAGCACCCCCACTGTCTGGCCCTCAACCGGTTGCAGACCGAGGAAGCTCAGCCTACTCTATGGAGAAGGAGGATCCCTCGGATGAAGACGCGCGGCCGCGCCTAAGAACCCCCGGCGACGACACCCAAGATGAACGCCGACTGGCTCGCGCTGGATAATCAGTTCCGCCTTCAAGCCCGGCCCATGGTCCCGATCGTGCTCGACCGCGGGCAGGGGACGCGCATGTGGGACGTGGAGGGAAGGGAGTACCTGGACCTCATGTCCGGCCAAGCGTGTACCACCACCGGCCACTGCGACCCTGAGCTGACCCAGGCCATCAACGAGCAGGCGGGACGGCTGGTGCGGACCGGGATACCCTTCACCACGCCGCAGGAGGTCCTCCTGGCCAAGAAGCTGGACGAACTGGCCCCCTCGGTCTGCAACTTGGGAGGAGGGCTGCCACTCAGTGCCGTGATGGTGACCAAGACGGTGGGGGACGGCTTGGAGGCCAAGGGCTTCTTACAGATCTCCTCCCACGGTGGCAACCCGTTCCTGTGCGCCGCGGGGCTGGCGACCATCGAGATTACCGGGAAGCGTGACCTGTTGGGCAATACCCGGCGAGTGGGCGCGTACCTTCGCGCCGGGCTGGAGGAGCTCGCGAACGCTATGAGGTCCTCGGGGACGTTCGAGGCCTGGGCCTCATGCTGGGCATCGAGATCGTGAAGGACGAGGACTCGCGCGAACCGTCGGTGGAGATGGCCAACGCCATCGCATCGAGGTGCATGAACAATGGGCTCATCCTCTTCGACGGGCCGGGCGGCAGCGTCGTCCGCATCAAGCCGCCGCTGACGCTGACCAAGGCCGAAGCGGGCAAGGCGCTCGGCATCATCAAGGAGGCCATCGCCGCGGTGTCCGAAGGGGCGACGTAGCCCCAGGAACGGCTCTACATCCTTGCGCGGGGTTTGACGGCGACGAATAACCGGGCCCGCCAGGGGTCGGCCATCGCCTTGGGCTGAAAGCCGGCCTCGCGCAGCAACCGCAGCCACGCCTCCTCGGAGAACAGGCCGAACTGGTGGCGGTCGTGCTCGACGCGCACCGACCCGTCCCGCTCGCGCAGGAGGCAGACGAAGTCCGCGACGCACAAGTCGTCGGACGGGTCGGGGTCATGGTTCCATTCCAGGTAGCGGAGGCTCCTGCCGTCCGCGCCGTCGTACCCGCCGTGCTCAGTGGCCGGGGCGAAATGTTCGCGGGTGTCGTCGGGCGCGAATAGGGCCACGCCGTCCGGGCGGCAGTGGGCATAGGCCGTCAGCATGGCAGCCTTCAGGTCAGCCTCAGACGTCATGTACTCGATGGCGTCGTGGACGAACACGGTATCGAACGTGCGGCCAAGACGGAGGGTCCGCATGTCTCCTTCTACATGCTCGCATTCGGGATTCAGGGCGCGGCTGACGGTGAGCATGGCGGGCGAGAGGTCGGTCAGCGTCATCTGGAAGTGGGCCTTCAGGTGGGAGGCGTTGTTTCCCCCACCGCTGCCGAGTTCCAAGAGCGTCCGCGGCGGAGGCGAACAGGCCTCGTTCATCACCTGGCGGAAGAAAGCCGCCTCCTCGGCGTACTCCTCGGGCGCCGTGAGGAGGGGCATCCAGGAGGCGAGTTCGGTGTAGAGCTTCGGCAGCCCTCTGGTCATGGTAAAGCTTCCTTACTCACTCCCATGGGCAGATGCGGACGGAAGTGGGACTGACTGGGCTGGCTAGGACACCGGCGGGCGGTCTTGTATCCAGGGCCGGGCCTGCTCGAAGGCGGCGGAGGCGGCGAGGACGGTGGCCTCGTCGCCACGGCGGCCGACGATGTGCAGGCCGATGGGTAGGTAGCGCTCCTTTGAGTAGCCGCAGGGGATGCTCGCGGCTGGGTTGCCGGCCATGTTGATGGGGTAAGTGAAGGGCAGGTAGCCCCAAAAGGCATCCACCTTCTTCCCGTTGATGACCGGCGGCGGCTTCCCGTGCTCGAAGGCGGGGACGGCCATGGTGGGTGAGAGCAAGAGGTCGTAGCTGGAAAGCAGGTCGGTGAACTGGGCGCGGAGGCGGTCCATGCGGCCGATGGCGGTGGCATACTGGGCGCCGGTGACGCTTGCGCCGTACTCCAACTGCGCCAGGGTGTAGTCGGTGAGCAGGCTGGCCTTCTCCTTGAGCAGTCCGCCGTAGGAGGCGAATGCGTTGGCGGTGAAGAGGGGCCAGAAGGTGTCGAACGGCGCGTCGAGCTTGAGTTTGGCCTGCTCGACGGCGCAGCCGAACTCCTCGAAGACACGGGCGGCTTTGGCGCAGACCCTCACAACCTCGGGGTCAACGGCGGCGTAGCCGTAGTCGGTGCTCCAGGCGATGCGCAAGCCCTTCACGGGCTTTCTGACGGCCTTGACGAAGTCGGGAGCCTTTTCGCGTAGCGAGGTGGCGTCCCTGGGGTCGTGGCCCGCGAGGACTTGGAGGAGCAGGGCGGAGTCGAGAACGGTGCGGGTCATGGGGCCGGGCTGGCTGAACTGGTTCGGGAGCATGGCGGCGTTGGCGCCGGAGTAGCGCGGTACACGGCCGAGGGTGGGCTTGATGCCGTACACGCCGCAGAAGCTGCTGGGGATACGGATGGAGCCGCCGCCGTCGCTCCCCTGGGCCAAGGAGCACAGGCCGGCCACGACGGAGCCGCCGCCGCCGCCGCTGGAGCCGCCGGTGGTGCGTGTCGGGTCCCAGGGGTTGCGGCAGGGGTCGCCGAGGCGGTTCTCGGTGCGGCCGAGCAGGCCGAACTCGGGGGTGTTCGTCTTCCCCAGGATGATGGCGCCTGCCTTCTTGATGCGCTCCACCAGCACCGCGTCTTCGGCGGGCACCCTGTCCTTGAAGGCCAGGCAGCCGCCGGTGGTGCGCAGCCCCTTGGTGATCTCCAGGTCCTTGATGGAGACGGGCAGGCCGTGGAGGGGACCAAGCCTCTCTCCCTTCATCACCGCCCGCTCCGCCCTTCGGGCGGTCGCCATCGCGCCGTCGTGGTCGAGGGTGAGGTAGTTGTTGAGCCGCTTGTCCAGTTTCTCGATGCGGCTGAAGTACATCTCGGTCAGTTCGACGGGCGAGAGTTTCTTGGCCGCAATCATCTTCCGTAGCTCTGTGGCCGGGGTAAAGGCGAGTTCATCTCCTGCCAGCTGCTTTGCCATGTGTGTTGCCCCTTTCTGACGTCCTGTTGAGATTCACGCTGCGATGGGTGGTCTTCGGTGCACCCACGGCTTCGCCCGCTCGTAGGCCGCGGATGCGGAGAGCACCGTCTCCTCGTCCCAGTGGCGGCCGATGATGTGGAGGCCGATGGGCAGGCCGCCCGAGGAGAAGCCGCAGGGTACGCTCGCCGCCGGGTGGCCGGAGATGTTGATGGGGTAGGTGAAGGGGAAGAAGCTCCAGAAGGGTTTGGCGATGTGATGTCCGCCGATCTCCTTCGGCGGCTGGCTGTGGGGAAAAGCGGGTACGGCCAGCGTGGGCGAGAGGATGAGGTCGTACTTCGCGAAGACATCGGCCAGGCGGGCCTTGAGGACTGCTATCTGACCCAGGGCGGCGGCATACTGCGCGCCAGAAACACCCGCGCCGTATTCGAGGCACTCGCGCACATACCATGTCAGGTCTTCGCGTTGCTTCTCCAGGACCGGCTTCAAGTTCACGTAGACGTTGACGCAGAACACGGTCCACCAGGCATCGAAGGGGGTACCGAAGCCAAGATTGGCCTCCTCGACGCGGCAGCCCAGCCCTTCGAAGGACTTCGCAGCGGTAGCGGCGGTCTTGGCGACTTCGGGATCTACCGGAGCGTAGCCGTAGTCGGGGGTCCACGCGATGTGCAGGCCCTTGACGTCGCGGTCCACGGCTGCGGCGAAGTCAGGCGGCGTGACCGTGGCGGACTCGGAGTCGCGCGGGTCGTGGCCGGCCATGACCTGGAGCAGCATGGCGGCGTCGCGCACCGTCCGGGTGATGGGGCCGATCTGTCCGGTGAGGTTTGCCACGGGGATGGCGCCCTTGCCGAGGTAAAGCGGCACCCGCCCGAGGGTCGGCTTGATGCCATAGAGTCCGCAGAAGGCGGCTGGGATGCGGATGGAGCCGCCGCCGTCGCCTCCGGTGGCGATGGGCGCGAGGCCCGCGCCGACGGAAGACGCCGCGCCGCCGCTGGAGCCGCCGGCTGTGCGGGAAAGGTCCCACGGGTTGCCACAGGGCGGCCCAAGGCGGTTCTCCGTCAGCCCGAACATCCCAAACTCCGGCGTGTTCGTCTTGCCGAGGATGACTGCGCCCGCCCGACGGACCCACTCGACGTGCACGGAGTCCTCATCGGGCACCCAGTCTTTGAAGGCCAACGAGCCGTTGGTAGTGCGCAGCCCGCTGGTCATGTCCAAGTCTTTGACCGAGATGGGGACGCCGTGGAGCGGACCGAGCGGGTCGCCACGCATGACGGCCTGCTCGGCGGCCTTGGCGCTCCGCATGGCGCCGTCATGGTCCACCGTCAGGAAGCTGTGTAACCGGCCGTCCAGCGACTCGATGCGGCGCAGATACAGGTTCGCCAGTTCGACAGGCGAGACCTTCTTCGCCGCGACCATCTGCCGCAGTTCGGCGGCGGGAGTGAAGGCCAGGTCGTCACCCGAACTCAGCTTCTTCGCCATGTCGCTCCCTCCTCGTACACGCCCCAGGCAAGGGGCACTGGCGGGTATGCTAGGAACTCGCCCCCTAGGTGTCAAGCTGTGCCTACGCTTTTCAGCACCCGCGGAGATGATGTATGTTGGACTGGTGGCGAAAGTCCGTGTGATGTACTGGAAGGAAATCCCCGTCCAAGTCCAGGCAGTGGACGAGGCGGGCCAGGTCTCCAGGCCGCTTGAGCCGAGGTTCCAAGAGGGCGTGGACGCCATTGCGATGTTCGACGGCAGCGCGGGCACCGATGCCTACCTGATGACCTGGGAGTGGGGCCCGTACTCCGAAGAGCACGGAACCGCCCAGGAGGCGGCTGAGAAGGCTGCGCAGCGTTTCAATACGCGGTTCCCACAGGACTTCGTGACGAGAGTGCGCGACCTGGAGCGGGAGAAGAAGCGGGACCCCAGCCCAGGAGCAGTGGATGGTTGGATGAGATGACGACGCAGACGAAGATACGGACGCTACTCGACCGGCTGGCTCAGGGCGAACTGCTCATCGGCGATGGCGCGACGGGGACGTACCTCCAAGCCCACGGCCTGGAGCCAGGCGGTTGCCCCGAGGCGCTGAACGCGTTCAAGCCCGACCTGGTCAGGCAGTTGTCGAGGGAGTACTTCGCCGCCGGCTCCGATTTCGTGTTTACGAACTCCTTCGGCGGCAACCGGTTCATGTTGAAGAAATACGGGCACGGCGATAAGGTGTGGGAGTTCAACCGCCTCGCGGCCCAGCATGCCCGCAGCCAAACGCCGCAAGGCCGCTACGTGGTCGGCTCGGTCGGCCCTACCGGTGAGTTCTTGGAGCCGCTGGGCAATGTCAGCCGCGCAGCTATGGTCGGGGCGTTCGCCGAGCAGATTGCGGCCCTCAAAGAGGGCGGCGCCGATGGCGTGGTCATCGAGACGATGACGGCCATCGAGGAGGCCACGGCGGCCATCGAGGCGGCAAGGCAGGTCGGCGTGCCGGTGGTCATGTCCACCCTGACGTTCGACAAGGGGCCACGTGGTTTTTTCACGATGATGGGTGTGACGCCGGAGCGGGCGGCCAAGGAGTTGAAGGCGGCGGGCGCTGACGTTGTCGGCTCCAACTGCGGCAACGGCATCGAGGCGATGATAGAGATAGCCAAACAGATACGCGCGGCGACCGACGGCTACGTCATGATAAACTCCAACGCCGGTATCCCGTCCATACAGAAGGGCCGCATCGTCTATCCCGAGACGCCGGAGTTCATGGCCGAACGGTTCAAGGCACTGGCTGACATGGGTGTCAATGTATTGGGTGGCTGCTGCGGCACCACCTCGGCCCACATCGCCGCGCTGTGCAAGGCAGTAGGAAGATAACGAAGGCAGGATGGCTCAGCAATGACCACGCCCGCAACGAAGCCCGAACGGATAAGCAGTGTCCTGGCCAAGTTGGGGCAGTGTATCGAGTTGGTGCCCTCCGACCCGCTTTGCCAGAGCATCACCGTGGGATTGTACGAGAAGGAAGGCATCCTGACGGTCTGGACCTTTAGTAAGAAGGAAGCTGCCTTCCTGCGGATGAGTCAGATACGTGCTCAACTCATAGCTTTGGGCGGCCTTACGGCCGTGCCGCGCACGACCAACAAGGTCAACTTCCCCTGCGGCTATATCCACACGCGGCCCCTGAAGTTCCTGATGATGCAAGCGGTGGAGAAGCCCCCCGATTATGTCCTACCCACATCTCCCGTTAAGGACCTCAAGAGCGACCTGCGATTCGGCTTCACCGTTGAGCAGCGCGACGGCCAGTGGGTGTACAAGGTCACTGCAGAGGGCCAGGCCCCGAATGCGGAGGCGCGGGTGCGCGGAGTGGTAGCGGGCCTGGGGCGCTACGGCGAGATGGAAAAGGTCAGCGAGACCGAAATAGCCTTCGTCTGCGGCGAGCGGCACGACAAACTGGTGTGGCTGCTGCTGCCGTTCGCGCGCAATGTCAGCTCCGTCGAAGACCTGTTGGAGGCGGCGGCGCTGCGCGGACAGATGACCACTGGCACCCTCGGTTTCGCGCCGAACTAAGGAGGTGCGGCCATGCCATTCGTGGAGACGATGACCCCGCGAGAGCGTGTCCTGGCTGCACTGGCCAGGAAACCGGTTGACCTCACGCCGGTATCCAGCCCGACCAACGTCGCCACCGTTGACCTCATGGACCTGGTGGACTCCTACTTTCCCGAAGCCAACCGCGACCCGGAGCTGAACGCCCGGCTGGCCGCCACAGGCTACACGGAGCTGGGCTTCGACTCCATCATGCCTTACTTCACCATCATCCAGGAGTCGTCGGCCTTAGGCTGCGAGATGCAGTGGGAGGGCAAGGACAACTGGCCGACCGTCCGCATGTCCCGGCCCATCTGGAAAGGCCCTCAGGACATCAAGATTCCGCGCAACTTCCTGGAGCACCGCGACACCAAGGCCATCACCGGTTCCATCGAGATCCTAAAGAAGCTGTACGGCAAAGAGGTCGCTATCATCGGCAAGACGATGGGACCTTGGACGCTGGGCTACCACGTTTTCGGGGTCGAGGGCTTCCTGCTCATGTCCATCGACGACCCGGCCAGGACGATGGAGTGCATGCACAAGCTCAAGGAGATCTCGGTCCTTTATGGCGAGGCGCAGATCGCGGCGGGTGCCGATGCCCTCACCTTCCCCGACCATGCCACCGGCGACCTGGTCAGCGGCGAGTACTACAAACGGTTCCTGCTGGAGCTCCATCAAGAGATGGCCGAGCGGTTGAAGGTGCCGCTCATCCTGCATATCTGCGGTTTCACGCTGGACCGGCTGGACTACATCGCGCAGAACCGCATGGCCGCATTCCACTTCGACTCCAAGAACGACCCCGCCAAGGCGGTGCAGATTGCCGGAGGCCGCATCGGGCTGGTGGGCAACATCAACAACCCACTAACGTTGTACGCCCGCGGGCCGGAAGAGGTGCGGGCCGAGGTGTTCCGATGCATGGATGCCGGTGTCAACATGATTGCGCCGGAGTGCGCCGTGCCGCTGGCGACCAAGCTGGAAAACCTCCTGGAGATCCCGCGGGCCGTCCGCGCCTGGCACCAGCAACACGCCTCCAACGGTTCAGCGAAGAAACGGTAAGAAATTGAAGTAGAAGTTCTTTAGGAGAGGGGACAATTGGGAACCTTTTCTTGCAAGAAAAGGTTCCCAATGCCCTTCCTAAACAACTCTGGAGATTCGTATGTCCAGAGTGGTCAATAAGCCCGAAGAGTTCACCATCATTGGGGAGAATATCCACACGACGCGCAGCGTGCGCCGTGACGGGACGCGCGTGGTCGCTCTGGATGGCGGCGTCGAGGCGGTCTCGTATAAAGACGAGCGCGGCAACCAGGCTTACCTGCGCATCCCGGAGCGGTTCAAGTCCACGCAGCCCTATCAGCAGGGCCAGGTCAAACATTTCATGATTGCGGCTAGCAAAGGCATCAACGGCGACGCGGCGGAACAGGCGGAAGGCGCGGCATACGTTCGTGCCGAGGTGCTGCGGCAGGTCGCGGCGGGCGCTCGGTTCCTCGACCTGAATGTGGACGAGATCTCCTACAAGCTGGACTTACAAAAGAAGGCCATGGAGTGGATGGTCCGCGTTGCGCAGGAAATCTCAACAGTCCCGCTCAGTGTTGACTCGTCGAACCAGGACATCATCGCCGTCGGCTTGGCCGCCTATGATGGGCGGGCGGGACGCCCAATGATCAACTCCGTCGCATTGGAGCGGCTGGACACCATTGACTTGGTGACTCACTATGACGCGCGGGCCATCGTCACGGCCTCCGGCGCCAGCGGGATGCCCAACGATGACGCGGAACGTGTCGCCAACGTCTCACAGCTTATCGAAGAAGTGCGGCGCCGCGATGTGCCCCTGAGCGACGTGTATGTGGACGCGCTGGTCTTCCCCATCTCGGTCGCAGCCCAATACGGCCTACACTATCTGGACGCGGTGAAAGAGCTACGTAATCGGTTCGGGAACCATATCCACATCACGGGTGGACTCAGCAATGTCTCCTTCGGCCTGCCCAACCGAAAGCTCGTCAACGACACGTTCATCCATCTCGGCCTGGAGGCGGGGATAGACAGCGGCATCATAGACCCGGTGCAGAGCAACATCGCGAAGGTGTTGGCCCTGGACACCGGCTCCGAGTCCGTGCAGCTAGCGGCCGACATGCTCCTAGGTAAGGACGAGTTCTGCGTCAACTATATCAAAGCCTGGAAGGACGGCCGGCTGAATCAGGGGTAGGGAGCTTTTCCGCCTGGGCTGTGGCTGTCTAAAATAGATCTGCAGTGATTGATGTCGAGCGTGTCATGCCAGAGGCGACCCAGCCAGTGGACAAAGAAAAGCTGAAGGCCAGTATGGCCCGACTCTACCAGATCTACAGGGACATCGGGGAGACGGCCAACGAAGTCTCGCGCTGGCGCTGCCCCTATAAGAACGCCCAGGACAGATGCACGGCCCAGTTCGGATGCCGCAACCAATTCTTCACCGGTGTTCCGGATGAGAAGGCCATCTGTGCGGGCAGTGATAAGCTCAACTACCGCGCCGCCTGGGAGATCTAGACCACACCGTCCCTTTCACTCCGCTCTGAGTGTCCGCCCCACGTCTGATAACCTAGATGGACTTCGTTTCGACCCCCATCCAGGAGGCCTGCGATGCCCTCAGCCTTGAAAGTGCTGGTGACCGACTACGTATGGCCATCGTTGGAGCCGGAGAGGGCCGTACTGGCCAAAGCGGGCATCTCATTGTTTGCCGCTCCCGATGCCCACGAGGAGACGTTGGCCTCGCTTGCCAAGGACGCCGACGGCATCCTGACGTGCTTCGCCAAGGTGACGGGAAAGGTGCTCGAGGCCGCCCCGAAGTGCAAGGTGGTGGGCCGGTACGGGGTCGGCGTGGACAACATTGACGTGGAGACGGCCACCAAGCTGGGCATCGCCGTCACGTATGTCCCCGACTACTGCGTGGACGAGGTGTCCGACCACGCGATGACGCTGCTGTTGGCGTGGAACCGCCGCATCGTGCTGTTCGACACTTCCACGAAGATTACCGGCTGGGGCAGGGTGGCATTGTCCATGCCTATCATGCGGCTGCGCGGCAAGAAGCTCGGTGTCGTCGGTTTCGGCCGCATCGGCCGGGTCACCGCATTCAAGGCACAGGCGTTCGGCATGGAGATACTGGCCCATGACGCGGTGATTCCGGCAGACCAGATCGCCAAACACGGTGCGAAGCCCGTGGACATGTCCACCCTTCTTCGGGAAGCGGACTTCGTGACACTGCATGTGCCGCTGATACAGCAGACCAGGGGCATCATCGGCAAAGCGCAGCTGGCGATGATGAAGCCGACGGCGGTGCTCATCAACACGGCCCGCGGCCCGCTGGTGGACGAGGCCGCGCTGGTGGAAGCGCTGAAGGCGAAGCGTATCGCAGGGGCAGCGCTGGACGTGCTGGTGGATAACAACCCGCCGAAGGACCACCCGCTGCTCGGCTTCGACAACGTGCTCATCACGCCGCACGTGGCGTTCTACTCGAAAGAGGCTGTGCTGGAACTGGAGGAGCGGGCCGCTCGTGAAGTGGTGCGTGTGCTCCAGGGTCAGATGCCCGATAACCTGTACAATTCCGCGGTGCTTCCCAATACCCGTGTGAAGCTGGCGAAGAAGGGATGAGCAGCGAGGAGGCAAATAAGC
This sequence comes from SAR202 cluster bacterium, assembly GCA_016872515.1. Classification (GTDB taxonomy): domain Bacteria; phylum Chloroflexota; class Dehalococcoidia; order Lucifugimonadales; family VGZR01; genus VGZR01. The sequence goes on from VGZR01000021.1 coordinate 12,886, forward strand.
CAGGCGACTCTACAGTCCAGGTCGAACAACTCATCAAGGTGTATCCGGGCGATGTGAAGGCGGTGAACGGGATAGACTTCGCCGCCGCCAATGGCGAGTTCTTCGGCCTGCACAGCCCCAACGGGGCCGGCAAGAGCACGACGATGAAAATCATGGCGACCCTGCTGCGTAAGACCTCCGGAAAGGTCGTCGTCGCGGGGAACGACGTTGACCAGAACCAGATGGAGATCCGGCGCAGCATAGGGTTTGCCATGCAGGAGGTCGGCCTCGATGACCTCGCCAAAGGACGTGACTTTCTCATCACCCAAGGCCTGCTCTATGACCTGCCGCACAAGACCTCCAAAGCCCGGGCCGAGGATGCTGTTGGAGTTGGTCGGTTTGACCGAGGCGGCCAATCGGAAGATAGGAACGTACTCGGGCGGCATGCGTCGGCGCCTCGACCTGAGCAGCGCCCTCATGCACAACTCGCCACTGCTCTTCCTCGACGAGCCGACCACGGGCCTCGACCCGCAGAGCCGCTTTGCCATCTGGGGCCACCTCGAGCAGCTCAACCGCAGCGGCACAACCGTCATCCTCATAACACAAATCATGGAGGAGGCGAACCGGCTCTGCCAACGCCTGGCCATCATTGACCGTGGTGTCATCGTGGCGCAAGGGACGCCCAAGTCGCTCAAGGCTGAGATCGGCGGCGACGTTGTGACGCTCACGTTCGGCCAGAACGGCTCCTCCGGCGGGCAGGGTTCCACCGACAGGGCGAAGACCGTGCTGACAGGGCGCACCTACGTTTTAGGGGTCGCCGCACCGACGGGCAACGGCACGCAACTCTCCGTCACCGTCCGCAACGGCGGCGAGGTCGTCCCCGACCTCATGCGCCTGCTCGCCGAGAACGGCATCGCCGTCTCGAACCTTTCGGTTGCCAGCCCGACCCTGGACGACGTGTTCCTCAAACATACCGGCCACAAGATACGCTCCGACTCGACCAGCGGCGATGAGTTCGCCCAGACCATGAAAGCCTTCATGGGCGTGAATCAAAGGAGATAGGCATGTCCATCCTGATGCAGACCTGGTACATCTACGTCCGTAACTTCAAGACCTGGATGGTCCAGCCCGTCCTGGTAATACCCTCCATCATCTTCCCCGCTTTCTTCTATATCCTCTTTTCAGCCCCGCTCAGTGGGGTCACCAACCTTCCCGGTTTCCCCACCGACGACTACGAAGCCTACATGACAGCCACAATCCTGGTCATGTCCGTCGTCTTCAGCGGCGCCGACTCAGCCATGGCCATTCTTGCCGACATCTTGTCGGGCTACTTCGATAAACTGCTGCTGGCGCCCATCAACCGCTTCGCCATGCTATTGAGCAGCCTGCTGATGGCTGGGACATGGGCCCTGTTCCAGGTACTCGTCATCATCGTCATCGCCCTCATCTTCGGAGTGGACTTCCAGGGGGGCGTCGCTGGGATCTTCTTCATCATCCTTCTTGCCACACTGTTGGGCATGGCCTGGTCTTGTGTTGGCTTGATGATTGCCATCAAGAGCAAGAGCGCCCAGATAACCCAGACGAGCTGGCTCCTGTTCATGCCTGTGGCCTTCCTGACCACCGCCTACATACCCAAGGATCTACTCTCCGGCTGGTTCAAATGGGCGGTCACCATCAACCCGGTGGACTACATCCTTGACGGTATCCGCGCCGTCATCATCACAGGTTGGGAGTGGGGACCCATCATGCTCGGTATCTGGGTCCTAGTGGGGATGATGGGCATCCTCGTGACTGCCGCTACCTGGCTCTACCGTCGCGAGACGGCATAGTGGCATCCCAGGGAGCATGAAGCCAGGAAAGCTCTCCATCGATTTTCTGGGCCAGCTCCTGTCCAAGCTGGATATCCACGACCCGCGCGTCGCGCTGGGGCCGAAGCCGGGCGAGGATGCGGCCCTCATAGACTTCGGCGACCGGTACTTGGTGACCAAGACCGACCCGGTCACGTTCGCCACCGACCTCGTCGGCTGGTACGCCGTAAAGGTCAATGCCAACGACATCGCGGTGATGGGCGGCACGCCCAAGTGGATGATGGCGACGCTCCTGCTGCCCGAGAACATCACGCGCCGCCAAGTGTCCCGCATTTTCGACCAGATCGCTGAGGCGTGTACGGGACTGGGCGTAAGCCTGGTGGGTGGCCACACCGAGGTGACCTACGACCTGCCGCGGCCCATCGCCGTCGGCGTCATGCTGGGCGAGGTGGCGAAGGACCGTGTCGTGCTCACCTCCGGTGCGCGGCCCGGCGACGCCATCTTGCTAACCAAAGGCATCGCCCTCGAAGGGACGGCTCTCCTGGCCCGCGAGGCCGGCCCGGCGCTCCGTAAGGCGGGCATCGCCACAAGCACCATCCGCCGCGCCAAGGACTTCCTCTTCGAGCCAGGCATCAGCGTGGTGAAGGACGCCGCCGTGGCCTGCCGAGCGGTGAAGGTCCACGCGATGCACGACCCGACGGAGGGCGGTCTGGCGACAGGACTACTGGAGATGGCGAGCGCTGGAAACGTCGGCATCGAGCTGGACGGCGATACGGTGCCGGTGCTGCCGGAGTGCGAGGCATTCTGCCGGGCGCTCGGCCTCGACCCGTTGGGCCTTATCGCCTCGGGTGCGCTGCTGGCGGCGGTAGCGCCAGGGGACGTGCGCCGACTGAAGGCCGCGCTGGCGCGCGAGGGCATCGCCGTATTCGAGGTTGGCCGAGTCACCGAGGCATCGCAAGGATTGCGGATTAGGACGGCGGGACGTCTGCGCCGTCTTCCGCTCTTCCGCCGGGAAGAATTGGCCCGTTTTCTCGGCGGATAAGAGCACTTACGCAGCTTTGACGCCCTATCTGGGCGGTGCTAACATGGGCCGTACCACCCCGACGTGTAGGGTTAACTATGCCTGAAGGGTACGCGCTAAACTGGTTCGCCGTCATACTGGTCGCCGTGGTGGGCCTGGCAGCCATCGGCGGGATGTTCCTCGGCAACTACCTCCTCGCCCCAAAGCGTCCCTCGGCCATCAAGACCTCTCCTTACGAGTGTGGTATCGAGCCCGCCCCCTTCCGCTGGTCACAGATCAATGTCCGTTACTACGTCTTCGCTATCCTGTTCCTGATCTTCGACGTTGAAGCGGTGTTCCTCTTCCCCTGGGCCATCATCTTCCTCAAATCGGCGCCGGTCGTTTTCTATGAGATGTTCATTTTTGTCGGCATCCTCTTTTTTGGGGTGGTGTATGGGTGGCGCAAGGGGGTCCTTCAGTGGAAGTAACGGGGGGCCAGCCTTTCGCCTTGATGAGTGGGAACGTCCCTGCCGAGGCCCCCTTCGAGCGCGTCCTCCCCAACGCCGTCGTCTGTAAGTCCAATGAACTTTTCGCCTTGGCCCGTAAGTCGTCCCTCTGGACGCTGAGCTTCGGCCTGGCATGCTGTGCCATAGAGATGATTGGCGCCCATATGTCCCACCACGACTTGGACCGGTTCGGTGTCGTCACCTGGCCCTCGCCCCGGCAGTCGGACGTAATGATTGTCGCGGGCACCGTCGTGAAGAAGATGGCCGACCCCATCAAGCGGCTGTACGAGCAGATGCCAGACCCCAAATGGGTCATCGCGATGGGGAGCTGCGCCACCAACGGGGGGCCGTACTATCGTTCCTACTCCGTGGTCATGGGGGTGGACCACCTCATCCCGGTGGATGTGTACGTGCCTGGCTGCCCACCGCGCCCTGAGGCGCTCATGTTCGGTATAATGGAGCTTCAGAAGAAGATTACCGAAGACGCCAAACGGCGTGGACTCCCACCTCCGCGACTCATCTCTCCTCCTTCTGCTCCTACCGATGGAGCGAGTCCGAGATAACTCAACCCTCTCCCATGATGGGTGGGGACTGAGCCTGAGAGTGCTATGACCACGCCTCAAGAGAAAAAACCTGCAAAGCCGGAACGCGCCACCCACCGCCGGGAGCCGGAGGTGCCGGTCGCGCCCGCCGCTTTGGACGAGCGTGGCAAGGCGCTGGCGGCCATCCTGCCGCAGGTGTTCTCGGGTCTCGATGTGCAGATCTCGGCCGCGATGGACGAAGTGGTGCTCGCTGCCAAGCCCCAGGATGTGCCCGCCGTCTGCCGTATCGCCAAGGAGGACCCGCGCCTCGACTTCGACTATCTGCGCTGCCTCAGCGTAGTGGACTACATCGAGCGGCTGGAGGTGGACTACCACCTGTTCTCGCTCGACAAGCGGCACAAGATGGTGGTGAAGACCTCTGTCCCGCCGGACGCCGCCAACGTTCCTACGGTCAGTGGAGTGTGGCGTGGAGCCGACTGGTACGAGCGCGAAGGCCACGACCTGTTCGGTGTGGTCTTCGATGGCCACCCCAACCTCAGGCCGTTACTACTGTACGAGGGATTCGAGGGCCACCCGGGTCGGAAGAGTTTCCTCTTCCACGAGTACGACGAGTGGTAAACATTCAAACCCAAGCGAGCAACCAGGACAGCCTCCAGGCTGTGGACATGATGCTGAACTTGGGGCCGCAGCACCCCAGCACGCACGGCGTGTTCCGGCTAGTGCTGTGGCTCGATGGCGAACGTATCGTGAGGGCTGAGCCGCACATCGGCTACCTGCACCGTGGCTCTGAGAAGCTTTGCGAGCGCGAGGACTACACCCAAATCATCACCCTGTTCGATCGGCTCGACTACGTGGCCAACCTCAATGGCGAACTGGCTTTCTGCATGGCCGCCGAGAAACTCATGGGATTGGAAGTGCCGGACCGCGCGTGGTACGTCCGCTCCATCCTGTGCGAGTTGAACCGCATCGCCAGTCACATGCTCTTCTACGGTGTATATGGTCTCGACACTGGAGCGATGACCCCCATCCTCTACGGCTTCCGGGAGCGGGAGCGGATTGTGTTGCTCTTCGAGGCCGTCACGGGCGCCCGAATGATGCACAATTTCATCCGCGTGGGAGGGGTCAAACAGGACCTGCCTGAGGACTTTGTCCAGAGAGTCAACAAGCTCACCGACGAACTGAAGCGGGGCATCGAGGAGTGCGACCAGCTTCTCACTAACAGCGAACTATTCCTGGCGCGCACTAAAGGAGTTGGTTCCATAGACGGCCCCACGGCCAGAGACTACGGCTGCACAGGCCCAGTCCTGCGCGCCAGCGGCGTGAAGGAGGACGTGCGCGTCTCCGAGCCGTATGGCATCTACGACCGGTTCGAGTTCGGCATCCCCGTGGGAAGCAACGGCGACTGCTGGGACAGGTACTACATACGTGTCGAGGAGATGCGCCAGTCGCTGTCAATCATCGAGCAAGCCGTGAAGCAGATGGAGCCGGGCCCCATTCAGGCCAAGGTACGGCGCATTGCCAGGCCGCCCAAGGGCGAGGCGTACGTCCGCACCGAGTCGCCTCGTGGTGATTTCGCCGTGTTCCTTGTCAGCGATGGTGGTGACAAGCCGTACCGCGTCAAGGTGAGGGCGCCCTCGTTCGCCAACCTCCAGTCCATCACTCACATGCTGCGCGACGCTTATATAGCCGATGCTGTGGTTATCCTGGGTTCCATCGACATCATCCTGGGCGAGGTGGACCGGTGACCGCGCTGGAGGGACTGTTCTACGGGTTAGGGGCAGCGGGTCTCCTTGTGTTCCTATCGGGCACGGTCATGGTGCTGACATGGCTGGAGCGCAAGGCCTTGGCCCGCATCCAGCTTCGCATGGGCCCCATGCGCGTCGGACCGCACGGCACCCTTCAACCCATCGCCGATGTGGCCAAACTCATGACTAAGGAGGACATCACTCCTTCTTGGGCGGACAAGCGCGTGTTCTGGCTGGCACCGGCTGCCCTGCTCATGCCCGCGTTACTGGTCTGGGTCACGATTCCGATGGCACGGGATTTGGTCCTACGCAACCTGGACATGGGCCTCTTTTATGTCATCGCGGTCTCTGTTCTGTCGGTGATGGGACTCGTCATGGCTGGCTGGGGCTCCGCGAACAAGTACGCCATGCTCGGTGGCCTGCGGGCGGTCGGGGCGCTCATCAGCTATGAGATTCCCTTCATCTTGGCCGTCCTTGGCGTGGCGATGCTCAGCCAGTCCATGGACATCACCCGTATCGTGGATGACCAGCGCTCCATCGCGTACATCATCGTCCAGCCGCTCGGGCTGTTCCTGTTCCTTGTGGCCGGTCTAGCCGAACTAGGCCGCACGCCGTTCGACATCCACCACGCCGAGTCCGAGGTCGTCGGTGGGCCGTTCGTGGAGTACAGCGGCGCGCACTGGGCCGCCTTCATGCTGGCCGAGTACATCAACACCTTCACCGTCGCTGCCCTTGTCGTGCTGCTCTTCCTGGGGGGCTGGCGCTGGCCCGCGATGCCCGGGGACGGCGCTCTCCATACTCTCCTTTCACTTATCTGGTTCTTGACCAAAACATACTTCGTCATCCTTGCCATCTTCTGGATACGCGGTACTTTCCCACGCCTGCGTATAGACCAACTCATGGCCTTCGCATGGAAGGTTTTGGTGCCCCTGGCCTTCGTGAACATCCTCCTCACCGGCCTTGTCCTCTACTACGACCTGGGCTGGTGGGTGCTCACGATTCTCTCTCTGCTATCATTGGCCGCGGCGTTCTACATCATCTTCGGCAGGTATGGTTCCCGCGCGGAGCGCATGACGGTGCGAGTGTACTCGACCCGCGAACTCGGCCTCAAGCCTGCCGTCCGGCCGCAAGCTGCGCCACCTCCTGATGGATCACCCGTTCAGGTGGACAAAGCCCCTGCGGCGGGTGCGTGATTCCCGAGGGTGCGATAGACAAGATTTAGATGCTTGGAAACCTCAAAGGGCTGCTACTTACCCTCAAAGTCATGCGCCGGGAGCCGGTTACGGCCCAATACCCCGACCCCAGTAAACGGCTTCCCATAGACAAGCGGTTCATGGGATTTCCTGCTCTCCTGTGGGACAACTCCAACGATGAGCCGTTCTGTACCGGCTGCATGGTCTGTGTCCGCGCCTGCCCCACACAGTGCATGAGTGCGGAGATGAAGGACAATCCCAAGTTTGCCGACGGCACAAGCCGCCGCCGCAAAATCATCGAAAAGTTCGAGATAAACCTGAGCCGGTGCATCCTCTGTGGCATATGCGTCGACGTGTGTAACTTCGATGCCATCGAGATGAGCCATGAACACGAGTTGAGCAAGTTCGAACGCAATGGCGCGCGGGCAGCGCTGCCGCAGCTTCTGGCGATGGGTAAGAAGTACCAGGCCGAAACCACCTGGCAACCCAAGCAGCCAGAGAAGAACCTGGGCAAGCCGCCGGAAAAGCCAGCAACCGCACCTCAGCCTGAGAAGGTTGGTGGAGTCGTGACGAGTTGATGGTCACGCCGTCTCTAGTGTTGTTCTACCTGGCGGGAGTGCTCACCTTGGGGGGTGCCCTTGGCGTGGTGATGAGCCGCAATATCGTGTATGCCTCCTTGGGACTTATCGTGGCTCTCCTCGGCGTCGCAGGTGTCTTTCTACTGGCCTTCGCGGAGTTCCTCGCCCTTGTCCAAGTCTTCATCTACGGCGGCGCCATCGTCATCGTCATCGTTTTCGCCCTGATGTTGACGCGTCTGGAAGATTTCCGGGGCCTGTCAGACCATAAACAGTGGCCGCTGGCTGCCCTGGCGGCAATGGCCATTTTCGGTGTCCTAGCCGCCGCTATCGCCCGTACCGCTGTCTCCACGCAGGAGCGCGCAGAGGTCGGCTTCACCGTGCTAGGTGAAAGGCTCTTCACCGACTGGGCCGTGCCCTTCGAGGTCGTGTCCCTGGTGCTGTTGGTGGCCCTTATCGGTGCGGTGGTCATGGTGCGGCCGACGGGAGACCGTAATTGATCAGCCTCGCGCATTTCCAAGTCCTCTCGGCGGCTTTGTTCGCCGTTGGGCTGTACGGCGTCTTGGCCCGAAGGAATGCCGTCATCATCCTTATGTCCATCGAGTTGATGCTCAATGCCGTGAACGTCAACCTCATCGGGTTCGCGGCATTCGGCGACTTCGCGGAGGCTCACCGGACGCTGGGCCAGGTGCTGGTTGTCTTCGTTATCACCATCGCCGCTGCGGAGCTGGCACTGGCGGTGGCCATCATCCTTCGTCTCTACCGTAACCGCGGCTCAGCCAACGTGGACGAGGTCAATCTCATGAAGTGGTAAGCCCTGTTTGGCCAATGTTTGAAGAACGGAGTGCGGACCGTTGTCATACGGCGTCATAGGCATTGATTCAGCCTGGGTCATCCCAGCGCTCTGCGCCGCCGCATTCTTCTTCATCGTAGCCTTCATGCGGCTTTTCCCTCCGAGCACTCCCCTCGCAAAGCACACCCCCAACCTTAGTGCTGCTACCTCCATTCTCGCGATCCTTCTCGGGTTCATCCTTTTCTGGTTCGTCCTCGCTGACCTGCTGAACAACGGCCCAGGCGCTCTGAGCATCAACTGGCTTACCATCGGTGACACCATACTCACCTGGGGCGTTGTGGTGGACAACCTATCTGTTGTCATGCTTGGGCTTGTTACCTTCGTCGCCCTGCTCGTCCAGGTGTACTCCTTGGGCTACATGAAGGGCGACCCTCGTTTCGGCTGGTACTTCGGCGCTCACTCGTTGTTCGCCGGCGCGATGCTGGCGCTGGTGCTGGCCGACAACTTGCTATTCCTCTACATCGCCTGGGAGTTGGTCGGCCTGGGCTCCTACCTGCTCATCGGCTTCAGGTACGAGAAGCGGTCCGCGGCTGAGGCAGCAAAGAAGGCCTTCGTCACCACCCGCATCGGTGATGTTGGCCTGCTCATCGGCATCATCCTGCTGTTCAAGGCCACGGGCACCTTCGAGCTATCCGCCATCTTCCATGCAGCGGAAGCGGGCGGCATCAGCCAGTCCACACTCAATGCCTCAGCCCTGCTCATCCTCATGGGTGCGATGGGTAAGTCGGCCCAGTTCCCCTTCCATGTGTGGCTGCCCGACGCGATGGAAGGCCCCACACCGGTGAGCGCCCTCATCCACGCCGCCACGATGGTCGCTGCGGGCGTGTATCTGGTCGCCAGGATGATGCCCATCTTCGAACTGGCCCCCACAGTCCTGCTCATCGTCGCCATCATCGGCCTCATCACCTTCACCTTCGCGTCCACGGTCGCGTTGGTCGTGACCGATTTCAAGCGCGTATTGGCCTACTCGACCATCAGCCACCTTGGCCTGATGATGCTCTCGCTGGGCGCCGGGGCCGTCGGTGCGGCACTGCTCCATCTCGTTGCGCACGGTGTGTCCAAGGCATTGCTGTTCCTCGGCGCTGGCAGCGTCATGCACGGCACGGGCGGCAAGACGGAGATTTGGGAGATGGGCGGTCTCCGCAAGGCCATGCCCATCACTGCTGTTACCTTCCTCATCGGCGCCGGGTCGCTCGCGGGCATCCCTCCATTGGGTGGGTTCTTTAGCAAGGACGAAGTGCTCCTAAGCGTCTGGGATCACCGCAATCCGGTTTTCTTAGTCCTGACACTGGCCGCCGTCGGCCTCAGCGCTCTGTACATGGCCCGTGTGACCTTTGTTGTCTTCTTCGGTAAACCCCGCAACAGTGACATCCACGCTCACGAGTCCCAGCCTGTCATGTGGGTGCCACTGGCCCTCCTTGCCCTCTTGGCTGCGGGTGTTGGCTTCCTCGCCTTCAGTTGGACAGATTCCTATCGCGGTTTTGTGGGGTTCTTGGAGCCGGACGAGGGGTTCCACTTCGTTGCCTGGCTCACGGTGCTCTCGGCCCTTCTGGCGCTGGTTGGAGTCGGCATGGCGTGGCTCGCCTACATCCGCGGCGCCATCTCGCCGCAGCGCATATCCACCAGGTTCGCAACCATCCATCGAATCCTCGTGCACAAGTACTACGTGGACGACCTCTACCAGTGGGCCATTGACCGGGTCGTCCTGGTGTTCGGCCGATTCATTGCCTTGTTCGACCGCATCGTCATCAACGACACAGGCGTGAATGGCCCCGGCATCGCTGTCAAGCTCTCGGCCCTGCGCTTGCGCTACGCGCAGAGTGGCTGGCTGTACACCTACGGCCTCTTCATGGCGTTCGGGTTCGTCGCACTCGCCCTCATCTGGTGGCTGGTGCTGGCGTAGAAGATGGCCACCGTGGATAGCTACATTCTCTTCATCATCATGGCGCTGCCCATGGCAGGCGCCGCTGTTATCCTGCTCATCCCCGGCCGCCGGGTCGCCGCCATCCGGTGGACCGCTGCCGCCGTCGCATTGGCCGTCATGGCCCTCACCTTCTATGCCTTCCTTGCCTACGACCACGACGTTGGAGGCTTCCAGTTCGCTCGTACATGGACGTGGCTGGAGTTGCCTGGCCCGTGGCCGCTCGGCTTCAGAGGCATCGAACTGAGCCTGGCCGCAGATGGCATCGCCGTCCCGATGGTCCTGCTCACCGGCGTCGTCATGTTCACCGGCGTCCTCATCTCCTGGAAGATTGCCGACCGCCCCAAGGACTTTTTCATCCTCTACTTCCTCATGCTGTGCGGAGTCTTCGGCGTATTCGTCTCCCTCGACCTGTTCTTCCTGTTCTTCTTCTACGAGTTGGCTGTGGTGCCCATGTACCTGCTCATCGGCGTATGGGGCAGCAGCACCGACTTCAAGACCTTCCTCCGCACCAAAGAGTACGGTGCGATGAAGCTGACCCTCTTCCTGGTGGCGGGCAGCGTGCTCATCTGGATCGCGTTGATCGCCGTCTTCGCAGAGGGCGGGCTGGGCACCTTCAACCTCTTGGCCCTCCGGGACGCGGAGTTCTCGAACACCTTCCAGGTGGTGTTCTTCCCGTTCCTCATTGTCGGCTTCGGCGTGCTGGCAGGCCTGTGGCCGTTCCACACCTGGTCGCCCGATGGCCACGTTGCCGCACCCACTGCCGTGAGCATGGTGCATGCCGGTGTCCTGATGAAGCTCGGCGCCTTCGGCATCCTGCGCGTGGCCGTCTTCTTGCTGCCGGAGGGAGCCGACCGCTGGATGCCCATCCTTATCGGCCTAGGCACCGTCAATGTTCTGTATGGCGCTTTCTCCGCCCTCGGCCAGCGCGACCTCAAGTACGTCATCGGCTACTCCAGCGTCAGCCACATGGGTTACGTCCTCATGGGCATTGCCACATTGAACCCGCTGGGCGTCAGCGGTGCCGTCCTCCAGATGTTCTCCCACGGGATAATGACCGCCTTATTCTTCGCAGTGGTCGGCGCCATCTACGACCGGACGCACACCCGTGACATCATGGTACTGGAGGGCATGGCGAAGCGGATGGGCATCGTCGCCGCCTTGTTTGTCGTCGCCGGTCTAGCTTCACTGGGGCTGCCTGGCCTCAGCGGCTTCGTGGCGGAGTTGCTGGTCTTCCTCGGTCTGTTCCAGACCTACCCAGTCTTGGGCATCCTTGGCATCATCGGCGCCGCTGTCACCGCTGTATATATCCTGCGGTTGATTGCGAAGGTGTTCTTCGGCCCGCTTGACCCCCGTTGGAAAGATCAGACGGACGCCAGCCCCATCGAACGCTTCTCCAGCGGTATCCTTGTTGGTTTCATCGTCCTTGTCGGCCTGTTTCCCTTCCCGTTCATCCGTGTCATCGACACTGGCGTAACTGAACTCCTGGCCCGGGTGGCGGGCTCGTGATGAACAACTACGTGCTGCTGCTGCCGGAGTTCCTAGTCGCGGGACTCGCTTTCCTGGTGCTCTCTGGCGATCTCGTCGTGCGGCAGAACCGCAAGTATCTCCTCGCATATGTGGCCGTGGCTGGCTTGGGCATCGTGCTCGCGGTCTCTCTGGCCTATCTCTGGGACGATACTGAGGCCCTCTATGGCGGCCTGTTCCGCATAGACGGTTACTCGCTGTTCTTCAAGGCATTCTTCCTCGTTCTCGGCGGGTTCGTCGTCCTCTCATCGGTGGACTACGTGCGGCGTTACCTCGACCACCCAGGCGAGTACTACGGCATCTTGCTCTTCACCGTGTTGGCCATGATGCTCCTAGCCAGCTCTGGCGAGCTACTCACCGCCTACATCTCCCTCGAACTGTTGAGTTTCGGCCTGTATGTCCTAGTGGCCTTCGACCGCTACAACCCTAAGTCCAATGAGGCGGGCACCAAGTACATCCTGCTCGGCGCTTTCTCCTCGGCGCTGCTGCTCTATGGCATCAGCCAGGTATATGGCCTGATGGGCACGACGCGGTTCGATGAGATGGGCCGTATCTTGGCCGCGACACCCGAGCTCAGCCCCGGCCTCATCGTCGGAATGGTGCTGTTGGTTGCGGGCCTCGCGTTCAAGGTGGCTGCTGTGCCGTTCCACATGTGGGCGCCCGATGCCTACGAGGGTGCCCCTACACCCATCACCGCGTACCTCGCCGTCGGGTCCAAGGCCGCCGCCTTCGCCCTCATCCTCCGCCTCTTCTCCGAGGCACTCATCCCCTCTGTGGGGGATTGGCAGTTCATCCTTGTCATCCTCGCCGCTCTCACCATGGTCATCGGCAACCTTGTAGCCATCGTCCAGTCCAACATCAAGCGCCTTCTGGCCTACTCCTCGATAGGCCATGTCGGCTACCTGCTCCTGGGCGTCGCGGCCCTAGCCCGCGTCGGGGAGGACGGGTCTGTCTCCCTGGCCGCGTCCCGCCTTGTGGTCAATGGAGTGATGCTCCACATCGTCGCCTACTCCATCACCAACCTCGCGGCTTTCCTGGCCATCAGCGTTGTGTACAGCGCTCCCGGCAAGGAGGAGGTCAGCGGCCTTGCCGGACTGGGGCGCCGGTCGCCCGTCGTGGCGATGGTCTTCGCGGCGGCAGCCTTTTCCTTGGCCGGGCTGCCGATATTTGCGGGCTTTGTCAGCAAGTTCTATCTATTCAGTGCCGCCGCTTCGCAAGGACTCCTCTGGCTCTCCGGCCTGGCCATTTTCATGAGCTTTGTGTCTCTTTACTACTACCTGCTCGTCCTTCGTCAGATATACATTGAACCAGCGACGGACCCTACCCCTCTCAAGGTGCCCCGGCTTGCCACCGGTGTGCTCCTTGTCTTGTTCGCGGGGATGGTCTTCCTGGGCGTCTATCCCGGCCCGCTCGTGGATGCCATCAGGCACGCCAGCGAGGCCATCGTTCAGTCTGGCAGCGGCCTGGAGCTTGTCCGCTCCCTGGACTAGCCCGCGACGCCTCTGCTAGACTCATTTTCATAGCCCGGTAGGTTTGAGCCTCCCACCCACGCACGGGAGGCGGTTTTTTGAGCGAGAACTTGGAGGGTGACGGTCATTGACGACGAAAGATGCAGGACTTAAGGGTTACTATCAAGACAGGGAGCGCCAACGGGCGGCTCTGCCTGGGGACGTGTTCCCCGATGAGGCGGACTACAAGCGCGGCATGGTCATCATGGCCCACGCCGACGATGCCGAGTTCGGCTGCTCCGGCACCGTGGCGAAGTGGTGCGCGGAGGGCTGGGAGGTGGTGTACGTCCTGTGTACCGACGGAAGCAAGGGCACGAGCGACCGCAGCCTCACTTCGGAGCAGTTGGCGAAGATCCGGCGGCAGGAGCAGATCAGCGCGGGGAAAGTCCTGGGACTGAAGGACGTGGTCTTCCTTGGCTATCCCGATGGCTACTTGGAGCCGACCCTGGCGTTGCGCCGCGACATCGCCAGGGAGATTCGCCGGTTCAAGCCCGATGTGGTCATCTGCTCATATCCGATGCGGAACCTGAACGTCTTCTGGGGTGTCGGCCACCCAGACCACATCGCCTCCGGTGAGGCAGCCATTTCAGCCATCTTCCCCGCGGCGCGTGACCACCTGACCTTCCCAGAGCTCCTGAAGGAGGGCTTTGAGCCATACAAGGTCGCGGAGGCGTGGGTGGTAGGTGCGTCCGACCCCGACCTTTATGTTGATGTGACTGATTACATGGATACGTCCATCAAGGCCCTGATGGAGCATGGTTCGCAGCTAGGCGGATGGAAGCCGGAGGATCTCTCAGAACGGATGCGCCAGTGGCGCAGAGAGTCCGCGCACGGCAGGGGGATGCTCTACGCTGAGGCCTTCAAACGTATCCGCTTCCGGATGTAGGAGTGATTCAGCCCGCTCATCCAAGATTATGGCGGGATGAGCGGGCACATACAGATGGACATCAGCGATAGCCAGGGGTCGAAGCCTCCGTCGCCCGCGACGAACGAAGCCTGGCGAACATACCTCCGTTACATCATCGCGGCTCAGTTCATCTCCTCTCTCGGGTTCGGCTTCGCAGCCCCGTTCCTTCCTCTCTTCATCTCCGAGGTGGGTGACCTTTCCAACCGAGAGGCAGCATTGTGGGCCGGTATCATTGGTGGCGTCAGCGGCACCATCATGGTTGTAGCGGGGCCCATCTGGGGCATCCTGGGCGACTGGTTCGGCTATAAGCGAAACGTTCTGCGCGCCACATTCGGCACGTTCGCGGTATTCTCTCTCACCGCCGCCGTTCAGAATGTCCTTCACATCCTCGCGCTGCGCGGCTTCATGGGGGCCGTCGGAGGTATCTTCCCCGCGATAATGGGCCTGTCCAGCTCACTGGTGCCCAGGGCGCAGCTGGGTTACGTCATAGGTTTGCTCTACGGCGTCGTGTACTTCGGCAACACCGTCGGCCCACTACTTGGTGGCTACTTCGTGAACGCGGCCGGCTACCGTTGGGGGTTCTTGGTCTCTGGCCTAATAATCGGCCTCGCGGGCCTCATCATCCTCTTGGGGGTCAAGGAAGCACCACACCCGAAATCGGCCACCAGCCGCCGGAACATCGTGGCCATGTGGACTGAGATGAAGGGCCTGTGGACGATTCCGGACGTGCGCCGGGTGCTGTTTGTCATTTTCCTTGTACAGTTGGCCAATAACTTCTCTATCGCAATCGTGCCTCTCTTTCTGAACTCCCTCGACGCCGATGCCAAGGCGCCCGCGGTGGGCATCTTTTTCGCTCTGCTGGGACTCGCCATCACCATCTCCACCTACGGCGCGGGTGTGTTGGCGGGTAGGCTGAAGCTGCAGGTGGTGTTCCTACTCGGCGCGTCTGGCGCCGCAGCGGGCGCGCTGCTGATGTCGTTCGCGAGTTCCGTGCCATTAGCCTTTGGCCTGAGCTTCGTGCTCGGCCTGGGCGCGGGTTTGCTCCTTACCTCATCCAGCGCCATGATTGGCCTGGTCTTGCCACCCGACCGCCAAGGCTTCGCCTTCGGCATGGTCCAGAGCGCCTCCGCCCTTGGGTTCGGCATCGGGCCCCTTTTAGGCGGTGTGTTCGCCAATGCCTTTGGGCTGCACGCGCCCTTTCTTGTCCAAGGGGCTATCTTCCTCGCGTTACTGCCGCTTGGACTCATTGTTGCCCGGAGCCGCGGCCGCGAGACAGGCCAACCCGTCTGAAAACGAAAGAGGCTTTTTGGGCGTCTTCATAGGCGTCCAAAAAGCCTCTTTCGTTTTTTCTGGCCGGTCCTAGACTGCTTGAGTCTTGCTGTCGGGCGTGACGATAACCGCGTGGGCGAACTCGGAGTCAGGTGTGGCGCCATGCCAGTGCCTTTCTCCAGCTGGGACCCAAACCGTGTCCCCGGTGCGGACGGTTACCTGCTCCTTCTCAGTAGCGACGATGCCCACCCCGGAGGTCACGAATAGGATTTGGTCGCTGGTGTGGGTGTGGAACTTGTTGCGGGCGCCCTTGGCGAAGCTGACGACGCCGAAGTTGATATGTGGGCTGTCGGCGACCAAGTTCTCGCGCACAACCTTTCCGCCCATGACCATCGGATTCGCCGTATTGTCTTGCTTCGAGCCTTCGCCCTTCCGAATGACCTTCATCGTCCCCTCCTATGCCATGCCCGGCGGCCCGCCGCCGTTGCCTTCGAACTTCTGGCTGCTGAATACGCCGAGGTCGCGGCCCTGGTGGACATGGACGATGAACTCCTCCCTTGAGATGCCCACCGAGTCCACCAGCTCCTCGTCAATGATGTCGATCAATTCTTGGATCCGCTCGGAAGTCAGGCTCTCTATGACGCTCAGGGTCGCATGGACCACCGTGTCGGTGAAATGCAGGTCCACCCGGCCAACCGTGTTGTCGTCTTCCACCACCGTGTAGCACTCGGAGTTGGGCGTCCGGCACTCGCGTTCGAAGTAGAAGGTGCCCATGTATCGCCTTCCTGAGAGTCAGATTCGGGGTGGTTTTAGGGCCGGACCTGGCCGGAGCCGAGGGCTGTCCACTTATATGAGGTCAACTCGCGCAGCCCCATCGGCCCGCGGGCGTGGAGCTTGCTGGTGCTGATGGCCACCTCGGCCCCAAGGCCGAACTGGCCGCCGTCGTTGAGCCGTGTGCTGGCGTTCACCAGCACGGCTCCCGCGTCCACTTGGTCCACGAACCGCATAGCGGCCTCGTAGTCCTGAGTGACGATAGCTTCGGTATGACCGGAGCCATACTCCTGAATGTGTGCGAGCGCCTCGTCCAGCGAACCGACGACCCTGACCGAGGCGACCAGGGCGAGAAACTCCTGGCCCCAGTCTTCCGGTTTTGCCGAAGTGAGTTTGAGGCCATCGTCTAGCTCTCCCTCCACGGCCTGTAGGATACGCAAGGCCGCAGAGTCACAGCGTATCTCCACTCCGGCCTTCCCCCACCGGCGGGCCACCTCCGGCAGCACCTTTGGTGCAGCCTCGTTGTGGACGAGCAGGGTGTCCAGGGCGTTGCAGGTCGAAGGACGCTGCACCTTGGCGTTGTAAGCGATGGCAGCGGCCATCTCCACGTCGGCGGACCTGTCCACGTAGATGTGACAGACCCCGATGCCGCCCGTGATGGCTGGCATCGACGCCTCAGCCGCGACGCGCCGCACTAGCTCCGCTCCCCCGCGTGGGATGAGCAGGTCGATGTGCTCCTTCATCTTCAGCATCTCGTCCACCAGCTTGCGGTCGGTGGACTTGATTAACTGAGCGGCGTCGCGCGGCAGTCCCGCCCGGGCGATGGCATCCCGCACCAATTCAGCCAGGGCTGTGTTCGAGTGGATGGCTTCTTTGCCGCCCCGCAGGATGGCCGCGTTGCCCGACTTGATGCAGAGAGCGGAGATGTCAATGGTCACATTCGGGCGACTTTCGTAGATGGCGCCGATGACGCCGATGGGGACGCGCCGCCGGGCCAGCCGAACGCCGTTGGGCAGCACCTTGGTGTCGAACTCTTCGCCGATGGGGTCGGGTAGGGCCGAGATGTCGCGCACGTCGACGGCAAGCGCCTCAAGGCGCTTGCCGTCTAAGAGAAGCCGGTCGAGGACCGCTTCAGATAGTCCTACCTGCTTCCCCGCTTCGTAATCCTTGCGGTTGGCGGCCACGACATCGCTTTGATGGGCCATGAGCGCATCGGCGATGTTGTGCAGCGCCTGGTTTTTCGCGGCGCTATTCAACTTGGCGAGTTCCCGCGACGCTTTCCGCGCCGTGGCTCCTATGGCTTGTAGTTCACTCATCGTGCCTGCCATCTCCCGAGAGGGATGTTACAGCACCGCCATGTTATTGCGGTGTACCACCTCGTCGCCATAGTCGTAACCGAGCAGTTCGCCGATGCGCTCGGAACGCGCGCCCTTGATGATGTCCAAGTCTTTGGAGCCATAGTTGACGATGCCCGCCGCCACCCGCCGTTCGGCCTTGTCCACGATGGAGACGACGTCCCCGCGCTCGAACACGCCCTGCACAGCGACGATGCCGGCGGGCAAGAGGCTTCCGCCGCGGCGGGTCAATGCACTCGCAGCGCCATCGTCCACCACAGCGGCGCCCTTCGCCGATGTGCCACTCAACAGCCACCGCTTGCGGCTCTCCAACTTGTTGCCCACCGGCACGAAGTAGGTGCCGAGGGGCTCGCCATCGGCGAGGCGGACGAGGACATCGGGCGTCAGGCCGTTGGCGATGACGACGCCGGTTCCTGAGGACGTCGCTACTTTGGCCGCCTCCAGTTTCGTTGCCATGCCGCCGCGGCCGAGGCCGTCCCGCGATGCGCCGCCCATCGCCTCCACTTCTGCACCCACTTGCTCAACGCGGGGCACCAGGCGGGCAGTGGCGTCCACGTTTGGGTCTGCAGTGTACAGCCCTTCCACTTGACCAAGCAGAACGAGGAGGTCGGCGTCCACGAGGTTCGCTACCAATGCTGACAGGGTGTCATTGTCGCCGAAGACCTGGCCTCCGAGTTCATCCACCGCTACGACGTCGTTCTCATTCACGATTGGGATGACCCCCAGCTCCATGAGTTTGAGTAGGGTGTTGCGTACGTTGAGATAGCCCAGTCTCTCCCTCAAGTCATGACGGGTGAGTAGGGCCTGCGCTACGTGAACTCCATGCTCACTGAAAAGCTGTTCGTATGCGTGCATCAACTGGCCCTGCCCTACGGCGGCCATCACCTGCCGCATCGGCAGGTCGCGGTTCTCTCTGGCGATTCCCAGTGCCAACCGGCCCGCCGCAACTGCGCCCGACGTCACCAGCGCCACCTCCAAGCCGCGCTTCCGAAGTTGCG
Organism: SAR202 cluster bacterium; assembly: GCA_016872515.1. Classification (GTDB taxonomy): domain Bacteria; phylum Chloroflexota; class Dehalococcoidia; order Lucifugimonadales; family VGZR01; genus VGZR01. Next base: position 31,343 of record VGZR01000021.1, read on the forward strand.
CTAGCTGGCCGGTAAGCGACGCCATCACCTGGCGGTTCAGCCGATCTCCGCCATGGGTCAGCAACGCGCTGCCAGCCTTCACCACCACGCGCTTGGGTTGGTGGACGCTGGAGGTAGAGGTGGCTTGAGAATCGCCTATGGTGGGGGGTTTCTGCGGTTTCATTACGGGGACTGCACGGCATGGGCGGCTACATACAGCCGGATAGCTGGATTATAGCAGACTCCCCGTCCCGGCCTTCCCGAACCGGCGGAACGGCAAGTAGAGATGTCTTACCAGGATGGTTCGGTGTCCTCGGCGTCGTTGTTGGTCAGGCGAACTTGGCCCTTGCCGTCGGCGTTCATCACGAAGAGGTCGGCGTCGTTGTCCAAGTACGATACGAAGGCGATCTGCCGGCCGTCGGGCGACCAGACGGGCTTCTCGTCCCGCACCTGGTTGAAGGTGAGCCGCGTCTGCTTGCGGTTTCCCACCTCAGCAACGTAAATCTCGGCGTTGCCATCCTGCTCCGACACAAACACAAGCTGCTTTCCGCTGGGCGACCATGACAGGTCGTACTCAGGCGCTGGCGTCTCGGTCACTCGAACGACGCCGGAACCATCGGCGTTCATCACGTACACTTCATCGTTCCCGTCCCGCTTCGACAGGAATGCGATCTGCTTCGAGTCCGGTGACCACACCGGGCGTCGGTCTGGCGCTTCGGTCAGCCGGAACTCGTTCACTCCATCGGGGTTGCGGACATAGATACCCTGCCCCGCGCCATCGTGGACAGCGAACACCACCGTCTCGCCGTCCGGCGACCAGCCGCCCACCTCGTCCCCGCTTATGTTCGTAAGCAAGGACTGATCGCCACCGTCGGCTCCCACGATGTAAACACGCGGCTCGCTCGAGCCTTCGTCGAGGTAGGCGAGGCGGTTGCTGCCCGGCGCCCATCGTGGGTCGCGGTAGCGTCCCTGCGACTGTGTGACTGACGCCTTCGTCTCGCCGATGCGGTCTGCGACCATGACCCCTTGGCCGTTGCCGGACGTCGCAACATAAGCGACGGAGCGGCGGTTAGGCGAGACCACGGGGGAATGGTCGTCTTCGGGCGAGTTGCTGATATTGCGGACATGGCCATTTCGGGGGTCAACGGCGTAGATGTCGAAGTTCGCGTCGCGGTCGCTGGCGAAGTAGATAGAGCCTCCGCTTGAACTGGAGCCACATGCGCCAAGCGCCAGTAGCAAGGCTACGGCACAGGCCCAACCAGCTTTCGTGCCCATCTCGTTGCCGGTAGGTGTATGGGAAAAGAACCCCTTACCCTCAGTCATATCCGTCCCATGCTAGCATGCACTTCACCAGCGCCTTCAAGACGATTTTGGGCCATCTTCGAGCGACTCATTCCGGTTGACGGTTGGCGAGGTCGGTGCTACACCCGCCCCGTTCAGCCCTTCGCCAAGCCGTACGTCGGCGTCGAAACCACCGGCACGGAGCGTCGCGTTCATGCGGTCTAGAATCTTTGGGGGCAACCTCCTCGTCCAGTTCTCCCTCACCAGCTTTGTCATCATGGCCGTATTGGCTGCGGTGCTCTCGGTTGTCGTTGGTGAGGTTGGCAGCCGTAGCAACGAAGACCTGCAGGGGCGACCAGCCGCCATCGTCGAAAGCAGCGCGGGGTCGGTCGAAGAGGCTGCGATGCCCCGATTGGGTGGCGAAGCCGGCCTGGTGCGCTGGGTGATTGTCGGCGCCATCGGTGGCAGTTTTCTTTATCTGTATCTCACGCTGGTGTACATGGTCTGGGAGGGCTGGCGCACCATCCGTAATCAACAACAGCAGCTCGAGCAGACCAATGCGGCCATCGGCCGGGAGCAACGCACGCTCGAAGCGACCCAGGAGAGCATCACTGATGGCCTGGTTGTGGTGGACCACGAGGCGCGCATCAGGTACTGCAACCAGGCCGACGCGAAGCTGCTGGGCGCCGAGTCGGATCAGGTCCTGGGCCGCGTTGCATCCGAGTTTTCCCAGGAGAGGGCAACGCTTCTGGGATCACCCAAGCAGGCCGATGCCCTGGGCCGACTAGTCATCGGCAGCTCACAGCCGCCCGAGACAATGGATATCATCGTTATCTCACCACAGCGACGAAACCTTGAGGTTGCA
>VGZR01000022.1 GCA_016872515.1 SAR202 cluster bacterium
TTCCCCGTATCGGAAACAGTCCACGGTGTGGTCGTTGACCAGCCCTGCCGACTGCATGAACGCGTAGCAGATGGTCGGGCCGACGAACCGGAACCCCCGCTTCAGCAGATCCTTGCTCATCGCATCCGCCTCCGCCGTTTTCGCCGGAATGTCGCCCATCGCCCGCCGCCCGTTCACCTTCGGCCTGCCGCCCACGAAGCCCCAGATGTAGGCGTCGAAGCTGCCCTGCTCCTTCCGCACCGCGAGAGAGGCCTGCGCGTTGGTGATGGCAGCATTCACCTTCAGCCGGTTGCGCACGATCCCAGGGTTCGCCAGCAACTCGGCGAGCTTCGCTTCGCCGTACGTCGCCACCCGTTCCGGCTGAAAGCCATCGAGGGCCTTCCGGAACGCCTCGCGCTTGTTCAGGATGGTCTGCCAGCTCAGCCCTGCCTGCATCCCTTCGAGTATCAGCATCTCGAACAGCGCCCGGTCGTCGTGCAGCGGCACTCCCCACTCTTTGTCGTGGTAGACCGTCATCAACGGGTCGCTCGTCCCCCACGCGCAGCGGTTCACCCCTTCTTCCTCGCCTCCCGGCTCGCCTTCGGCTTGGCGGCCCCGTCGTCGAACGGCAGCACTCCGTGCCGGAAGCAGCCTACGTAGTGGTCGTTCACTAGGCCCACCGACTGGATGTACGCATAGACGATCGTCGGCCCAACGAACTTGAAGCCACGCCCAATCATGTCCCTGCTCATGCGCTCGGCCAGCGGCGTGACCGCCGGCAGTTTTACGTTCTGCCGCCAGCCGTTGACCATCGGCTTGCCGTCCACGAAACCCCACAGGTAGTCCGCGAAGCTCCCGTGCTCGGCCCGCACCCGCTGGATGGCCTCGGCGTTGCCGATGATGGCTCCCATCTTCGCCCTGTTGCGGATGAGGCTCGCGTCCGCGAGCAGCGCCGCCAGCTTGGCGTCGCCGTAATGCGCCACCTTCGCCGGATCGAACCCGTCGAAGGTCTTACGGTACGCCTCGCGCCGACGCCAGACGCCCCACCAGTTCAGCCCCGCCTGCACACCGCTGAGCGCCAGGAACTCGAACAGCCGCTTGTCGTCCCTCGTCGGCGTCCCCCACTCCCGGTCGTGGTACTCCAGCTTCATCGGGTCGTCCGGCGGCACGTCCCAGCACCGCTGCAGCCCGTCGTGATAGGTCATTTCGCCTCCCTTATTCAAACCCGGATAGTCTCGGCTGTAAGGGATACTCCTGCACGGCCTCCCCCTCGAAGCCCGACACGCCCACGCCCACAAGACGAAACAGCCGCCCCGGCTGCATCTCCGTCCTTAGGATCGCCTTAGCCGCCTGCGCCAGCGACTCCGCCGACTCCACCGGCTCCGGCAGCGTCTCCTGCCGCGTGAACGTCGTGAAATCCGACAGCCGCAGCTTCATCTTCACCGTGTGCCCCTGCAGCCCGGTCCCTTCCAGCCGCCGCCATACCCGCTGGCTCAGCCGCGTCACCAGCTCCTCCAACTCCTCCGCGTCGCCCGAATACCGCGCCAGCGTCGTCTCCGCGCTCACCGACTTCGTCTCGTGCTCCACCACCACAGGCCGGTCATCCTCGCCCAACGCCAGGTCTAGCATGAACGGGCCCACCTTGCCGAAGTGCGCCCGCATCCACGCCGCATCTTTCGCCGCCAGGTCCCCGATGATGCGCACGCCCTCCTCGGCCAAGCGCGCCGCCGTCTTCGGGCCGACACCCCACAGCTTGTCCACCGGCAGCGGCGCCAAGAACGCCTGCTCCGTCCCCGGCGGCACCACCGTCAGCCCGTCCGGCTTCTCCAAGCCCGACGCTACCTTCGCCACCGACTTGCTCGTCGCCACGCCGATGGAAATCGTCAGCTTGGTCTCCGCCTTGACCCGCCGCTTGATCTCCGCCGCAATCATCCTCGGCGTGTTCTCGAGCGTCACCAGCGCCGTCACGTCCAGGTACGCCTCGTCCAGCGACATCGGCTCCACCAGCGGCGTGTACCCGTGGAAGACGGCCATCACCTGCTCGGAGACCTCGTGATAGACGTCGAACCGCGGCGGCACGCGGACGGCCTGTGGACACAGCCGCATCGCCGTGAACATCGGCATCGCCGACCGCACCCCGAACTTCCGCACCTCGTACGACGCCGCAGCGACGACACCCCGGCCCTCAGGAGACCCACCGACTACCACAGGCTTCCCCCGCAGCGCCGGGTTATCCCGCTGCTCCACCGAGGCGTAGAACGCATCCATGTCCGCGTGCAGGACGTGGCGAACCAAAGCTAAGTTTGTGCCGAGGGATTCTCGGCTTCATCGTTTACAACAGAGGATGGGATCCGGAGCGTAGTCGAAATTGTCTCAATCTCTGGGATGGCTTTCTTGGTTGGTGAGACGCCCAGTTCTTTGAATTTACGTGCCGATGGAAGTACCATCCTCTCCAAGGATCCGATACCCTCGTTAAAAGTTTCTACTGCTTTTTCTAGAGACCTGCGATGGTTGCCAAGGTGCTCTGCCCAGGTTGCGAGCCTGTCGTACAGCTCTCTGCCTAAGTCGCTAATTCTTCTTGCATTCTCAGTTAGTTGCTCTTGCCGCCAACCGTATGCGACGGCATAGAGCAGAGAGATTAGAGTTGAGGGCGTGGCTACTACGACCCGAGCTTTCATACCCTCCTCTAGCAAGTTTGGCTCGTGCTCGAGTGCTGGAGTGAGGAAGAACTCTCCTGGCAAGAAGAGCACGACGAACTCAGGGGTATAGCCAAGGGAATCCCAGTAGGATTTAGCAGAGAGCTCTCTAATACGATCACGGAGTTGTTTTGCATGGCGTTCGAGAGCTGCTCGTCGCTGGTCATCGCCCTGAGCCTCAATAGCTTGTAAGTAGGCATCGAGGGGAGTTTTCGCGTCCACGGCTATTCGCCGCTCGCTCGGGAGGTAGATGACCATGTCTGGGCGCAACAGGCCGTCGGCACTACTTATTGTTTGCTGCTCGACAAAGTCACAGCGCTCAACCATTCCTGACAACTCCGCAACTCTGCGAAGCGTTAGTTCCCCCCAGCGTCCACGCGCCTGTGGGTGTTTTAGCGCTTGGACTAGGCGACTTGTTTCTGAGGTAAGCTGTTGCTGACCTTTGGTGACGTCCTCCAGTTGCTGCCTCAGCGCACCGTAAGCCTCCTTGCGGCTCTTCTCGACTTCTGACAGTGCGTCGCCCAGTGGTCTTACCAAACCTTCAACAGCCATGAATCTCAACTCCAAATCGCCCCTGGCTTTTTTGATTCGGCTGTCGAGCGACTAGGTAGCAAGCTGTAGAAAGAGTTAGCTGTTCTTATGAAGCGCGTCGGTGGCTAGCGAGGCGAACACGTGGGAGATTTGCTGCTCGTCCGCCAGACGCTCGCGCTTGATTTCTTCAATACGCTCCTCAGCCAGTCTGAGCTTGGTGGTTAACTCAATTCCTTCTGAGGTAGCTTTTAACTTGAACCTTGCCCAGGCCGCAACCCCTGCTATGGCAGCGCCAACGGCTGTACCTATGACAAACCAAAGGACGTCCATTTACCCCTCCTCGACCGAAGAGTTCGATGGGCCGATATCGGGATGGATACAGAATCCATCCCGATATCGGTGCCCTAGAAACTTCTTGAAGGGTCTGGGGGACTTCTTCCGGGCAGAAGAAGTCCCCCAGGGTTCTCAGAGTGAGCCGTCTATGACGACGTCGAGGACGGCGGGTTTCTTTGAGGCGAGGGCCTTTTTCAGTTCGGGGCCAATCTCGCGCGGGTCCTCGATGCGTTTTCCATAGACCCCCATCGCCTGCGCCATGCCCGCGATGTCCAGCCGAGTGGGGAAGTCCATCCCGATGTACTTGCTCGGCGACTTGTCCTTGATGACCATGTTCTTATAGACGTTCATGTTCAGCTTCAGCACGCGGTACGTGCTGTTGTTGCAGATGACATAGACCGTCGGGATGTTCTCGTTGGCCGCGGTCCAGAACCCCTGCACCGTCATCATCGCGCTGCCGTCGCCCACGATGGCCACCACCGGCTTGTCGGGGTTCGCCAGCTTCGCGCCCAGGCCCGCGCCCATCCCCCAGCCGATGGCCCCGCCGCGTTCGCCGAACCAGCCGCCCGGCGTGCTGAACTCAATCGCGCCCATCACCGACGTCCGCGTCGTCACCGAATCGTCCACCACCACCGTCCCCGGCGGCAGCGCCGCCGCCACCTCCGTCATCATCCGCTCGGTGGACATCGGCTTCATGTCCCACCGCTCCTTGAGCCGCTTTTCCCACGCCGCCTGCTGCGCCGCCTTCTCTTTCGCGATTGCAACGATGCGTCCCTTCGCCGCCTCCTTCGCCGACCCCGACATCTCCGCCTCCAGCGCTTCCGCCAGCGCCGCCATCGCCATCTTCGGGTCGGCCGTCATGCCCACGTCCGTCGGCTCACTCTTGCCCACGTTGCGCCCCGGCACGTCCAAGTGGACGATCTTCGTGCTCGCCGGCAGCGTCCGCCCGCCCATAGTGTCGAAGAACCAGTAGCTCGTGAACACGTTCCCCACCGCCAGCAACCCGTCCGCCGCGGACAGCACCTTCGTCGGCTCAGGGAAGCCGTAGAACATGCGCCCCAGGAACTGCTGGTGGCCGGTCGGGAAGTTGAACTCCGATACCGACGCCGCGTAGACCTTCGCACCCAGCGCCTCCGCCAGCCTCACCGCCTCCTTGCTCGCATTCGACTGGGCGACGCGGTCGCCGATGAGCATGATGGGGTTTTTGGCCTTCGCCAGCAGCTTGACCGCCTCCTCCACCGCGCGCCGATCCGGCTCGACCCGGTGGTAGCCCGTCGTGGACGGCACGATCTCCACGTCCGCCTCGCCGTCCATCGAGTTCGCAGAGAAGCCGACGTACACCGGCCCCGTCGGCGGCGTCTTCGCCTCGTTGAACGCCCGCCGGATCGCCCCCGGCACCTGGTCCGGGTGGCTCAATTCCACGCTCCACTTCGTGAACAGCTTGACCATGTCGGCCAACTCCGTCCGCCCCTCCACCAACTTGCGCATGTCCTTGTTGCCCGACGTCAGCACCAGCGGCGTCCCGCCCTCGTTGGCGTTGTTCAGCAGGCTGATGCCGTTGGCCAGACCCGTCTCGATGTGCAGGTTCACGAACGCGGGCCGCTGGGTGGCTCGGGCGTAGGCGTCGGCGGCGCCCATCGCCACCCCTTCCTGCGTCACCAGCACGTACTTCAGATCCGGGTAGCGCTCCAATTCGTCCATGATGGCGCTCTCGCTCGTCCCCGGGTTCCCGAAGATGTACTTCACCCCCTCGGCCCGGAGCTGCTCCATCAGCGCCCGACTCCCCTTCATGCGTACCATCGTTCACTCACTCCGCGCAAAATATCTCCTCTCCCCTTGCGGGAGAGGCCTATGGACGTGCCTGGCACGTCTATAGGGTGAGGGGTATCTTATTACACCTTCGCTAGTATCGCGTCCAGCGCCTCCGCCCGGAACCGCTCCATGTCCTCCGAGTCCTTGATGATGGCCCCCAGCGTCTGCTCCACCGTCTGCTTGTCCAGGTGGTCATGGTGCAGCACCACCATCGCCCGCGCCCAGTCAAGCGTCTCCGACACCCCGGGCGCCTTGTCCAGCTCCAGCTTCCGGATCTCCTCCACGAACCTGCACACCTGCCCCGCCAGCCGCTCGTCTATCCCCGGCACCTTCGCCCGCACGATGCGCAGCTCCTTGTCCAGGTCTGGATAGTCTATCCAGAGATAGAGGCACCGCCGCCGCAGCGCGTCCGAAAGCTCCCGCGACCGGTTCGACGTCAGGATGACCAGCGGCCTGTGCTTGGCCTTGATGGTCCCGATCTCCGGGATGGTCACCTGGAACTCGGCCAGCGCCTCCAGCAGGAACGCTTCGAACTCCTCGTCCGCGCGGTCCACCTCGTCTATCAGCAGCACCGGCGGCTTGTCCGGCTGCGTCAGCGCCGCCAGCAGTGGCCTCTGTAGCAGGAACGCCTCGCTGAAGATCTCGCGCTCCCGCACGTCCGCCGGCCTTCCGTCCTGCTCGTCCAGCTTGATGCGCAGGAGCTGCTTGGGGTAGTTCCACTCGTACAGCGCCGTCGTGACGTCCAGCCCCTCGTAGCACTGCAGACGGATGAGCCGCGTGTCCAGCAGGCGTGCCATCACGTTGGCCACCTCCGTCTTCCCCACGCCGGCCCGCCCCTCGATGAGCAGCGGCCGCTCCAGCGACTGTGCCAGGTAGATGGACGTCGCGATGGCCGGGTCGGCGATGTAGCTCGCCTCCTCCAGCCGCTCCAAGATGTTCCTGATGGGGTCTGCCGCTGCCTTCTGCTTAGCCATGCCTGGCTATTCTACCGTTTTCTAGAAGCAACATCGCCATCAACACTAACCCAATAGCGTGCGGGGAATGTTTGAACTTCTGATTCGCCTAAAGCAGGCGTGGTACAGCGCTGGTCATTGGAAAAAGAAGGAAATCGAAACCGATGTGAAAGGCAAATGCCCAATGCCAGTATTTCCCACGCCATGGCTTAATAGGGATTATCCCTGTGATGACATCTCCCACCATGTTTTCCAAAGTGCTGGTCCAAGCAATGTCTTTAGTCGAGCGTACATCGCGGAGACGGAATCAGCCTGTCCTGGTCACCTTCAACGAGGCGCCAGGAAAGACTCGGCATTTCCCAAGCCTGCGCATTCAGTTGCACCATGGAGCCTGGGATATCCCTGCAAACGCATTGGCTGGAAACGATACCCGCATTGACAACCCGCCGCAGCCATGGGAAGCTACTATCAATAATCGGACCCCCGTTCTTTTCCAAAGCGCCACCCTCGGATGTCTAGGTGGACAAAAGTGGGCAAATCACGCCGAAAAGCCCGTCTCGACGCCTCCCACGTAGCCACTCCGCCGGTTCACGAAGCCGTCGCGAGAAACTGACCGGCCCCTAAAGACTGGTGGACCTCCGGATGCTGAGGGGTGGTTGTCCGGTGTGTTGCGCGGTGGACTCGTGGTCGAACACGGGCCATGCTGCTGCAAGACCGAAGGCGATGACCATGCCAAGGGGGGGCGTTCAACCCCCCCGCCCCGTGAGGGGAGAGGGCCTTCGTTCTATGGGCCGAAGGGGTGAGGGCAGGGCACATCCTTGCCCAAAAAACACCTCACCCCGACTGGATGGCCCCAGGACAGGGTGAGCGAGCCAGAGTCCCTAACTTCGCTCCACGCCTTGCCTGCTGCAAGGCAGGCACCTTTACAAACTCTCCTCCCCCTCGAGGGGGGGACCAAGAGCCTGCCCCGAGCCTGTCGAAGGGTGGGGGTAAAGCCCCGCCTCGCTTACCTCTTCGCCGCCTGCATCAGCCGCCACACCTTCTCCGGCTTGGCCGGCATGTTCAGGTGCTTGACCCCGAACGGCGCCAGCGCGTCCACCACCGCGTTGATGACCGCGGGCGACGAGGCGATGGTCGCCGTCTCCCCCGCGCCCTTCACGCCCAGCGGGTTGGCGGGCGAAGGTGTCTCCGTCCGCGCCGTCTCGTAGTTCGGGAAGTCCTCGGCGGTGGGCACCGCGTAGTCCAGCATGCTGCCCGTCAGGAGCTGCCCGTCCTCGCCGTACACCGCCTCCTCCTGCAGCGCCTGGCCCACCCCCTGGGCGATGCCCCCGTGCACCATCCCGTCCACAATCATGGGATTGATGACCCGGCCCACGTCGTCCACGCACACGTAGCGCTTCAGCTTCACCAGGCCCGTATCCCCGTCCACCTCCACCACCGCGATGTGCGTGCCGAAGGGCCAGGTGAAGTTCTTCGGGTCGAAGATGCTCATCGCCTCCAGCCCCGGCTCCGTGCCCTCGGGCAGACTGGCATACCAGTACGAGGCCAGCGCCACCTCCTGGAAGGTCTTCGCCTTGGCCGGCGCGCCCTTCACGAAGAACTTGCCGTTCTCGAAGACGACGTCGGCGGCGGCGGCCTCCAATAGGTTTGCCGCGATCTTCTTGGCCTTGTCCTTGATCTTCTCGGCGCTCATGTGCAAGGCCGTCCCGCCCACCACGGCGCTGCGGCTACCGAACGTACCCGTGCCCATCTGTACCTTGTCCGTGTCGCCGTGAACGACCTCGACGTCGTCCATCGGGATACCGAACTCCGAGGCCGCCAACTGCGCGAACGTCGTCTCGTGCCCCTGGCCGTGGCCCGACGAACCGGTAAACACCGTCACCTTGCCCGTGGGGTGCACGCGCACCAGCGAACTCTCCCACACGCCCGCGCGGGCGCCCAGCGCGTAGGCCACCGCCGACGGGGCCACGCCGCAGATCTCGACGTAGCTCGACAGGCCGATGCCCAGGTACTTGCCCTTCTTGCGGGCCTCCGCCTGCTCCTTGCGGAACTGCTTGTAGCCCACCATGTTCAGGGCCTTGTCCAATGCGGGCTCGTAGTTGCCGCTGTCGTAGCTGACGTTGGTGGTGACGGCCTGACCGTCCTTGAACGGCGGCAGGAAGTTCTTGCGCCGAACCTCCGCCGGGTCCATACCGATTTCGGCCGCGAACCGATCCACCATCCGCTCGATGAGGTACGTCGCCTCGGGTCGCCCAGCGCCGCGGTACGCGTCCACCGGCGTCGTGCTCGTGAAGACCCCGGTAACCTTGCAGTAGATGTTGGGCGTCTTGTACGGGCCGGACAGCATCAGGCCGAACAGGTAGGTCGGGATGGCCGGCGCAAATGTGGACAGGTATGCGCCCATGTTGGCGTAGATGTTGGCCCGCAGGCCGGTGATGGTGCCGTCCTTGTTGCCCACCATCTCGACGTCGCCGATGTGGTCGCGCCCGTGCGTCGTCGCCATGTAGTTCTCCTGGCGCTGCTCGATCCACTTGACCGGGCGGCCCAGCGTCTTGGCGATGGTGAAGGCGATGACCTCCTCGGAGTAAAGGTACAGCTTGCTGCCGAAGCCGCCGCCGACCTCCGGCGCGATGACCCGTATCTGGTGCTCCGGGTGGCCCGTAACCAGCGCTAACAGGAGCCGGACGAGGTGCGGGATCTGGGTCGAGGTCCAGACGGTGACCTGGTTGGTGCCTGGGTTGTAGTCGGCCACGACCCCGCGCGTCTCCATAGCGTTAGGGATGAGCCGCTGATTCACGATGCGCTCCTTGACCCTGACCTGGGCGGACTTGACGGCCGCGTCGGCGTCGCCGCCCTTGACCTCCCACACGAAGGCGACGTTGTTGGGCGCGCCGTCGTGAAGCTGGGCCGCGCCGGGCTTGATAGCCTTCTCCATGTCCACCACGGCGGGCAGAACCTCGTAGTCCACGTCAACTGCGGCGGCGGCGTCTGCGGCCGCCTCGCGGGTGGTGGCCACGACTGCGGCGACGGGGTCCCCGACCGTGCGGACCTTCTCGTAGGCGATGGGCGGGTGGGGGACCTCTTTGGTGTCGGGGACGACCCAGCCGCAGGGCACCGAGCCGAGCTTGTCCTTCAGGTCGGCGCCGGTATAGACCGCCACCACGCCGGGCATCTTCTTGGCCGCGGTGACGTTGATCCGCTTGATCTTAGCGTGGGCATGGGGGCTGCGCACCAGGAACAGGTGCAGCAGGCCCACCAGCCGGACGTCGTCAACATAGGTGCCCCTGCCGGTGATGAGGCGGGGGTCTTCGCGGCGCTTGATGCTGGAGCCGAACAGCGTCGTCGTCATCGTCTCCTCCTCGTGTCGTGGGGGCCGCGGCGTGAGTTGCCACAGCTTCACCCGAAAGTGGCCTGTACTTTACCCCAGCCGCCCAACCCTGACAAGGGCAGAGGCCTTCTTTGCCGACCTTTCAAACGTACGTCGCATCGCGTCCGCCTTCTCCGCTGTGAACCCTGCGACGTCCATCGCCAGTTGCACCATTTGATCTTGAAAAAGCGCAGCTCCCAGGGTTCTAGACAAAGCTGACAGTTCCAGGCGGTGATCGAAGGTCACTCGCTCTACCCCCTTCCGCCGCTGTAAGAAGCTCCGTATGCCACCACTGCCGCGTACACCGGGGAGACCGACACTGATTCCATGAGCTACGTCTGTCAATGTCCTAGGCATCGACTCTCGGAAGACCTGCCGATAGGCCGAGGAGCCAACTTGGAAAACACCGACCATGCTCGGACTACCGTTGTCTCTCGGAATGGGTACTCGTTTAAGCCATTGTCCTGTTGACCGCAGACGGTCCCATCGCATGGTATCGCACTTCCCAGACTGAAGCGTCACATGATAGGCGTGGAGCGAGTCGTCCGGCTCCTCTAGGCCCACTTCATAGCCAATTAGTGACGCGATAGTTCCGACATGCCCCTTCCACGCCCCGCCTGTGATATGCACGATTTGGTCACGCTGGCAAACGCATTTGTGGTCAACCAAAGCACCGGTCGGTGGCACAGTGTAATGTGAGGTGTAGTCCCACGTAGGAGCATTCCTGCCTCCTTGCAGACTACTAAATGCACTGGTGTTCTCATTCCAGTCCTGTTCTGTCAAGTGTTCATGGGGGGATTGCTCTTTGTCTAAGGTGCCGTGTTCCATCACGACTTTTTGGTACAGGGCCACACCCTCCTTCGGGGTGAGCATGTTGATACCCATGTGGGGCCGCACGGTGTTATAACCTGAGAGGGAGCGCTGGAAGGACCGTTGCAGGTTATCTCAATCCTCGGCAGGTTCAGCCAGCAGCAGGAAGAACTCGTCTTCATCCGTCCGGAAGCTGCGTTCGATGACGGCGTTTTTATTGGGACTGCTCTTGTGGATGTAGTAGTGCTGGATGCCCACTTCCTCGGATACCTGGTGGAAATGCCGCTGGAACTCCCACCCGTTGTCCGTCTGGATGTAGCGGAGGGGGAAGGGACAGGTCTGCACGGCATGACGCAGGGTCAGGATAGCTCCCGCCTTGTCCTGCACGGGGAGCACCAGCGCGACCTTGTAGCGGAAGAGGATATCGATCACGGCATACGCATAGCACGTGATACACCAGGCTCGTACATGATTGCCGCTGAGCAGGAGGGCGGCGGCTTCGGCTCCGCAATCGTGGTCCTTCCGTCGGCCACCACTGCCACCCCGATCCCAGCGCGGACATGCACCTGACCCATGAGAGGTCTGCCGCTTTGACGTAGCTTCGCGGCGCTGCCTATAATGGCCGCGTCGGGCGTCTCGCCTCACGGCAGACTGCGTCCGGCGCGGAGGGTACGTTCCTTGGGAGACGGGAACCCCGATATCGCCACCCTCAAGTCCCCTGCCAACAAGGTCGGTGCCATCCGACTGGACGCGCCGCGCATGCTGGCGATGTACACCCAGATGGTGCGCTCGCGCACGCTGGACGAGCGGGTGTGGCTGCTCAACCGGCAGGGGAAGGTGGCCCTCATGTCCTCGGCCCAGGGCCACGAGGCGGCGCAGATCGCCACCGTCCACGCGTTAAGGCCGGGGCAGGACTGGTTCTACACCTACTACCGCGACCTAGCCGTGGTAGTGGCCCTAGGCGTCCCTTTTAAGGAAATCATGCTGGGGTACATGGCCAAGGCGGGTGAACCGTTCAGCGGCGCACGGCAGTTCCCGTGCCATGGCGCATACCCCAAATACCATATCGTCAACCCCTCTAACGTCGTGGGCACGCGGATCCCGCAGGCGGTCGGCGCGGCTTTGGCCGCGAAGATGCGCCGCGAGGGTACGGTAGTCATCGTGTATTTCGGTGACGGAGCAGCAAGCACGGGCGACTGCCACGAGGGGATGAACTTCGCAGCTATCCACAAGCTGCCGGTCGTCTTCTTCTGCGAGAACAACCGGTACGCCATCTCGGTGCCGCTGTCCAAGCAGATAGCAGTATCCAATGTGGCAGCACGGGCCGAGGGGTACGGGATGCCGGGCCTCACGGTGGACGGGACGGACGTCGCGGCGGCGTACGAGGCAACGGCGGAGGCGGCGGCCAAGGCGCGGGCGGGGCATGGCCCGACGCTCATCGAGGCGATGGTCGAGCGCGCTCTCCCGCACACGAGCGACGACGACGACCGCAAGTACCGCTCCCGCGAGGAGATGGAGGAGGTCAAGAGGCGCGACCCGCTCCCCATCCTCAAGCGTCAGCTCGAAGCGATCGGCGTGCTGAACGTGGAATTGGATGCGCGGATATGCGAGGCGGCGAAGCGCGAGGTGGATGAGGCCACCGAGTTCGGCGAGGCTGCACCCTACCCCACTACCGAAGGCTTCTATGACCATGTGTACGCACCGCAGGGAGGTGCACCATCGCCGTAAAGAACGTCCTGGAAGCGGTGCGCGACGCCATGCGCGAGGAGATGGAACGCGACGAGCGGGTCTTCGTCATGGGGGAGGACATCGGCACGCGCGGCGGAGTGTTCCTGGCAACGGACGGCTTCCTGCAGAAGTTCGGGGCCGAGCGAGTGATAGACACGCCGCTGGCGGAGTCGTCCATCGCCGGCATCGCATTGGGCGCGGCAACGAGCGGGATGCGCCCCATCGCTGAGATGGAGTTCGCGGACTTCATCTGGCCGGTGTTCAATCAGATCGTGGGCGAGGCGGCCCGCGTGCGTTACGGCACGAACGGTGGGCTACATGTGCCGCTGGTGCTGCGCGCGCCATACGGTGGCGGTGTCCGAGGAGGGCTATACCACTCGCAGAGTGTCGAGTCGTTCTTCGCCCACGTGCCAGGCCTCAAGGTCGTGGTGCCAGCCACGCCGTACGACGCCAAGGGACTGTTGAAGTCAGCGATACGCGACGACGACCCCGTGGTGTTCCTCGAACACAAGCGGACGTACCGGCTGGTGCGCGGCGAGGTGCCAGACGAAGAGTACACGCTGCCCATCGGTGTCGCAGACGTGAAGCTGGAGGGCAGCGACATCAGCGTCATCACCTACGGGCTGATGCTGCACCACTGCATCGAGGCGGCGAGAGAGCTGGCGAAGGAGGGCATCAGCGTCGAGGTGGTGGACCTGCGCACGCTGCGGCCCCTGGATGAGGCGACGGTGCTGGTGTCGGTGAGGAAGACGGGCAAGGCGTTGGTGGTGCATGAGGACACACGGGCCGTGGGCATCGGCGCGGAGGTGGCAGCCACCATCGCGGAGAAGGCGTTTGACCGCCTCGACGGACCAGTGACGCGGCTGGCCGGGCCGGACGTGCCTGCCATGCCCTTCAGCCCGCCGCTGGAGGAGATGTTCATGCTGGACAGCAAGAACATCGCCGATGCCGTCCGCACCCTGGCGCGGTACTAGCCGATGAAGATCGAGCTGCCCCAGGTCGGGCAGTCGGTTACTGAGGGCACCATCGGGCGGTGGTTGAAGCAGGTGGGCCAGCGGGTGGAGAAGTACGCCCCGCTGGTGGAGGTGCTGACCGACAAGGTGAACATGGAGATGCCCTCCCCTGTAGCCGGGGTGCTGACGCGCATCGTGGCACAAGAGGGGGAGACCGTGCCGATGGGCGCGGTCATCGCAGAGATCGCGGTTGCGGAAGAAGAGCAGGTAATCACACCGCCGTCCGCCGCCAAGTCGGGCCAAATGCCAGCCGACCGCATCGGAACCCTCCTGAAGAATGTGGCGCCGATGGGGCCGACCGGCTCCGGCGGCCCGCTGATGGAGACGGCGCCTTCCCAAGCAGCTCCGGCATCGGCAGCACCACCGCTTCCGCCCGCACCAACGGCTCCCGAGGACGGCCCGACTGCGCCCGGGCGGTACTCGCCGGTGGTGCAGCGGTTGGCCGCCGAGCACAGGGTGGACCTCTCGAAGGTCAAGGGCACGGGCATCGGCGGGCGCGTCACACGCAAAGATGTGGAGGACGCCATCCAGGTCAAGGGCGGCGCGGCGCCACCGGGGGAAGCGCGGCCCGTGGCAGCGGACGAGGAGCGCATGCCGCTCTCGCCAATGCGGCGCATCATCGCCGAGCACATGGTCAAGAGCGCCACACAGATCCCGCATGTGTGGTCGCTGGTGGAAGCGGACGTCACGGAGTTAGCGATGCGGCGCGAGGCGCTTAAAGAGGGGTTCCGTGCCGCGAGGGGCTTTCCCCTTACCTACCTGGCGTTCGTCCTCCAGGCGGTGGCCGAGTCGCTGAAAGAGCACCCCCTGCTGAACTCGTCCTGGGGCGGAGATGCCATCATCCTCAAGAAACGCGTCAGCATCGGCATCGCGGTGGCAGCGCCCTCCGGCTTGGTTGTGCCGGTGATACGGGATGCCGACACGAAGGGCATCGCCGCGCTGGCGCAGGAGGTTGACTCCCTGACGCAGAAGGCCCGCAAGGGGTTTCTGGCGCTGCAAGACGTGCAGGGCGGCACGTTCACAGTGAACAATACGGGCGCGCTAGGCTCGGTGGCATCGAATCCGCTCATCAACTACCCACAGGCGGCCATCTTGACCACCGAGGCCATCGTGAAGCGGCCCGTGGTGGTTAACGACACCGTCGCGGTCCGCTCGATGATGAACCTGGTACTTGGGTTCGACCACCGCATCATGGACGGCGCCGAGGCGGGTGCGTTCCTCCAAGCGGTCAAACGAAGGCTGGAGGCGATGGGGCCGGAGACGGCGGTCGGGTGACGGCCGTGGCATGACAAGGTGCCTGACAGTCCAGCTTGGGCGCATGGAGTACATGGCGGCCTGGGAGCTGCAGCGCAGCCTGGCGCAGCGCGTGGCCGACGCGGAGTTGCCGGGAGTACTGCTCCTGCTGGAGCATCCGCACGTGTACACCCTGGGGCGGCGCGGCAAGATGGCGGACATCCTCGCTGGCCCGGAGCGGCTGCGCGAACTGGGGATCGAGGTACACGCAACGGACCGCGGCGGCGAGGTGACGTACCACGGCCCAGGCCAGCTGGTGGGCTACCCAATCGTGGACATCAGGCCACTGGGCGGGCCGCTGGCGTTCGTGCATGGCCTCGAGGCGGCCATCGTAGCGATGCTCGCCGAGTTCGGCATCACGGCGGAGCGCGGCGCCAAGCCGACGGGCGTGTGGGTCGGGGACGCGAAAATCGCGGCCATCGGTCTAAAGGTCAGCCGGGGCGTCTCGATGCACGGCTTCGCCCTGAACATAGCTCCTGACCTATCGTACTTCGACCACATCGTGCCGTGCGGGATGCCGGGCGGTAAGGTCACTTCGATGGAGTGTGAGGTGTGCATCGCGGACATGGCGGGGGTCGTACCCGTCCTTGTGCGGCATCTGTCCAAGACATTCGGGTGGCAGCCCGAATGGGCATCGTTAGAGAGCATCGGAGCAGCTGGGCCGAGTGTGCTGACACCTTCGGGACGGTAGGGTTGGAGATGGGCAGGCTATGGTGGGCATCGCTGGCGCTGCTAGCCGTCGTGGCCGCGTGCGGCGACAGGCCCAAGCCGGCGCCACAGCCCATACGCGACCCGGCCATCGAGGCGCGGATGGAGGCGGTGCTGACCGCCGCAGCCGAAAAGCTGTCGCCCGAGCCTAAGGCGCAAGGCCAGGACTACGAATCGGCCAACGCCGTCCTGTCCAGCAGTCCTTCTCCGACGCCCGTGCCGCAGGTGCGGCTCCAGTGGGGCTCCACAGGGCCACCCGCTGGCCGCGAGGTCGTGGTGGCGCGGGTCGTGGACGGCGACACGATTGACGTTGAGTTCCCCAACGGGGCCTTCGAGCGGATACGGCTGTTGGGTGTGGACACGCCGGAGGCGGACGGCGGCAACAGGCCACGGGAGTTCGGCAATATCGTGGATATCTCATGCCTGAACGAGTGGGGTGCCTTGGCCTCCGAGTTCACGCGGGACGCCCTGGTGGACCAAGCCATCCTGTTGACGTACGACGAACGGGCCTCGGGCCGGGACGGGTTCGGAAGGCTGCTGGCCTACGTGGAGATTGCAGGTGTGGACTTCAACGCGGAGCTGGTGGCGAGGGGCTACGCTAGAGTGTTCACCCGGTTCGGCGGCAGCCGGGAGTCCAGCCACCTCGCGCTTCAAGACCAGGCGCGGCAGGAGCGGGTGGGACTGTGGGATTGCCAACCACAGCCCCGGGTCGTAGTCACGCGTCGACCAGGACTTGAGGCGACCATCCAGGCGAAGCTAGCCGACCGGATCGCTGACCGCGGGCGAGCTATCGGCACGGCGATAGATGTGGCCGTTGAGTACTTCGCGCTCACCGAGGCGCTATCGCCTACGCCGGAACGGCTCGATCCGGCGAGCGGGCTGCGGCAGGAGGTAGTCATCGAGTGCATCGCTTACGACGGAGCGGTGCCGCAGACCGAGTCGGACGAGTACGTGCAGATCACGAACATAGGGGTCGAACCGGTGGACCTCTCAGGATGGCACCTAGCGGCGGGGGATGGCAGGGCCGACTTCATCTTTCCGAGTTACCTCCTGATGCCGGGGCGCTTCGTCCGTGTGTACACGAACGAGCGCCACCCCGAGACCGGCGGCTTCGCCTTCGGGTCAGCGCAAGCTCTGTGGGGCAATGACCAACCCAGAACTGCCAAGCTCCTAGACGAGTCCGGTGCAGTGGTCTCCATGAAGAACTACCCACCGGGATGCTAGGTGCGATGGGCCTTTACCAAGCCGCGTTCGGACTGCTCCTGGGCCGGCGGATGCCGAGGACATCTGGGACGCTCGCGGCACCAGGACTGAAGGGTGTGGTCGTCATCAGGCGCGACCGGTACGGCATCCCGCACATCGAGGCCGAGAGCGACGAGGATGCTTGGTACGGACTCGGGTTCTGCCACGGGCAGGACAGGGCGTTCCAGCTCGAAATCAGCCTGCGGGTAGCGCGCGGGACGGTGTCCGAGCTGGTGGGCAAAGCTGGACTCCCCACCGACCTATTGGCACGCCGTATCGGATTCAACCATTCTGCAGCGCGACAGTGGGCCGCCCTTGACCCGGACGTCAGCCAGGCGCTGGAAGCATATGCTAAGGGGGTCACGGACGGGGCCACGTTAGGGTCGCCCCGCCGCGCGCACGAGTTCGCGCTGCTCAAGATACGGCCGACGCCCTACACCGGCGTGGACGCGCTGGCGGTGGCCAAGGTGTACGCCTTCGGCCTTTCCTCCAACTGGAGCGCCGAGCTGGCCCGCTACCATGTCCTGCAGGGAGACGGGCCGGAGGCGCTGCGCGCTGTTGACCCGTCGTACCCCGAGTGGCTCCCCGTGACGATGCCTGACGGTGGCGATGCGGGTACACCTGTGGACCGGCTGTCGGGCGACCTAGCGCTGCTGGCAGCGGCGGCTGGTGTCAGCGGGGGGTCGAACAATTGGGTGCTGGCCGCCTCCCGGACAGCGACGGGGCGGCCTATCCTCGCTAACGACCCGCACCTGCCGGCCGAGCTTCCTCCCTACTGGTATCTGGCACACGTACGGACGCGTGAATGGGCGGTGGCGGGCGCCACGCTGGCCGGCACGCCCGCATTCGCAGCGGGGCACAACGGCCACGCGGCCTGGGGCGTAACCGCGGGCATGGCGGACAACACCGACCTGTTTATCGAGGAGGTCGGGCCCGATGGCGTCACCATCCGCGCAGGCGATGCATCCCAAGTTTGCGTAGTCCGCAAGGAGGTTATCGCGGTCAAGGGCGGCGAGCCGGTCGTCGAGAACGTACTGGTGACGCCGCGCGGACCAATCATCGCTCCGCCGCAGAAGGGCGAGACGAAGGGCCTTTCGCTGGCGGCGGTCTGGCTGGAGCCAAGGCCGGCGGCGGGCCTGCTGCGCATCCACCGGGTACGGAGCTTCGAGGAGTTCCGGCAGGCCTTCGCGCAGTGGCCGCTGATGTCTCTCAACATGGTCTATGCCGATGTGTCCAGCAGCATCGGCTGGCAGCTCGTGGGAGAAGTGCCGGTGAGACGGGATGGCTATGGCACGATGCCACTACCCGGCTGGGGCAGCCGGCCCGGGTGGGAAGATTCACCTGTCCCCTTCGGCGCCATGCCCTACGCGGCGAACCCGGCATGCGGCTTCCTGGTCACATCCAACGCCAAGCCCGTCAGGGACGACAGCGGCCCGTTCTTTGGGGTGGACTGGATAGACGGGTACCGCCAAGCGCGCATCACAGAGCAGCTCGCGACACGTAGCGACTGGGATGTGGCCTCAACCCTTCGGCTCCAGACGGACACGCTCTCCATCCCTTGGCGGGAGGTGCGCAACGCTGTCTTGGCGATGCAAACGGGAGACAGCGATGCGAAACGCGGGTTGACGTTGTTGCAAGCATGGGATGGCGTCTTGGCGGGTGAATCACCCGCCGCCTCCGTCTTCGTGCGGTTCGTTGCGGAGATGACGCGCCGAGTCGTTGAGGCGAAGGCACCGAACTCGGTGGCATGGGCACTGGGCAAGAGCGACACGCCGGTGATGGAGTACACGGTGTTCGTCCTGCGGCGGGTGGGATACCTGTCACGGCTCTTGCGGCAGCAGCCGGATGGCTGGTTCGCGGGAGGCTGGCCAGCCGAGATGGCAGACGCGCTCGCAGCAGCGGTGCGGGACCTGCGTTTCAAATACGGTGCCAGCACAGATTCCTGGGCTTGGGGAAAGGTGAGGCCGCTCGTGCTCAAGCACCGGGTCGGGGAGCGCAAGCCGTTGGACAAGGTGTTCAACCGCGGTCCATTCCCCATCGGTGGGGACACCGACACGGTGGCGCAGGCTTCATGCGACCCGCTGAACCCGTACGGCAACCCGCTGTTTGTCGCCTCGATGCGAATGGTGGTGGACGTGGGCAACTGGGAGGCCAGCCAGTTCTCCCTCCCAGGCGGCCAGTCGGGCAACCCGCTGTCGCCCCACTACGACGACTTACTCCGCCTCTGGTTGCGGGGCGACGGCGTACCCATGGCCTGGTCACAGGACAGCGTGGCCCGCGCGACAAGGCGGACGTTGCGGCTGGTGCCATCGCCGCCGACATCCGCATCCTGAAGCCGCGCGTAGTCCCATTCGACGCCAGGCCATTACCCGTTGCTGCTGCTGCTATAATCCCGCCCACTGATACGGCCCAGGCAGTTGGGGGTACCCTCGATAGTCTATAGCGTACGCTACGTCCGGGGCACGGGGAGGCGGTCCACTAGGAAGTCATGCAACCTCTGACCCTTCAGAAGCTTGTCCTGAAGCGCTTGATGGACAACTGGCGCCTGATGCTCTGCATCTTCCTCGGCATCCTCGTGGCGACCAGCCTGGTGGCCGGGGCGCCGACCTACATGCGGGCGCTGGAGCGGCTAGGCCTCCACACCTCCATCGAGCGGGCGCCCGACACCGTGCTCAACAGCCACGTCTTTTCGCCCAACATCCCTCTGACGGCGTCTGGGCTGCAGCAAAGTCAGGGAGTCCTGGATGATGCGATAGAACGGTACATCGCCCCCATCTATCTCAACCAGCGGCGCTTCATCCGCAGCGACACCTACCTCGCGGGCTTGTCGGCCACCGCTTTGCACCCACAAGCAGGACTGGGCGGCCGCGTGGGGCGCGGCTACATCCAGTTCATGACCGATATCGAACACCACATCCGGTTCGTTGACGGCCGGATGGCCACCGATGCCATCTCGGTGGAGCCGGAAGGCACGGTGGTGGAGGTCATCGTCGGCACGCCGTCGCTCGAGGTCTTCCCGCTTCACGTCGGCGACGAAATCGTGATGACGCCGTTCCTAGCGCACCCAACCAGGGTCATCGCGCGCCTGGTCGGCATCTTCGAACCGACTGACCCCACAGAGGCGTACTGGCGGCACAACGCCAACATCTTCCTCAGACCTGCCCCTCCTCAAGAGGTGCCGGAGACGGCGGTGCGGGTCGCGCC
The DNA here is from genome assembly GCA_016872515.1 of SAR202 cluster bacterium. Taxonomy (GTDB): domain Bacteria; phylum Chloroflexota; class Dehalococcoidia; order Lucifugimonadales; family VGZR01; genus VGZR01. The sequence goes on from VGZR01000022.1 coordinate 19,670, forward strand.
GAACGAGCCTCCCCTGCCCTTCTTCACGACGGAGACGGCCATGCTGGAGGGGGTCGGCAAGACCTTCCCGGGCAGCCTCGTGTACTCGACCTGGCTCATCTTCGTGGACAGGCAGAACCTGAAGGCGTGGTCCATCGCCGAGGGCAGCGAGCGGCTGACCGGGTTCGAGAAGGCCATCACGGACAGCTTGCCAGGGTCGGCCGTCCTCTCCGGGGTGCAGGGACTGTTCACCGAGCACGAGCGGCGGAGCCTGTTCACCGGTATCCCGCTGGCGCTGTTGCTGGCCCTGATGGTGGTGACGGTGCTCTACTACCTGCTCATGATGGTCTCGTACCTGGTCCAGAGCAGAGAGGGGGATGTGGCCCGCTTCAAGACCAGGGGCGTGGGCACGTGGCAGATACTGAAGCTTTATGCGGGCGAGAGCGCGGTGTTGACGGCCGTGGCCGTGGTGGCCGCGCCATTTATCGCGGCAGGAGGCGTGGCGCTAGCGGGGAAGCTGCCCTATTTCAGAGACATCACCGGCGGTGGGATGCTGCCGGCGAGGGTCGAAGGCCTGGCGTTCATCATCGCCGTGGGCGTCGGCCTCGCCTGTCTTGCGATCTACGTGTTGCCGGGTGTGCTCGGAGCGCGCACTGGGCTCATCGTACACAGGCTCCGCTCCTCCCGTCCGCCGACGACCCCCGTGTTCCAGCGTTACTACCTGGACGTGGCCCTGCTCGCGCTAGGCGGGCTGGTCTTCTGGGAGCTCTATACGCGAGGCAACATCGCTTCCGGTGGGCTTTTCAGCAACGTACAGGTTAACGAAACGCTGCTTCTGGCTCCGGTACTGTTCCTTGTAGCCGTAGCGCTGGTGTTCATGCGCTTCTTCCCGCTTTTGGTCAAGTACGTGAGTGGCGAATCGGCAGGGCTTCTTCATCTCGTGGTAGCCGCGACCACGATAGTTCTCTCGGCAGGCGTGGGGATAGAACAAACGCTCGATGGAGGCGGATTCGGCTGGGCCGGTCCGGCTGTACTTGTGCTGGCCTTAGGCAGCGCCTACTGGATGACCCAGTATGCCCGGAAACCCTACCCGTTATGGCTCGGCCTGGCCGTTCAGGCGGGCCTGGTGGCAGGATACATCTTATGGGAGCCGCTGCAGAAGGGCGAACTGTTCTACGCGGCCAAGGCGGCGGTCATCGCCATCGTACCGGGTCAAGTCCTCTTCCTCGGTCTCAAGGCTGCTATGAACAGGACACCCGTGTGGGCTTCGATGGGCCTGTGGCACATGGCCCGTAATCCCCTCCAATACAGCTGGCTTGTCCTTCTGCTGGTCTTAGTGACCGGCCTGGGGATCCTGGCCACCACGGTGGGAGGGACGCTCGACCGCAGCTATCAAGACCGCATCAACTATGAGACTGCCACCGACATCCGTGTGAGCAATATCCCCGGCAACATCGCCAGGGGCAGGACCGCGCTGAAAGAGCGATACCAGACCATCCCTGGAGTGACGTCGGTTTCCCTTGCACTGCGTGGAGGAGGAGGAACCGGGAGCACAGGCGGTGGGGTGCACTTCCAGGCACTTGCCGTCGAATCAGAAGTGTTCCCCTACATGGCGTGGTACCGGGAGGACTTCTCCGACCAGCCGCTGAACGTGGTCCTGCGGACGCTCCAAACAGGGCCACTGGCCCTGCCGCTATCCATACCCGATGACGCCGTGGAGCTAGGGGTGTACGTGAAGACCAGCGAAGTGTTCTCCAATATCTTCCTCTGGATGGTCGTGGAGGACCAGCGCGGCGTCGTGTCTACGATCACCTTCGGCTCTGCCGGTCCGCCGCAGTGGCACCTGCTCCGGGCCGACCTGCCGAAACGGCTTGTGCCGCCCTTCCGCCTGCTGTCCATCCAACTCTACGAGCCTGCTTTCGGACCTGCCGGGACTCCGGGCTCCATCCTCATTGACGACGTCCATGCCGTCACTGCCAGCGGCGAGACCGTGGTCCTGGAAGATTTCGAGGGGCAGATGCGGTGGACTCCCCTGCCGACGTCCGAGCTTGCCTCCAACTCATTGGACGCGCAGGAGTCGGATGTGTTCGCCGGAACGCGGTCCGGGGCCTTCACGTTCGGCAAGGATACGGACCGCGGCATCCGTGGCTTCTACCACAGCCCTTCCGGTGGACCGGTGCCGGTCATCATCAGTGAGAACCTCTCCGTGGCGGCTGGCCTAGCGGTCGGCGACACCCTCATCGTGAACGCCCTCGGCGGCCTGATGCCCGTCGTCATCAGCGGCGTGGTGGAATACTTCCCGACGCTCGACCCGACCGCAGCTCCCTTCCTCGTCCTGGACCTGGAGGCCGCCGTCAGGCACCTGGAACTCCTCGCCCCCACAACCTCGATCACGCCCAATGAGATGTTCCTCTCGCATGCGCCAGGTGCCGAGACCACGGTCACCGACGTCCTTTGGGAAAGCCTGGGGCGCATCCAGCCCATCAAGATATATGGGCGCGAGGCGCAGCTCGAGGCCGTACGCCTTGACCCGCTTATCACCGCGGGATGGAAGGCGATGGTCCTCATGGCCCTAGGAGTCATCGTCCTCACGGCGGCATTGGGCTACACGACTTATCTCCTCTCCTTCGCAGGCAGAAGCCGGGCGGAGATGGGGTTCCTGCAAACCCTCGGACTTTCGAGCCGCCAACTCCTTGCATTACTGGGCCTGGAACACTTGGTCATCGCATTGTTCGGGCTGGGGTTGGGGACATGGGCGGGCTTCCAGATGAGCGATATCATGGTGCGCTCCGTCTCCGTCACGGAGCGTGGCTTCGAGGTGGTGCCGCCGTTCGTGGTCATCACCGACTGGAGTTTCATGGGGCCCATCTACGTTATCTTAGTGGCTATCTTCGTTGTGGCGGCCTGGGTGCTGCATCACGGCGTCGCTCACCTCGACCTCCACACCGTCGCGCGCGGCGAGGCGGTGTGATGTGCTGCTGACGCGTCTTGCTTCGGCTTGGGTCATGGTGATCAAGCGCGCGCTGGCGCACTGGCGACTCCTGTCGGCGGTCATCATCGGCGTGGTGCTGGCATGCGCCATCATGGCCGGAACGATCGTCTATTTCGAGTCGCTGCGCGAGCTTGCGCTGAAGAACGCTCTGGGCCGGATACCCGCCGAGGACTTAAATATCATCATCAAGGCGGAACGCGGCCCCACGACGCCGGCGGAGCGGGACAAGGTCGTGAATGCCACCGAGGTCCAGGTGAACTCAAGGGTGGCCTGGTTCCTCAGAGACCGGAGCGTCGTTGGCCGCTCCGCCACGTTCTTCATGACGGAGCCAGGGAACGAGGGTCAGGCCGGCCTCGACAACAACCGGGCTTACTTCGTGTACCTGCCTGATTTCGGCGAAGTGGCGTCCATCGCGCCGGGCGGGAGCGCGCCGCGTGACCAGACGGTGGCCGCCCCCGGAGGGACGCTGACCCTCGAAGCGCTGGTTCCAGAGAGCGAGGCTCTCCAGTATGGGATCGAGATCGGAGAGGCCTTCTCTGTAGTCCCCTACTGGGACGATGCTACCCCCGTTGCTTCAGTCGTGGTGACGGGCCTTGTCCGGAAGAATGACCCAGCCGACGAGTTCTGGGACCTCGAGGAGACCGTGCTGGAGGCGCCAACCGGGCCGAGCTTCCAGACGGTGCCCTTCTACATCTCCGAAGAGACGTACTTCGGCGCTTTGGGCGTGGCCTTCAGGAAGATGGACTCGACCTACGGATGGCTGCTGGCCGTGAACCAGGGTCGCATAGATGCGCGCAACGCCGCCACGGTCCGCCTCAAGACCTTGGAGCTGAAAGACCGGCTAGGCTCCCAACTCTTCGGCTACCAGCAGTTCACCGAACTCGACAAGGTGCTCGCCGACTATGACCAGCGGCTATTCTTCACCAAACTCCCTATGATTATCGTCCTGATCCTCATCGCTGTGGTCATCCTGTACTACGTGGTCATCCTCTCCTCACTGCTGGTGGAGCAACAGCGAGGAGAGATCGCCTTACTGCGCGGCCGCGGCGCCGGGCCTTTCCATCTGCTTGCCGTGTTCGCGCTGGAAGGCGGTACCATCGCCGTGCTGGGCGCGGTCTTGGGCCCGCTTATCGCCTCCGGCATCATCAGCGTGGCCGGTTTCTCTCCCGCCTTCTCGGACCTGACAGACGGGGGCCTTAAGACGCACATCTCGGCCACCGCCTACGGCCTGAGCGCGGTTGGAGGACTGTTCAGCTTCATGGCCCTGATGGTACCCGCCATCCAGGCGTCGCGGAAGAGCGTGACCCGCCACCGGCAGGAGGCGGCCAGGCCGACGGCCTTGCCCTTCTTCCAACGCTACTACCTGGATGTCTTGCTCCTCGCGGGCTGCATCGTGCTCTTCCGGCAGCTTTCGGAGCAGGGCTCGGTGGTGGCGACGCGGGTCTTCGGAGAGTACGCGGTCAACCAGATGCTGCTGGCCGTACCCGCGCTGACGCTCCTGGCTGTGGCGATGGTGCTTCTGCGCCTCTTCCCGATGGCGTTGAGCCTGATGAGCCGCCTGTTCTCGCGCTGGCTGCCCGCGGGGCTGGTGCTGGCGGTATGGCAGATGGCGCGCAATCCCACCCACTACGCCAGACTGTCGCTGCTGCTCATCCTCACGGCGGGCCTGGGTATGTTCGCCGCCAGCTTCGGAGGAACGCTGGAGCGCAACTTCAAGGAGCGGGCGCTGTATGCTTCGGGCGGAGATGTCCGGCTGCAGGGCATGACGCTGAACAACTTCGGCGAGTCGTTGGCGGTGGCTCCCAGCTATCAATCCCTCCCAGGCGTGGACCGCGTCGCCGTGGCATACCGTGGCGACGGCTACGATGCCTCGAAGCTCACCGGCGAAGACTTCGTCATGTTCTCTGTGGAAGGCAAGGAGTTGGCCGAGTTCACCTGGACTCGCGAGGACTTCGCATCCCAGCCTGTGGCCGATCTGATGGGCAAGCTAGAGTCCGCCACCATGCCCGTCGGACTTGTACTGCCGAAGGACGCCACAGCGTTGCGGGCTACGATCAAGCCGGACAGGCCACAGCCCACGGTCCTACTGGTCGCCCGCCTTCGGGACGCACGAGACCGGTGGTTCGCCTACGATCTGGGCACCCTGGCTTCGGGCGAGTGGACCAACCTCGAAGCCTCCCTGTCCAGGATAAGCGTCGGAAGGAGACGTCAGGGCCTCCAACCCGTAGCGCCGTTGACGCTGATGTCCATCGCCGTCGTGCAGACCGATGCGCAGCGGCCGTTGCAGGCGGGGTCAGTCCTCATTGACGGGATTGACGTAGTGACCCCAAGCCAGGGAGCAGTGCCTCTGGAGACTTTCGAAGACCTCGAGGGCTGGACGCTGCTCAAGGTGGTACCCGCTGCGGCAACGGACTCGATGGCCTTGGCCGAGCCGGAGAGCGAAGACCGGTCCTCCGCCGTGAGGTTCACCTGGTTCGAGGGGCCGCCATTCGCTGCGAGGGGCATCTACGCCGGCCCGCTGCTGGAGCCTCTTCCAGCCCTCGCGAACGATAAGTTCTTCGAGGCCACCAGCCACCGGCACGGGGATGTCTTCGAAATCGTCGCCGGGAACCAGCGGGTCCCCGTTCAGCTCGTCGGCGACTTCGATTTCTTCCCTAGCTTGGACACGGAAAACGAGCGGTTCCTCATCACCGACCTCGACTCGCTGCTCACCTATGCCAACCTCGATCCGTCCGACGCGGAGCTGAAGCCGAACGAGGTCTGGCTGAAGACGTCCGCAACAGGCGAGGAAAGGCAGGCGCTTGTCGAAAGCTTGAATAACCGGCCCTTCACCGTCTGGCGGGTGTACGACCGTGAGCAGCTCTTAGGACAACATCAGGTTGACCCGCTGATGCGAGCCGGCTGGCGCGCGCTGCTGTTCATCGCCTTCGGCGCGGTGCTTATCCTGAGCTGCGTGGGCTTCTCGGTCCATGCATACGTCTCCTTCCGTAACCGCCAGGTGCAGTTCGCGCTGTTGCGGACGGTGGGGTTATCGTCGTGGCAGATGACCACCGTTGTGCTTGTGGAACAAGTGCTCATCATCGGTGCCGGGATGGCGCTGGGAGCCTGGATGGGCGAACGGCTGGGGGCTATCATCATGCCGTTCCTCGCCACCGACGACCGCGGAAGCCAGGTCCTCCCGCCCTTCGCCCTCGAAGTGAACTGGCCCGTGCTTTTGATAACCTATGGCGTCATGGTGCTCATCTTCGCGGTTATCACGGCTGGGGTTATCCTCTTCGTGCGCCGCGCTTCCGTGACCCGTACGCTGCGGATAGGAGAGTTATAAAGACAACGTGGTGTCACAAGCGAACCAACCATATGTCCTCTGCGAGGACGTGTTCAAGATTTACAAGGTCGCTGACCTCGAAGTCGTCGCCCTGCGCGGCCTTGACCTGCATGTGGACAAGGGCGAGGTGGTGGCCATCGTCGGCGCCAGCGGCAGTGGCAAGAGCACCCTGCTGAGCGTCCTGGCGGGCTATGATGCACCGTCAGCCGGCCAGGTGGTCATCGGAGGGAAGGACCTGCTTCGAGCCTCCACCCGCGAGATGGAGGAGTACCGGCGCAACGAGGTGGGCTTCATCTGGCAACAGACTAGCCGCAACCTGTTCCCATACCTGACTGCGTTAGAGAATGTGGCTCTGCCCATGATGCTCACCGACGCCGGGGACAAGCAGCGCCGGGCCGCCGAGCTGCTTGAACTCGTCGGCCTGACCCACAGGGCGCACCACACCCACGACAAGCTCTCCGGCGGCGAGCAACAGCGCGTCGCCATCGCCGTGGCCCTGGCCAACCGCCCGCCCCTACTCCTGGCCGACGAGCCGACCGGCGAACTGGACGACGCCACCGCCAGCGAGATCCTCGACCTCTTCGGCACTATCAATAAGGACATGGACACGACCATCCTCATCGTCACCCACGACCCGCAGATCGCATACAAGGTGGGCCGCGTGGTGATGATCCGCGACGGCAAGATGGCCACCGAGATACGTCGTAAGATCACGTACCAGCGCATCACCAGCGAGGCCGAAACGGACGCGCAGCTCGAGGAGTTCACGCTTGTGGACGGGAGCGGCCGCGTCCAGATCCCCCGAGACCTGCTCGACCGCCTCAACATCAGGGACCGAGCCAGGGTGAACATCGCGAACGGCTCCATCGTCCTGACGCCGGATGAGAAGACGCCATGACCAGAGTGCAACGGCTCCTCGCCACCGTTGACCTGACCCGCAGCTACCGGCTGGGTTCGCAGGAGATCACCGCGCTCCGCCAGGTGAACATGAATGTCCTGCCCGGCCAGTTCATCGCGGTCGTCGGCCGCTCAGGATCGGGAAAGACCACGCTGCTGAACCTCCTCGCGGGCCTGGACAAGCCTTCCTCGGGCCAGGTAATCCTGGAAGAGAAGGATGTGGCGGCCATGAGTGAGGATGCGCGGACGAGGCTGCGGCGCACCAAGCTGGGGTTCGTGTTCCAGTCCTTCGGTCTGCTGCCGCTGCTCTCCGCTTTCGAAAACGTGGAGCTGCCCCTGCGCATAGCCGGCGTGAAGCCGAAGGAGCGTGAACAGCGGGCCAAGGATGCGCTGCAGATGGTCGGCCTCACCCGGCGCTCCCACCACCGGCCGTACGAGTTATCGGGCGGCGAGCAGCAGCGCATCGCCATCGCCAGGGCCATCGTCCACCATCCATCGCTCATCCTGGCCGACGAACCCACGGGCGAACTGGACTCGGTCAACGCCCGCTCCATCTTCGGCCTGTTCAAGGAGATGGTGCGCAACCAGGGCATCAGCGTCGTCGCGGCAACCCACGACTCGACGCTGCTGGCCATGGCCGACCAGGTCCTGGAGTTGCACGACGGGAAGCTCTCGACCAGGGAGCGCGAGAGCCACCGCTACAGGGACTAGCCAGGCCATCTCCGCGAATCTCGTCCGCCCTCCACGAATGAGACGGCATTTCCATTGACGTTTTCCCGAACAATCCATAACATTTGCTCCGAATCTTTGTTCAGTCCCGTACCGCCTGAACATCCGTCACGGAACAGATGGATACCTCCAACCTCGCCACGAGGCCTCTCGATGACTATCTGGCCCAGCGGGTCCCGCCGTCCGCCAGCAGTGTCGCGCCGCTGTATCGCGAGACCGCCGTCTGCCACGCGTACATGTGCGTCTATGCCTACGGGTGTAGCCAAAAGACGCAGCGCCCAGCCCAGGTGATGAAGCGCCGCTGCATGCGCTATCTGCCCGAAGGGATGCGCGTCGAGCCGGGACTGTCGGACATGGCCCTCGACGTACTCGCACGGCAGCGGCAGCAGGGGCACCGCCTCTCCTCTACCGTGTTGGTCATCATGGACAAGATGCGCCCCAACGGCCCGCTACGGCGAAGTTAAGCCCAGCTTGCAGGCCCTTCCGCCCTGATATACCATCGGGCAAACCTCATCCCATTCGCTGGAGTCCTTCGCATTGTACGACCTCATGCTGAAAGGCGGACGCGTCTTCGACGCCGCGCAGGGCATCGCCGGCAAGCGCATGGACGTGGCCGTCAGCGGCGGTATCATCGCTAAGGTCGCGCCGGACATCGCCGAGTCTGCTGCCAGGGTACTGGACGTCTCCGGCAAGATCGTTGCACCGGGGCTGATAGACCTCCACTGCCACGTGTACGAGGGCGTGAACCAGACCGGTGTTGACCCCGACCTGGTCGGCGTACGCTCCGGCGTGACGACGGTCGTGGACGGCGGCAGCGCCGGTTTCGCGAACTTCGGCGGCTTTCCGGCCCACGTCGCTCCCAAGGCAAAGACACGCGTCTTGTGCTTCGTCCACATCGCCCGCAACGGCCTCTCGACGATGCCCGAGATCGGCGGGCGTGGGGACATCGACGTCGAGGAGACGGTCAAGGTCGTCCGCGCCAACAAGCCGCTGGTGCAGGGCGTCAAGGTGCGGGCCATCGGCCCGGCGGTGCCCAGCCTGGGCGTCGAGATGGTCAAGCTGGCCCTCCAGGCGGCGTCCCAGGGCGGCGTGCGGCTCATGGTCCACATCGGCGATTTGTACATCAGGGAGGGACCGACCCTCACCCAGCAACTCCTGCCGCTGCTGCGCAAGGGCGACATCCTGACCCACACCTTCACCGGCAACCTGGGGCGCATCGTGGACGCGAAAGATAACGTGCTGCCGGAGCTATTTGCGGCCCAGGAGCGCGGGGTGACGCTGGATACAGCGATGGGCCGGTTCAACTTCAGCTTCGAGGTGGCACGACGGGCGCTGGACCAGGGTGTGAAGCCCAAAACACTGGCGACGGACATCACGGTGCCTGGGCGCCTCAACACCGTTCATAGCATGACCGAGATGATGACCAGGTTCCTCGCCCTCGGCTCCACCGTTGCCGATGTCATCGCCATGGCGACGGCCAACCCCGCGGCGGCGCTGGGCATGGAGGCCACCCTGGGCAGCCTGGCGCCGGGCCGCGTGGCCGACATCACCGTCCTCAACGAGGTCAGCGGCAAGTGGCGGCTCCGCGACACCGTGGGCAGCAGCCTGACCAGCGACAAGGCCCTCGCGCCTGCCAGCACCGTCCGAGCGGGCGAGGTCATCATGCCCGACTGGGGACCGCACCCCTGGGGCTGGCTTCCGGAGCAGGCATGACGGACGAAATCCTCCTCGAAAAGCGCGACGGCGTCGCCACCATCACTATCAACCGGCCCACCCAGCGAAACGCCATCAACTACCCAGGCTGGCTGGAGCTGCACCGCATCGCCGTGGACCTTGAGCATGACCCGGACACCAAGGTGGTGGTGCTGACCGGCGCGGGCGACGCGGCATTCTCCTCCGGCGCCGACATCAAGGACTTCGAGCTCTACCGCAACAGCGCGGCCAAGGCGAAGATGTACGCCGCCGCCTTCGAGGGAGCCATGGACGCCGTTGAGGCGCTGTCCAAGCCCACCATCTGCCTCATCAAGGGCTTCTGCGTGGGCGGCGGCTGCGAGCTGACGCTGGCGGCGGACATCCGCATCGCCGCCGACAACTCTAAGTTCGGCATCCCCGTCGCCAAGCTGGGCATCCTGGTCGGGTACAGCGAGATGCGCCGCCTGGTCAACCTAGTCGGCCCAGGCAACGCCTCCTATATCCTCCTCACGGGCCGCATGTGGGACACCGCCGAGGCGCTGCGCGTCGGGCTCGTTAGCCTCGTCGTCCCCCTGGCCCAAGCCCACGACTTCACCTATGGCTTGGCCAACGAGATGACCAAACTAGCGCCGCTGTCCCAGGGCCGCCACAAGCGCATCATGCGGACCGTGCTGAGCAACCCTTCCTTGGAGGGGCTGACCCCGGAGGAAAAGGCCCTGCCCTTGACCAACTTCGACAGCGAGGACTTCCACGAGGGGCGGCGGGCTTTCGTGGAGCGCCGCCCACCGCAGTTCAAAGGGCGGTAACCCCTCGCGTCCCTCGTCCCTTCGACAACCTCGCTTCAAACGGGCAAAATAGAGGCTCATTCTCTGGTGGCTAAGGACTAACATCGCATGACCAACAAGATGCCCCTGGACGGCGTGAAGGTGCTGGACTGCACAGCCATCCTGGCTGGGCCGTTCTGCACGATGCTGCTGGCGGACATGGGCGCCGACGTCGTGAAGGTCGAGCGCCCCGGCGGCGGCGACGACACCCGGCGCATGGGGCCACCATTCCTGGGTGGCGACGCCGTCTCATTCCTCATGGTGAACCGCAACAAGCGTGGCATCGTTCTCGACCTGAAGTCCGAGGACGGCGCCGCCCTTTTCCGAAAGATGGCCGCCCGCTCCGACATCGTCGTGGAGAACCTCCGGCCAGGCGCCATGGCCTCGCTCGGCCTCGGCTACGAGGACCTGCGGCGCGATAACCCCGCGCTCATCTACTGCTCCATCTCCGGCTTTGGAGGCTCCGGCCCGTACAAGGACCGCACCGGCTTCGACCTCGTCGCTCAGGGTATGAGCGGCCTTATGAGCATCACCGGCCACCCCGGCGCGCCGCCGGCCAAGGTCGGCGTGCCTATCTCCGACCTGAACGCGGGCATGTACGCCACCTACGGCATCCTCTCCGCTTACATCAACCGTCTCAAGACAGGCCAGGGTCAGCTCGTGGACACCTCGCTGTTGGAGGGGGCTATCGCCTACACCGTCTGGGAGTCGGCCACCTACTTCTCCACGGGAACCACGCCGCTGCCTGTGGGTTCGGCCCACCGCATGACGGCGCCGTACCAGGCCTTCCGCACCGCCGATGGCTACATCAACATCGGCGCCGCCAACCAGTCCACATGGGAGCGGCTGTGCAAGGCCATCGGACGCGAAGACCTGCTCTCCGAACCGCGCTACTCCACCAACGCCAACCGCGTCGTGAACATCAAGGACCTGGCGGCGACGCTGGAAGAGACGCTGCGGAAGAAGCCGATGGCCCACTGGCTGCCGCTGCTGGAGAAGAACGGCGTGCCCTCCGGCCCCATCAACGACATGGCCGCGGTCTATGCCGACCCACACGTCCAGGCGCGCAACATGATGGTTACCATGCAGCACCCAAAGGCTGGCCAACTCAAGACGATCGGCATCCCAGTCAAGCTCTCCGACACGCCCGGCACCATCCGCCGCCCGGCCCCGACCCTGGGCCAGCACACCGACGAGGTTCTGCGCGAGATGGGGTTATCCGCGGAGGAGATTGCTCGCCTACGCAAAGCGGGCGTGGTGGCTTGACCGTTCTAGGCCTGTCAGAAATCGCCATGATGACTGCGGACGATGTCCTTCGGGTACTCGACCTCCTAGAAGGGGCTGGAATACACGTATGGCTCGATGGTGGTTGGGGCATCGATGCGCTATTGGAAGAACAGACTCGGCTTCACAACGACCTGGATATCGCGCTGAATTGCGAAGACTTGCCGGGCTTCATGCAGGTGATGGAGCAGGCGGGGTTCCGACCCGTTGAAGGTGGTGAACCAAAGAACTTTGTGGTGGCGGATGGCCAAGGCCGCCAAGTGGACGTCCACCTGGTAGATGCCAACATCGCCAGGCTAGATGACCGCGGAACTGAGGCGTATGGGCCGAACGGCTTGGCCTACCCCATTGGTTCTCTGGACAGATATGGAGTAGTCCTCGGAAGGAAGGTGAGATGCGTTACCGCTGAATTCCAAGTCGAGTCACATACGTGGTATGAGCCCAGTGAGAAAGATTTCCAAGACGTTCTAGCTCTTTGTAATCGCTTCGAGCTTCCGCTGCCACCTGCTTTCAATTCGAGGGCTTGAACTGACCCCTCTACCCACAGATACAGCGGTGCGTGGGACGTAGTGACGATGGATGCCCAGCAGTTACAGGCCCTGGTCGCCGAGTTCGTGCACAAGCACGGCTTGGATGCCGACATTGAGGCACGGCTGCTGGACCTCGTCTCCGAGGTCGGCGAACTGTCCAAGGAGGCGCTAAGGGGGTCGGCTTACGGTGGCAAGGAGTTCC
>VGZR01000023.1 GCA_016872515.1 SAR202 cluster bacterium
ATGAGAGCGCGACCACCGGGATGAGCAGCGTCAACACCAGGGCGTCGAAGATGCGTATAAGAAGGTAGAGGATGCCCATCTCGACCCGCGCGTCCAACGCGTCCTGCACAGCGGGGATGCCATAGACCACGATGCTTGCGCCCAGCAGGGCGGCGGCGGTGACCATCGCCCAGCCGAACGCGTGGAGCCGCGTGAGTCCGATGACCTTAAGGACCGAGCGGCAGGCGATGAACAGCAGGCAGTAGATGAGGATCTGGTCGGCGGGGAGACCCCGCAGGAAGTTGCCGCCAAGGCCGTCGCGCGTGGCATCCACCAGCGGCTCGATGATGACGAGGCTATAAAGGATAAGGAACGCGCCCAACAGCAGGAAGACGCGGCGCATGTCGCCGCGGTACATCGGTGCGACCCGCCAGGCCAGCAGGCCACCCGCGATGAGCAGCCCCGGCTGCAGGATCTTGGCGTACCAACCGCCCGCGTCCGGCGGCAGTCCCACGGCCACGGCCGCCACCACCAAGCCGGCCACGACGCCTAGCATGAGGATACGCGAGGAAGTCACAGGGTCGGCATCACGTCCTTATTAATCCGTTGCGGGAGCGCCGGACAGTGTACACCAGGCATGGCGTGCTCGGGGTGTGGACGACGTGACGAGAGGCTGTTCAAGCTGGAGAGGAGGAGGTCTTGTTCAATAGTTCTCAAAAAAGAAATATCCGAAGTATAAAACAATTGACATACGAAATCCTATTCACTATGCTTGGATACAAGTTTCCTGTTCGCCAGGTAATACCTGAGTTTCGCAAGGAGGAGTGTGATGGCCGGTCAAACTGCTGCCCCCCAGGTCAGCGCCGAGGCGGTCAACGGCGTCGGGGAGGCCCCAGCGTTAATCACAGTTGTTGGCGTCGGCGGAGGGGGTTGCAACTCCGTCATCCGCATGATGAAAGAGAAGCCCGTCCCCGGGGTCAGGTATGTCTGTGTCAACACGGACATCAAGTCCCTAGACAAGGCTAGGCAGGCCGGGGGCGAGATTGTGCAGATCGGCTCACGGTTCACGCACGGCATGGGCGCCGGTGGCAACCCCGACGTGGGCAACCGCTCCGCGGAGACCGAGCGCATGGCGCTCAAGCGGGCCATTGGGAGCTCCGACCTAGTCTTCATCACCGCCGGCATGGGCGGCGGCACCGGCACTGGCGCCGCTCCCGTCGTGGCCGAGGTGGCCAAGTCAACCCAGGCCTTGGTTATCGGCTTGGTAACTACGCCCTTCTCCTTCGAGGGTTCCCGCAGGCTGGACATGGCGATGGCCGGCGCCTCCCGCCTGAAGGAGAAAGTGGATAACCTTATCATCATCCACAACGACAAGCTCATAGACATGCTCGGCAAAGACGTCTCCATGGAGGAGGCGCTCATCCGGGCCGACGAGGCCGTCATGTACGGCCTGTTGTCGGTGGCCGAGTTGGTCAACGTGCCTGGCGAAATCAACGTGGACCTGGCGGACGTTCGGACCATCATGCAGCTCCCGGGCCTGGCGCTCATGGCCATCGGCGAGGCCGGTTCGCCAAACGGCGCGCTCGAGGCGGCCAAGAAGGCCATCAGCAACCCGCTGCTCCACATCACCATTGACGGCGCTCACGGCATTCTGTTCTGCGTGAACGGAGGGCCGAAGCTCACCCTGGGCGAGGTCAACGCCGCCGGTGAACACATCGCCTCACGCGTGGACCAGCAGGCCACCATCTTCTTCGGCATGGTCAACGACGAGCGGATGGGTGACAAGGCGCGGGTAACCGTCATCGCGACAGGCATCCCCGACTCCAGGCTACCCGCCAAAGTTCCCACGGCAGCACCCGCCGCCGCCGCTGCCCAGAACCACTAGAAAACAAAGAGGCGCTCCTCTGACACAGGCCGCCCCGACGCTGTCGGGGCGGCCTGTGTGTTTTCGTGGGGAAGCGCATCACAGACAAGATCCTGGATAGCGTACTAGGCTTGTGGGATAGCCAAATTACACGCTAAGAGGCCTTCGGATGCCGCTGGTCACGCGGCGAATACTACTCCACCGCCACCCGCGCGGGGATCCGAGCCCGCGTCGAACGCGCCGTCTGGACGCCGGAGGACCACTTGGGCACGGGCCATGATGGGGTTGAAGGGGAAGGGGTCGCGCTGGACCACATGGCCCCGCCGCTCCAGAGCGTCCGCGACGTCGCTCCGCGTCCTTGCCTCCAGAAAGACCCTGCCGCCCTCGCAGTGCGCGCGGGGAGCGGAGACCGCCTCGGTGGGCGACATGCCGAAGTCGAGGATGTTCGTCATCGTCTGGAACACAGCGCTGATGATGACGGCGCCACCCAGCGCGCCGGCGGCCATGAACGGCACGTCGCCGCGGAAGGCGAGGGTGGGCACCATATTGCTGGCGCGGGCCTTGCCCGGAGCGATGGTGTTCGGACGGCCCGGCCGTGGGTCGGCCAGGTTCATCGAGTTGTTGTACACGAAGCCAAGTCCCGGCGTGACCGCGCCGGAGGCCCAGCCGAGGGTATGGGTGATGGCGACGAAGTTGCCCTGCTCGTCGGCGGCGCAGACGTTTGTGGTGTGACCCGCCTCGGCGCCCCCCGCCGCGGTGGAGGCGCTCCAGTCCCGGATGGCCTGCTGCTGCCGGCGGATGCGGGCGCCGTCCAGCACCTTCTCCACCGGCACCGGGCCGAACTCCGGGTCGGCGTTGTGCTCCAGCCGGTCGCGGTGTGCCAGGGACATGGCGGCGGCGAGGATGTGGAGGTGGTCGGCGCTGCCGTGCCGCTGCCGCGAAAGCTCGAACGGCTCCACCAGTTTGAAAAGCTGGAGCGCGGTGAAGCCCGCGTGCGGAGGGCGGACCGTGGAGATGCGCCATTCACGGTAGGCGGCGGTCAGCGGCTCATGGAGACGCGGCTTATAGCCCTTCAGGTCATCGAGGGTGACGAACCCGCCGTGCCGCTGGATGTCGTCGGCCATCGCCTTGGCAAAACCGCCGGAGTAGAACTCGTCCGGCCCCTGGCGGGCCAGCGCGTCGAGGGTGTCCGCCATGCTGCCCATCGGGAGCATCTCGCCGAAGGACGGGAGGGAGCCATCCTTGCGGAGGAAGATGCGCGCGCATTCAGGCGTGGCCTTGATGCGCTGGAGCGCCGTCGGCTGGCCCGGCGGCGTGGGCATGTGGAACCAGTCCAGCATCGTGGGGTGGACAGGCACTCCGGCCCGGGCCTGCCTGATGGCGGGCTGGAGCAGCTCGGCCCAGGGCATCGTGGCCCAGCGTTTGTGGATCTCGGCGAGGCCCGCGACCGAAGTCGGCACCATGACGGAGGTGTGGCCCAACTCGTTGCGCCAGTCGTCGAAGACGAAAAGATGGGAGACCTCGGTGCGCGACGTGGCAGCACCGGCCCACATCTCGGGCCGCACCTTGGAGCCCGCGCGTGCGTTGAACTCGACGACCTTGTGCTGGCGAGTCGGGGCATGCCAGACCTGGGCCACGCCCATGCCGCCCGGCCCGCACATGAACGGGTCCCACACCCACTGCATGAACGCCGTCGCCAGGGCGGCGTCGAAGGCGTTGCCTCCGGCCTCCATCACTTGGGCGCCCACCTCGGCTGCCCAGGGCTGCGGACACGCTACGACTCCTCTCATCGTTAGACCCCCTTGGCCCATCGGCCATCAGGGAGTCTAGCACCTAGCGCAAGGTGCGGGGTACAGGACCGTTGTGCTACGCTCCTGCGGACATTCTGAGCCATGTCTATGGGAGACGCGGCCTCGATGAAACTCACAGCGAGCAAGGGCCGGCTGAAAGAAGCAGCAGTGCTGTTCGCGCGGCTGGGCCTCGTCTCCTTCGGCGGCCCTGCGGCGCACATCGCGTTGATGCGCGACGAGGTTGTGCGGCGCCGGAACTGGATGGGCGACCAGGACTTTCTGGACATGGTTGGGGCGACGAACCTCATCCCCGGCCCGAACTCCACGGAGATGGCCATCCACCTCGGCAAGCGGCGCGCGGGCTGGTGGGGCTATCTCGCTGGCGGCGTCCTCTTCATCCTGCCGGCGACGCTCATCGTTTTGGCTCTCGCAGTCGTCTATGTCCGCTACGGCTCGATACCCCAGGTCGAGTGGCTGCTCTATGGCATCAAGCCCATCATGGTGGCCATCGTACTCTTCGCGGTGTGGGGCCTCGCGCGCGGGACAAGCAAGACGCTGATGCCAATCCTGGCCGCCATCACCGTAGCCTTCTTGTACGTCTTCGGCGTCAACGAACTGCTCCTGCTCGCCGCGGGGGGACTGGTCTTCGTAGCCATCAAAGCAGGGTGGCGCAACATGGGCCACGCCCTCCTGCTGTTGCCCCTGGCAGGTGGCATGCCCGTATTAGCGGCCCAGACCGCTGGTGGCTACAGCCTGCTGACGCTGACCCTGAACTTCCTCAAGATTGGGGCCGTCCTCTACGGCAGCGGCTACGTGCTGCTGGCTTATCTGCGCAGCGACTTCGTCGAGCGGCTCGGCTGGCTCACCGACCAGCAGCTCATTGACGCCATCGCCGTGGGCCAAGTCACGCCCGGGCCGGTGTCCACCGCCGCGACGTTCATCGGTTACCTGACCGGCAGCTATCCAGGGGCCGTCCTAGCGACCGTGGCCATCTTCCTGCCCGCGTTCGTGTTCGTGGCGCTCCTCAGCCACATCCTGCCACTGGTGCGGCGCCACGAGGTCGCAAGTGCGGCGCTGGACGGAGTGAACGCTGCGTCGCTCGGCCTGATGGCGGGCGTGGCCTGGCAGCTCGGCAGGGCGGCCGTGACCGACTGGTTCACCGTCGCAGCGCTGCTGGCCGCCGTCGCGGTCGCCTGGCTCACGAAACTGAACACCCTGTGGCTCATCCTCGCCGGAGGCGTCGCGGGGATACTTTTCCGGGTGGTCTCTGCCTAGCCCCGAAAAACCTGCCTGAACAGGCGCATCCAGTTGCCTCCGAGAACCTTCTCGATGTCCTCGGGTTTGTAGCCGCGCTTGCCCAGCTCGATGGCGACGTTGCCCAGCGTATCGGGCGTCTCCATGCCCTCCGGATGGTAGTGCGGGTCGGGGATGTCCATGGGCAGGGGCCGGAACTTGGTGCCCTGCTGGGCGAAGATCCACTCGAAGAAACGGTGGGGCTGGTCCTGGCAGTAGTCGGTGCCGATGCCGACGTGGTCAACGCCGATGCGCTCGACCAGGTCGTCTATCGCGTCCACGTAGTCGGCGACGGTGGACTCGTACCCCTTGCGGAGGAAAGTGGGCCAGGCGTTGGCGCCGATGACGCCGCCCTTCTCGGCGATGACCTTGAGGGCGTCGCCGGGCTTGTTGCGGACATGGTTGACGAATGCGCGGGCGTTGGCGTGAGTGCAGGCGACCGGCATTTCGGAAATCTCGGCGGCGTCCAGGGTGGTGCGGTCGCCGACGTGGGACAGGTCAACAAGGATACCGAGGCGGTTCATCTCGCGCACGGCGTCCACCCCAAAGTGGCTCAGCCCCTCATCTCGGCGCTCATAACAGCCGTTGCCCAGCCGGTTCCGCTCGTTGTAGGTCACCTGGATGATGCGCACGCCCAGCTCATAGAACAGCGCCAGCCGGTCGAGGCGGTCGTCTATGGGCGTGGCGTTCTGCCAGCCCAGGATGACACCGGTCTTGCCGTCGCGCTTCGCCTTGAGGATGTCTTTGGCGCTGCGGGCCTGTGTGATGACATCGCCGTACTCCCGGAACCGCACCAGCCATTCGGCGATGTGGTCCATGGTCTTGGCATAGTCCTCCCACACGACGATGGTGGCGTTGATGGCCGTCACCTTGCCCTTGTGGAGGCTCTTATAGACGGCGGGACTTTCCCAGTTGCTGACGTTGAGGCCGTCTATGACGACGGCGCGCTCGTAGGTCTTCTTCGCTGTTTCTTTCGAGGTCATGGTTCCTCCTCAATCGGCGATGAGCATGTCAGGTCGGCCTTGTTGGGGTGGCCTCGGATTCGGGCGTTGTCACCTGAGCGGATGAGGGGGCCTGCGCGGCGTCGCGGCGCACGATAACGGTGGTGTTGCCGGACCGGGACGTGGGGCGTACGAGTCTGAAAGCAGCGCCGAACGAGCGGATACCAGCCACCGGCAGGTAGATCACGGCGATGACGAGGGGTGGGATGAAGAAGATGGCGTGAAGCAGGAGGGCAAAGCTGAAGGCGGTGGACGGCTCCACGTCCCACAAACCGAGGAGGTGCAGGGCCACGAACTCGAAGCTCCCCACGGCCAGCGGCAATGCGGGCACCCAGTCGGTGAAGAAGATGACCGCCAGGCTGACGATGATGAGGGCGAGCATGTCCATCGGCACGTCGAAGGCCAGGCCGACGAGCCAGCCCGCCGTGCCGATGACGATGGTGTAACCCGCGGTGAGGAGGAAGGATATGAACGGAAAGATGGGCGCCTCACGCATCACTTCGACGCCCTTGCTGAAGTCCTTGGCCAATCCGATCCTGCCGATGACGGGGACACGCTTCATCAGCGGGCCGATGGTGAACAGGGCGATAAGCCCAACACCAGCGAGAGCCGTGGCGGCGATGAAATAGGGTTTGAGGGGCCGGATGGGTTCCAGGTAGATGAGGCCGACGAGGCCGATGACGGCCTGCGACGCCAGTTCGAAGGTGCGCATCGTGGCCATGGTGGCCAGCACTGTTCCGGCAGGCAGGCCCTGGAGCCACAGGAGACCGACGCGCACCGGCTCGTCCAGCACTGGGATGGGCGTGAGGCTGTTGACGCCGAGCGCGGTGTTTTCGACGAGGACAAGCCGGAGGGTGCCGACCTTGACGTTGCGGAAGAGGAGGCGCCAGCGGACGCCTCTGATGAAGTAGGCGAGCACGACACACCCCTGCGCAGCGAAGAGGTACCAGAGGTTGGCCTGCGACAGGGCGTGGTTGACCGCGCCCCAGTCCTTTCCCCGGAAGGCCAAGTAGAGGAACACCGCTCCGAGAGCGGAGGCGGCGACGCCCCCGCCGGTCCACAGGAGGAGCCGCACGAACCGCGGGCGGCGACGGGAGTCCGCAGCTTCCGGCAGGGATGGCCTCCTTGCGTCTGAAGTCACTTCAGCCTACCGCACCACCTCGCTCCGCTAGGCAGCCTAGTCTAAAGGAAACGGGCGAAGGAAAAAAGTCCCGACGCCATCGAGGACTCACGATGAAATCGGAGCCTGGACACGTATGGGAATGGGCATTACCATACCGGGCGGGCCGCTCCCAGCCCCGGCCCATCGGGGACTATGCGGCAGATCGAGGCGTGTAAAAGAGTTGAACGAACCGTGGTTCTACGCCGCATGGCTCGTGGGGAGCTACCTTCTGGGCTCAGTGGTGGTGGGGGTCCTGTTGATGCGGGCGGTGGGCCTAGACATCCGCAAGATCGGCACAGGCAACCCCGGCACTGCCAACATCTGGCGCGAGGTCGGGGCCAAGTACGGCATCGCGGTGTTCCTACTGGACATCGCCAAGGGTGTGGCCGTGACGACGCCCCTCTACATCCTCGACGTCCCGCGCTGGGTCGCGCTCGTTGCCGTGGGCGCGTTCCTGTTGGGACAGTTCTTCCCCATCTTCTTCAGATTCAAGGGCAGCACGGGCATGGCCGCGATGTTCGGTACCACCGCCGGTCTCCTGCCATGGGGGACGGCCGCGGGCGCGCCCGCGGCCGTCGCAGTGATGGCCGTGACACGCAATACCGGATGGTCAGGCGCGGTATTCCTCTTCCTGGTGATGGTTGTGGGTGGCGTCGTACACCGCGATGGCATGGCGCTGTTGGCGGTCTGTGGGGGCAGCGCTGCGGTGTTCATCAAGGGCGCCCTGCAATACCGAAAGGCGCCGAAGCAGCGGCCCAAGGGACAGACTGGCGGCGGGGATCCCGAGTCCAGTAAAATCTCCACCGGCACGTAAACCACGAGGGGGTAGGAACCATGCCGAGGCCACGAGTGTTCGTGACGCGTCATATCTTTCCAGAGGCACTGGACGCCATCCGCAAGAAGG
The DNA here is from genome assembly GCA_016872515.1 of SAR202 cluster bacterium. Taxonomy (GTDB): domain Bacteria; phylum Chloroflexota; class Dehalococcoidia; order Lucifugimonadales; family VGZR01; genus VGZR01. Next base: position 7,994 of record VGZR01000023.1, read on the forward strand.
CACAGGTGGACCTGTGGGAGGACGAACTGCCGCCGTCCCGCGCGACGCTGTTGGAAAAGATCAAGGGCGTGGACGGGGTGCTGTGCCTGCTGACAGAGGTGGTGGACGCCGAGTTCATGGACGCCGCAGGGCCGCAGCTCAAGGTCATCAGCCAGATCGCGGTGGGGCATAACAACATAGACGTGGCCGAGGCGACGCGGCGCGGCATCCCTGTTGGGTACACGCCGGACGTGTTGACGCAGACCACCGCCGACTTCACCTTCGCGCTCCTCATGGCCTCGGCGCGGAGGGTCGTCGAGGGCCACGAGTTCGTGCGGACCGGCAAGTGGCGAACCTGGCACCCCCTCCACTTCCTGGGACAGGACATCTACGGTGCGACGCTGGGCATCGTGGGCATGGGGCGCATCGGCTTCGAAGTGGCCCGGCGCGCCACAGGCTTCGGTATGAAGGTGCTCTACTACGACTCCATTCGCAAGCGTGAGCTGGAGGTGCAGGTGCCCATGAGCCCGGTGGACATGGACACGCTGCTGCACGAGTCGGACTTCATAACGTTGCACACCGCGTTGACCAAGGAGACGCACCACCTGATGAGCGACGCCCAATTCGCCAAGATGAAGAAGACGGCCATCCTCATCAATGCGGCGCGCGGGCCTGTGGTGGACCCCAAAGCGCTGTACCGCGCGCTCAAGGAAGGCAAGATAGGCGGGGCTGCGCTGGACGTGACCGAGCCGGAGCCGATACCCGTGGACGACCCGCTGCTGAAACTCGACAACTGCCTTATCGTGCCGCACATAGCTAGCGCCAGCGTCGCGACGCGCCGCGAGATGTCGCGGCTGGCGGCCCAGAACCTCATCAACGGCTTGGAGAAGCGTCCGCTGGAAAAGTGCGTCAACCCCGAAGTGTACGAGAAGACGTAAGCGGATTCTTGGCTGTGATGACCGAAAGGGTGAAGCTCGAGCCAGTTGACGCGGTGGACATCACCATCGTCGTTGACAATACCATAGATATCCTAGCGGCGGATACCGAAGTCACCAAACGCCCGCCGCTCAAGTGGGAGTGGTACAAGAACGAACAGCTCCGGGCTGAGCACGGCTACTCCCTGGTGGCCACGGTGCATTCCGCAGGGCGTAAGGAGACCATTCTCTACGATGCCGGCCTTAGCCGAGACACTGCTACCCACAACATGGACGTGCTGCAAGTAAGCCCTCTCGACTTTCGCGCCGTGGTGCTCTCCCACGGCCACGCAGACCACCACAGCGGACTTGAGGGCTTGTACGGACGAGCCGGCCAGCGAAGGATGCCGCTTGTCCTGCACCCCGACGCATGGAAAGAGCGCAGAGTGGTTTTCCTGACCGGCGTAGAGATCCGTTTGCCTCCCCCGAGCAAGCACGACCTGGCCCGCGAGGGTTGGGAGATTGCCGAGGAACGCGGGCCGACGCTTCTGCTTGACGGCAAGATGCTCGTAACTGGGCAAGTGGAAAGGGCGAACGACTTCGAGAAGGGCTTTCCGATCCAGCAAACACGTACCGCATCCGGGTGGGAGCCAGATATCTGGATATGGGACGACCAGGCGGTCGTTCTGCACGTCAGAGGCAAAGGTCTGGTTATCCTCTCTGGTTGCAGCCACTCCGGTTCCATCAATGTCATGCGCCATGCGCAAAAGATGACCGGTGTCTCGAAGATCCAGGCATTTGTTGGCGGCATGCACCTGACGGGCGGGCTGTTCGAGCGCATCATCCCTAGTACCCTTGACGAACTGGCTGCTATCGGCCCCGACTACATCGTGCCGGGCCATTGCACCGGCTGGAAGGCAGCAAGCCTTCTCGCCACGAAATTCCCGGCGGCATTTGTCCAGAGCAATGTGGGAACAACGCTTCGGTTCGGTGAAGCGCCAAGGGTCTGAAATAGAGGAGATAGACAAAAAGTGAAGGTCGTGATGGGTGAAAAGCCTGTGCCTGGCTTCGTGGAGGAGTTGCGGCGCGAGTTCCCGCAGGTGGAGTTCCGCGAGGCGGCCACACCTGCGGACAAACTGCGAGAGATTCAAGACGCCGACGTGTACTACGGCTGGATACCCCGCGACGTCTTTCTGGCCGCCAAGAAGCTCCAGTGGGTCCAGATTCCGGGCACGGGCATAGACCACGTTCTGTCCACGGTCCCCGAACTGGTGGACAGCGATGTCGTGCTGGTGAACTCCCGTGGGCCGCATGCAAACCCCATCGCCGACCACGTCATGGGCATGGTGGTGGCGCTGTCGCACCAGTTCCGGCGGCTCTCCGAAGACCAGAAAGCCCACCGCTGGGACGGCGCGGCCTACTTCGAGCGTTTCCTGGAGTTGAGCGGCGGCACCATGGGCATCGTGGCTCTGGGCGACATCGGCTCGGCGGTGGCAAGGAGGGCCGTCGGCTTCGGGATGCGGGTGCTGGCGGTGGACAAGAAGCCCGTGCGGCCGCCGCAAGGTGTGGAGGCGGTCTGGCCTGTCGAGAAGCTGGACGATATGCTGCGGCAGTCGGACTGGGTGGTCGTGACGGCGCCGTACACCAAAGAGACGAAAGCGCTGTTGGACCGGCGCCGCATCGGGCTGATGAAGAGCGGCGCGTTCCTCATCGCGGTCTCGCGCGGCGACATCGTGGATGAAGCTCCTCTCGTGGACGCGCTCAAGTCGGGCCGCCTGCGCGGCGCGGGGCTCGATGTGACCGCCGTGGAGCCCCTGCCGGACTCCAGCCCCCTGTGGGACATGGAGAACGTCATCATCTCGCCGCACGTGTCGGCGTACACGCCGGGCACCTTCAGCGGGCGGCGCGAGATATTCAAGGAGAATCTCCGGCGGGCGCTGGCCAACCGCCCATTCCTCTACGTCTGCGATAAAAAGGCAGGTTTCTAAAGCCGTTCCCTGGCTGATTGCCCTTTGACCGCGATGGCGTTGGGTGCTAGCATCCATCGGAGGATTTCCCGCCTATGAATCCGTCCCGGCGGTGTCGGGACAATCAATGCAGAAAGGAGCCTCCATGGCGGACAAAAGCGCAGCCTACAAGGAACACTGGGGGGTAAGGTTTTCGGTGGTGCCCCAGGGCCTTTCGGAACAGCAGGTAGTAAACTTCGTCAATGACCTGATGGCGAAGAGCAAGCCGCAGACCGAACAGGAGAAGCACTCCTCGCTACTGCGGCTGGCAGAGCAGACCGTGGTGGAGGCAGAGAAGCTGGCGACCGAGATCAAGGACCGGGCCAAGAAACAGGCCGAAGCTGATGCGGCGAAGATCAAAGAAGATGCCCTCGCCGCGGCCAAAGAGGCAGCGGCGAAGCTCGCCAGAGAGGCGGAGAAGGACGCCGGGTCGAAGGTCAACGAGGCGGCCGAACGGGCCACCCATGAGGCCCAGGCTATCCTCGCCAAGGCCAAGCGGGAGGCGCAGGTTATATTCGAAGAGGCCCGGGCCCGCGTGAAGAGCACCGAGTCGGAGATGCGCCTGGAGGCAGAGTTCGTCGTCCGGCGCATGACGCAGAACGTGGCCGAAGGGCTGCGGCGCGCCGTTACCGACACGACGAACCAGATCCTACCGGCGGTGGACGAGTTGGTGAGCGAACTGCGGACCGAGTTCAAGTCTGAGGAAGCCGCCGCAGCCGCTCCCAAAGCCTCGTCCAGCAAGTCCGGCAAGAAGCGGTAGCGGCAAGCGGGCTAGCCGTCCCAATCATCTCGGGACTTGAGGCTGCAGTCCATGGTCTCGGACAAGACGAAAAACCTCTGGGGCAAGAACTTTCGCATAGTCCCGCAGGGGCTGGCGGAGGCCGATGTCGCCACGTTCGTCGAGCAGCTCATGGCCGAGCACCATACGGCGAAGGAGAAGCTCCAACACCTCGACTCGCTCAAGGAACTGGCGAATCGCACCATCCATGAGGCGCAGCGGGTAGCCGCCGACATCCGGGAGCAGGCCGGCAAGGAGGCCGAGGATCGCGCCGCCGCCATGATTGCCGAAGCGAGAGAACGCGCCCAGCAGATACTGTCCGAGGCGCAGGAGCGCGGCGCCAAGCTGGCGCGCGCCGGAAGCGAGGAGTCACACAAGCAGTCATCTGAGTCGCTGTCCGAGGTGAAACGCAAGGCTGAAGCGCTGCTTGCCGAGGCCCGCGAGTCGGCGGATGGCATCGTTACCGAAGCGGTGGAACGTGCTCAGAAGACGCTGCGGGAGGCCAACGAGCTGTCCAAACGGGCACAGAAGGCGCTGGCGGACGCCCAGCAGGAGGCCCGCGAGCTGCTCGAGGCAGCCAAGAAGGAGGCGAAGTCCCCGGCCCTGACCGAGACGCGCCCCTATCCCTCTCCTACGCCACGTCCCATCGAGCCTCAACTCCCGGCGGCCAAATCAGCACCCACACCGGGCCCGGCCTTGCCACAGCAACCGGCGCCCAGACCAGCCCCCGCAGTGGCGACACGGCCGCCCGTGCGCAAAGCCCAGCCTGTCATACGCTGGAAACTGGTGCCTGGCGCCACGAGATACGCCATCTACATCACACGGCCTCCCCATAGCCGTGATGACATCGTCTACAAGAAAGAAGACATCGCCGGAGTGACCACCTCTGCCACCATCCCCCTGGAGATGGAGGAAGGGGTCACCTATCAATGGACGATCCGCGCGGGCAACGAGAAGGGTTGGGGGCCGCTGGCCCCATGTCAAAAGCTCTCGGCATAGCTGCATCCATGACAGCTCCACAAAGAAGACGCCCCCGAGCAATCGGGGGCGTCTTTATTCATAACCCTAAGCGCGTCTAAGGCTAAGAGGTCGTGGAGTCGTAGAGCGCGCCGCCGTCCACAGGCGTGCTGCCGTTCCCCATGTTATGCGGAACGCCCACACGCACCTCTCCGGAGCAGGAGTCGCCGTAATCGTCGGTGGCCGTGAAGCCGATGTGGTACACCCGGCCATCCCCCGGCACCTTCTTGCTACCCGCACGCTCGGCGCGCACGCTGGCCGTATCCGTGTCTATGCCTAACCCATCCGGACCAGTGTTGCCATCTGCGACGCCATTCATCGGCTCGTCCTGCCAGATGCTGTCAATAACGATGGAGATCGGGTCGCCCTCGAAGTCCGTCACACCCAACACCGAGATGGCGACCATCTTGTGGTTGGGCGGCCAGATGGCAGCGATGTTGGGGCCAGCCGCCGAGCAGTCGGGAGGAGTGTTGGGGTCGCAGACATCCCCGATGCCGTCACCGTCGTTGTCCGCCTGGTCAGCGTTGGCGACCGTTGGGCAGTTGTCGTCAGCATCCACGACCCCATCGCTATCGGTGTCGGATACCGGCTCTGAGGCAAGGCCGCCCGAGAAATGGAACAGGATGTCGTCGTAGTCGCGGCCGCCGTCGCCGAAGAGGTCTTCGAACCCGACGATGAAGTCGTTCGGACCAGTCTGAACCCATTGGCGTGGGGCTGGCCGTCAGGGTTCAGGGAACCTGGCCCCATGTAGAAGGTGTAGCCCGTGTTGCGGACGTAGATGCCGAAAACAAGTTCATCGCCTGCAGTGAAGGGGCCAATCGTGACGTTCGTGCCGACCGGGGTTACGTGGCCAGTTGCGATGTAGATGACGGAGGGGGTAGAGGTAGAGGTCGCTGGTGTATCCAGCACTCGAGCCATTGTAGGTGACGGTTACCGTGCCACCAGTGCTGTAGAGTTGGCCACCGACACCGGTGGACGCGGCGGCAGGCTGGGCGGGCAAGGCAGCCCAAGCGAGCAGGGCTGCGATGAGAGCAACGAGCGAGAAACGGGCCTTGGTTCCTACGTACGCTCGAGCTGCGGCGAGCAACGATGTCATCCTAGCCTCCTGATTGATTAGAGTGCTTTCCTTTCGGAAGCGGGGCGGTTAGTATCACAGTGGGAAATCAGAATAGCCAATGCCCCAACAGTCAACAGCGCAGCCCACTAAGTCGAAGGGAATCACCATGGGCCGTGGACGTCCGTGGCTAGGTGCAAGCACAGCCCTCGCGCTGCTAGTGACGGGGCTTGTAGCCCTGGACACAGCCGGTGTCGCGGCCGCCGAGCCGGACGGGCCGCACGCGGCCGTCGTCAAGCTGGAAGGAGCCATCCACAACCGGTCTGCGGCATTCCTGTCCCGCGCGATAGACAAGGCCACCGAGGACGAAGCACTCTTCGTGGTGGTGCTGCTGGACACGCCGGGCGGGCTATACGATTCGACACGGGACATGGTGGAGAAAGTGCTGAAGGCGCAGGTACCCGTAGTGGTGTACGTCTGGCCGCCGGGGGCGCAGGCCGCATCGGCGGGGACGTACGTGCTGGCGGCGGGCCACGTAGCGGCGATGGCGCCGACCACCAACGTGGGCGCGGCGTCGCCGGTGGGCAGTTCGGGCGAAGACCTGCCGGACACGCTGAAGTCGAAGGCGACCCAGGACGCGGCTGCCTTCCTACGCAGCATCGCCGAAGAGCGCGACCGCAACCCCGCCGCGCTGGAGGCAACGGTCCTTGAGGCGACGGCCTATACCGCCAGCGAGGCGCTGGAGCGGGACGTCGTTGACCTCGTGGCCAAGGACATGGCCGACCTCATGGCCAAGCTGGACGGCCGGACGGTGGAGCTGCCCACGGGCGAGGCGACGCTAGAGACGGATGGCATCGCGCTAGTGGACATCGGGAAGAGCCCGCTGGAGCACTTCCTGGGTGTCCTGGCCAACCCCAATGTCGCGCTGCTGTTCGTCACGCTGGGCGCCATCGGCATCATCATCGAGCTGTTCAACCTGGGCATCCTCATCCCAGGCATCCTCGGCGCCATCTTCCTGGCGCTGGGTATAGTGGGGATGAGCAATCTGCCGGTGAATTGGATAGGCCTCGGCCTGCTGGGGTTCTCGGCGCTCCTGCTGTTCCTGGAGCTTCAGGCACCAGGCCTGGGGATGTTCGGCATCGGCGCGGTCATCAGCTTCGTGGTAGGCGGCTTCTTCCTCTTCGGAGACATCTCTGCGCCGCCGATACCCGCGCCGAGCTTCCGTGTGAGCGTGTGGTTCTTGGGTACGGTGGCTGTGCTGCTGGCGGCGGCTCTGGTACTATTTCTGCGGTATGCGCGCGATTCTCGTAAGGCGGCGGGATATGTGTCGGTAGTCGGGGGCCTAGTCGGGCAGGGCGGCACGGTGGTGACCGCACTGGCGCCGAGCGGCACAGTGCGGGTTGGCGGCGAGGTGTGGACTGCGGTGTCGGAAGACAGCAAGCCCATCGCAAAAGGCGCGGAGGTGGTGGTCCGCGAGGTCAACGGAGTGACGCTCAAAGTGGTCAAAGCCCATGGCAACGAGAAGAAAGAGGAGGTGCGGCGATGATTCCGTATTTCAGGACGGTGAGGCAGTACGAACGGCTGGGGATATTCACGCTCGGGAAGTTCACAGGCATGGCGACGCCTGGACTCCGGCTGTTGTTCTGGCCGATCCACCGGGCCACGACCGTGGACCTGCGAGAGACGGTGATAGACATCCCCCGGCAGACAAACATCACCAAGGACAACGCGCCGATAGACATAGACTTCCTGGTGTACCTGCGCGTGATGGAGAACGACTCGCAGAAAGCGATCCTCGAGGTGGTGGACTACAAGGCGGCCGTGGTGGGCATCGCGACGACGACGCTGCGGGCGGTCATCGGCGATATCTCGCTGGACGACGTGCTCTCGCAGCGGGAGCGCATCAACGAACTGCTGCGGACGAAATTGGACGAGGTGACGGGCCGCTGGGGCATCAAGGTGACCCAGGTCGAGATACGGGAGATCATCCCGCCGAAGGACATCCAGGATGCGATGAACCGGCAGATGTCCGCGGAGCGGATACGGCGCGCCGTCGTCACCGAGGCGGAGGGGACAAGGCAAGCCGCCATCACGGTTGCCGAGGGTGAGAAGCAGTCGGCCATCCTCAAGGCCGAGGGCGCCCGCCAGTCCGAAATCCTGAAGGCTGAAGGCGACCGGCAAGCGTCCATCCTGCGGGCCGAGGGATTCAGCACCGCGTTGGACCGCATCTTCAGCGTAGCCAAGGGGATAGACGCCAACACGCTGAGTCTCCAGTACTTCGAGACCCTCAAACACATGGGGGCCAGCCCCGCGACCAAGTTCATCTTCCCGATGGAGTTCACGAACATGCTGCGACCGTTCCTGCAGATGGCCGGCATGGGCGACCAGCAAAAGTCATAGCGGCCTGGCGGCCGGCAGTCATGCCGAGAGTAGAGCTAGGCACTATTTCCTCGAAGCTGGCCGAAGCTGATGGATTTGCCAGCTTGGAGCGGGCTGGTCTATAGTGGGTTGACCCCTCTTGCGCAGGCCGCGAGGCCGCGCCCGGTGCAAGGTTGGATGTCTGGCACATAAGCGTGAGTCTGGTGCCGCTACTGATGGCGGCGAGCTCCGACCAAGCGAAAGGCACCACGGTTGCCAGGTACGCGCTGGAACTGGACGGCGCACTCGCCGGGTGGCTCTGGAGCTTCGAAGGCGGCCAAGCGACCGGCGAGGTAATCACCGAAGATCTTGGAGAAGGCCTGCTCGTCAAGAAACATATTGGCAACGTGAAGTACGAGGACATCACCATCACGCTCGGGTTGGGCATGAGCTCCAGTCTCTATGACTGGGTATCCAGCGTGCTGAGCGACGACCCCACCTTTCAAGACGCCGCCATCATCGGCGTGGACAGCAGCGGCAACGAGCGCCTGCGATTTGGGTTCACCAACGCCCTTATCACTGAAATCGGCATGCCCGCCCTGGACGCGCCCAGCAAAGACGCCGCCAAGATGACCCTCAAGATTGCGCCCGAGATGACCGAGCGGAAGGCCGGGAGCGGAGGGAGGCTCAGCTTGGCCGCCCCGAAAGCCGCGGCACAGAAGAACTGGCTGCCCAGCAACTTCCGGCTCACCATCGACGGGATGGGCGACGCCACCAAGAATGTCAACAAGATCGAGGCCCTGGTCATCAAACAGAAGGTGACCGAGAACGCGGTGGGCGAGGAGAGGGACTTCCAGTTGGAGCCGACGAGCGTACAGATCCCCAATCTCGTTATCACCTTGCCAGAGGCGGACTCCCAGGCCTGGTACGACTTGCATGAGAATTTCGTCATCAAAGGCATCAATGCCGATGATGAGGAAAAGTCAGGAAAGCTGGAATACCTGTCGCCAGACCTCAAGACCGCGCTGTTCACGATAGAGTTCGCCAACATAGGCATCTTCAAAGTCGCTGGCGCGCAATCCGCGTCCGCCAAGGACACGGCCGCCCGGGTAAAGGTCGAGATGTATGTCGAGGCGATGCAACTGGACTACTCCTCAGCCGTCACAAATTAGCGGTTGACAACGACCCCCCGACTTACATCAGGGCGTCGTTGTTTTCGGCAACGTAGAGCGGTGCCATTGTGTGGCGTGGAGGCCATCGGAGACGCACAGTGGAGGTGAGCGCCATGCCCGCCATCACGACGTTGAATATCCGCGCGCGGTCACGCATCTGGGAGGGCGTTTGCCCCGCACGGGGCTGCGGCAGGACCTTCCGCATCAAGGCGCCGGCCTGGGACCCGAAGTTCGACGTGCTCAAGGCCTTCAGACCGCTGCGACCCAGGGGCCGGCATGTCCACGGCGACTTCTGGGTGGACGCCTACCGCGAACTCGGCGGGGAGTAATTCCCTAGATATACTCTTTGACCTTGCGGGCGAGGGCGAGGGTCATGCCGGGGACTGCGGCGACGTCCTCCAGTGAGGCCTCTCGGATGGCGGTGGTGGAGCCGAAGCGGCGCAGCAGCAGGCGGCGGCGCTTGGGGCCGATGCCAGGCACGAGGTCAAGGGCCGACTGGACGGTGTTTTTGGAGCGGCGCTCGCGGTGGAAGGTGATGGCGAAGCGGTGGGCCTCGTCCCGCGCCCGCTGGACCATGAACAGGGCAGGGGAGTTGCGCGGGAGCACGATGGGGTCGGGGTCCTGCGGCACGAACAGCTCCTCGTTCTCTTTGGCCAGGCTGGCGAGGGGCACCGTGTTCGTGCTGATGCCCAGCTCAAGGAAGACCTGGAGCGCGGCCCCCAGGTGGCCTTTGCCGCCGTCAATGAGCACTAGGTCGGGCGTCTTCGTCCACTTGCCGCCATCGCCGGCGCCATCGCCCCCGGCGGCCCCACCATCCCCCTTCGCGCCGTCCGCCGATGCCGCGGCCGGGGTCTGCATCCGCTTGAAGCGGCGCGTGAGCACCTCCCGCATCATCGAGTAGTCGTCAACGCCCTCGACGGTCTTGACCTTGAAGCGGCGGTACTCGGAGGGCTTAGGCCTGCCGTCCTCCAGGACGACCATGCTGCCGACGGGGTTGGTGCCCTGGATGTTGGATATGTCGTAGCACTCGATGCGGTGCGGCGGACGGGGCAGGCTCAGGGCCTCCTCCAGCTCTTCCAGGGCGTCGTCGTAGCTCAATGTGTCGGCCTGCTTGACTTTGAGGTGCTCCAGGCCCTGGGCGGCGTTCTCGGCGACCATCTCGATGAGCCTGCGCTTCTCGCCGCGCTGTGGCACGAGCACCTCGACGGCGCCGACCCGCTTGGAGCGCAGCCACGCCTCCACGGCCTCCTGGTCGTCCAGAGTGCGCTGCACCAGGATCTGCTGCGGCACGTAGGGGTTGGCGTCGTAGAACTGCTCGACGAAGGCGGTGAGCACCGCGCCCGGCTCGTCGTCGGAGGCGTTCGCCATGATGAAGTGGTCGCGGCCGATGAGCTTGCCCTGGCGGATGAAGAAGACCTCGACCCACGCCTCGTCAAGGGCGGTGGCAAGAGCGATGACGTCGGTGTTCTCGTCCGAAACGCTGAGGACCTTCTGGCCCTCGTGGACCTTCTCGATGGCACGGACCTGGTCGCGCAGGGCTGCGGCGCGCTCGAACTCCAGCCGCTCGGCGGCCTCTGTCATGCCCTTCTCGATGTGCTTGACGACCTCCTTGGTCTTGCCCTCCAAGAACAGGGAGACCTGGTCTATGACCTGGCGGTACTGCGCCTTGTCCACGGCGCCGATGCACGGGCCGACGCAGCGGCGGATGTAGAAGTCGAGGCACGGGCGCGGGTCAGTGCCGGTAATGACCTTGGTGCAGGAGCGGTAGGGGAACAGCTTCTTGAGGAGGGCGAGGGTGCTGCGAACGCTGCCGGCGCTGGCGAAGGGGCCGTAGTAGCGAGCGCCGTCCTTGTGGACGCGGCGGGTGATATAGACCTGGGGGAACTCCTCGGAGACGTCTATCTTGATGTAGGGGTAGCTCTTGTCGTCCTTGAGGCGAGCGTTGTAGGTCGGCTTGTGGCGCTTGATGAGGTTGCACTCGAGGAGCAGCGCCTCCTGCTCAGACTCGGTGGTGATGTACTCGAAGTCGGCGATGTGCTGGACGAGGCTGACGACCTTGGGGGCCTGGCCCGAGGGGCTGGAGAAGTAGGAGCGGAGCCGGTCGCGGAGGCTGGCCGCCTTGCCGACGTAGAGGACGCGGCCCTTGGCGTCGCGCATGATGTACACGCCGGGCTTGGTGGGAGCGGCCTTGAGGCGTTCGGCGAACTGCTGCACGACCATAAGGAGATTGTAACCGCTGCGAGATGGCTACGGCTCGTGGAAAAGGGACGCACGGCCGCGCGCCCCTACATGGCCCTTTTCAAGCGTCAGGTCTACCGCAAAACGAAGGTGAGGGCGATGAGGATGGCGGCGAGGCCAACCATGATGATGCCGATGTTGCGCAGCTCCGACTTGAGGTAAGGGTAGGCCGGTGCGACATCGGTGGCTCCCACCCCCTTGGACCTGCGGACGACAAACGGCCTGGCGGCTGGGCGTACCGTCGGAGCCGCCTGGGCAGGCTGAGCGGCGGCGGGAGATGCGGGATTGGAGCTGCCGCCGGTGGCGGTCTGCGGCGGGGTAACGCTCCCCGCGGGGACGGGCGGCTGCTTGTCGCGGCGCTTGCGCCTGCTGAGTTCGGCCTGCCTGGCCGCGATCTTGTCTCCTCGGTCTCCCATGGATGCCTCTCCTTAAGGTCTAGGCCGCGCCAGCTCTGGGGTGGGCCTCGTCGTATTCGCTCCTGACGTGTTCGCTTGTCAGATGAGTATACACCTGCGTGGTGGTGATGCTGGCATGGCCCAGCAACTCCTGGACGTGACGTAGCGGAGCGCCACCCCGCAGCAGGTGCGTAGCGAAGCTGTGGCGAAGGGTGTGCGGCGACACCTTGGCGGCGATGCTCGCATGCTTGGCGTGGGCCTTCAGCAGCAGCCAGAAGCCCTGGCGCGTGAGCCGCGCGCCCCGGTGGTTGAGGAACAACGCCTTGCCCGACTTGGCCGACGCCAGCCGGGGCCGGGCCTGATTGATATAGCCGTTCAGGATGTTCACGGCATCGGGGTGGATGGGGATGATGCGCTCCTTTGCGCCCTTGCCGAAGCAGCGGACGAACCCCTCCTGCAGGTCCACGGCGTCCACGTCGAGCGAGACGAGTTCGGAGACGCGCATCCCGCAGGCGTAGAGCAGTTCGAGCATGGCGCGGTCTCGCCACGCCTCCGGCGCCGAGCCGTTGGGAGACTCTAGCAGCTTCTCCATCTCCTCGATGGTGAGGGCGCTGGGCAGCGAGCGGCCCAGGCGTGGCGATTTGAGGTACTCGGTGGGGTCTTTGGGGATGGCGCCCTCGTCGTGGAGGAAGCCGAAGAACGAACGGGCGGAGGCCACCTTGCGGGCGCGGGTGGCGTCGGAGTAGCCGCTGCTATGGAGCATGAGCACGTAGGCGGTCAGGTCCTGCTCGTCCACCTGGCCCCAGTCGGACCGGCGGCTGCGTCCCTTGGAGGGCTTGGTGAGGAAGCCGGCGAGCTGCCTGAGGTCGTTGCGGTACGCGGACAGGGTATGGGGGGAGACGCCACGCTCAACCTTCATGTGGCCAAGGAAACCATCAACTGCGTCGTACATGGTATCCTTCAATTCTACCACACGGTCCGAGGGCCTCCGGAGCCCGTGCGCGTCCTTGACACCGGATGCGCACGTTCGTAGAATCCGCCGGACTGTGATGGGGTAAGGGAACAGAGTTGAGGGTAGGGGACAACGGATGATTGAGATCGGCATCGGCCCGAACTTAGTATCGGCAAAGGCTGGCATAGACTGGGTCATCGCCTGGCACGGCCTGTTCAGCTTCCTGGGCGTGGCCGCGGCGGTGTACCTCGTGGGCCGGTGGGGGCCGATGAAGGGCGTGTCCTCGGACACCATCTACTCCATCGCGCTGTGGGCCATCATCGGCGGCTTCATCGGCGCGCGGGTCGTCCACGTCATAGACCACTGGGGCCTGTACTCCGGCAACGTGGGCCAGATGTTCGCCATCTGGAGCGGCGGCGTCGGCGTGTGGGGCGGCATCCTGGGCGGCTTCATCGGCGGCGTCATCTACGCGCGTATCGCCAAGCATCCCATCGGCCTCATCGCCGACCTGACGGCGCCGGCCATGCTGGTGGCGCAGACCATCGGGCGGCTCGGCGACATCGCCAACGGCGAGCACTGCGCCAAGGCCACCGACTGGTTCATTGGGTTCACGTGGACGCACCCGCAGAGCCTTGCCGCGAACTGCGCTAACGGCATCGGCGTGTCCGTGCAGCCCGTCATCGCCTACGAGATACTGTGGAACATGATTGCGCTGGCCGTCGTCTGGAACCTTCGGGGCAGACTCCAGCCGGCCGGCATGTTGTTCGCTCTGTACCTGGCGCTCTACGCGCTGGGCCGCTTCGCGGTGACCTTCGCCCGTGAGGACAAGATATGGGCGCTGGGGATGCAAGAGGCGCACTACATCGCGCTGCTCGTCCTGGCCATCACGGTGCCGCTGCTTGCCTGGAAGGCGCGGTGGGTGCCGCGGACTGCGGAGGAGACGGCCGTCGTTGAGGCCGCCAAGCCGCACGGCTCTCGCGCCGAGCGCCGACGCCGGGAGCGCGGCCAGCGGGCATAGCGGGGACGTCTTACCCCGGTTGGCGGAAGTCCACCACTTGGAGCTGCAGTCGTGGCTGGCCGCTCCAGTCGTCAAGGCCGACGGTGTAGAGCAGGTCCACCTGTCTGGGCAAGAAGGCGTAACGCGGCCCCTGGCGGAAGGCGATGGCGTCCAGGATGCCGCCTCCCTGGCTGACGCGCATCTTGAGATGCTTGCCGTCGGCGCCGACGAGCCGCGCGTCCACCACGCGGGCGCCACGGCTGACGAACAGGGGTTCAGGGTTGCCTGCGCCGAAGGGGGCGAGCGACTGGACGAAGGCGACGGTGTTGTGGTCCACCAGCCCCAGGGCGACTTCGCAGTCATAGTCGAGGAAAGGCCCGCCCGCCTGGCCGTCGAGGCGCCCGCGGACGATGGCGGCGAGCGAATGCTGGAACGGCTCCAAGTCGGCGGTGGCGATGGTGAAACCCGCCGCCTTGGGGTGGCCGCCGAGGCGCACGAACGGCGCACCGGTGTCGTTGAGAGCGGCGATGATGTCGAGGCCGGGGATGCTGCGGACGCTGGCGCGGCAAGTGTTGCTCTCCATGAGCATGGCCACGGCAGGCCGGTGGTGCTGCTCGGCCAGCCTGCCCGCGATGAGGCCGAGGAGGCCGGGCAGCCAGTCGGGCCTGCTAACGAAGATGACGGGCATCCCCGCTTGGTTTTGCTCCTCGACTTGCCGCCTGGCCTGGGCCATACTGTCCTCGGTGAGCTGCTGGCGGCGAGCGTTCATCTGGTCGAGGGTGGCGGCGATGGCGGCGGCCTCGCCAGGGTCGGCCGTGGTCAGCAGCCTGAGGCTCACGCTGGCATCGCCAAGCCGCCCGGCCGCGTTGAGCCGGGGGACGATGTTGAAGGAAAGCGCCTCCGTGTCGAGGGTATCGAGCCGGGCTTTGGCAGCAGCGGCGAGCGCCCTGATACCTGTGTTTCTGGTCTGACGGAGCCGCTCCAGGCCGAGCTTGACGATGTGGCGGTTCTCTCCGGTAAGCTGGGCGACGTCGGCCACGGTGCCGAGGGCGGCCAACTCCAGCAGATGGCCCGGCCACGGGCGGCCCAGCCGGGCGAATAGCGCCCCGGCCAGCTTGAAGGCGAGGCCCGCGCCGGTCAGTCCGTCGTATGGGTACGTCGCGTCTTCACGGTGCGGGTTGACCAAGGCGACGGGCGACGGCAATCCTGCTGGCGGGCTGTGGTGGTCGGTGACGATGGTATCCATGCCCAGAGACGAGGCGAGGGCGATCTCATCTCCGGACGCAGTGCCGCAGTCCACGGTGACGAGCACGGTCGCGCCGCGCTCCCGGAGGCCGCGCACGGCAGGCGCGTTCAGGCCGTGGCCCTCGTCGGTGCGGTCGGGGATGTAGGGCAGGGGAGCGGCCCCCAGCTCGCGCAGCGCCTGGCACAGCAGGGCCGTCCCCGTGACGCCGTCGGTATCGAAGTCGCCGTACACCGCGATGGCCTCGCGCCGCTCCAGCGCCAAGGCGAGGCGGCCTACGGCGGCGGTCATGTCGGGCAGCAGCATGGGATCGTGGAGGTGGCGGCGGTCGCCAGCCAGGTAGGTCTCCACGTCGTCCAGGCTGCGGACGCCGCGGTTGTACAGAAGGTGCGCGTAAAAAGGCGAGAGGCCGAGGGAGTCGGCGAAACCCGGGGGCGGCGCGGGCCTTGCCCGCCAGGGCCTGGCTGCCGTATCCATCCGCCTCTGGGTCACGCGACGCGGCCCAGCTTCAGTTCTGCGGGGCCTGGAAGATAAGCGACGCGTTGTGGCCGCCGAAGCCGAAGGAGTTGCTCATGGCCGTGCGCACCTGGCCGCGTTTGGCCAGGTTGGGCGTGTAGTCGAGGTCGCAATCGGGGTCGGGGTTCTCCAGGTTGATGGTGGGTGGGATGATGCCATGCCGGATGGCTAGCACACATACAGCCGCCTCCAGCGCGCCGGACGCGCCGAGGAGGTGGCCGGTCATGGATTTGGTAGAGCTGATGGGGATCTTGTAGGCCTCCTCGCCGAAGACGGTCTTCATGGCCATCGTCTCGAACTTGTCGTTCATGGGCGTGGAGGTGCCGTGCGCGTTGATGTAGTCAATCTCCTCGGGCTGGAGGCCGGCGACCTGGAGGGCGTGCTTCATGGCTCTGGCACCGCCCTCGCCCTCGGGAGCGGGCTGGGTGATATGGTGGGCGTCCGCGGTGGCGCCGTAGCCGACCACCTCGGCGAGCACGTTGGCGTTGCGGGCCACAGCGTGTTCCATCGTCTCCATGATGAGGATGCCGGCGCCCTCGCCGAGCACGAAGCCGTCGCGCTGCGCGTCGAAGGGCCGTGAGGCCTTCTGCGGCTCGTCGTTGCGCTTGGAGAGTGCCTGGCAGGCGTTGAAGCCCGCCACGCCGATGGGGCAGATGGCCGCCTCGCTGCCGCCCGCGATGACCGCATCCACGTCGCCCCACTGTAGCATCTCAAAGGCATAGCCGATGGCGTCGGCGCCGCTGGCGCAGGCCGAGACGGTGGCGACGCACGGCCCCTTGGCCCCGACAAGCATCGAGACGCGGCCCGATGCCATGTCGGGCAGCATCATGGGCACCAGGAAGGGGCTAACGCGGGAGGGGCCCTTCTCCTTGAGAACGCCGATCTGCTCGGCCAGGGTGATGATGCCGCCGATGCCGCTGGCAATCATCACGGAAACGCGGCCGCTGTTGGTGGCATCTATCTTCAGGCCGGAGGTCGTGACCGCCTCGAATGTGGCAGCGGCGGCGAGTTGCACGAACCGGTCCATGCGCCGGGCTTCTTTCGGCCCCACATAGGCCGCAGGGTCGAACCCCCTCACCTCCGCCGCGATGGTAGTCTCCAGGCCATCCAGCGGGAAGGCTGTGATACGGTCCACCCCAGAGCGCCCGGCAGCCAGGCCGTCCCAAGAGGTCTTGACGTCCAGACCCAAGGGACTGACGATGCCGATGCCGGTTACGGCTACGCGATTCTTCATACCACTCCTTTCTTGAACAAGGTCTGCGATGTATGAGCGAATTGGCCGATGTTCAAGAAATGTTCAAGTCGAACGGTGCATTATAGCAAGATGGGGACGGTTCCCCTTAGCCAGATTAGCTGCTTCTGCGAGCCAAAGGTGGCGCCAACCAGCGAAGTACGCCAAAGTCAAGACCGCGCACAATGTATCAGCTATCTTCCCAGCGTCCATGCCTCGTGGTTCTAGGTACCCAAGCAACATCGCAACCGCCACACCCTCGTACTGACGCGGCACTCGTTACGGGGTAAGATACGTGGCATGGCCTCACCTGCCCCGCGCGTAGCCGCCACCGTTGCCATCGAAACCCACGGCTGCAAGCTGAACCAGGCGGATTCGGCCGCCCTGGCCCGCGAGCTGAAGGCATTGGGGTACACGCTCGTCCCCGACGGTGAGGCAGCTGACGTGTACGTGGTGAACTCGTGTACCGTGACCCACATCGCCGACCGCAAGGCCCGCCACGCCCTGCGCGCGGCGCGGCGGCGCAACCCGAACGCTACCATCGTCGCCACGGGCTGCTACGCACAGCGCGCTCCCGACGACCTGCGCCGCCTCGTCGAGGTGGACTTGGTCGTCGGCAACGCCGACAAGCCGACCCTGGCACGCCGCATCGCCGATCGGTGCGGCGAGTCGCCTGTCCCATGCGCCGTTGGAGCCGAAGAGGTCGCCCTCAGCCCCCGAGCATTGCGGACGCGGGCCATGGTTAAGATACAGGAGGGGTGCGACCAGGTCTGCGCCTACTGCATCGTGCCGAAGGTGCGGGGAAGAGAGCGCAGTGTGCCGCCGGAGCATGTGCTGGCACAGATTCGCCGATACGTCTCCGATGGATACAAAGAGACCGTGTTGACCGGCACGCAGCTCGGCACCTATGGCTTCGACCTCCCCAGCATCAACCTGGCCGGTCTGGTGCGCCGCATCCTCTCCGAGACGGACATCGCGCGGCTACGGGTGTCGTCGCTCCAACCACAGGAGATGAATGGCGAGTTGCTTGCCCTATGGTCCGACCCCAGGCTGTGCCCCCACTTCCACGTGCCGCTGCAGAGCGGCAGTGACGCGGTGCTCAAGCGCATGCGCCGCCGCTACACGGCGAGGCAGTATGCGGATGCGGTGTCGCGAGTACGCGCCGGACTGCCGTATGCCTCCATCACTGCGGATGTTATCTGCGGCTTCCCCGGTGAGACGGACGGGCTGTTCGAGGAGACGCTGGCCCTGTGCCGCGAGGTGGGGTTCGCCGACCTGCACGTCTTCCCGTTCTCGGCGCGGCCCGGCACCAGCGCGGTCCACTTCGACGGCCACGTGGACGCAGACGCGAAGGCCATGCGGGTGGCAGCGCTGATGGCGCTGGCACAGCAGCAGGCCGCCGATTTCCGGGACGGGCTGCTCGGCCAGACGCGGCCCGTGCTGTGGGAGGAGCGGGAGCGTGGCGAGCACGGCCTGTGGTCGGGCCTGACCGACAATTACGTGCGGGTGGTCTGCGACAGCGGCGTGCCACTGTCGAACCGCCTCACGGCAGCGCGGCTGGTGGAACGTCGGGGAGAAGAGGTCCGGGCCGAGGTGGGTTAGCTCTACATCTCCACCGGCTGGACTTGGACACGGCCGTTGCGGTACTCGACATAGCCAGCCCGCTGCTCCGCCGCGTGGCCGAACACCACCAGCCATCCGCCCTTCGTCGCCATCTCCAGGAGTTCCCGCTTGCTGTCCATAGTGGCGTTGGGCGTTTGGTCGTAGGCGGAGATGCAGGGCAGGGGAAGGTGGTGCGGCGTGGGGATGAGGTCGCCAGCGAAGGCGATGCGCTCGCTCCCGTGCTCCACTAGCACGACCTGGTGGCCGGAGCAGTGGCCGCCGGTCATCTTCACCTTCACCCCCGGCGCAACTTGGGTATCGCCGTCCAGCAGCGTCACCAGGCCCCTCTCCTGGAGAGGCATGAAGTCGTCGGGGTCGAAGGCGGGTTTGGCCCGCTCGTTGGGCTTGGCGGCCTCGTCCCAGCAAGACTTCTGGATGAGGTGCTTGGCCTTGGGGAAGGTGGGCAGGACTTCGCCGCTGCGGTCGAGCTTGGTGCAGCCGCCGCTGTGGTCGAAATGCAGGTGGGTCAGCACCACGATGTCTATGTCGCGCGCACCGAGGCCGTGGTCCTTCAGCCCCTTGAGCAGCTTGTTGCCATTGAGGCCAAGGGAATCCTTGAACTTGTCGAGCCGCTTAGAACCCGCGCCGGTGTCAACGAGGATGTTGTGGCCCCCGGCCTGGATGAGCAGGCAGTTCAGGCCGAG
Organism: SAR202 cluster bacterium; assembly: GCA_016872515.1. Taxonomy (GTDB): domain Bacteria; phylum Chloroflexota; class Dehalococcoidia; order Lucifugimonadales; family VGZR01; genus VGZR01. The sequence goes on from VGZR01000023.1 coordinate 27,150, forward strand.
CCGGATGCGGTTGCGCCGGTCTGGCTTGCTATGCAGCTCCCACTGCACCTTCGGCACCTGGCCGAAGACGGCGCCGCCGTCGAGAAGAAACGTTCCGTCGCTGATGAGTTTGACCGCGCCTGTTCCCGCGCTCATGGTGTCACCCCCTGAGGTGGTGGGACATAGGACTCTGGCCCGAGGACCCGCCGCTTAGTCGCCAAGGACTTCGATGGCGGACTTGAAGGCGTCCAGGGTACGGTCAACGTCCTCCTGCGTGTGGACGGCGGAGAGGTAGAATTTGCTGGCGCCCTTGAAAATGCCGCGCTCGCGGATGAGTTGGTTGAACTTGCCCGGCATCTTGGCGTCCGCCTTCAAGGTCGAGCGGTAGTCCGCGATCTCTTGGTCGGTGAAGTACACGTCGAAGAGGACATCCTCTCCCGCGACCGTTGCCGGTATCTCGGCCTCGTCCAGCATCTGCTGAAGGCCGCGCCTGACCTGGCCGCCGATGGCGAACATCTTCTCGTAGGTGCCGGGGCGCTTGAGGACTTTGAGCGTGGCCAGGCCCGCTGTGGCGGCGATGGGGTTGCCGCTCAGCGTGCCGATCTGTGGCATGTAGTCGGCGGGTTGGACAGCGTTGTTGTCGAAGTGGGCCATGATCTCCTCGCGGCCCGCGACCGCGGTGAGCGGGAAGCCCCCCGCGGCGGCCTTGCCCAGCGCGGCGATGTCCGGCACGACGCCGTAGTACTCCTGCGCGCCGCCGTAGGCGAACCGGAATGAGGTCACCACCTCGTCGAAGATGAGGGGTATCTCGTACCGCTTCGTCGCCTCGCGCAGCCCTGCGAGGAACCCCGGCTTCGGCGCAAGCAGGCGCTGGAACGGCTCGACGATGACGCCTGCCAGCTCGTCGTGGTGCTTCTCGATGATGGCGGTGGCAGTCTCCAGGTCGTTGAACGGAGCGATGAGCATCGTCTCTTGCACGGCCTTGGGGATGCCCGCCGAGCCTGGGACGGCCTTCGGGAAGGGCTTGAGCTCACTCGGCCAGATACTCATAAGCGAGTAGTCGTTCATGCCATGGAAGCCACCCTCGAACTTGAGGATCTTGTCGCGGCGCCGGAAGGCCCTCGCCGCGCGCATCGCGTACAGCGTGGCCTCGGTGCCTGTACTGCTGAAGCGCACCTTCTCTGCACAGGGCATGGCCTTGGAAATTTCCTCGGCCAGCAGGATGGCATGCTCGTTGTTGGCGAAGAACGTCGTGCCGTCCTCGAGTTGCTCCTGGACGGCCTTGACCACCTCGGGGTGGGCATGGCCGAGAATCATGGGGCCGGAGCCGAGCAGGTAGTCCACGTACTCGTTGCCGCTCACGTCCCAGATGTGGCTGCCCTTCCCCCTGGCGATGACCGCGTCGCCGCCGAGGTTGCCAAGATTGGCGCCTGGCAGGTATTTACGGGCCTTCTCGAAGAGCTGTTGTTCCTTGCGGCCCTTCTTCAGTCCAGCCATGTGGATACCCCTTTCCTCAAGTAAGGCGGAACCGCTGTTTCACCGCCTCGGTGTGCATTCCGCGAGGGTAAGACCGACCGCGATTATAACAGAGCGCGTGGCGTGGCAAGTCCGCCGGGCGGTCGAATATAATGGGGCGCTCGCCGCAGCTTCGGGAGCGCATGGGAGGCAGCATGGAGATAAAAGTAATAGCGGGCGACATCACGCAACAGGCGGCCGCCGCCGTAGTGGTCAATCTATTCGATGGAGTCAAGAAACCAGGAGGCGCGACGGGCGCGGTGGACCGTGCCTTGGGCGGCGCTGTTTCCAAACTCATCGAAGACGGTGAAATCCGCGGCAAGGCGGGCGAACAAGCGCTCATCCATACCCTGGGCAAGATGACGCCGGAGCGGGTCGTGGTCGCAGGCCTTGGTAAGAGCGGCGACTTCAATCTGGACGGCGTGCGCTCGGTGGCGGCGGAGTCGGCACGCTACCTGCGCGGCAAGGGCGTGCGCCGCTTCGCGACCATCGCCCACGGCGCGGACATCGGCGGCCTAGACGCCCGCGAGTGCGGTCGCGCCATCGCCGAGGGTCTGGTGCTCGGCCTGTACCGGTTCGACAAGTACAAGAAACCGAACGAGAACGGACGGGACATCGAAGAGGTCAGCATCGTCGAGGCCGACGCCCGCAAGGCAAAAGAGCTCGAGGCAGGCATATCGGAGGGCAAAGTGCTGGCCGAGGCCACGAACCTGGCCCGTGACATGGCCAACGAACCCGCCAACACGATGACGCCCACACGCATGGCCGAGGTGGCGCTGGATGTGGCCCGCGAGTCCGGTCTGCAACTGGAAGTGTTCGACAGGTCGAGGATGAAGGAGATGGGCATGGGCGCGCTGCTTGGCGTCGCCCAGGGCAGCGCCGAGCCGCCCCGGTTCATCATGCTGCGCTACGACGGCGACCCGGATGACAAGGACAATAACCTCGGCCTGCTCGGCAAGGGCATCACCTTCGACAGCGGCGGCATCTCCCTCAAGCCTTCCGAGAAGATGGGCGAGATGAAAGGCGACATGTCTGGCGGCGCCGCTGTCATCGCCGCGATGAAGGCCATCGCCCACTTCAAGCCGCGTATCAACGTGGTCGGCATCGTCCCCGCAACGGAGAATATGCCAGGGGGCTCGGCCCAACGTCCTGGCGACGTCGTGAAAGCCATGAACGGCAAGACCATCGAGGTGGACAACACCGACGCCGAAGGCAGGCTCGTCCTGGCCGACGCCGCCTCCTATGCCGCGAGCATCGGACTCAAGCGCATCGTGGATGCGGCGACACTGACTGGCGCGATGGTCGTCGCCCTCGGCAACCACTACACCGGCGCGTTCGGCAACGACCAGAAGCTGGTGGACGCGGTGGTCGCGGCTGGCAAGCGGGCAGGGGAGCGGATCTGGCAACTGCCGATGCACCCGGACTTCAAGCGGCAGTACGAGAGCGACGTGGCAGACATCAAGAACATCGGCGGCAGGGCCGGCGGCTCCATCACCGGCGCAATGATCATCGGCGAGTTCGTGGGCGACGCCGAGTGGGTCCACCTGGACATCGCGGGCACCGCCGGGACGGATAAGACCAAGGGTTGGAACCCGAAGGGCGCCACCGGCACCCCCGCCATGACCTTCGTCCACCTCGCCAGCGCCCTGGCGAAGGGGTAGGAAGCCCGTATGCGGGTGCGGCGCACCGCCAGCGCGGTGTGCTAGAATGCCCTGTGCGCCACGGTGAGCGTAGCCCAGTGGTTAAGGCGCCAGGCTGTGGCCCTGGATACCGAGGGTTCGAATCCCTCCGCTCACCCCAATGTGTATCCACAACCCCGCGGCCTAAGCCATCCAGCGTCAAGGGGTTGGCGTCTGGGGTCTCGTCACTAAGACCCTAAACCCTGAACCCCAGGCACGGCCGCCGTGCGCCCGTAGCTCAGCGGATAGAGCATCGGTCTTCGGAACCGATGGTCGGGGGTTCGAATCCCTCCGGGCGTACCAGCCTTTCATCGCCATCTTCCAATGCCCTAGACTAAAGGCGCTAAAGCGGCAGCTAAGTAGGAGGGGTGGCCCTGGATTAGGGCCACCCCTCCTGATTTCTGTCAGGTCTCGTGCGGCTGTCAACCTGATGTCAACTAGCGGCGCTTCGGCTGATGGAAGGTGAGTGCTTTAGCGGGGTTTGCCACCAGCATCTTGTCGATGGCCTCCTGGGTGTAACCGCGCTTCTTCATCCTGGGGACGATGTGGGACAGGAAGTAGTGGTAGCCGTGGCCGCCGTACTTCAACAGCCGGTCTTTGGTGCAGATGTCGTGGGCGACCAGGATGCGGTCGGCGTAGCCCTGGCCGCTGATCCAGGCGATGTCGTCCATCCTCTGGGCATCGTGGGGCATGTCGATCTTCTGGTTGGCCCAGTAGTAGGACTGCTCCCGCCCGAACAGGTCCCACTCGAGGAAGCAGCCCGCCTCGGCGATGGACTTGAGGGTGGCCCGCTCGAACACGGTGCGGTCGAGATGGCCCATGATGGTGTGGGAGAGGTCGGCCCCGACCTCGCTCAACACCTCGATGATTTCCAGCGGCGCCGTCTCGTCGCGGCCCGGGTGGATGAGGATGGGCGCGCCGGTGATACGCTGCGCTCGGCCCGCGGCCCGCACCACCTTGCGCTCGTTGGGTGTGAGCGGCCATGAGCAGCCGACCTCACCGATGACGCCCGACTTGATGTCGGTGCCATCCACACCGATGGAGATGTCCCCGACGATCTGCTCGACGATGTCGTCCTCCGTCCACTTGGCCATCTCAGGGGGGTGCGCCACATTCACATAGTGGGACGCCCCCATGATGATATTCAGGCCCGTTTGCTGAGCGATGGCAGCCAGCCCGAGCGGGTCGCGGCCGATGTCCTGGTTCGTGGCGTCCACCAGCGCCTGCCCGCCGGACCGCTTGTACAGCAGCGCCTCGTTGACGGCGGTATCCAGGTCTTCCAAGAGATAGTTGTCAACGTTGAACATGCCGTGGTGTCTGAACCAGGCTATGTTGTCCGAGGTGAGCTTGGCTTCATACAGGCCACGCTGCCACGCTCCAGTGGGTGGAGTCGGCACGACGTTCCGTAGGTCTATCAGCAGGTGTTCGTGGGTGAGGGTGGCGCCGAGTTTCTCCGGCTCGATAGGGCCGAGGACGGTCTGGACCTTCCCCAAAGGGAGCTTGTTGGGCATATGCTCTCCTTCCGCCAGGCGGGTAGCGATGCGCCCGCGTGGCCACGTGGGTTGTATCGCATCCGAATTGCGCCGTCAAGGGCCTGTACTCGTCCAGTAGATCAGTGACAGTGGGCCTCCTTTCGTTGGGTGCGCCACTGGACCAG
>VGZR01000024.1 GCA_016872515.1 SAR202 cluster bacterium
GAGGTCCGCCCCCCTGCGGATGCGGTCTTTGCCCGCCCATGACTCGCCCAAGTCTGCGCCGCTAAGGTCGGCGCCGGGGCATTGCGTTCCGCGATCGATCTTGCAATCGCCGATGAATGCGGCGAGGGGCGTCGCTGTGAGGTTGACATTCGGCTTTCTGGTCACCGCGCTCCTTTTGCATGAGACAGTCACCAGGCTCGCGGAAACGAGGAGCACAAGCAGAAAGAGCGTCAACGAAGGCAAGACTCGACGTAAGCGTCCTAGGTTCACGATAGGGTTCTCCTTTTGATTCGGGGGCCGGAATCTACGGGCAGTTGTCGTTCCTGACGGCGCGGTCGGACCACTTGGTGTTGCAGAAGATGGCACCGTCGGTCTTGACCTCGTCCACGTCGGCGTCGCTGAAGTCTGCGGCGGTCAGATTCGCGCCGGTCAGGTCAGCCTGATACAGATACGAACTCACGAAGTACGCGTTGGTGAGGTTAGCGTTTTTGAGGCTGGCCCCTTCCAGGTGGATGCCCAGCATCTTGGTGTTGGAGAGGTTGGCCCCCTCGAGGTTGGCGCCCTTGAGGTCGGCCCCATCGCGGATCTTGTCACGGCCCACCCAGGTCTCGCCCAGGTCCGCGCCGGACAGGTCCGCGCCCGGGCACTTGGTGTCGCGTGCGATGCGGCAGTCGCCGATGGAAGCGGGAAGCGGCGTTGGCGTGAGATTCAGGCCGACACCCTTGCTGGCCCTGCCACCGCAGGCGAAGGCCGCCAGGCCAACCGAGAGGAGCAGGGCGGCGAGGATGAGCATCGTGGAGCGGGTCTGCCGGAGCGATGGTCGCAGGTTCATGGAGCTTCTCCTTTCACGGTACACGGGCATCTACGGGCAGTCTTCATTGTTGATGTTGGAGTTGGGCATCGTGGTATTACAGAAGATGGCGCCTTCCAACATCGCCTCATCCATATCGGCGAAAGTCAGGTCTGCGCCGGTGAGGTCTGCTCCGCGCAGGTCCGCCTGGAACAGGAAGGACGAGATGAGATTGACGTCGCGGAGCTTGGCGTTTCGGAGGTTGGCGCCGGTGAAGTCCACACGTTCGAGGAAGGCCTCGGTGAAGTCGGCGCCCTCGAAGTTGGCGCCCTTGAGGTGGGCTGGAAGGCGGTCGGGGTGCTGCCCGACCTTGATCTGCCCAAGGTCCGCCTTGCGCATGTCGGCGCCTGGGCACTGGGTCTCCGGCTTGATTTCGCAACTCCCCACGCTGCTCGGGACAGGCACGACGGTGGAACCCATCTTGACGACACCCTGGCTGATGCGGGTGGGTGTTGGGGTCGGGACACGTTCGTTTCCCTCGCCGGGGGCACCTGGTGGAGGCGTGCTGCTCCCACAAGCGGCGATGGCAAGGGCCAGTCCCAGCGATAGGGCGAGGGGCAATAGATGCATCGCTCTCTGCGCGCGTAAGGGGCTAACAGTTGGCATCGTTGATTTCCCCATCGGGCATGGTGGTGTTACAGAAAATGGCACCCTCGAACTTGGTCTCGTCGGTGTCGGCGTACTTGAGGTTGGCGTTGGTTAGGTCCGCGCCGCTGAGGTCGGCCTGGAACAGGTATGCACCTTCCAAGTTCGCACTCTTGAGGTTCGCGTCGCTCAGATTGCCGCCGGTCAGGTCCACACCGAACAGATTCGTTCCCTCGAAGTTAGCGCCCTTGAAGTTCGCCCCCTCCAGGTCTGCGGCGTGCCGGATGCCGGTCTTGTAGGAGTACATGACCTCACCGATATCCTGCCCGTGCAGGTCAAGGCCAGGGCACTGCGCGTTGGGCTCGAGGACGCATTCGCCGACCGAGCTAATGATGGTGGGCAGGGGAGTGCTCGTCCGCTCGACGGTCGGCCGGGCTGCGGCCTGGGAGGCGGTCGGGGTTTCGGCGGCCACGGCCTCGGTGGGAGTCTTGCTAGCCGCCGAGCCACAGCCTGCCATGAGCCACGCGCTCCCTAGGGCGGCGAGCACGATGACGGACAGGTGGAAGACCCTTATGTCCACTCGCAGGCCCATGACCCTGATCAACTGCCTCCTGGCTTGCGGTGCGCACATTGTAATCACGCAATGCACATCGAATGCAAGCGCATGAACAGGGGAGGGTCCGATCAAGGGCAGCTAGCGCATCGCGGATGCGGCGCCGCCGACGCGCAGGAAGCCGCGCTCGGTCAGGTAGGCGGCGATGCGCTGGGCATTCTCCTGGGCTGAGTGGGTGACGGTGTTGAGGGTGATTTCGGGGTGGTCGGGCGGCTCGTATGGGTCGTCTATGCCAGTGAAGCCTTTGATTTCGCCGCGGCGTGCTTTGGCGTACATGCCCTTGGCGTCGCGCTGTTCGCAGACCTCGATTGGGGTGTCCATAAAAACCTCGGCGAACTGATCGGAGCCGACCATGTTCCGCACGTCATTGCGGGTGGCACGGTAGGGACTGACGGCGGCGCAGATGACGATGCCGCCGTGGCGGACGATTTCGGCGGCGACGAAGCCGATGCGGCGGATGTTGGTGTCGCGGTCCTCTTTGTTGAAACCCAGACCCTTGGATAGGTGGGTGCGGACGACGTCCCCGTCGAGGACGGTGACCTGGCGCCCGCGCTCCATGATGAGGGTGGTGAGGATGTCGGCGGTGGTGGACTTGCCCGCGCCGCTGAGGCCGGTGAACCAGATGCAGATGCCCTGGCGATGCCGGGGTGGATAGGTCTCAGCAAGGATTTCGGCCACCTCTGGCCGGGTGAACCATTCGGGCAGCGTTCTACCGGTGGCCAGGAACTCTTCGCGGACCTGGGTGCCGGAGATGGAGGCGGTGCGGGTCTTGGGGGTGATCTTGGAGACCTCTTCGTAGTGACCTTCGTCGGGCAGGTAGACTAATTCTTTGAAAGGGACCATCTTCACACCAAGTTCGGCCTCATACTTAGCGACCACCTCCTGGGCGTCATAGGGGCCGTAGAAGGGCTTGCCCTTGGAGTCGTTGCCGGGTCCGGCGTGGTCGCGGCCAACGATGAAGTGATTGGCGCCGTAGTTGCGGCGGATGATGGCGTGCCAGACCGCTTCGCGTGGGCCGCCCATGCGCATGGCCAGAGGCAGCAGCGAGAGCAGGATGCGGCCCTTGTCGTAGTGGCGCTCGGCCAGGGCCTGATAGGTGCGGACGCGCGTGTAGTGGTCCACATCGCCAGGCTTGGTCATGCCGACGACGGGGTGGATGAGCAGGGTACCGTTCACCTCGGCGGCGGCGCGTTTGGTCAACTCCTCGTGGACGCGGTGCATGGGATTGCGGGTCTGGAAGGCCACGACGTTTTTGTGGCCGAATGCGCTGAGGGTTTTCCTGACTTGGGTGGGCGTCAGTCTGATTTCGGTGAAGTCGTGATGCACAGGAAGCTGGAGCACCCGGAGGCGGCCGGAGAGGTTGACCTTGCCCCAACGGTGCATCTCGGCCACGATGGGATGCTTGGGGTCGGTGGTGCCAAAGGCCTTCTGAGCGGCCTCGTCCCTGGTCCAGTCGTACATCTCCTCGACGTTCATCACGGCCAGGAGTTCGTTCTTCGGGCTGCGTAAGGCGACGTCGGCGCCGACGCGGACATCGGGTGTCGGGTCAACGGGCAGCGTCACGGGAATCGGGAAGAGCTGGCCGGAGGCCAGGCGCATCTCATCGAGGACGCGCTGATGGTCAGCCTTGCCCATGAAGCGGTCGAGGGGTGAGAAGGCGCCCACAGCAAGGAGCTCCAGGTCGCACATGGCCCGGGGCGAGAGTTGGACGGAGGGCAGGGTAGAGGCGTAGGCCCTTACGTTATCCGCCTCTTCCGCCGACACCATGAGGTCGACCAGTCTCCCGCCATAGGGTGCGACAGGTTCAGTTGCAAGATGGGCTTTGGTCATTCCGTCAGAACTCCCCTTCTTGTTTGTTTCCGTTAGGTCAGCCGTGCCTACGTAGCGCTCCCATCGGCGCTGTCGTGGGCAAAACGGTCCATGGGCGCAGAGTGATGGATGCGCAGATACACGGACGCGATGTCTAGGGAATAGCTCAGCCGGGTTTGGCGCTACCGCCGTTCCGCCGGACGATGGCCGGGTGGATGCCGCACTCCTTTGGCATCCCCTTCTCCCACCACCAGCGGCCGGCCCTGGGGTCTTCGCCGGGGCCGATGGCGCGGGTGCAGGGGGCGCAGCCGATGCTGGTGTAGCCTCTGTCGTAGAGGGCGTTGTAGGGGACGTTGTTGGCGCGAAGGTAGTCCCATACGCGGCTGGAGTCCCAGTCGGCTAGGGGGTTGACTTTGATGATGCCGCCGTGGACCTCGTCCCGCTCGATCTTCTGGGTCTCGGCCCTGGTCGAGCTTTGCGTGCGCATCAGGCCGGTCACCCAGGCGTCCAGGTCCTTCAAGACGCGAGACAAGGGGTGGACCTTACGCAACTCGCAGCAGAGAAGGCGGAGGGAGTAGCTGCGGTAGAAAGGGTTGATGCCGTGCTTGGCGACCATGGAGGCGAGCTCTTCGTGGTCGGGGTAGTACACCTCGATAGCCATGCCGTAGCGCTCGCGGGCACGGTCGATGAGGTCGTAAGTCTCTTGTGGAAGGCGGCCGGTGTCGATGGTAAAGACTCTCGCGCTGGGGTCAACCTCGTGCAGCATGTCCAAGATAGCCATGCCTTCGGCCTGGAAGCTCGTGCAGAAGGCGGCCCGGCCCCCGAAGGTGTCGAACGTCCAGCGGATGAGGTCTTCGGCGCTCTTGGCCTCGAACTGGGCAGCCAAAGCCTTGACCTCTTCCGCGGTGGGAAGCGGCCTTCGCGTTTTCGTGTCTTCTAGCCGTACCATTGGCCGTACCTCTTGTGGACTGGGGAAAACAAAAGCCCCTCAGGCTGGGTGAGCATGAGGGGCTGCGCGGATACTTTGGGCAGCGGCTAAGCCTGCACGTGTCGGCATGCAGGAGCCGGGGACGCTGCCTCAGCCCCTCCTGTACAGGTGCAACACGCGCAGGCCTGGCGGATAGATAACTTTTTCACAATCATCCTAAGCCGATTCTAGACTGCGACTTGTCAGGTGTCAAGCCTCTGTACTGCTCTGCAAGGGCGGCCAAAGGCAGCTGGCGGGTACCCGCTGCGACGGTCGGCCTCAGTCCTCGACGACGAAGCTGAACACCACCGAGCAAACCACCAGAAAAATGGCGTCGAACACCCCAAGAAAGGGCAGCCACTGGACGTCGTTCGCCCCGCCGAATAGCGCTGGGCCGGTGGACTCGACGGCGGCGACGATGGCGGGGAGTGCCACCGGCAGGAACAGCAGTGGCAGCATCACCTCTCTTGCCCGCGTGTTCACCGCCATAGCCGAGAACAGTGTCCCCACGGTGGCGATGCCCAGGGTGGCCAGCAGCGCCACCGGGATGAACCCCGGCGCGGACATGGGGATGTTGAACATGACGGCGAAGACGGGGAAGGCGATGGCTTCCACCACCAACATGAAAAGGAGGCTGGCAAGCATCTTGCCGAAGTAGATGGTGTCGCGGCCCACCGGCGCCAGCAAGAGACCGTGCATGTTCCCCCGCTCCTTCTCGACGGCGAAGGAGCGCGCCAGGCCCAACACGCCGCCGAAGACGAAGGAGATCCACAGCGCGCCGGGCGCCACCAGGCCGACGGTGGCCGGCGTGGGGTCCACGGCGAAGTTGAAGACGACGATGACGATGAGGGCGAAGACTAGGACGGCGACGAGAAAGTCCTTCGTCCGGGTCTCCAAAAGGATGTCCTTCCAGATGATGGCCAGGAGCGGCGCTCCCACAAGCCAATCGCGAACGGTACGCCGCCCAATCGTCATGTCGCGGCCCTGGTGTAGCGGAGATAGGCCGCGCGGACCGCGGCTGGCTCCGTAGTCTTCAACGACTCCTGATAGGCTACCTTGCCGCGCGACAGGACGGCCATGCGGTGGCCGAGGGCCAGCGCCCGGTCGAGGTTGTGGGTGGACATAAGGACCGCTCTGCCGGGGGCCGCGTGGGCTTTGATGATCGCTTCCAGCAGGGCTAGTGCCTCCTGGTCGAGGCCGCTCTCCGGCTCGTCCAGCAAGAGGAGGCATGGCTCGTGGAGGAGCGCCCGTGCGATTGAGAGGCGCTTCTGCATGCCGTGGGAGAGGGTGCCGACCCGCTGGCCGAGCCTGGCGGCCATGCCGACGGTCTCAGCAATCCGGGCGATGCGCTCCTCGATGCGGTCGAGGCTGAACATGCGGGCGAAGAAGCGGAGGTTCTCTTGGGCAGTCAGGTCGGCGTACAGCATCGGCTCGTGGGTGACGACGCCGATGAGCCGCCGCACGCCGGCGCCGGAGCGGGCAGCGTCGAGGCCGCAGACCCGCACCTGGCCAGCGTCGGGCTTGGTAAGCGTGGCGAGCGCCTTAATGAGCGTGGTCTTGCCGGAGCCGTTGGGGCCGAGCAGGACGAGCACTTCGCTCCACGACGCTTCCAGGTCGAGCCTGTCCAGAACAGTCGTGCGGCCATAGGCCTTGGACAGCCCCTCCACCTGGATAGCGGGGGTGCTACCTGTCCCGGCGGCCACGGTCTGGCGACTCGCGACTCCAGTCGGAGCTGCAGCGTCTATCACTTCTCATGCCCATGGCGCAAATGTAATATAAAGGAGTCCGACGCCGCAACACAGAATGGCGGACGAGGTGAACGATGCCCACCATCCAGGAACTCCAGAAGAAGTACGAAGCCTTGAGCGACAAGTCCGTTGCCGAGCCCGAGGAGCGGATAGACCCGAGTTGCCTCTTGTGCTTTGACTACGAGTACTCCGGCCAGGACGCCGAGGTCGCCGTTGACACCGACGAGTTCACTGCTGTTTGTCCATGGACCGGCCTGCCCGACTCCGGCACACTGAAGGTGAGCTACGTCCCCGACCGGCTGTGCATCGAGTTGAAGTCCCTCAAGTACTACCTGCTGTCGTACCGGAACGTGGGCATCGTGCAGGAACACGCCGCCAACCACATCCTGAACGACTTGGCCGAGGCCGTGAAGCCGCTGCGCATGACCGTCACGCTCGACTACCGCGTCCGCGGCGGGCTGCACACCGTCGTCACTGCACGCTACGTGCGGCCCTGAACGCCTCGCTCGCCACGCTGCCATGACCACCTTCGGCCTGAGCCTTCTGTCTGGGGGCCTGGACTCCACCACGGTGACCGCCTATGCCAAAGGGCAGGTGGACCGGCTGACGGCGCTAACCTTCCACTACGGCCAGACGCACAGCAAGGAGGTGGACTGTGCCAAGCGCGTCGCGTCCGCCCTGGGCGTCGAGCATGTCCTTGTGGACATCGGCTTCCTGGGCCAGGTGGCCTGGCACTCGGCGTTGACCCGGCCTGACCTGTTCCCCATTCCCAAGGGCCGCTCGGCCAAGGAGATCGGCTTCGGCGTACCCATCACCTACGTGCCGCTGCGAAATACCATCTTTTTGGCGCTGGCGGCGGCGCACCTGGAGAGCACCGCGCTCCACGCCATCGAGTCGGAAGGGATGAAGCCGGAACGGGTGCAGGCACGGATCTACATGGCGCCCAACGCCATAGATTACAGCGGCTACCCCGACTGCCGGCCCGAGTTCTTCGTGCAGGCGGCGGAGACGCTGCGGCTGGGCAGCAAGCTGTGGACACAGTACAAGGTCGGGTTCGAGGTGGAGACACCCATCATCCGCATGGGCAAAGCCGATATCGTGAAGATGGCTGTCCGGCTGGGCGCGCCGCTGGAGCAGACATGGAGCTGCTACGAGGGAGGCGCGGTCCCCTGCGGAGCATGCGATAGCTGCCTGCTGCGGGCCAAGGGGTTCGCCGGGGCGGGCGTGGCAGACCCGCTTTTGACGAGTTCAGGAAGGACCTAGGTGTGCTGAAAGTCAGCAGGATGCCGTTGGGGGAGCCAGAGGTTTTCCGCTCGATCCAGGGCGAGGGCGTCTCGGCGGGCACGCCGTCGGTGTTCCTGCGGCTGGCGACGTGTAATCTCACGTGCACATGGTGCGACACGACGTACACCTGGGACTGGAAGCACTACGACATCAAGCGGGAGGCGGTGGATGTTTCCAGCGAGGACGTCGAGCGCCGTGTAACCTCTTTCGCGTGTCCACGGCTGGTCATCACGGGCGGCGAGCCGTTGCTCCAGCAGGACGAACTGACGCCGCTGGCCACCTCCTTAAATGGCAAGGGCTTCTTCATCGAAGTGGAGACGAACGGCACAGTCGCGCCGAGCAGGACGATGACGAGCGCGGTGGCCCAGTGGAACGTCTCGCCGAAGCTTGCCAACTCCGGCAACCGGCCCAAACGGCGTGAGGTGCCGGAGGTGCTGCAAGTCTTCGCCAGGCTGCCCCATGCGTACTGGAAGTTCGTCGTGGTGGAGCCTGGCGACGTGGACGAGGCGTGTGGGCTGGCGGAGCGGTACGGTGTGCCCACCGACCGGGTTGTCCTCATGCCGGAGGGCACGACGCGGGGCGTGCTCCGCGAGCGGGGCGAATGGCTGGCGCGAGCCTGTGCGGAGCGGGGGCTGCGCTACTCGCCGCGGCTGCACGTCGAGCTGTGGGGCGCGCGTCGCGGCCGGTAGCGGCTGCATCGCGGTTTCGTATAGACTGTGGCGGGCCAAGTCCGGCCTAGAAATCTGAGGAGACGTTCATGAAGTTCGCGCGATTCCAATCTGGCGGCAAGACTCTGTACGGTGTTTTGGAAGGCCAGACCATTGTACGGGAGCTCACCGACGCCCCGTGGCGGACCCATAAGCGCACCGACAGGGTGCACAAACTGGCCGACGCCAAGCTGGTCTCGCCCTGTGACCCAGGCAAGATCATCGCTATCGGCCTGAACTACAAGAGCCATCTGGGGACCCGGCAGCCGCCGAAGGTCCCGGAACCCTTCTTCAAGACGCCCTCATGCGTCATCGGGCCGGGCGAGGCCATCGTTCTGCCCCGCGAAGCGACCAAGGTGCAAGAGGAGGCGGAGCTGGCGGTGGTCATCGGTAAGCGGTGCAAGGGCGCGACGAAAGAGAACGCACTGGGCTTCATCCTCGGCTACACCTGCGCCAACGACGTGAGCGAGCGGAACTGGCAGAAGAACGACCTGCAGTGGTGGCGAGCCAAGTCGTCGGACACCTTCGGCGTCATCGGCCCGTACATCGCGACAGATCTGAACCCCGGCAACCTCAACCTGGCCGCGCGCATCAACGGCCGCGTTGTCCAGGAGGGGAACACCAACGACCTGTTACACGACGTGCCGACCATCATTGAGTTCATCAGCCGTGTCATGACCCTGGAGCCAGGAGACGTCATCATGACCGGCACGCCGGGGGTCCCAGAGGACATCAAGGCGGGCGACACGGTGGAGGTAGAGGTTGAGGGCGTCGGAGTGCTGTCGAACACGGTCAAGGCGGAGTAGGGTTCCGGAAGCCTTGCGATGCCTGGCGAGTAGTCCGTGGACGAAGCACCGAAAGAGCCCCAGAACATCTACGACGACCCCGACTTCTTCGCGGGCTACTCGACCCTCGATCGGTTCGGAGGTGGATGGGAGCGGGCTGGGGAGCGGGCCGACCTGCTGGGGCTTGGATAACTATTCCGACGAAGGGCCCCGTGAAGAGAGTTGGTTCGTCCCCGGCGTCCAGAAAGTCCACCGGACGTTCTCCACGTTCATCAATGGCCTCTTGAACGCGGGACTCGTGGTCGAACGTGTCGTCGAGCCGGTTGCCAGCGAACTGTAGCTCCGCGACCACCCGCAGCATTTTGACGAGCGGAGGAGGCCCACGTTCCTGTTGGTCCGCGCTCTCAAGTCCTGATGCCTACCCGATGACATCGGGACGTACTCTCGGGTGGGTAGAGGACAGAGACCTGGTGGGCCTGAGTGGACGAAACTCAGAACCTTCTCCGCCACCTTTGCTTGGCTTAAAGCTTAGCAGACAAGTTGCCGGGTTAACACCAAAGCTGGTGTGTGGTGGAGATGGAGGAGAGTCAAACTACACCTGAAACACGACGGCGCCGTCCTGCTGGCTGCAGCCTAAGTCGCCAAGAGTCAGCTTCATGGTGTTGTCGCAAATCTCATGATGCGGCCCGATCACCGGGCCCGCCTGTCCAAATCTCAACTGGGGCACGACACACATCCAAGGGAACGGCCGTAGCTGCTCAAAGCGGATGTAGAGATAACTAGGTCCGGGGACAGATGGTCTCCAAGCTCGTTGGAATGTGGTACCGCCCCGAAGCAAGCCCAACAAGAATCTCGGCTTCTCTGGCTTCCACACAGCGGCGGCGCTCATCTCCTTGCGGCTCTACGGGCACGCCCCTCAGGGAGACTTGCTAGGGCCAACGCCTTGTCCAAGTCTTCCTGCGTGTTGACGTTGAAGAAACTCTGATGGCCGGGATCGAGCAGGTCCACCTCTTTCTGGAGGAGATAGCGGATATCGAGGCCCTCGAACGACCGCGATATCTTGAGGTCGCCGCCGCGAAGTCGTCGCTCCATATATGGGAGGCAGGCTTTCGAGTACAGCGCATGAGTCGGTTCCGGTCTGCCTCTCACCACGGGCACCACGGCGTCGTGTCCAGACCGCAGCGACAGCATGTGACGCATAAGCGTGGTGTTGAGGAATGGCATGTCGCATGCCACCACCATGCCCCAGTGACCTCGCGCCCTCGTCAGGCCTGTGAAGATGCCGCCAAGGGAACCGTTGCCGGGGAAGATGTCAACAGCGATGTGAACCCAGTCGGGCAGAGACAATGCTGCGGCGCGCCGCCGGTCTCCCACCACAACCACAACCTCATCGCCGACCCTTGCCAGCCGGTCGATTACGCGGGTGATGAGCGGCTTGCCGCCCACGGGCTCCACGGCCTTTTCGCGGCCCAAACGGCGGCTCATCCCGCCTGCTAGGACGATGCCGGAAACGTCCATCAGGCGCACCTCAGGCTGAATCAAGCCAGGGTTTCATATCAGCCACCAGCCTAGCTCTCATTCTCATCGGATCGCCATCGAACCGGATAGCGCCTCGACCCCCGGACAGCGCAACGCCACTGTGAAGTATTCAGGTCAATTCTCCTCTACCTACGCCATCCCGCCGATACTTCTTGGTACTGCTTACCTGCAAGTTCCTGCGCGCGTTCACGCTCACTCGCGAGTTGACCCTTGATCCCGGAAAAGAACCTCTGGGATAGCTGAAGACTATCCAGGCTCCCTTGGAACTTGGGCATGACGTATCTGGCAATGAGTTCATAGCTGTGCAGCATCTGTTCCCTGGTTCCAACCTCGGTGGCTAGAAGGATGAATGTGCCAAACCCTCCGCTCATGTCATCAAGCCGATGGATGGACTCTACAAGGTCATCGGGTGTGCCTATGCACCAAGTTCCTTCCGCTACCATACGGTCAATGATCTTGTCCGAAGGGCCGTCGCTGGGAGCCATACCGATGGTGTTTTCGAAGTACTCCCTTTGGAGTAGTCCTGATGTATGCCGGGCTATTTCCATTGCCTCTTTGCGCGACTCCGCAAGGAAAACGTGCTGCACCAGCCCCCACTTCTCTCGCTTCATCTCATGTCCGTAGTGGGCGGCTGTTTCTTCGGCGATGTTCCACAGGTCCCTGAGGCTGTTGTGATAAAACCCGCCGGGAGAGCGTGCGAAGGTAAGAGAGAGCGGTGTCGCGCCGTGTTTCCCCGCCAATTTCATGCCGGTCGGGGACTGTGCCGAAGCGACGGCCACCTCGAAATGGGGCTGCGTGTACGGCCTCAACTGGAGGTGCCCATCAACGAGTTCGAACCAGTCCGACTTGTGCGAGAACGGCTCTTTTTCTGTGAGCAGCCGCATGATTACGTCCAGCGATTCCTCCATCCGCGCTCGTACGGTCTGATGGTCCAGCCCCAACATGTGGCCGTCGGAGTTGAGCGCACCAGGCCCTACACCTAGAGCAATCCTGCCTCTGGTGAGATGGTCCAAGAGCACCATTCTATTGGCCACTATCAGCGGATGATGGTAGGGAAGAGGGATGACTCCGGTGCCAAGCCTGATGCGCTTGGTCCGCTCAGCCGCGGCCGCGATGAATATTTCAGGGGAGGCGATGGTCTCCCAGCCGCAGCTGTGGTGCTCGCCGATCCATGCCACGTCGTATCCGAGGTAGTCGAGCCATTGAAGCAGCTCCAGGTCACGCTGCAGCGCCAGGGTTGGATTGTCGAAAGGGGCATGGAAAGGTGCCAGGAAGATGCCAAAGCCGAGTCTCGATGGAAGCGTCATGTCAACCTCCTTACTTGTGAATTACATGTCCATTCTTGTTGGCACACGTTACACGGGCGTTACAGCTAAGCCCACTTCGTGAGAGAGCGGGTCGGCCAAATAGGGGCAAGCAGGTTCCTCGGCAAGGAAGTCTCCAGAGCACGCGTAAGCGCGAGCACGGCAGCCGCCACAGAGACGGTTGAACGGGCACACCCCACACTTTCCTTGGAGTTGTTGGGAGTCTCGCAGCGCCTGGAACACAGGGTGTGTCTGGTAGGTCTCGACGAGGGAAGTTGCTCGGATGTTGCCGCACACGATCGGCAAGAACCCGCTCGGGCAGATCTGGCCGACGTGCGAGATGAAGCAGATGCCCTTCCCGTCGTTAGTGGCGGGAGGAGGGGCGAAGGAAGCGCCTTCTTGTTGCGACCGCTGAAACGCCACCCTCCTGAACGGCTGTCCGAGGGTTGTTTTCACCCTGTATGGAGCACTTTTCTGCAGGTCATACAGCCAATGGAACACTGCTTCATGTTCTTCCGGTGAGAGCATGTCCTGCCGGTGCGCCCGCCCGGTCGGGACGAGGAAGAATAGGTCCCACATGACTACTTTGAGGTTCGCCACCAGAGTTGCCAGCGTGTCCAACTCGGTGACGTTCGAGCGGCAGACTGTGGTGTTTATCTGGACGGAGAGTCCCGCTTCATGTGCGTCGGCCACGGCCTGCAGCGTTTGCCCGTGTGAACCATGCACGCCCCGGAACTCATCGTGAACCTGCGCGCTCGCCCCGTCGAGGCTGATGGAGATGTGCCTGATGCCGCTCTCGTAGGCCCTTCGCAGGTTCTTTGGATTGCACAGGGCCGTGACGCTTGGGGATAGGGAGACCCGCAACCCACTGGCGACTCCCTGAGACGCGATCTCGAAGAGGTCGCGGCGCATCAGCGGGTCACCGCCGGTGAGCACGAGGATGGGCTTGGGCTGGAACCTGGCTATCTCCTCAACGGCCGAGTACGCCTCTTTGGCCGAGAGTTCGAGGGGGTGGCGCAGAGGCTGTGCCTGGGCGCGGCAGTGCTTACATGCAAGCGCGCACGCACGGGTGAGCTCCCAGAAGACGACGATGGGTGCCTGCGAAAGGTCGGATGGAGGTGTGCTCTGCGCCTGAGTGTGGGCTGTATGTCTCTCAGTCATCTGCCATGTCCTCACCGACTTTCTGGAGTTCTCGGTCGCTCAGGTAGCAGGCAGGGTCAGAGGCCCATACGTTGCCGGAGTGGGTCTCGGCCCGGACGCGGAGGTTCCCGTTACAGATGGGCAACACAGGGCAAGTGGAACAACGTCCCTCAAGGGGGCGGGGCCGGGCCTTGAGTCCCGCCAGGGTAGGGTCCAGAGCCTGCTCCCAAATCTGTCCAAAAGGAGTGTCCCGCACGTTGCCGAAGGAACGGTGGTGAGAGAACTGGTCCGCATGTACATCGCCGCGCGGGCCGATGGATGCGATCCCCACGCCTGAGGAGTTGCCGCCGTTGGCCTTCAGCAGGGCAGCGACCTCTCGAGTCCTGTGAGGCTGGTCGGCGGCCACACGCAGCATCAGGTAGGCCGCGTCGGTATGGTTGTCAACGGTGAGCACTTCTACGACGAGGCCTTGGCGATGAAAGGCATCGGCACGTTTCAAGCAGATGTCCACGGCCTGGCGGGTTTCCTGGTGGCTGAGGCTTGCTCTGGCGCGTATCTGCGCTCCTCGACCTGCATAAGCCAGGTGGTAGATGCAGACTCGGGGTATCCTTTCCTTCTCGACAAGGTCAAAGACTTCTCCCAGGTAGCGGTGGTTGTAAGCCGTCAGCGTGAAACGGAGGCTCACGCGGAGCCCTAGCGCACGAGCGCAACGAACGCCTTGCAGAGCTCTGTCGTAGGCACCAGTGGAACCACGAAACTTGTCGTTCACCGCCTGAGGCCCGTCAATGGAGATACCGACGTAATAGACACCAGCTTCCTTGAGTTGTCGTGCGACCTCCTGGGTGATGAGGGTGCCGTTCGTAGAAACTCCCACCCGCAGGCCATGGCTCACGGCGTAACGCGCTACGTCCATCAAGTCGCGGCGAACCAGCGGCTCGCCACCTGAGAGCAAGACGACTGGTACGCCGTACTGGGCCAGCTGGTCAACGACGCCGAAAGCTGCGTTGGTGGTCAGTTCGCTTGGATCGTCCGCGTGGATGGCGGAGATATAGCAATGGGCACAGGAGAGGTTGCACGTGCGGGTGAGGTTCCAGACAACGATGGGACGGTGATGGGGGAGGTGGCGAGGTTCTGGACGGCTGCCGTTGTGATGCGCGCCATAGCGCAGGGCGTCTCCCGGAGTGGATGCGCCGCACCAGAGCTTCGTGACATTCAGCATGGCTGTGCCTTTGTCATCCCTTTCACCTCAACCACCGGGGATGGACACCCTCAATCCACGGCTGCTCCTTGTCTCTTCCTCGCTGGAGAACGCGGGTGCCCGTTGCGTGTGCCTGGGAGATGGCGACGCAGGGTTATCTGGATCGTCTTGCAGTCGGCGGGGACGTCCTTGAGGTTGGAGAGAAAGCCGTTCACCATGCCCATCAGTACACCCGCAGGGAAGGGGCGGAGAGGCACCTCGCGTCCGTCTACGGCGAGGGCAACGGATAGAAGGGGTATGCCCGGCACTGTGATGTTGCCGAGCAGGAAGTCGGCAAGTTTTTCCATATCGTCGAACCCAAATGCTGGTCTCTCATGCAGCCCTCGAGTGTCTCCCACGACGGCCACCACGTTTTCCACCGTGGGCTGAACCAGATTGCCGTCCACGACCATGACCTTGGGAACTGGACTGGACTTGAAGCCTTCAGCTAATACAAGGTCGATATCTCCGCCGAATGAAGTGACAAGAGCAGAGAGACCCCTGTCCCCCTCGACGCGTTCGACCTTCGTGATCAGTCCCGGAGAGCTCGCGATGGAGACCACCGCGCCGGCATTGAAATGGCGGTCTGAGTCACTCTCTTCATGGTCGTGGTCATGTCCATGTGGGCAGTGCTTGATGGTCGCTATGCGTAGGCCGCGCTTGGAGAGCACCTCCACCAGGCCGGTGACCACCCTGGTCTTGCCACTGTTGGAGTTGCCGACGACGGTGACAACTGGTGGCCCACTCATATGCTGCGCTGTACCGTGGAAAGTACCCTGTAATAGGCCCCGTTCGCGCAGCTACGGCAGAGCACCTCGTCGCCTTGGAGGACTTCACGGCCATCGTTGACTCCTTCGCCGCACTGCCCGCACAAGACTCGCCGCAGAGGGTGTCCTGGGAAGTCGCTCGCTGGCACTTCTACCGACACCGGCGCCGTATTGAACAACTCTCCGTCACGCATCTCCTTGTAGGCATGGAGTTGGGCTGCCTTCTTGTCCAGGCCCACTGGGGAATAGCCGCAGGCGCGCTCTCGCGAGTCCTCTCGAGCGACGATGCGCACGGCTTCGGTCTTGTCCAGGTTCACGAACGTGGCGGCGAGTTTGCCATAGTCGAGGTATTTGAGTGTGCGCTTGCCCAGCCTGCACCCGGTGACAGTCTGTATGGCATCCGTCGCGCATCGGTCTATCTCCACATAGACGAGAAGTTTCTTGGATCCCACTGGCTCGTGGATGCCCACGAGTCCGCAGCCGAGCATGGCCATGCGCACGCCCAGAACCTGGCCCGGACACAGATGGCCGTGCGCAGACGCCGCATCGTCAAGCAGTTCATCGAACGGTTTCATCGCGCCCTCGTGTTATTGGCTAGGACTTGGCCGGGGTGGATGATGACTTCTCCGAAGCTTTGTCGGTGTCCTCGCCCGACACGCCACGCCGGAAGGAGCTGATTGCCTTGCCCAGGGACGACCCGACCTGGGGCAGCTTTCCAGCGCCGAATACCAGCAGCACGATCACCAGGATGATGCCCAGTTCCATCGCTCCGAATCTCATGGCTAGACCCTCCTTTGCCTACTGTGTACGTGTCCTACCCACTCTTGCTCTCAGGGGGTGCCTTCCTCATGCGTACGGCGATGAGAGCCCCTACCCCGAGCAGGGCCGCGCCACCAAGGACGCCGCCCAGCACCGGCCCAAGGATGTTCCTCTCGCTCTTCTCCGCCGGAGGCGGCAGCTCTGCGCCCACGACCTCTTCGATGGGTGAGGCCAACTGCATGTCCTGCCAGTCGGAGAAAGCCTTCTGCCCGTTGCGCTCGTTACGCGAGCCGTCCCAGACTGCGAAACCAACGGGCACGGTCTCCGACTCGCCCCACCTGAACTTGGATTGCGCTCTAGGGAAGGAGAATACGATGCGCCACTCGCCGTCCTTCCAGACGCCGAAACCCTGGCCATCTTGGGTTTCGTCGGGTTCGATGGTCCCGAAGCCCTCGGCGCGCATCTTTTGCAAAGGACCGATCTTCTCCTGGGCCAGAGGGTCGGCGAGCGCGTTACCTGCCGCCGCCGCAGTCAAGTATTCCTTGCGGCCTTTGGTGAGGTAGTCGGACGCTTCGGGGATCTTCCCTGCCTCGACTCCCGAGTGCTGATACCAGTCGCTGTACATGTTGGGGTAGGCCTCGTCCACGTCGTGGAGCCGCCCGAACTGCCAGTCGCTCTTCCAGTGATAGACGGTGACGCCGCGTCCTCGCTGGCCCATCATGAAGGACGTCGTGCCAGCCGCGGGGTCCTGAGGGAACTGGATGGCGACAGCGTCGCGGTAGGTCATCACCGTGCCCAGGTCCACATTCCTGTGGGCATCCTTCCATCGGACGAGGAAGGCGACACGGTCGGCGTCATAGACCGCCCTCACGTCAATCTCCTTCGCCCCCGCTTCCTGAACCCTTGGCACAACGAGATTCTGTGGTCCAAGGGCGATGGTGACGAGCCGGGCCTTGTCCCAACTTGGGTCGGCTTCATCGGTGGGCACCTTGTCCACGAGCGCCGCCAAGATCCGCGGAGTCGTGGCCTGGGCCTGGACCTGACCCGAGCGCGCCAGAGGACGGGCCAGCAAGGCCAGCGACGCGATGGCTGCACCCTTCAAGACAGTTCGGCGGCCAACCTTCTTCTCCAGGACATTCATCGCTTCATTACCTCCTGCGTCATCAACACCGGCGCTCCGTCATCTCCACATTCCGCCGGCTGCTCTTCCAGCTGGTCCGCCGAGGGCACCGCTCTGACGGAGGCGGCGTTCAAGCTGAACCTCGCGAACTCTCTTTTCATGTGGGTCTGCAACATCTCTTCCACGCCACCGTAAGGGCTGTCGCTGCCGGCCTTCCGTGCCAACCGGGAGGCGAACTCTGTGATCCAGTTGGACAGATGGTTGACAAGGAACGCCTGTTGCGCATCCCTGCAGAGAGTGACCTTATCGGCGCCATGCGCGCCTCGGATGGCGTAAGCCTCCTTCAGCGTCAGCAGGTGCATGAACTCCATCTCGACGCTGATGTGGTCTAGGCGGTCCTTCATCGAAGCGTTAAGACCGACCCCGAAGGCACGATAGAATGTGCCAAGGTCTGCTAAGGTCTGGGACTTCTGGAACACATGGGCCTGGCCGTACTCGGCCTCGTAGGGCGCGCAGTCCGCAGAGACGGCATGGCCGAAGACCTCGGCGTACTCCTTTTCCAGCCCGTCGTCGTCAAACGGCCTCAGCTTGTCCAACACGCTCTGCGCAGCCGATGCCACGTCGGGCCAATCTAGCCTGTCTCCCACCTCGGCCAACCGGGCGCCGCCGTTCCGGAGCCGCTCCACCATCCCTGAAACGGGGTAGAGGAAGGCCAGCGACAGATACTCGTAGGTGGCGCTTCGGCCTAGGGCTTCCTGGTATGAAGCATCCATGGGTATTCCACCTCAGATGGAGTTGTAATGCTTGTCTGGGCGGATGTATTGAGGTTCTTCCACTTTCACGCGGCAGACCTCCTGGTCGTCCTGGCCGAATCCCACGACCGTGTCGTTGTACATCTCCCATTGCCTGCCGTTGATGGTGGCCTCGAAGACCTTCGGCCCCTCGATGATCTCGTAGCGGAAGATGATTTCCTGAGTGGCCCTGAAAAGCTGCATGACTGCCAGCAACTCGCGGTCCGGAGCGGAATACTTTTCGATGGCCCTGTCCACTCCCGGCCCGAACATCTGGCGCAGATAAGGCCGCGGCGCCCACCGGGGCGGGATGTAGTAGCCGTTGGGCTGAAGCCCGAACTGCGGGTAGAGCGGCAAAGCAACCTCCGCCACTTTCACCAGGTAATAGACGGGGTTGTACCTGTCCTCGGCCCATGACCCATCGGGCCCCATCTTCACGAGCCCTTGGATCCGGATCTTTCCTGGGCAGGCAGCCATGCATCGCGTCTCCAGAGGTTGGCCGGGGGCCATGGGGTCGTTGCCCTCGATGCGCGGGTAACAGGCCACGCACTTCTCCGATGTCCGCGTGGTGGGCCGGTACATCGTCTTCTTGTAGGGGCATGCCATGACGCACTTGCGGTAGCCGCGGCACCTCGCCTGGTCTATGAGCACGATGCCATCCTCTGGGCGCTTATAGATGGCCTGGCGTGGGCAGGCGGCCACGCACGCAGGATAGGTGCAGTGGTTGCAGACGCGCTGGAGGTAGAAGAACCACGCGCCGTGTTCGGGCAGCGACGCCGCGTCAAGTGTCATATCGCCGGGCTTGCTGGGGGGCGCCGAGGCGGTGTCTTCGTACCAGTTGGGTGTGGCCCACTCATCGTCGGTGGGCTCGTAGCCGAGGATGACCTCCTGCTGCGGGTCCTCCTTTTCGGCGCCCTCGAACAGCGTCATGCCATCGTAGAGGCCATAGGGTTGTTGGACATCGCGCGCCCCCGCCGTCCAACCGGACCGCATGTTCGCCTTCTGGTGCGCCTCGTCCAGGAGAGCCAGCGCTTTGACGTCCCAGTACCTGGGATAGCCGCCGTAGGGCTTGGTCTCGACGTTGTTCCACCACATGTACTCCTGGCCCTTGGAAAAGGTCCAGGTGCTCTTGCACGCGTAGGTGCACGTCTGGCACGCTATGCACCGGTTGATGTTGAAGACGAAGGCCCATTGCCTGTCGGGATAGGCGCCCTCCAAGGGGTAGGACATCTCGCGGCCAAGCTGCCAGTTATAGACCTTAGCCATTCTGCGCCTCTCCTCTTATCCAGCCTTGACGCCACTGTTCGGAAATGCTCCGGATACGCTCTCTGATGTAAGCGTCGCCCTTCTGACGGAAGATGGCGTGGGTGGCGCCGTAATAGGGCGACCGGAACATGAAGAGCACCTGGCGGGGCGTCCAACCCATGAACAGGTACTCCACGATGATGTCGTCCACCACGCGTTGGGTCTCGGTTTCGGGAATCGGAACGCCGACCAACTCCATCGGGTCGTCGGGTTCGAACTCCTTGGCCGCTCCCGAACCGGGCGGGACTATCGCTTGGTACTCGCTAGGCATGTCGGCTCCAACCTCCGTCTTTGCGGCAACCCTCATTGCGCTGACGTGTCCCCTACACGTTCACCAGTTCACCCTTTAGGTACTTCTCCATGAAGGGGCTTCGGTTGCCCGGCGTGTTGCCTGTGGTGGCCGGCAGCCACACACCCTGGCCGCCGAGCCCGCCCGGCTCCGCCTTGACGATGCGCACCAACGTCTCCTTCGGGACGGTATTGACGGCATGGTTGTCAGCCTCACCGCCGAACATGAAGGCCATCTCGATCTTCTTCTTGTGGAAAAGAGTGTCGGTCTGGTGCATGGGCATCGCCCAGTCACGAGTGATGCTCTGGTGGGACCCGTAGCGGAGATTGGCTTGGTAGCCCGTGTCCTCGGAGAGCGCCCTGCCATCGGGCCGCGTCTCGTGGGCCCTTACGCTCTTCTCGGTCGCCATGAATGGGGAGTGCTTCATCATGATGATCTGGTAGGGGTATGCCGGGTTGTACTTCACCCGGAGCATGAGCCGGGCGATCTTGTAGAAGGGGTCGTCGGGCGAAGCGCCCAGGTATGGCCGATCGGCTGGGTTGGCGTCCACGTACACGTAGTCGCCCTCTTCGATCCCCAGGTCTTTGGCCGCCTGTGGGTTGATGTGTACCTGGTGCTCGCCGGTGCCCACGGTGCGCTTGTCCTTGCGGTAGGGGTCGCCGTAGTTCGATTCCCAGGTCAGATGCCACGCCTCCACACTCCAGGACGAATGGACGCGATGCCGGCTCTTGGGCGTGAGGGCGTAGAACTGGAAGCCATCCCGCCACAGCGGATTGCGGGTGTTCTTGACTTCTGCCCAGGACAGCTTGTTGTTGGCGATGGTGCGCATGTCGGCGTCCAGTACCTCGCGCTGGAGCATCTCGGGGGTGATGCCGAAGTTGTCCGGCCTGATATAGGGGTTGGTGGACACGATGACGTTCGGGAGATAAGGCGTCGCCTCCGGTCCTTCGCGGTGGACGATGAAGTTCTCGCCGTGCTGGATGGCTTCGGGCAGGTCGCAGTACGCATTGAGGCGGCCAGTGTCCGTGAAGAAGGGGAGGCTTTCTTTGACCTGCTCCCAGAAGGGGACACGCGGATAGGTGCGGAACAGCATGAGAGCCGCGCCCGACTCGCCGTATTTCCCGGCCAGGATGTCCTCGACCCTGTAGCCGGACGTGGTCGTAGAACCGTCCAACAGCCGCTGGATATACACACCTGTGTGGCCGTCCAGGGCGAACTTCCAGTAGTCCGCGAAGCGTTGGTCGTTCAGCAGCTCGCCGAGCCGATTGGCCACGCCCGCGGAGATCGCCACGTCGTCCTTGGTGTCGTAGAGCGGCTTGATGCCCGTACCGCCCCATATCTGGAGGAACGGGTTGGAGCATGAGGCCGTGACCTCCAGTGTCTCGAACTCCATCCACGAGTTGGCTGGCAGGGTGATGTCCGAGTACTCCGCCGTCGCCGTCATCTCGATGTCCTGGTTGATGATGGTGTCGATCTTTGGGTTGACGTTCTTGATGACGCCATAGGCCCACTTGGCGTTGTTGATGAGGTTGACGTTGGTGAACCACAGGAACTTCGTGGGCGTCGGCATGTGGGTCCGACCCGTGAAGACCCTCCGCCCGTACTTGGGGGTGTCCACGATAAGAGCCTGGTCGCCATGGTCCCAGTAGGCGGGCTCCTCGTCCTTGGTGCGTCCGCTGACTATGATGTCCTTGCCTGAAGCTGCCGGATCGAGGTTGGGGTTGAACGGGTCTTCGGCCACCCACCCTTTGAAGCCGGGGCCAGCCCAGGGCGCCGACTGGAACAGCGCCGCCTTGTAGTTGCCCGCCCACTGGAGGACACCGGCGCCGGGCTTGCCAACGTTGCCGGTGAGCATGAGAGGCAGGTACTCCGCCCGGTTGTGCAGCGTCGCATGGAACCAGTGCTGGATGCCCTCGCCGACGTGGATGGCGACGGGCTTGATGGTCGCGATGTCGCGGGCCAGCCGCTCGATGAGTTCCTTGGGCGCACCGCTGATCTCGGAGACGGTGTCGAGGTCGTAGTCCTTGAGGTTGACCTTATACATCTCCCACAGAGTCATCACCTCAACCTGGGTGCCGTCGGCGAGGCGAATGGCCCCCTTCCATTCCAGGTCGGGGTCGAGGCCTTTGGCCGCCACCTGTTGGCCGACATCATCGCGGGTGATGGGCTTCAGCTCTCCGGTGGCGCGGTCCCGGACGACGTAGTCGCCCAGCTTCTCGTACTGGTCGCGCTTGAGGTGCTGGATCTCGAAGCTGGGGCCGTCCTCCTTGAGGCCGAGCTGATAGCCGGGGAAGACGTCCGATGCCTTGAGACGCTGGAGGTTATCGGTACGGACCAGCAGAGGGAAGTCGGTGAACTGCTTGACGAACGCCTCGTCGTGCCAGCCGTTGTCCATGATGAGCTTTGACACCGCCAGAAGGATGGCCGTATCGGACAGGCCGGGACGTACCGAGATCCAGTAGTCGGCCTTGGTGGCTGGTGGGCTGTACTCTGGAGACACGACGACGATCTTGCCGCCCCGCTCCATCATCTCGATGAACCAGTGGGAGTCGGGCATCTTGTTCTCGACCAGGTTCTTGCCCATCTGGACGTGGAGCTTGGTGTTGCGCAGATCGTTGAAGTCGCAGTCGGAGGTCTGCAGGCCGTGAACGAAGGGATGGCCGGGCGCCTGGTCGCCGTGCCATGTGTAGTTCGACCAGTTCCGCCCGCCCAGTGCGTCCTTGGATTCAACACCACGGACATGGGTGTCTAGCAGGGCCATCATGTTGCTGAAACGGTAGAAGCCGTACTTGCCGATGACGCCGGTGAGGCCCATGCCGCCGCGGAACTTGAGAGTGCGGGTTCCCGCGCCGCGCGTATCTTCAATCATCTCCGGCTGGTAGCCATCCGCCTGGAGCCGCCGCTTACCCTCGGCGCCGCTGTAGGTTTGGGCTGAGGCGACGAGAGCCTTCGCCACGTAGTCGAAGGCTTCGTCCCAAGAGACGCGCACAAAGGTGTCCGCACCGCGAGAGTTGAACCTGTAGGTATCTCTCAGAGTGGGGGTGTCTGACAGTGAGGGAAAGCCGGCGTCGGCCCACTCCTTCCAGCCCTTCCGGATGATGGGGTACTTGAGCCGATAGGGACCATAGACCCTGCGGTGCATGGTGTAGCCCTTGCCACACCCCCGAGGGTTCCAGCCTCGGGTGGCCTGATTGCCGTACAGGTCAGTCAGCTTGCCGGAGTCATAGTTCTGCTCGGAGCGCATCACGATGCCGGACTTGACGAAGGCGCGCATCCGGCAATGGTGCGTGTCATTGGGCGAGCACACCCAGGTGAAGCTGGAGTCGTAGGAGTACTGGTCGCGGTACACCTGCTCCCAGTCGCGGTTGGGGTAGCTTTCGAGGGGATTGCCAAGCTGCGACGTCGGGACGAGCGCCCGCGATGCAAACGTCGGCTCAGCGTCGAGGCTGCGAAGTACACCAAATGCTAACGCTCCGGCTGCGACGCCCACGGAGCCACGCAGGAAATCTCGGCGGGATATCTTTAGCTCGCTCACATGCAACCTCCCAAGGAAGCTGTTGGCCTAGCTCGTTTGTATTTGCTGAGATACTCCCACACCTCTGTGAAAGAACTGTGAACTCGAAAGCCAGCGGCGTGAAATAGTTGTGAAGATATTCACGAGGGACTTGAGCTGGTGCGCTCGATAACAGGGGTGCGCTGCCGGGTGCTAGTGGCCAAGTGCAGCGAGCTGCACGGCTAGCTCTCGTAGTCTAGAGCGGAGAACCACGGGTGAGCATGACGGCCACGACGAGGACCGCCAAGGCCACCAATAGATTGAGTCGGGCCAACCAGACCACCGCGCTGCGGTTGCGGCGGATGCGCTTGATGTCCACGGGTTCGCCTCGTCGCTCGAGCAACGTCGTGAGCTTCGGGCCAAGGACGAAATCATGGACAGCACTCAGTACCAGCACGACCGCCACCAAACCTACCTTGACCTGGAGCGCGTGGACGAACCAACCAGCGCCCCCGAAGAGATCCACCAGCCCAACTCGCCAGTGGTCCGTGGCAAGATACAGCCCTGTGAGCACCAGCAGTCCGAGGCAGACCCAGCCTACGGGACGGAACTGGCGGCCGATCTGTCCGAGAAGGCGGGTGGCACGCTCAGGAGAGTCCGCGCTACGACGCGCAACGGGCACCAACACCAAGACGAGAAAGAGCATGCCACCGATCCAGACGATGGCGGAGAGCAGATGGATGAGTACAGCCAGTTGGTAGAGCATCGGCTCCCCAGGGTAGAACGTTCAGGGGCCTTGATTCTATGACTCCCAGGAGGTCGCTGGGGTCCATGGACCAAGTCCCAGGGGAGCCACGCAAGAGCTTGCCAGGTTACATCAACAGCGATGTTGAACACAAGCGAGGCGGTTCAAGCGGCCGCGGCAGGTCTGGACACGGCGAACGTAAGCTGATACCCCCGCACTGGGCAAGTGCAGCTTACACGCTCAGCGTTGGCATGACCGTTCTGTTTGAACCCGGCTAACGCGGGCTCAAGAACATCCAGAGCGGCGGTGCATAGCCGTGGGCTCAACTGGCCGTCTCTGCCAACGAGCCACTTATCGCCTGCCTGAAAGCCCCGTGGACACCCGCCCGCGCCCCCCACTGCGGTGAGCGTGAGCGGACCGTTCCGAGTCGAAATGCCGCCCGCCATCGCTGGCAACCGGACTGCCGGTGCTGCGGTCAGGACCGTGCGCCGCGCGGCCTTGGCAGCCCACCCCAATCCCCGAAGCTCATCGAACTTTGCCAACGAACTCATCCCTGCCCAGACCAGGCCCATCGCGAAGACGCCAACGAGCACGACCAGCGCCTCGACGGGCGGGTCTTCCGCCACTGCCATCAGCAACCCGGTCAGTATGGGGACACCAACCACCATGAAGGTCAGAAGGGCAAGGTCGAGGAAACGTGTTCTGCCGTGGTTCATCTCAGCTCCTTGTGGGAAGGCGTTCCTCACCATCTGTCTGGTTGTGCTGATATTCAGCATACGAAGAAGGCGTAACACGGGCGTTACAGGCAGGACGGTGTCCTGGTGGTATACTGCGCCGAGAAGAAGCGTTGTTGTTACGGGGGCTTGGCATGGGGTAGGTGAACGGCTGCTCGACAATCTCCCTTACCCGGCCGTCACGGTGGATGACCAGCTTCGAGTGGTGACATCGAGTCTCGAAGCGCGCAACGGCTCGGGACTGGACCTGAACGCAACGATAGGGCAGCCTTGCTACAGCCGATCCCTTGCGATTGACCTTGGAAAAGGCACCCCCTGCCACGAGTCCTGCCCCTTCGCCTCTTGGTCAAGCCAGCC
Source organism: SAR202 cluster bacterium (assembly GCA_016872515.1). GTDB lineage: Bacteria > Chloroflexota > Dehalococcoidia > Lucifugimonadales > VGZR01 > VGZR01. The sequence goes on from VGZR01000024.1 coordinate 24,929, forward strand.
GGGATGGGCCTTCAGCAGGCTCCTCGAAGTCCAGACCCCTGTGGGCAAAAAGACGCCCGTGGATTGCCTGCTCATCAGATGCCTTAGCCCCGATGGCCAAACCTCCAGTCTCTGCGTGCGCCGGGAACTGACCCAGACCACCCTGGCAGCGAACTACCGGGCCATGCAAGCTGTCGAAGCAGTTACGTCCGCCATCCAGCGAGCACCGCATCCGGGAGATGCGCTGGATGAAGTCTTTGGTATCGTCATGGATGCCGTGCGAGCCGACAGCATGGAGATCCTCAGGGCGGACGAAGGCGATGGCTCGGCGTCCATTTCCAGGAGACTCCGTGGGGACACTGAGTGGACCCAGGAGTTCAGACGGGCCGTCATGGACGTGGGGTTTCCACACGGCTCATTGAAGATACCGCTGGTCGCTGCGAGGACGTGGCCACGAACAGCGACAGAGCCGGCGCGGGCTTGGTACGTGGCGGCGCCGCTCGTCCAGCACGGGAACAGCGTTGGTGCGTTGGGGGTGGCTAGCAAGCAGCCCAACTTCGACCTCGTCGGGGCGCTCCGCATCATGGCCGCAATCGCCGCTCCTGTCAGCGCCCTCGTCAGCCAGCGCAGGACTTCCCCGGCCGGGGCAGTCTCCGCTGCCGGGAGCGGCATCGAGGCGGCGAACGGTATGGCCCCGTTGCTCCGTGTCTATTGCCTGGGGCCGTTCCGTCTGGTGGCGGGCGGCAAACCCGTGGCCGAAGACAGTTTCCACAGGACGAAATCCCTCGCCCTACTCAAACACCTGGTTGCCAATAGAGAGCGTCCCATCGCACGGGAGGCGCTGTCCGAATCCCTGTGGCCCGATGTGACGGCGGAGCGGTCGCGCACACTGTTTCGGGTGGTGTTGCACTCCCTACGGCTGAGCCTGGTTGACCGCATCGGCGAGCAGGCGGTCCGTTCCATAGTGGTCAGCGCGGCGGGTAAGGTCCACCTCCAGAAGAACGGTGTGGTGTGGGTTGACGCCGAGGAGTTCGACAGGAAGACCGCTCGCGCGTACCTACTGCTGCGCGAGGGGCAGACCAATGATGGTATCCAGGAGGGTATGGACGCGGCGAAGCTCTACCGCGGCGAGTACTTCGAGGACGAACCCGACTCCGGCTGGTGCCTTGTCGAGCGCCAACGCCTGAGACAGTCTTTCGTGGACCTGCTCGGGACTCTCGGCGCCTTGCTGACGGAGCAGAGGAAGTGGGACGAGGCCATCGGCATCTACCGGCGCATCTTGCGCGTTGAGTCCGGGCGAGAGGAGGCGCATCGCGCCCTCATGAGACTCCTTGCGCGGACTGGCCGGCGGGACGAGGCCCTGCGTCAGTATGAGCTGTGCAGGGACTTTCTCGCCGAAGAGCTAGGGGTCGAACCCTCCGGCGAGACCCGGCGAGCGTACGAAATGCTGCTCGCCAACGGCTAAGGGCTGCACGGCTCTCGGGCGGGGGAACGTCCTTGGACACCCCCCGCTGGCCGCCCAAGAAGCTAGCCACGGAGCCGGGATACTCTCCCACCAGAAACCTGGGTAGCCTTTCCATTGTGGGTCAGCCGCCGAGGCATCCGGGTCGGCGACGCGCAAGGTGTCGTCCCGAGCGGTGGTACCCACGCGTATCCGATCCCAAAAGGCCTGGAGATTCGTCGCAATCCTCACACGGTACTGGTCCGTCTGGTCCGTCAAAAACTTGCCGTTCAGGTCGAAGACCAAGGTCTTGGGCTGACCGACAGGAAAGCCCCTATCCATCGCTGCCTGCGCCCAGTTGCTTTCCGCATCGAGCATATCGAGTCGGGGGAGTGTGCTGACCCGCGTTTCTCCCCATTGATTCCCAGACCGGCCCTTCTTTTGCCCTGTGTAACGGAAGTGTAACAAGGCGCTGGTATAAGAACCCCCACCGAAAGGGCCGTTGACTTGTGTTGGGGGATTCACGGACTGCAAGGTTGGCTCGCAACCGGTCCTTAAGAGTTGCATTTGAATCAAAAGGGAGGTCTGCGTGGAGGTATGAGAAAGAGGCTTTGGATCGCAGTCTCGGCTTTCTCGCTCTTCGTGGTGCTTCTGGCTGCCTGCGGCAGCGAGCCCGCGACCAAGTGCAACCATGATAGCGATGATGCGGGCAGCTCGTGCGTGTGGGCGGGCAGCGGTGTCGCCGGTCTCAACCGTGACGGCCTGCCGAAGGAAGAGACCCGTCTCTACTGGCCGATCGATCTGGTCTTCGGTCCAGACGGCACTCCGTTCGTGGTGGACTGGAATAACCACCTCATCCGCAAGGCGAAGCCTGACGGGACCTTCGAGACGGTCGTCGGTGAGTACGGCGGCATCTTAGGCGACGGGCCGGTGGAGGGGAACGACTTCTCGGAGCCAGGCGTGGACGGCAAGCTCGTCCGCCTGAACCATCCCACAGACCTCGTGTTTGGCCCCGACGGTGCCATCTACTTCGCCGCCTGGCACAATCACAAGATACGGCGGCTGGACCCGGACACCGGCCTCGTGCGGACGATGGGAGGCCGGGGCGCCGGCTACGGAGGCGATGGCGGCTCATGGGACACAGTCTTGTTTGACCAGCCAAGGGGCCTAGCCTTCGGCCCGGACGGGAGCATGTATGTCCTCGACCAGCGCAATCAACGCATCCGCAAGATTTCGCCGGACGGCGCCGTCAGCACCGTCTCCGGGAACGGTGTGCCAGGGTTCAGTGGCGATGGCGGCCCACCAGAGCTGGCGCAGCTCAACTTCGAGACTGGGTCGAACCCAGTCCCATCAGGAGCGGTGGAGATTGGCCCCGACGGCAACCTGTACATCGCCGACGGGCTGAACTACCGCATCCGCCGGGTGGACTTCGCCCGCAACGTCATCGAGACCATCGCCGGCAATGGCGAGAAGGGCTCCGCCGGGGACGGCGGCCCGGCCCTTCAAGCCCAGCTCAGCGCGGTGAGCGACATGGAGTTTGGCCCAGACGGCCGGCTTTACATGGCCGACACCATGAACCACTGCATCCGCGCCCTGGACCTCACCACCGGCACCATCGCCATGGTGTGGGATGGCAAAGGCGAAGGCGCGGGCCTCAAAGGCCGCCAGCGATTCCTGTACCGGCCGCTGGGCATCGCGTTCGATAAGGAAGGTCACCTATTCATCGTGGACACCTTCAACAGCCGCATCCTCCGCGTGACGCTGTAGGGAGGACATAACCATGAGATTCACCATGACAAACGAGGGACGCAAGGCGCTCCTCTTCGCGGTCGCAGCGTTGGCAGCACTGATTGCCAGCGCATGCGGCGGTGGCAGTCCAGACTGTGATCCGGGCAAGATCTGTACCGTGGCCGGAACCGGCAACGCGGGGCGGGGTGCCGAAAACATCGCCGCGCTGGAGTCAGACCTCTACCTGCCGATGGACCTTTCGGTCAGCCCCGACGGCAAGCTGTACCTCATGGACTGGAACAACTACAGGGTCAGGGTATTCACCCCTGAGGGCGCACTAAGAACGGTGGCTGGCACGGAGGGGCTAGGCGATGGCCCCGAAGGTCCCGCCCTCGAGTCGGCCTTCAACCACCCAACGCGCATGGTCTTCGACCAGCAGGGGCGCATGGTCATCGCGGCATGGCACGGCTCGAAGATCAAACGCGTGGACTTCACGACGGGGATGCTAGAGGACATCTACGGGACCGGCGCACGCGCCTATACTGGAGATGGCGGGCCTGCAGCCACAGCTGACTTGGACCTGCCTGCTTCAGTCGTGTTCGACAAAGACTGGAACCTCTACATCATGGACCAGGCAAACCAGGTTATCCGCAAAGTTGACACCAACGGCATCATCACCCGCTTCGCGGGCCAGTGCCTGGTGGGCGAGGAGAGGACGGATGCGCCGCCGATGATGCTGCCCGGCACCAACAAGTACGGCTGGACGGAAGCAGACAGGACTAAGGCCTGTAACGCGACCTATGGCGGCGACGGCGGCTCGGCCCTCCAGGCGCGTATCGCCCAGCAGGTGGGCCAGGCTGCCGAGCCGGCCGGCGGGATGGCGATAGACGCCCAGGGCAACATCTACTTCGCCGACACCCTCAACAACCGCATCCGTAAGATCGACACCAGCGGCATCATCACGACGGTGGCGGGCAATGGCGCGCGGGGGTTCTCCGGCGATGGCGGGCCCGCGACCAGCGCTCAACTCTACAGGCCGAACGACGTGGAGGTCGGTCCGGATGGCACGCTCTACATCGCCGACACTTACAACAACTGCGTTCGTTCCATCGGCGTGGATGGCGTCATGCGCACCATAGCCGGCGTCTGCGGGTCAAGGGGATACTCCGGTGATGGCGGTGAGCCGACCAGGGCACTGCTGGACAGGCCGTTCGGCATCTGTTTGGCCAAGGACGGTAGCCTCTACATCGCCGACACGTATAATCACAGGGTCCGGATGGTGAGGGGGAGCAAGACCTAGCCGAAGCGCTGGCAACGGGCGGTGCTGGCAGCGGCCATACGTGATCAAGAAACTCGCGATAGGACTGGCGGCGCTGGTGGTCTTGGCATTCCTGGCGATCCAAGCGGTGCCCTACGGCAGGGACCACACCAACCCGCCGGTGCTCTCCGAGCCCGCGTGGCAGGGTCCCCGCACAAGGGAACTGGCAAAGCGGGCCTGCTTCGACTGCCACAGCAACGAGACCGTGTGGCCGTGGTATTCCCACATCGCTCCCGTATCGTGGCTGGTCCAGAACGACGTCCAGGAAGGGCGCGCAGTGCTCAACTTCTCAGAGTGGGGACTACCGCGGGAGAGCGACGACCCGCTGGAACCTTTCATAGTCGTGGTCGGCGAGGGAAGGATGCCACCGCGCAACTACCGATGGTTGCACCCCGGGGCATGGCTCTCTGCATCTGAACGCGATGAGCTCGTGGATGGCCTTCAGCTGACCGCCGGCAGCACCGCGCAGCAGGGTGCGGAACCCGGTGAACCGGACGAATAGCACCAACACTTCTGCCCTTGATACCGTTCCAGTAACTCAGGGTGGCGACCAGCGATGACAAGGTCGTCACGCACACCGAAAGCGCGTCTGGCGACGCTCCCACCTTCAGGCCCTGCCCCACCTGGGTTTAGACAGCCAGTTGCCCGACAGAGAAGGCGGCGATGCAGGGACGCCGGGTTTAACATGACAAGACCTCCAATCGCCCACGACTCCAGCTACATACTGACGCCGGGCCGTTTGCGCTAACCATGGTTGTAACGCTGTTGAAATCGTCGTCCGCCACATAGAGAGGTGAGGGCACCTTGCTTCACTGCTTCTAACTGGCCCACCAGGGTATAAGCTCTTCGAGAAGGGGTAGGCATGGACAGCGAGGCGCCCACGTTTGTGTGATAGCGCCGTCAGAAAAGAGAACAAACCGCGATTGTGTACGTGTCGCGGTACCTTCGTTATCAAGTGCTTCTAGTGCGCCCGATTGTACGCTTCTGCCGAGCTAGGGAGCAAGGGGTGGGCATTTTGGAGCACAGCCCAGGATGGCTCACCATGGCCGGTTTTCAGAACCTGGACAGGTATAGCACCTGTGCGGGGTATTCCAGCGGTGAAGGGCGTGTGGTTGTCCGCAGCGCCTGCAGTTCACGTGGGCATCAACGAGCCGACGCAGTTCCTCGACCCTACCCTCCAGGGCTCCTAGTTTGTCGGCAAGGCCACCGGCTATCCTCCGAAGCTCCGCCGCATCTTGCCGCACGAAGCTCAGCCTCTCGCCGTTTCTGTCAAAGAAGCCCCTTAGCGATTGGTAGGTCTCAGCTAGCCCGTTCACTCTACTGGACAAGTCCACGATGGCCTGATTGAGTTCCTCGCTATCCATGCCATCGCCTGCTTCATGGTCTGACCTATCCAGAGCTGCTTGTCTTTTCCTCCAGCGTCGCTGTTCCTTGTAGACGCTGCTTGGATTGAAGCCCTTGGCAACGATGTCCCTGCTGGCTAGGCCCATGTCTAGGTAATGCCTTATCTGCGCTAGGACGCCGTTGTCGTTCGTGGTCATCGCCACACTCCTCCTTCGAGACGTTGCTTACTGGATAGCCGCACGGAGTCCGCTCTCGATACCGCTCCGGTAAGGCCCATCGCTCAATGTCCATCGCTATTGAACTGGCTAGCTACGGGAGCTATGCACCCCCGACTGGATAAAACACCATCAGCCGACGCCTCTACAATGGGAGGTTCGCCCCTGCCAGTGCCAACAGCACCATAGCTGGCGGCCGGCTTTTGGTCGGCGGCAGCGTTGGCTGCCGAGTTAGCCACGTTCAGGTCATTCGGCGGCAAGGCCATGCGCTGCACATAGGCCCGCACAATCAGACGGGCGAGCAAGCGTGAGCCCCTTGTGAACGAGTCCTCTTGCAATTCTGGCTTTCCTGCCATAGGATAGTATGGTAGCAACATGAAACTACGTATCTACATGTATGAACTGTAGACAAACGCTTCAAGACGGTGGATAGGGATGTGGTCTTGTAGCTAGCTGTGCACCACCGCTGCATCTCCAGCTTTGTCAAGGGGGCACCATGCCGAAGAAACCAACATCGCGACTTTTGGCCCAATGGCGACAGCTTGCAGCCGAGGGACTCTCCTATCGGGAGGTAGGCGAGCGAACGGAGTGGGACTACCGCACCGTGCGCAAGTACCTGGAAAAGGACTTTGAGCGCGACGAGACCTATGAGATCAGACGGGACCTCTTCAAAGAGCGCCTCGGCCAGCACTGGGACATGCTGACCACCGAGGTAAGACAGGCCCTCGGAGGTCTGCGGATGCTGGACCCGTGGGACCTGCTGGAGTGGATGGGGCGAGAAGGGCCGGTCGAGTTCCTCGCACCAGGCAGCACCGTTACCGTCGATGCCAAGGGAAATCTCACGGTGAGTGCGGCGGCGCGGCACCTCCGGAGCTGGAGCCTCTTGCTCG